>NZ_JZKF01000053.1 GCF_000962825.1 Actinoplanes rectilineatus
GTGCGAAGCCCGTCCGCGTGGTGATTTCGGGCGCGCTGGACGCCCGAAGTCACCACACCCGTGGCGGTGTGGTGAATACGGGCGCGCTGGACGCCCCAAATCACCACACCCCTGACGGTGTGGTGAATACGGGCGCGCTCGACGCCCCAAATCACCACACCCCTGGCGGTGTGGTGAATACGGGCGCGCTCGACGCCCCAAATCACCACACCCCTGGTGGTGTGGTGAATACGGGCGCACTGAGCGCCCGAAATCACCACAGAGGCAGACCCTGACTGCGGAAGGTGTCTAGCGCCGCTCCAGGCGGACGACGACCCACTTCGAGGTGGGGGTCCCGCTCTCCTCGGCCTGCGAATCGAGCGGCACCAGGGGGTTCGTCTCCGGGTAGTACGCGGCGACACAGCCCTTCGGGGTGTCGTACTCGACCAGGCGGAACTGGTCGGCGCGGCGGGTCAGGCCATCCTCCCACTCGGAGACCAGGTCGACGATCTCGCCGTTGTCGAAGCCCAGCTCGTCCAGGTCGGCCTTGCTGATGAAGACCACCCGGCGGCCCGAGTAGACGCCGCGGTACCGGTCGTCGAGGCCGTAGATGGTGGTGTTGAACTGGTCGTGGCTGCGCAGGCTCTGCAGCACGAGCCGGCCCTCCGGCACGGTCATCACCTCGAGCGGGCTGACCGTGAAGACGCCCTTGCCCTCCTGCGTCGGGAAGGTGCGGGAGTCCCGCGGCGGGTGCGGCATGGTGAACCCACCGTTATTGATCTTGTTGGCGTAGTCGTCGCAGCCCGGCACGACCCGCCCGATCCGCTCCCGGATCCGCTCGTAGTCCTCGGCGAACTCACCCCACGGGATGTCCAGTTCCTCGCCCAGGGCGGCGTCCGCGATGTTGCACAGGATGTCGACCTCGGAACGCAGCAGCGTGCCGATCGGCTCGGACCGGCCGCGGGAGGCGTGCACCGCGGACATCGAGTCCTCCACGGTGATCCGCTGGGTGCGCCCGCCGGTCTCGTCCTTCTCGGTCCGGCCCAGGGTCGGCAGGATCAGCGCGGTCCGGCCGGCCTCGATGTGGCTGCGGTTGAGCTTGGTGGAGATCTGCACGGTCAGTTCCGCGCCGCGCATCGCCTTCGCGGTGACCTCGGTGTCCGACATCGCGGCCACGAAGTTGCCGCCGAGGGCGATGAAGACCTTCGCCTTGCCGTCCCGGAAGGCGCGCACCGCGTCGGCGGCGTCGTGACCGTGCTCGCGCGGCGGCTCGAAGCCGAACTCGTCACGCAGCCGGTCCAGGAACAGCGCCGGCGGCTTCTCCCAGATGCCCATGCTCCGGTCGCCCTGCACGTTGGAGTGCCCACGAACCGGGCAGAGGCCGGCACCCGGCTTGCCGATCATGCCCTGGAACAGGGCGATGTTGACGAACTCCTTGATCGTGGCGACCGAGTTGCGGTGCTGGGTGATGCCCATCGCCCAGCAGTGAACGATCCGCTTCGAGGTGGCCATCATGTCGGCGGCCTCCTCGATCTGCTCCCAGGCCAGACCGGTCGCGGCGAGGATCGCGTCCCGGTCGATCTCGGCCAGGCTCTCGGCCCAGTCCTCGAAGCCGACGGTCTGCGCCTCGATGAACTCGCGGTCCGCGACCGAACCCGGGTCGGCCTCCTCCTTCTTCAGCAGGAGATGGCCGATGGCCTGCCAGAGGGCGAGGTCACCGTTCGAGCGGATCTGCAGCAGCTTGTCGGCCAGGCCGGTGCCCTTGCCGACCACGCCGCGGGCGTTCTGCGGGTTCTGGAAGCGCAGCAGGCCGGCCTCGGGCAGCGGGTTGATCGCCAGGATCTTGGCGCCGTCCCGCTTGGCCACCTCGAGCGCGGTGAGCATGCGCGGGTGGTTGGTGCCCGGGTTCTGGCCGGAGACCACGATCAGATCGGCCTTGTGCAGGTCCTCCAGGGTGACCGAGCCCTTGCCGACACCGATCGTGCGGATCAGCGCGACACCGGTCGACTCGTGACACATGTTGGAGCAGTCCGGCAGGTTGTTCGTCCCGTACGCCCGAGCGAGGAGCTGGTAGACGAACGCGGCCTCGTTGCTGGCCCGGCCGGAGGTGTAGAAGACCGCCTCGTGCGGCGACGCCAGACCGGACAGGTGCTCACCGATCAGCGCGAACGACTCGGCCCAGGAGATCGGCTCGTAGTGCGTGCCACCCGGGCGGCGCACCATCGGGTGGGTCAGCCGGCCCTGCTTCTCCAGCCAGTAGTCGGTCTGCCCGGCGAGGCTCTCGATCGAGTTCTCGGCGAAGAAGACCGGGCCGACGGTGTCGCGGGTGCCCTCCCAGGAGACGGCCTTGGCGCCGTTCTCGCAGAACTCGGCGGCGTGCCGGTGGCCGGCCGGATCGGGCCAGGCGCAACTCATGCAGTCGACGCCGTTGTGCTGGTTGAGCGTGCGCAGGTTGCGGACCGTCTTGCGGACGCCCATCTTCTGCACGGCGTTGGTGAGACTGAGCCGGACGGCTTTGACACCGGCGGCGTGATCAGCAGGCTGCCCGACCCGCAGGTTGGCCTCTTCCTCATCGAGTGGCGGCGAAGAAGACATCCCGACCTCCCAGGTTCAGGTCTTGTGCGGTTTACGTGACGGACCTCTGACTCTGGCGTGATGATCTTTGCCGCGACAGCATCCGTCCTGCCGAGCCTGCCCTGTGTAAGCCGGTATAGGCAAGTTTCGTTAAGAAGTTGTGCCGTGTCCGCGCAGGTCGGCGAGCACCGAGGCGGGCGGCCAGCCGTCCACCCGGTAGCGCGCCGGAGCCAGCAGCGGCTCCGGCCTCAGATGGAGATATTCCTCCACCGTCTGCCACGAAACCCGGAACTCGATTCCGGATCCGGGACTGGCGAACGCCACCGAGTCGGCCCGCGGCAGCAGGGTGCTCACGCCGTCGACCCAGGTGGCGATGGTCTCGGCCGGACCGCCGTCGGACGGCTCGACCGCGATCAGCCGGCCGACGTGCACGTCGACGCCGGCCTTCTCGTACTCCTCGGCCAGCCAGTCGGTCTGATTCGAGTACTCGGTCAGGGCCAGCACCGCGGCGGCACGGCACGCGGCCATGTGATCCGGATGGCCGGCCTGCGGCGTGTACGGCACCGCGCCACCACCCGGGCCGGCGACGTACCCGACCGGCGAGAGATAGCGCACCGCCTCCTGGAAGTGTTGCTCGACCAGGCCGTACAGATGATGGGCGCCCTCGTCCGGCAGCGGCGCGATCAGCAACGTGTTGTTGTCCGGCGCGAACGCCAGCACCGGGCTGCCCATCTTCTCCCCCACGTCGGCCAGCCAGCCGGGGCTCAGCAGCAACGAGGTGAAGTAGCCGTCACCGTCGTCGAGCATCCGGATCACGCTCGGACCGCCGGGCCAGCGCTGCTCCAGGGACCGGCGGGCGATCCGGGACAGGTTCTCCCGGGCGGCGTCGAACACCTCCTCGGCGGCGACACCCCACTCCTCCAGACGGTCCGGTATCACGTAGGACATCGCGTCCGGGGCGTCGACCACCACCAGCTCCCGCAGGAACGGCATCGCCGGGCGCGACAGCGGCGGGCGCATCCCGACCGGTCCGGCCACCCCGAACGTCACCGGGCGCACCACCGGGCGCAGCTTGCCGCGGACGGTCTCCCAGGTGTCCTCCGGCGGCGGCGACGCCATCAACCGGATCAGCTTGGCCAGCCGCTCCCGGCGTTCCTCCGGCCCGGCCGAGGCGGTCTCCCGGAAGACGTTGGAGAGGTAGAGGTGGGCGGGCCCGCCCCCGCCGGTGCGGTGGATCGCGATGGCGAAGTCGTCCGGCTGGTAGACCGCGCGCTCCACCCCCGGTGTCGCCCGGGCCACCCGGAGGGCCAGCTGGGCGAACCGGCGCTCCGGTGAGCCGAGGAACCTGTCCAGCAATCCCATTGCTGGACCCTAGCCCACCCGATCCGATGATCAAGAGCGTCCGGGTGCGATCCCGGCGCCGACCACTTCCTCCTCGTCCACCAGGCGGGTGGCGATGTTGCCGAGAGCCTGGTCGAGCAGGGCACGGTCACCGGGCTCGGTCATGGCGAAGTCCTCCAGATGGGTGTCGAGCCACTGCCGCCAGGCCTCCCGGACCCGGTCGAACTGCTCCTCACCGGCGTCGGTCAGGCGTACCTCGTCACCGTCCTGGCGGGCGTACCCGGCGGCGCAGAGTTCGGCGAACGCCGGTTCCAGAACCTCGGCCGGGATCCGGTGCAGCCGGGCGATGTCCGCGACGCCGGCCCGGCCCCGGGCCTGGGTGTGCAGGTGGGTCTGCCCGACCGCCCACGCCTGGGCGTGGTTGAGCGTGGTGCCGGAGCCGGCGAGCACCCCCTCGATGAGCGACGGGTCGCGGTGCGCCTTGCGCATGGTGTCGCTGATCGCGCGTTCGAGTCGGGTGACCCGGTCGTCCGGGACCGGCGGGGCGAAACCCTCGCCCACGTCCGGGGCGGCGGCCCGGGCGCTGTCGCGCAGCGGGAGCTCCTTGAGCAGCCAGGCGATCAGGAAGCCGAGGAACGCGACCGGCACGACCCAGCGGAAGACGTAGTTGATCGCGTCGGCGTACGCGGCGATCACCGGGGCGGCGACGGCCGGGTCGGTGGCGTCCAGCGCCTCCGGGGAGAGGGCGGCCTCGGGCGAGATCCCGGAGGCGGTGATCGCCGCGGCCAGTTTCGGCTGCAGGTGGTTGCTGTAGAGGGTGCCGAACACGGCCGTGCCGAACGAGCTGCCGAGCGTACGGAAGAAGGTCACCCCGGAGGTGGCGGTCCCGAGGTCGCTGTACGGCACGGTGTTCTGCACGACGATGGTGAGCACCTGCATGGACAGGCCGATGCCGGCGCCGAGCACGAACATGTAGAACGACTCCAGCGCGGTGCTGGTGCCCGGTCCCATGGTCGACATCAGGTACAGCCCCAGGGTGAGCACCGCCCCGCCCGCGATCGGGAACATCTTGTACCGGCCGGTGCGGCTGACCACGTTGCCGGAGAGGATCGAGCAGAGGAAGAGCCCGGCGACCATCGGCAGGGTGCGGACCCCGGATCCGGTGGCGGTGACACCGTCCACATACTGCAGATAGGTGGGCAGGAACGTCATCGCGCCGAGCATCGCGAAGCCGACGATGAAGGCCAGCGTGGAGCAGACCGTGAAGACCGAGTTGCGGAACAGGCGCATCGGCAGCATCGGTTCGGGGGCCCGCAGTTCGACGAGGACGAACGCGGTGAACAGGGCCACCGAGCCGGCGAACAGGCCGATGATGACGGCGGAGTCCCAGGCGTACTCGTTGCCGCCCCACTCCAGGGCCAGGATGACGCTCGTCGCGCCGGAGGCCACCAGCGCGATGCCGAGGTAGTCGACGACCGGCTTGGCGCCGGAACGGATCGACGGGATGGCCCGGGCCGCCATGGCGATCACCACGACCGCGATCGGCACGTTGATGTAGAACGCCCAGCGCCAGCTCAGGTGGTCGGTGAACAGTCCACCGAGGGTGGGCCCGACGACCGTGGTGATGCCGAAGACCGCGCCGAGCGCGCCCTGGTACCGGCCCCGGTCGCGCAGCGGGATGACGTCGGCGATCAGCGCCATCGCGGTGACCATCAGGCCGCCGCCACCGATGCCCTGGACCGCGCGGGCGGCCACCAGCATCGCCATGTCCTGGGCGACGCCGCAGACCGCCGAGCCGGCCACGAAGACGATCGCGCTGACCTGGAAGACCAGTTTGCGGCCGAACAGGTCGCCGAACTTGCCGGCCAGCACGGTGGCCACCGTCTCGGCCAGCAGGTACGCGGTGACCACCCAGGACATGTGCCCGGCACCGCCGAGGTCGACGACGATCGTCGGCAGCGCGGTCGAGACGATGGTCTGGTCGAGGGCGGCGAGCAGCATGCCGAGCAGGATCGCGGTGAAGACGACGTTGATCTGTCTCCGGCTGAGCATCGCCGGTGCGGTGGCCGACATACCTGAAGAGTTTTCTGGAATGACCGCCTCCCGTCCGACGTATCGTCGGATCCCGTCGAAGTAAACTAAGTTGACTTCGGCGCGGAATGCCGCGTGACCTGCAGAAAGGCTCTCGACATGGCGAACACCTCCCGGCCGCTCACCGCGGCCTCCACCGTCGGCGAATGGCTTGACCACCCGGAGGGCGGCGCCGCTCTGCGCGAGGCCCTCGGCCAGGGCGGCGGCTTCGACGCGTCGTCGCTCACCCCCGCCCGCGGTCTCCCCCTGCAGCAGCTCGTCGCCCTCAGCCAGGGCCGCGTCCCGCAGGAACTGGTCGACAGCCTGGTCCTGCGGGTCAACGGCGGCGTCGTGCCCTCCTCCGCCGAGGAGAGCGGCACCTGGCAGGAACAGATCACCCCCGGACGCTTCGCCGGCAAGACGGTGATCGTCACCGGCGCCGCATCGGGCATCGGCCGGGCCACCGCCTCCCGCATCGTCCGCGAGGGCGGCCGGGTGATCGCCGTCGACATCACCGCCACCTCGGCGCCTGCCGACTCTCCGGCGCCGGCGGCGGCCTCCCCGTCGCTGGTGCCGGTCGTCGCCGACATCACCAAGGCCGACGACATCGCCCGGATCGTCGAGGCCGCCGGCGACCGGATCGACGGCCTGGCCAACATCGCCGGCATCGTCGACGACTTCAGCCCGGCCCACGAGACCACCGACGCCATGTGGGCCAAGGTCTTCGCGGTCAACGTCGACGGCGTCTTCCAGCTGACCCGGGCGGTCCTCCCGGCGATGCTCGAGGCCGGCCGCGGCGCGATCGTCAACGTGGCCTCCGAGGCGGCCCTGCGCGGCAATGCGGCCGGCGTCGCCTACACCGCGTCCAAGCACGCCGTCGTCGGCATCACCAAGAACACCGCTTTCATGTACGGCAACCGCGGCATCCGCACCAACGCGGTGGCGCCCGGCGGGGTGGCCACCGGAATGCAGCAGCCGCCGAACGCCAGCGCGTACGGCCAGGAACGCACCGGCCCGCACCTGCGCCTGATCCCCGGGGTGGCACTCGCCGAGCACCTCGCCGCATCGATCACGTTCCTGCTCAGCGACGACGGCGTCAACCTCAACGGTGTGGTGCTGCCGTCCGACGGCGGCTGGTCCGTCCAGTGACTCAGGCGCTCAGGGCCTGCTGCAACAACGCACCGTAACGTTTCACCAGCTCACCAGGGTCGGTGGCGAGCAGCGGCTCGTCGCCGACCACCCACAGCGCATAGAGCAGACCGCCGACGACCGACGCCGCGAGCCGTGCCCGCAGGTCGGCGTCCGGGCCGGTGAGCCGTGCCCGGACCGGCCCCACGAACGTCCGCTCGTGGATCTGCTGCAACCGTGACTTGATCTGCTCCTCGTTGCTGCCCCGCACCAGCGCCAGATAGACACCCCGGATGTCGTCGTCGGCGAGCAGCACCTCGACGAAGCGCTCCCCGAACCGCTCGAGCGGCACGTCGAGCAACGGCTCGTCGTCGATGCTCAGATGCATCGTCTCCAGGAACAGCAGCTCCTTGGTGCCGAAATGCCGGATCACCAGGGCCGGATTGATCGCCGCCTGCGCCGCGATGTCCCGCACCGAGGTCCGCGCGAAGCCGCGTTCCCGGAAGAGGCGGGTCGCCGCCACCCGGATCTCCTCGCGGGTCGCCTCGCCCGTCCGCCTGGCCATTCCCCGATCGTAGGCCGCGTCGCGTCCCGCCAGGTCACCGGCGTCACGGTAACGCTCTGCGGCCCCCGTGCACCGCAGTCTGCACTCCAGCGGTCCCCGAGGGGCCATAACCCGGGCTGGTTCCTCCGAACAGCCGATAGGCACCCGTCCTGGGTGCTCAGCTATGCGGGTCAGCCGCATCCAGCCGACCAACTCTCGCCAGACATCTGGCCTCCCAGAAATCTGTCCAGCTAGCAGCTAGAAAGGCATGACATGCGCAAGACGACACGGAAGATGACCGTCACGGGCCTAGGTGTGCTCGCGGTCGCCGCGCTGGGAGCGGGGCCCGCACAGGCGCTCGCCGGTACCCAACCGGAACGGGCGGCCGCCGTGCCCGCAGCCACCATCGATCCGTCGACGGGCGCATCCGTCGACCCGAATGCCACCGTCGACCCGAACGCGTCGGCCAACCCCACTGTCAGCGTGGCAGGCGCCACGGCGACCCCGGTCGCCACCGGCGCACCCAGCGTCACACCCAGCAAGTGGGTGGAGCCGGGCGTCACGCCGCCGACCTGGTCGCCGCCCACGCCCACGCCGCCGATCACCACGCCGCCGGCTCCGGCCACCTCGGCGCCGCCCGGACCGTACGACCCGACCGCCACCCCGTCGGGCGCCTCCACGGCGACGGCAGCGGCGACCGCAACGGCAGCGGCGACGCCGGCCAACCCGTCCGCTCCGGTCACCCCGGCCACGACGGCGGCCACCCCGGCGCTGCCCGGCACCGGTGTGCCGTCGGCTCCGTCGGTGGCTCCCACCACGGTGCCGTTCGTCGGCGGCCGGATGGCCGCGGCGACGATCCCGCCGCTGCCCACCCTGGCACCGACGCTGCCGGCGCTGCCGACCATCGCGCCGACACTGCCGGCGCTGCCCACCGTTGCTCCGACCCTGCCGGCCCTTCCGACGCTGGCACCGACCCTGCCGCCGCTCCCCACGGTCCCGGCCATGGCCCGCGTGGCGACCACCGTGACGCCGACCGCGCCGACCACGCCGGCCATCCCGCCGACCATCCCGCCGGACTCGGTGTTCCCGACCATCCAGGTGGCGCCCACGACGCTGCCGCCGAAGCCCACCCTGGCCGCCACCACCCTGCCGGCGGTCTCGAAGGAACCGACGGTTCCTCCGCTGAACATTCCCACGGTCCAGCCGGCCTCCGGCGCGGCCACCCCCATCCCGACTGACACGGCCACCGACCCGGTGATCGCGCCGACGCCGGCCCTGCCCTCGTCGGTCATTCCGAACCCGCTGCCGACCCTGGCCAACCCGAACACCCTCCCGCCGGTGGTCGCGACGCCCGCCCCGGTCGGTGGCATCGTCCCGGCTGTCCCGGTGAACCCGACTCTCCTGAACAAGTCGATCTGACCAGGATGCCGACGCGTGGCCCGGGAGGTTCTCCCGGGTCACCGTCGTATCCTCCTCAGCCGCCGGCCATCGCTCCGACCACCAGGAACGGCTCCTCACCGGTGACCACCCGGTCCGGCAGCGGCGCGTCCGGCGACTCGTTGGACAGGTCCTCCTCGCAGGCGAAGAACCGCACCAGCGGCCGCCGCTGACCGGTCCGCCGGTCACGCATCGTGCCGCGCAGCATCGGGTACCGCTCCTCCACCGCGTCCAGCACGCCGCGCTGGGTGACCGTCCCGGCCACCTCCACCTGGACCTCCCGGCCCGTCGCGGCGAGGGTCCGCAGGTGGGGCGGGAGCACCACCCGGATCACGGGATCACCTGGACTTCCACCGAGAGCACCGCGGGCAGGTCCCGGACGATCGCCCGCCAACTGTCGCCGCTGTCCGCGGACGCGTACACCTGGCCTCCGCTGGTGCCGAAGTAGACGCCGCACTCGTCGAGGGTGTCCACCGCCATCGCGTCGCGCAGCACGTTGACGTAGCAGTCCTGCTGCGGCAGGCCCGCGGTCAGCGGCTCCCACTCGCCGCCGCCGGTCCGGCTGCGGTAGACCCGCAGTCTGCCGTCCATCACCCAGTGCTGGTGGTCGCTGGTGATCGGGACGACGTAGACCGTCTCGGGCTCGTGGGCGTGCACCGCGACCGGGAAGCCGAAGTCGGTGGGCAGGTCACCGCTGATCTCGCGCCACTGCCCGCCGGCGTCGTCGGTCCGCATCACGTCCCAGTGCTTCTGCATGAACAGGGTGTCCGGGCGGGACGGGTGCATGGCCAGCCGGTGCACGCAGTGGCCGACCTCGGCGTCCGGGTCGGGGATGCCCTCGGACACCAGACCCCGGTTGATCGGCGTCCAGGTGACGCCGGCGTCGTCGCTGCGGAACGCACCCGCCGCGGAGATCGCCGCGTACATCCGTGCGGGGTCGGTGGGGTGCAGCAGGATGGTGTGCAGGCAGAGGCCGCCGGCGCCGGGCGCCCAGCCGGGAGCCGTGGCGTGCGTCCGCAGCCCGGTCATCTCCACCCATTTCTGGCCGCCGTCGGTGGACTTGAACAGGGCGGCGTCCTCGGCGCCGGCCCACACCGTGTCCGGGTCGGTCCGGGACGGTTCCAGGTGCCAGATGCGCTTGAACTCCCAGGGCCGGGGCGTCCCGTCGTACCAGAGGTGTTCGCCGACGCCGCCGTCGTAGGTGAAGTCGTGGTCGACCTGCCGCCAGGTCCTGCCGCCGTCGTCGGAACGCTGGATCAGCTGGCCGAACCAGCCGCCGGACGCCGACGCCCAGAGCCGGTCCGGGTCGGCCGGCGACCCGTTGACGTGGTAGACCTCCCAGCCGCCGAAGTGCGGGCCGCTCACCGCCCAGTCCCGGCGCCGGGCGTCCGAGGTCAGCACGAACGCGCCCTTGCGGGTGCCCACCAGCAGTCGAACTCCAGTCATCACTGCATCGTGGTACGGATCCGCGCCCCCGGGGAAGGCCCGAACCCATGTTCGACCGATAGGGGACACTCAGCCCGCGAGGGCGCGGGCCATCTCGGCCTGTTCGGCGAGGACGTCGTTCATCCGGGCCTGGACCGCGTCCATCTTGCCGATCGTCTCGCTGGTGGTGTGGATGCCGGCGGCCACCGTCTCGGTGCTGGCCTGGATGCCGGCGATCTGGTCGGCGACCTTCTGGGTGGCCTCGGCGGTCTCCCGGGCCAGTTCCTTGACCTCGCCGGCGACGACGGCGAAGCCCTTGCCGGACTCGCCGGCCCGGGCCGCCTCGATGGTGGCGTTCAGGGCCAGCAGGTTGGTCTGCTCGGCGATCGACGAAATGATCTTGATGACGTCGCCGATCGCGGTGGACGCCTGGCCCAGCGCCGCCACCTCGGCGGTCATCGCCGACGCCCGCGACACCGCCTGCTCGGCCACCGAGGTCGCGTCGCCGCTGGCCGACCGCAGACGCTCCACGGTGTCCAGCAGCGCCCGCGCGTTCTCCGCGGCCCGCTCGGCGGCCCGCAGCACCTCGAGACGCTGGGACACCAGTTGCTGCACGTTGCGCAGCGCGGCGGCCCGCGACTCGGACAGGTCGATGTACTCGGTGGTGAAGAAGTCCATCGTGCCGACGATGTGCCCGTTGCTCGAGATCGGGAAGCAGGCGCCGGACCGGACCCCGGCCCGCTGCGCGGCGGGCACCCGCACGCAGTCGGTCACCTCGGCCAGGTCCTTCACGAACACCAGGTCCCGGCTGCGCCAGGCCCGCCCGGACAGGCCGACGCCCTCGGCGAAGGTGGCGGCCAGGGTGACCCGCCGGAACTCGTCACCGGCCGACCCGGACTCGATCTCGAACTTGAGGACGTTGTCCGACGGGTCGATCTCCCAGTACGACCCGTACGCCCACCCGAACGCGGTCCGCACACTGTCCAGGGCGACCCGGATCGCGCTCTGAATGTCGTGGGCGGTGCCCAGCTTGGTGACGACCGTGGTGACCGCCAGCCGGTCGTCGGCCACCTGCCGCATCTCGGCGGCCGCGATGGCACTCGTCCGGGCCTGCTCGGCGATCCGGGCGATGGACGCCCACTTCTCGGTCCGCGGCCCGTCCAGATAGAGCGGCTCGGGGCTGAAGTACTCGAAGACGGCGAGCACCTCGCCGCGCTTGTTCACCACCGGAAGGGTGATCGCGGCGTGCAGCCCGGCCCGGTCAGCGGCCTGGCAGCGCAGGCAGTCGTGGCAGTCCGCGGCGGAGGCGGCGTACACCGGGGTCTTCTGCCGGAACGCCCGGCCGACCAGTCCCGCATCCGAGGGCACCGGACGGCCGGCGATCACCGCCTGCATCTGCGGGGTGATCGCGCCGGTCTCGTATTCGACCTCCAGCAGTCCCGGACCGGCCGCCACCCAGACCGCGCCGTAGCCGAACTGGTACGACTTCACCATGCTGTCGACGGTGATCCGCCAGGCACTGGCCTCGTCAGTCGCCCGTTCCAGAGCCAGCACGAGGCTCTCCAGCGACTCGACGTCACGGGGCACCGGCCGGGAGGACTCCGGCAGCTCAGGCCGGGAACCGAATAACCGCACATCCGACCCATCGGCATCCCGCGCGCCCGATGTAGCGGGAAGCGGGATCAAGCGGGAGGCCAGGGCACCCACGACGCGTTGTCCAGCGGCGGCTGGCGCAGTTCCAGCTCGCGCAGCATGATCCCCTCGCGCAGCCCCCACGGGCAGATCCACACCGACTCCACGCCGAGACGGCGCATCACCTCGTACGCCACGATCGCCCCGGCCAGGATCTGTCTGGCCCGGTGTTCGGAGATCCCCGGGTAACGGGACCGGTGTTCGCTGGGGATCCCGGCGAGCTTGCGGATCCACGGTTTCAGGGCGTGTGCCCGCAGCAGCCGCGGGACGAACGGCCCCTGCCGCAGCGGGGCCGCGCCGGTGAGCCGGGCCAGCTGCTGGAACGTCTTGGAGGCGGCCACCGAGGTCTGCGGCGCCTCCCAGGAGGTCCGGGCGGCGACCTGGTGGAACTGTTCCCGGACGTGGCGGCGCAGGCGGCGCACCGAGCGGGCCGACGGCGGGTCGCCGTCGAGGAGTTCCCGGGTGAGACGGCCGGCGCCGAGCGGCAGCGACATCGCCGACTCGGGCAGCCGGTCGCGGCCGAACGCCACCTCGAGGCAGCCGCCGCCGATGTCGAGCATCAGCATCGGCCCGGCCTGCCAGCCCAGCCAGCGCCGGGCGGCCAGGAAGGTGAGCTGGGCGTCCTCGACACCGGACAGGGTGCCCAGGCGGATGCCGGTCGCCTCCTGCACCCGGTCGAGCACCCAGTCGCAGTTGGGCGCGTCCCGGACCACCGCCGTGGTGTACGCGAACAGCCGGTCCACCTTCGCCGCCTCCGCGTCGGCGGCCGCCCGCCGCACCGCGGTGATCATCCGGCGCAGGCCGTCCTCGCTGATCGCCCCGTCGGGTTCGAGACGCTGGCCCAGCCGGGGCCGGCCCTCCCAGGTGTGCACCGGGAGGGGCAGCCCGGAGTCGGCCGTCGTCACCACCAGGTTGACCGTGTTGGATCCGACGTCGAGCACGCCGAGCCGTACGGCCTGACGGCTTGCCGCGGTCTGCGAGAAGGAACTGTCGATCATGGGCGGAATCGGTATCCCATTCCAGGTTCGGTGAGCAGATGCTCGGGACGGGCCGGGTCGGTCTCCAGTTTGCGGCGCAGACGCGCCATGTACTGGCGGAGGTAATTGGTCTCACGTGAATACTGCGGCCCCCACACGTCGTGCAGGAGTTCCCGCTGGGTGACCAGTTTGCCGGGATGCCGGACCAGGTGTTCCAGGAGCTGCCATTCGGTGGGGGTGAGCCGGACGCCGTCGCTGACCGTCCGGGACGCCAGGTCGACGGTGAACCCGCCGATGCGGACCTCCGGCGAGGACTCCTCCGGGGTCTGCACGCGGCGGGTGACCGCGCGGATCCGGGCGAGCAGTTCGTCGACGCCGAACGGTTTGGTCACGTAGTCGTCGGCGCCGGCGTCCAGCGCCTCCACCTTGTCCGAGCTGCCGGCCCGCCCGGAGAGCACGATGATCGGCACGCTGGTCCAGCCGCGCAGGCCGCCGATCACCTCGGCGCCCTCCATGTCCGGCAGCCCCAGGTCGAGGACGACCAGGTCGGGGTGGTGGTGGGCGGCCAGGTGCAGAGCGGACGCGCCGTCGGCGGCGGTGTCCACCTCGTACCCGCGGGCCTTGAGGTTGATCCGCAGTGCCCGCACGATCTGGGGTTCGTCGTCGACGACCAGGATCCGGGTCATGCCCCACCGGCCGGCAAAGAAATGATCATGGTGAGTCCGCCTCCGGGCGTCTCGTCGGGAGTGAGGGTGCCGCCCATCGCCTCGGTCAGCCCCCGGGACAGCGCGAGGCCGAGACCGACGCCGGTGTGGTTGTCCCGGTCGCCGAGTCGCTGGAACGGCAGGAACACGTCGTCGCGGCGGTCGGCGGGGATGCCCGGCCCGTGGTCGATGATCCGCAGTTCGACGGTGCCGCCGAGCCGGCTCCCGGTGATCATCGGTGGGCGGTCCGGCGGACTGTGCCGCAGCGCGTTCGCGATCAGGTTCACCAGCACCCGTTCCAGCAGGCCCGGGTCGGTGCGCAGCATCGGGAGGTCCTCCGGGACGCGCACCGTAACGGTCCGGCCCTGCGGACCGAGATCCTCCAGTGCCCGGGGTACGACGTCCTCCGCCCCGATGTCGATCATGGTGACGCCGAGGACCCCCGCCTGCAGCCGGCTCATGTCCAGCAGATTCGCGACCAGCCGGTCCAGACGGTCCAGCGACTCGTCCGCGGTGGCCAGCAGCTCCTCCCGGTCGGCCTCGTCGAACTGCACCTCGGTCGAGCGCAGGCTCGCCACCGACGCCTTCGCCGACGCCAGCGGCGTACGCAGATCATGGGAGACGGCCGCGAGCAACGCCGTGCGCAACCGGTCCGCCTCCGCGAGCGGCTCGGCCCGGGCCGCCTCGGCGGCCAGGCGCTCCTGGCGCAGCGCCACCGCCGCCTGCGCCGCGAACGCCTCCACGATCCGCCGGTCGGACGCCGGCAGCGTGTGTCCCCACAGCAGCATGCTCAGCGAGGCGTCCACCCGGACCGCGACGTCCGCGTCCTCGGCCGTCGCCGGGGGCACGCCCACCGCGGCCGTGATCGTCCCGTCCTCGCGCAGCGCCACCGCTGTCAGCGCGAAGGTCTCCCGCAGCCGGTCGAGCAGCGCGATCAGCGGGCGCTCGCCGCGCAGCACCCCACCGGCCACCGCCGCCAGGGTCTGCGCCTCGGCGGACGCCTGCGCGGCCTGCCGGGTCCGCCGGGCCGCGATGTCCACGACGCCGCTGACCGCGACCGCCACCAGCACGAACGTGGCCAGGGCGACCAGGTTGTGCCCCTCGGCGATGGCGAACGCGCTGAACGGCGGGGTGAAGAACCAGTTCAGCAGCAGCGAGCCGAGAACCGCGGCGAGCAGGGCCGGCCACAGTCCGCCGATCAGCGCCACCCCGACCACCGCGACCAGGAACAGCAGGATGTCGTTGATCAGCGGATGGTCGGCGATGCCGGCCAGGGTCAGCGTGAGCAGCGGCAACCCGGCCAGGACGGTCCCGAACCCGGCGATCCGGCGTCCCCGGGACAGCGCCGGCGGCCGGCGGTCGCTGCGCGGGCGGCGTCCGGTCAGCTCGTGGCCGACCAGATGCACGTCGATCGAGCCGGACCGGGCCGCGGTGGTGACGCCGACTCCCGCGGTGAGCAGCTGGGCGAACCGGCCCCGGCGGGAGGCGCCGAGCACCACCTGGGTGGCGTTGACCCCGCGGGCGAACTCCAGCAGCGCCCGGGGCACGTCGCCGCCGGACACCTGGTGCCAGGAGCCGTCCAGGCTCTCCAGCAGCACCCGCTGCCGGGCCAGCACGGCGGTGTCCGCCCCGGCCAGGCCGTCGCTGCGGGTGACGTGCACGCCGAGCAGGTCGGCGCCCCGGCCACGGGCGGCGATCCGGGCGGCCCGGCGGATCAGCGCCTCGCCCTCGGGACCGCCGGCCAGCGCGACGACGACGCGTTCCCGGGTCTCCCAGGTGGCGTCGATGTCGTGGTCGGTGCGGTACCGGTCGAGTTGCTCGTCGACCTGGTCGGCGAGCCAGAGCAGGGCGAGTTCCCGCAGTGCGGTGAGGTTGCCGGCCCGGAAGTAGTTGCTCAGCGCCGCGTCGATCTTCTCCGGCCGGTAGACGTTGCCGTGCGCCATCCGCCGCCGCAGCGCCTCCGGTGTCATGTCGACCAGCTCGACCTGCCCGGCGGCCCGGACCACCGCGTCCGGCACGGTCTCCCGCTGCTCGACTCCCGTGATCCGGGTGACCACGTCGTGCAGCGACTCCAGATGCTGCACGTTCACCGTGGTGAGCACGCTGATCCCGGCGTCCAGCAGAACTTCGACGTCCTGGTGCCGTTTGGCGTGCCCGGCGCCGGGCACATTGGTGTGGGCGAGTTCGTCGACCACGGCGAGTTCCGGCCGGCGCGCAAGAACGGCGTCGAGGTCCATCTCGGTGAAGACCCCGCCGCGGTACGCGAGATCGCGGCGGGGCACCACCTCGAGCTCCCCGAGCATCGCGGCGGTCTGCTCCCGCCCGTGTGTCTCCACCACGGCCACGACCACGTCGGTGCCGCGCTCGGCGCGCCGGGCGGCCTCCTCGAGCATCGCGTACGTCTTCCCGACGCCGGGCGCCGCCCCCAGGTAGATCCGTAACTCGCCGCGCATGGCTGTGAACCTACGCGGCGTGCTCAGATCTCGATGTGCGAGCCCATGATCACGGTGCGGTTCCGGGGCAGGCCGAAGTGTTCGGCCGCGTCCGCCGTCAGGTACGACGTCGCGATGAACAGCCGTTTGCGCCACGCCGCCATGGTCGGGGCGTCGCCGCGCCGCAGGTCGATCTTGGACAGGTAGAACGAGGCCCGGTCCAGGCCCAGGTGACCCTCGGTGTCCTGGTCGTCGAGGCCGCGCAGCGCCGGGATCAGCGCCGGGGTCTCGGCGTACCCGAACCGGGCCGTGACGTGCACGATCCCGTCGTCGCCGAAGCCCAGCCCGTCGACCTCCATCCGCTCCTCGTCGGCGATCCGCGGCACCGGTTCGAACCGGATCGAGATGATCAGGATGTGCTCGTGGCGGACGTGGTTGTGCTCCACATTCGCCCGCAGGGCCAGCGGCGCGGCCTCCTTGTTGCGGTTCAGGAAGACCGCGGTGCCGGGTACGCAGACGGTCGCCGCGGTGTTCTCCTGCATCTCGGCGATGAAGTCGCGCAGCGAGCCCTCCATCCGGCGGCGCTGCGCGGTGACGATGTCCCGGCCGGTCTGCCAGGTCTTCATCACGGTGAACGCGACGAGCCCGATCAGCAGCGGCAGCCAGGCGCCGTGCACCAGTTTGGTGAGGTTGGCCGCCACGAACAGCAGATCGACGGTGAGCAGCACGGCCGCGCCGGCCCCGAGCAGCCACAGCGGCGTGTTCCACCGGGTCCGCGCCACCACGAAGAACAGCGTGGTGGTGATGGTGATCGTGCCGGTGACCGCCATGCCGAAGGCGTACGCCAGCGCCGCCGACGACCGGAACGCGAACACCAGCGTGAGCACCGAGAGCAGCAGCATCCAGTTGATCCACGGCACGTAGATCTGCCCGATGGAGGAGTCCGAGGTGTGGATGATCCGCAGCCGCGGCAGGTAGCCGAGCTGGGCCGCCTGGGACGTCACCGAGTACGCCCCGGTGATCACCGCCTGAGAGGCGATCACGGTGGCCGCGGTGGCCAGCAGCACCAGCGGCAGCCGGGACCACGCCGGGGCGAGCAGGAAGAACGGGCTGCTGATGTTGGCGTGGTCCTCGAGGATCAGGGCGCCCTGGCCGAGATAGCTGAGCACGCAGGCGGGCAGCACCAGCAGCAGCCAGCCGCGGGCGATGGCCTGCCGGCCGAAGTGCCCCATGTCGGCGTAGAGCGCCTCGGCGCCGGTGACCGCCAACACGATCGCCGCCAGCGCGAAGAACGCGATGTCGAAGTGCCCGGCCAGGAAACCGACCGCGTAGGTGGGCGAGAGCGCCCAGAGAATCGCCGGGTGCTGGGCGATACCGGACAGGCCCAGACCGCCGATCACCAGGAACCAGGTGATCGTGATCGGTCCGAAGATCTTCCCGACCGCGGCCGTGCCCCGCCGTTGCGCCAGGAAGAGCGCGATGATGATGCCCGCGGTGATCGGCACCACCAGGCTGCCCAGCGACGGCTGGACGACCTTGAGCCCCTCGACGGCGGACAGCACCGAGATAGCCGGGGTGATCATGCTGTCGCCGAAGAACAGGGCGGCGCCGAACAGCCCCACCGCGGCCAGGAAGGCCGCCTTGCGCGGCTCGATCTTCTTGCCGGCCCGGCGCAGCAGCGTGATCAGGGCCATGATGCCGCCCTCGCCGTCGTTGTCGACACGCAACGCCAGCAGCACGTAGGTCACCGTCACGACGATCATCACGGACCAGAAGATCAGCGAGACGACGCCGTAGACGTTCGCGGTGGAGACCGGCACCGGATGCGGATCCTCCGGATTGAAGACGGTCTGCAACGTGTAGATGGGGCTGGTGCCGATGTCGCCGAAGACCACACCGAGCGCTCCGACAACCACAGCCAGGCGGGGTCCGTCCGCGGTCACCGGGCCACCGTACCGCCTTAATACGGGAGCAAACGGAACAATCGCCGGTCATGCTCCACCGACCGGCAGGGCCAGGATCATGGTGAGACCGCCACCCGGCGTCTCGTCCGGCGTCAGCGTGCCGCCCATCGCCTCGGTCAGCCCTCGCGACAGCGCGAGGCCGAGACCGACGCCGGTGTGGTTGTCCCGGTCGCCGAGCCGCTGGAACGGCAGAAACACGTCGCCGCGCCGGCCCGCCGGGATGCCCGGCCCGTGATCGATGACCCGCAGCTCGACGGTGCCACCGAGCCGGCTCCCGGTGATCATCGGCGGACGGTCCGGCGGACTGTGCCGCAACGCGTTCGCGATCAGGTTCACCAGCACCCGCTCCAGCAGGCCCGGGTCGGTGCGCAACATCGGCAGATCCGCCGGCACGTACACCGCCACCGTCCGGCCCTGCGGACCCAGATCATCCAAAGCACGGGGTACGACCTCCTCCGCCCCGATGTCGATGGCTGTCACACCCAGCACGCCCGCCTGCAGCCGGCTCATGTCCAGCAGGTTGGCGACCAGCCGGTCCAGACGGTCCAGCGACTCGTCCGCGGTCGCCAGCAACTCCTCACGATCGGCCTCGTCGAACTGCACCTCGACCGACCGCAGACTCGCCACCGACGCCTTCGCCGACGCCAACGGCGTACGCAGATCATGAGAAACAGCCGCAAGCAACGCCGTGCGCAACCGATCCGCCTCCGCAAGCGGCTTCGCCCGGGCCGCCTCGGCCGCCAGCCGCTCCTGACGCAACGCCACCGCCGCCTGCGCCGCGAACGCCTCCACGATCCGCCGGTCCGACGCCTCCAGGGTCCGGCCCTTCAGCAGCATCCGCAGGTCACCCTCGCCGAGCACCTCGACGTCAGCCTCGGCGGCCCGCTCGCAGGGCGGCCCCACCGCCGCCACCACCGCACCCTTCTCCAGCAGCGTCACGGTCTCCAGCCCGAACGTCTCGCGGAGCCGGTCGAGCAATGCGATCAGCGGACGTTCGCCGCGCAGCACGCCGCCGGCCACGGTGGCCAGCGTCTGCGCGTCCGCGGCAGCCTGAGCGGCCTGCCGGGTCTTACGGGCCGCGGTGTCCACCACCCAGCTCACCGCCACCGCCACCAGCACGAAGATGGCCAGCGCCAGCAGGTTCCGGCCCTCGGCGATGGTGAACCGGCCGACCGGCGGGGTGAAGAACCAATTCAGCAGCAACGAGCCGGCCACCGCCGCCAGCAGCGCCGGCCACAGCCCGCCGATCAGCGCCACCCCGACCACCGCCACCAGGAACAGCAGGATGTCGTCGACCAGCGGCAGCGCCGGCCCGGCCAGCAGCGCCGCGGTGAGCACCGGCAGGCCGAGCCCCGCGGTGAGGAAGCCGGCGATCCGGCGCCCCCGGGAGAGCGCCGGTGGCAGCCGGCGCCGGGCCCGGCCCGCGTGCTCATGACTGACCAGGTGCACGTCGATCGTGCCGGACCGGGCGATCGTGGTGACGCCGACGCCCGCGCTGAGCAGCTGCGCGAACCGGCCCCGGCGGGAGGCGCCCAGCACCACCTGGGTGGCGTTGACCCCGCCGGCGAACTCCAGCAACGCCCGCGGCACGTCGGTCCCGACCACCTGGTGGTAGGTCCCGCCCAGGCTCTCCACCAGGACCCGCTGCCGGGCCAGCGCGGCCGGGTCCGCGCCGGCCAGCCCGTCGTTGCGAGCCACATGCACCGCCATCAGGTCGGCGCCCTTGGTCCGGGCGGCGATCCGGGCCGCCCGGCGGATCAGCGTGTCGCCCTCCCGGCCACCGGTGAGCGCCACCACCACCCGTTCCCGGGTCTCCCAGGTGGCGTCGATGTCGTGATCGGCGCGGTACTGGTCGAGCTGGTCGTCGACCTTGTCCGCCAACCAGAGCAACGCCAGCTCCCGCAGCGCGGTGAGGTTCCCCGCCCGGAAATAGTTGCCCAACGCCGCATCGATCTTCTCCGGCTGATAGACGTTGCCGTGCGCCATCCGCCGCCGCAACGCCTCCGGCGTCATGTCGACCAACTCGACCTGACCCGCAGCCCGCACCACCGCATCCGGCACGGTCTCCCGCTGCTCGACACCCGTGATCCGGGCGACCACGTCGTTCAACGACTCCAGATGCTGCACGTTCACCGTGCTCAGCACACTGATCCCGGCGTCCAGCAGGACCTCGACGTCCTGCCAGCGCTTCGCGTTCCGGCTGCCCGGCACGTTCGTGTGCGCCAGTTCGTCGACGATCGCCAGCTCCGGGCGCCGGGCCAGTACCGCGTCCAGGTCCATCTCGGTGAACGCCGCGCCGCGATAGGTCACCTCGCGGCGCGGGATCACCTCCAGTCCGTCGAGCATGGCGGCGGTGTGCCGGCGGCCGTGCGTCTCCACCACGGCCACGACCACGTCGGTGCCGCGCTCGGCACGCCGGTGGGCCTCCTCGAGCATCGTGTACGTCTTCCCGACGCCCGGCGCCGCTCCGAGGTGGATCCGCAGTTCCCCACGGCCGCGAGGCATCCCGGTTACCTGCCGTCCAGGGCCAGGTTGAGGGCGAGCACGTTGACGCCGGGTTCGCCCATGAAGCCCAGGGCCCGGCCGTCGGTGTGCTCGCTGATCAACTCCCGGACGCGTTCCGGGTCCAGGCCGCGTTCCCGGGCCACCCGGGCCACCTGCAACGCGGCGTACGCCGGGCTGATGTGCGGGTCGAGTCCACTGCCCGAGGCGGTGACCGCGTCCGCCGGGACAGCGGGCTCGGCCGGTGCGTCACCACGGATCGGTGTGATCACCGCGCCGGTGGTGTCGGCGGGTCCCGGCTCGACCGGGACGCCCTGGTATGTGGCGAGGAAGGCCGGGCCGTTCACCGCGACCGCCCGGGTGACCGGCCCGGTCAGACCGTCCCGGTGGAAGACGGCCAGGACCGCACCGACACCGTCCGCGGTGCAGTAGGGCCGGCTGCCGTCGACGCCCTCGAGCCGTCCGACGGCCAGGCTGCGGGTGCAGACCTGGGTGAGCAGGCTCGGCGCGTCCGGCGCGTCGATCACGCTCTCCGGGCCGAGGTTGCTCGCCGCGGTGGAGGTCGGATCGTAGCCGTCCCCCGCCGCCGACGGGCGGCTCTGGAAGTACTTCGGATCGTCCCCGAACGATTGTCCGATCAGAAGCGGGTTGCCCGATCTCTCGGAGATTCCGGGCAGCTTGGCCACGCCGACGAACACCAGGGGGTAGGCGAGACCGAGCAGGACGGTGAAGACGAGCAGCGCCCGCAGCGCCGCCAGGTGGTGGGCGAGCCAGGAGGGAAGACGCATGTGGATCAGATCCCGGGGATGAGCTGGACGAACAGGTCGATGAGCTTGATGCCGAGGAAGGGCGCGACGACGCCGCCCAGTCCGTAGATCAGCAGGTTGCGGCTGAGCAGCTTGCTCGCCGACGACGGCCGGTACCGCACCCCGCGCAGCGCCAGCGGGATCAGCACCACGATGACCAGCGCGTTGAAGACGACCGCGGAGAGGATCGCCGAGCCCGGCGAGTGCAGCCGCATGATGTTGAGGGTGTCCAGGCCGGGGTAGACCGCCGCGAACATGGCCGGGATGATCGCGAAGTACTTGGCGATGTCGTTCGCGATGGAGAACGTCGTCAGCGCCCCGCGGGTGATCAGCAACTGCTTGCCGATCTCCACGATCTCGATCAGCTTGGTCGGGTCGGAGTCGAGGTCGACCATGTTGCCGGCCTCCTTCGCGGCCGACGTGCCGGTGTTCATCGCGACGCCGACGTCCGCCTGGGCCAGCGCCGGCGCATCGTTGGTGCCGTCGCCGGTCATCGCGACCAGCCGCCCGCCCCGCTGCTCCTTGCGGATGTAGGCGAGTTTGTCCTCCGGCGTCGCCTCGGCCAGGAAGTCGTCGACCCCGGCCTCCTCGGCGATGGCCGCCGCGGTCCGCGGGTTGTCGCCGGTGATCATCACGGTGCGGATGCCCATCCGGCGCATCTCGTCGAACCGGGCGCGCATGCCCGGCTTGACCACGTCCTTCAGGTGGATGACCCCCAAGAGCCGGTCGCTGTCGGCCACTACCAGTGGTGTTCCCCCTTCGGAGCTGATCCGGTCGACGATCTCGTCGATCGCCACGTCCGGCTTCCCGGCCCAGCGCATCACCGCGGTCGCCGCGCCCTTGCGGATCTGACGGTCGCCGATGTCCACCCCGCTCATCCGGGTCTGCGCGGTGAACGGCACGAACGTCGCGCCACGCATCGGGCCCTGCTCACCGCCGGCCAGGGCCACGATCGACCGGCCCTCCGGCGTCTCGTCCGCCAGGCTCGCCAGTCGCGCGGCGCCGGCGAGATCCTCGAGATCAACACCCTTCGCGGGTACGAACGCGGTGGCCTGCCGATCGCCGACGGTGATCGTGCCCGTCTTGTCCAGCAGCAGGGTGCTCACATCGCCGGCCGCCTCCACCGCGCGCCCGCTCATCGCGAGGACGTTGCGCTGGACCAGCCGGTCCATGCCGGCGATGCCGATCGCCGAGAGCAGCGCGCCGATGGTGGTCGGGATCAGGCACACCAGCAGCGACACCAGCACGATCCCGGTGACGCCGTGCGCGTCGATCGCCGCGGTGTCCGGCGCCGCCGTCTGGTACGCCTTCGCGAAGATCGCCAGTGGCTGCAGGGTGACCACGGCCAGCAGGAAGATCAGGGTGAGCGCCGCGAGCAGGATGTTCAGGGCGATCTCGTTCGGCGTCTTCTGCCGGTTCGCGCCCTCGACCAGGGCGATCATCCGGTCCACGAAGCTCTCGCCGGGCTTCTGGGTGATCCGGACGACGATCCGGTCGGAGAGCACCTTGGTGCCGCCGGTGACCGCCGACCGGTCGCCGCCGGACTCCCGGATCACCGGGGCCGACTCGCCGGTGATCGCCGACTCGTCGACGCTGGCGATGCCCTCGACGACGTCACCGTCGCCGGGGATGATCTGCCCCGCCTCGACGATCACGATGTCGCCGAGGGTCAGCTGGGACGCCGGAAGCTCCCGGCCGTCCCGCAGGTACGCGACGGTGTCCTGCTTGACCGCCCGCAGCGCGGCGGCCTGCGCCTTGCCCCGGCCCTCGGCGACCGCCTCGGCCAGGTTGGCGAAGAGCACGGTGAGCCACAGCCAGACGGTGATCGTCCAGGCCAGCACACTCGGGTCGGCGATCGACAGCACGGTGGTGAAGACCGCGCCGACCTCGACGATGAACATCACCGGATTGCGCCACATCACGCGCGGGTCGAGCTTGCGCAGCGCATCCGACAACGAGGAACGGAACTGGCGGGGATCGATCAGGCCCGGTTTCACCGCGGGCTCCTTCTCCAGAACGGCGGTCATGAGAGTCCCTCCGCGAGGGGGCCGAGAGCGAGCGCGGGCAGGAAGGTGAGCGCGACCAGCACGATCGTCACGCCGGCGACCATGCCGACGAACAGCGGGCGGTGCGTGGGAAGGGTGCCCGCCGACTCGGGGACCGGGCGCTGGGCGGCCAGCGAACCGGCCAGGGCCAGCACCAGGATCAGCGGCAGGAAGCGGCCGAACAGCATCGCCAGGCCGAGTGCGGTGTCCCACCACGGGGTGTTCACGGTGATGCCGGCGAAGGCCGAACCGTTGTTGTTGGCCGCGCTGGTGAAGGCGTACAGCACCTCGGACAGCGCGTGCGGGCCGGTGTTGAGGGCGGTCGCGGCGTTGCCGGTGGCGAAGGCTGCGGCCGTCCCGGCGAGCACGAGGGCCGGGGTGACCAGGAAGTACAGCGACGCCAGCTTCATCTGCCGGGCGCCGATCTTCTTACCGAGATATTCCGGGGTACGCCCGACCATCAGGCCGGCCACGAAGACCGTGATCACGGCGAGGATCAGCATGCCGTACAGGCCGGAGCCGACGCCGCCGGGCGCGACCTCGCCGAGCATCATGTTGAGCATCGGCATCATGCCGCCCAGCGCCGTGTACGAGTCGTGGAACGAGTTGACCGCGCCGGTGGAGGTGAGGGTCGTGATCGCCGCGAAGACGGCGGAGTTCGTCACCCCGTACCGTGTCTCCTTGCCCTCCATGGCCGTGCCGACCGCCTCCGGGACCGTGCCCGCGCCGTGGATCTCGAAGGCGACCGTCAGGGCGATGCTGCCGACGGCGAGCAGGGCCATCACGGCGGCGATGGCGTACCCCTGCCGGTTCTGGCCGACCATCCGGCCGAACAGCCGGGGCATGCTGAACGGGATCAGCAGGATCAGGAAGAGCTGCACCCAGTTCGTCCAGGTGGTCGGGTTCTCGAACGGGTGCGCCGAGTTGGCGTTGTAGAAGCCGCCGCCGTTGGTGCCCAGCTCCTTGATGGCCTCCTGGGAGGCGACCGGCCCGCCGGTGATGTGCTGCGTGCCGCCGGTCAGCGTGGTCACGTCGGTGCCGCCGGACAGGTTCTGCACCACACCGCCGACCATGAACACCAGCGTGGCCACGGCGCAGACCGGCAGCAGCACCCGCAGCGTGATCCGGGTCAGGTCCACCCAGAAGTTGCCGAGAGTGCCGGCTTCCCGGGCGGCGAACCCGCGGACCAGGGCGACCGCGACCGCGATGCCGACCGCCGCCGAGACGAAGTTCTGCACGGCCAGGCCGGCCATCTGCGCGAGATGACCCATCGTGGACTCGCCGGAGTACGCCTGCCAGTTCGTGTTGGTCACGAAACTGACCGCGGTGTTCCAGGCGATGTGGCTGTCCACAGCCGGCATGCCCAGCGACAGCCAGAGCCGGTCCTGCACGCGCAGCAGCAGATAGAGGACGAGGAGCGAGACGGCGGAGAAGGCGAGCACCGACCGGGCGTAGACACCCCAGCTCTGACCGGCGCCGGCGTCCACCCCGACCAGGCGGTAGACACCCCGCTCCACGGCGGAGTGCCGGGTGCCGGTCACCACCCGGTACAGGTGGTCACCGAACGGCTTGTACACCGCGACGATCGCGGCGGCCAGCGACAGCACGAACAACCAGCCGGCCATCAGAACTTCTCCGGGAACAGCAGGGCGGCCACCAGCAGCACGGTCAGGGCGAGCGCCAGCACCAGGCCGGCGGCGTTGACGATGCTCATCAGCGTTCGGCCGCCCGGACCAGCACGGTGAACGCCGCGAACAGCGCCACCGTGAGCACGACGAACAACAGGTCAGCCACTTCGGGACTCCTCGGTGAGGGGTTGTGCGGTTACCCGACAACCTCACCCCGCCGAGGAGCCCACCGGACAGGGCTGTTCACGCCCCGCAGACGCGTCCCGCCCGGATATTGACGCCCTGTTGACGCCGCTGTGGCGCCGGTAACTACGGCCTGTCGCGGAAGTGGCTCCACCCCGCGTAGCCCAGGATCATGGCGATCGGGGTGATCACCAGGTGCGGGCACCCGTCGCTCACCCCGGAGGCGAGCAGCAACAGGCTGACCACCACCGCAGCGGTGATCTTCCAGCGGCCTGCCATCAGCCGGGTGATCGCGCGGACCATCCGCGACCCGGCAGAGGGCCGGGGCGGCGGTTGCGGGACGGTCCCCGGGTCCCGGGCCGGCAGGTCGATCCGCACCCCGGCGGGCACGGCCGCGTCGATCTCCGCGAGGAGCGCGGCCGGACGGCCGAGGAGGGTGGGCTCGACCGGCACCGTGATGCCGTCCCGGCCGACCAGCCGACGGCCGCCGTCCGGCCAGACCAGCAGGGCCACACAGTCGGCGTACCGGACGGTGGCCGTGTCCGCGCCGTCGACCAGGCTGATCCCCTCGGACCCGGCCACCAGCCGACGGCCCTCGGCGCCGGCGATCGGCAGGTCCCGGCCGTGCACCGCGGCGAACGACGTCGTCGGTGCCGCCGCGTACGACGCCCACTCCCCCGTCGTGCCGGGTGGGACCATCAACAGGCCCGCCTCGTACGCCGTGGTGGCGACCGCGGCGACATCCGCGACGGTCAGCTCCCGGGCGGCGGCGAGCAGGTCGCCGGCCCGTTCGACCGGATGCCCGGTGAGCACCCGGAACGCCTGGTGTGCCAGCCGGGCGCCGCGCTGCTCGGCCCGCAGCGTCCCGTCGCACCACAGGCTCACCACGGTGGACAGTTCGGCCTGGTCCGGGTTGTTCCAGCGGATCGCGGCCAGCACGTCGACGAACCCGCCGAGCAGCGCGCCGGACTGCTCCGGGACGGCGTCGGCGGTGGCCGTGACGAGTACCCGGCCGTCCGCCCGGGGTTCGTACGCGGTGGTGACCGACGCCGACAGCCCGGCCTCGTGCCGCAGTTCGCGGGTCAACCGCCGGCCGAGCAGCGCGGTGAACACGGCCGCGGCCGGGCCCTCGGGCAACTCGGTGTCCCAGGCCACCATGCCGGGAACGCCGGTGAACCAGGCGGGCCGGACCGGCAGCGCGGACGGGACCGGCGGGGCGGGCTGCCGGTCGCCCGCGGGCAGGTCCAGGCGCAGACCGGCCGGGACGTCACCGCCGGCGATCCAGAGCACCGCGTTGCCCCGGGTGAAGTAACGTGCCGTCCAGGCCCGCAGGTCGTCCGGGGTGAGCGCGGACAGGCCCCACTCCGGATAGCCGGGGGTCCCGTGGGCCGTCGCGCCGTGCCGCCACATCCGCATGCCGTGGGTGGCGCCGCGGCCCCGCGTCGACGCCTCGGTCCGCAGGATGTCCTTCTCCACGGTCAGGCGTTCCATCGGCAGGTCCCGCAGCGAGGCGCAGACCCCGGTGAGGAACGCGGCCACCTCGTCCGGGGTGCCCTGCAGGTGGAAGGCGGTGTGCTCGGCCCCGGTCTCCCCGTTGTAGTGGTGGTCGGCCACCCCGGTCCGGAACAGCGCCAGGTGCTCGACCAGGTGGGTGATGCCGCGCCGGGACAGCGGCTCGTCGGCCTGCCCAACCCGGAAGACCAGGCCGGCCCGCATCGGGCCCTCCCCCGGGCCGAGCAGCACCGGCACCCCGTCGACCTCCCGCCGCTCGATCACCGGTCCGGCCGTCATCGGGTGGCCGCCGCGTGCGCGAGAGCCCGGCTGCGGTGCCGGCGGATGGTGGCGGTGACCGGGCCGACCGCGTACTCCCAGGGCATCGCCGAGGCGAACGAGCCCAGTTCGGTGAAGGCGCGGGCCGCGGCGGGACGGTCCCCGGCCAGGCTGAACGCCATGGCGAAGGTGGACAGGGTCCGCACCCAGCCGGGTTCCCTGGCGAAATCGGGATGCCACACCGACCGGTCCGCCGCCGCGGTCAGCTCCTCGCGTACCTCCGCACCACGCAGGTAGTCACCGGCCGCGTCGCCGCGGGCGTCCTTGAGGTCGAGCCAGCGTTCCAGGTGGACCATCGGGATCAGCATCCCGGTCGGGCTCCCCGCCGGCGCCGCCGCGGTGGCCTCCCGGGCGAACGCGTACGCCTGCTCCCAGGTGCCGCCCCACTTCGGGCAGAGCGACTGCAGCAGCTGGTACTGCCCGGGCAGGTGGTGCGGGGCGACCGCGGCCAGGCGGGCGTACCGGCGGCGGACCTCGGGCAGGCCGAGCTGCAGTCCCCGGGCGGTGATCAGGCGCTGCGTCCACACCGTCGCGTCGCCGGGAGCCCGGGCGGCCGTCTCGACCAGCAGCCGCTCGGCCTTGACCAGCCACCGGTGGAACATCGCGTACCCCTGCTCGGTGACGTGTTCCGCGGTGGCGGCGCTGCGGGCCTCCCAGGCACGCCACACCTGGTGGGCGGCGAGCATGACCGCCGCCGTGTGATCGTCCGGGTCGGCGACGAGGACGCCGGCCAGGAACTCGCCGCCGCCGGTGCGTTCCGCCCCGGTGGCGATCAGCCACGACCGGGCGCCCGGGTTCTGCTGGGTGAGGACCGCCCGGCAGGCCGGCCAGTCCTGCCGGGCGAGCGCCGCCGCCAGGGCGGCCGACTCCGGATGGATGTCCGCCGGAGCGAGGACGAGTGAGTCGGAAGACATGGACGGGAATCCTAGTTAGAAGATCAACTAGCTCGCTGCCCCGTTTTCCGGGTCCGGTCAGCCTCGGAAGTAGTGGCCGGCGGCCAGGTCCTCCAGCAGCGTGGGGTGGGTGGGCTTCCAGCCGTAGCGCTCCCGGGTGATCGCGTTGCTGACGGGCAGATCGGCGCCGAAGAACCGGCCCATCCAGCCGAAGTGCTCCATCGCCAGGCCGGCCGGGATCGACTCCACCGGGAGCCCGAGGCCATCGCCGATCGCCGTGGCGATCTCGCGGGTGGTGACCTCCTCGGCGACGGCGTGCAGCACGGTGCCGGCCGGGGCGTCCTCGATCGCGTGCCGGACCACCACGGCGGCGTCCTTCACGTGCACGCCGGACCAGCGGTTGGCGCCGTCACCGATGTACGCCGCGACGCCCTTCTCCCGGGCGATGCCGGTCAGGACCGCGACGAAGCCGTGGTCGCCGTCCCCGTGCACGGTCGGCGCGAAGCGGACCACCGAGGTGCGCACGCCGTGCGCCGCGTGGTCGAGTACCGCCTTGGCGTTGACCATGCGCGGGTGCCCGCCGGCCTCCGGGACGTCCTCCTCGGTGGCGGGACGGCCCTCGACCACGCCGAGCACGCCGGACGCGATGGTGAACGGCTTGCCGGTGCCGGCCAGCACACCGGCGACCGCGTCGATCACCGCGCGGTCGGTCTGTGCCGCCTCGGCCATCCGGGAGAAGTCGTGGTTGTAGCCCAGGTGCACGACGGCGTCGGCCGCGGCCGCGGCGGCGCGCAGGCCGTCGAGGTCGTCCAGGTCGCCGCGGCGCACCTCGGCGCCGAGGGCGGCGACACGGTCGGCGGCGGCGTCCGACCGGGCCAGGCCGAGCACCTGGTGACCGGTGCCGAGCAGTTCGGTGACGACGGCGGAGCCGATCCAGCCGCTGGCGCCGGTGACGAAGACCCGCATGGGAACCTCCAGGAGAACTGATGTCACATTCTGACATGACTACCGTAGCACCCCGGATGTCAGAATGTGACATCACTAGGATCGTCGGCATGGCACGCTGGGAACCCGACGCCGCCGGCCGCCTGCGCGAGGCGGCGATGCAGCTCTACGTCGAACGGGGCTTCGACCAGACCACGGTCGCCGACATCGCCGAGCGGGCCGGAGTCACCTCCCGCACGTTCTTCCGGCACTTCACCGACAAGCGCGAGGTGCTGTTCAACGGCACCGACCTGCTGCGGACCGGCATCGCCGAGGCACTCGCCGGCGCCCCCGCGGACACGTCACCGATCGCGACGGTGGCGCTCGCCCTGGAGTCCACGACCGGCTTCGTGGGCCGCGACCACGCCCACTCGGTCCGCCGCCAGCGCATCATCGACGCCCACGCCGAACTGCGCGAACGCGAGCTGATCAAGATGGCCGACCTGGGCGCCGCCCTGGCCGCCGGCCTGCGCGAGCGGGGTGTGCCCGAACCGGACGCCACGCTGGCCGCCGAGACCGGCATCGTCGCCTTCCGGGTCGCCTTCGCGAGCTGGATCGCCGACCCGTCCCCGGGCCTGCTGTCGTTGATCAGGTCGACCCTGGCCCGGCTGACCGCACTGACCGCATCCGGCCGGTCAGGCCAGGTGGAGGGCCGCCCATAGGGCGGTCACCCCGGCCGCCAGGCCCAGCGGGACGGTGATCGCGCCCAGGCGCAGGAACTCCGGGGTGCTCGGGGCGGCGTCGTGGGTGTGCAGGATGCGGCGCCACAGCAGGGTGGCCAGCGAGCCGACGTAGGTGAGGTTCGGGCCGACGTTGACGCCGATCAGCATGGCCAGCAGCAGGCCGGGTGAGTGGGCCACCGCCGGGAGCAGCACCAGCGTGGCCGGCAGGTTGTTCAGCAGGTTGGCCAGGACCGCGGCCAGCGCCGCCACCCCCAGCAGGCCGAGCAGGTCGGCGTGCCGCGGGACCAGGTCGTCGAGGAACGTGCCGAGGCCGGCGTCGCGGACCGCGAGCACCACCACGCCGAGGGCCAGGACGAAGCCGCAGAACGCCGGGTTGAGCTCGAGGAGCAGGTCGCGCGGGCGGGTACGGCCGGACCGCAGCAGCGGCACGGCCAGGGCGAGGGCGCCGGCGGCGGCCACCCAGGCGGGCTCCACGCCGAGCGGCTGCAGGGCGGCGAAACCGGTCAGGGTGACGGCGAGGACGGCCAGGGCGTACCGGGGAGCGGGTCCGGGGTGTTCCGGTTCGCGGGTGGCCGGCTCGGCCAGGTCGGCGGCGAAGAACCACCGGAACACCAGGTACTCGACGGCGATCGCGGCCAGCCAGGGCGCGGCCATCAGCGCGGCGAACCCGGCGAAGGTCAGGCCGCTGGCGGCGAAGGCCAGCAGGTTGGTCAGGTTGGAGACGGGCAGCAGCAGCGACGCCGAGTTGGCCAGATGGTTGCAGGCGTACGCGTGCGGTTTCGGCCGGACCCCGGCACGGTGCGCGACGGCGAAGACGACCGGGGTGAGCAGCACGACGGTGGCGTCCAGGCTGAGGACGGCGGTGGTCACGGCGGCCGCGCCGAAGACCGCGCCGAGCAGGCGTTCCGGGCGTCCCTTACCGGTACGCGCCACGAGACCGCCGACGTAGCCGAACACCCCGTGGCCCTCGGCCGCGTACGCCAGGAGCAGCACGGCCGCGAGGAAGGCCACGGTCGGTGCGAGTTCGCGTACCTCCGCAAGGGCCGCCGCCGGAGTGACCAGACCGGCCCCCACCGCCAGCAACGCGGCCGGGACCGCGGCGGTGGCCTCGGGCAGACCGTAGGGCCGCGCGACCGCGAAGGCGAGCACCGCGCCCAGCAGCACGAGCGCGATGATCATGTGCACGTGCGCAGCGTAGAGGCTGCGCACGCGCACCGCTCGTCAGGGACTACGCCACCGGCTCCTCGGCGGGCAGCTCGGCCAGCGGCCGCAGGCGCAGGCGGGTGATCGCCCGGCCGGTGATCTCGACGACCTCGGCGGTGTGCCCGTCGATGGTCACCGTCTCGCCGGGCGTGGTCGGGATGTGCCCGAGCTGGGCCAGGACCAGGCCGGCCACGGTGGTGTAGTCGCCGGCGTTGTCCAGGTCCTCGATGTCGACGCCGATGTCCGGCAGGTCGTGGATCGGGAAGGTGCCCGGCAGCAGCATCGCGCCGTCCTCCTCGCGGATCACCGACTGCACGTCCCGGTCGGTCTCGTCGTAGATCTCGCCGACGACCTCCTCGACCAGGTCCTCCATCGTCACGATGCCGTCGATCGCGCCGCGCTCGTCCACCACCAGGGCGAACTGCTGCCGCTGGGACCGCAGTTGCCGCATCGCGTCGGACACCTTCAGCGTCTCCGGCAGGAACAGCGGGGTGAACATGTAGTCCTGGACCACGCCGCCGGCGCCGACCAGGTCCCGCAGGTGCACCACGCCGAGCACGTCGTCCAGCCCCATCGGGCCGGTCACCGGGGCGCGCGAGTGCCCACCGTCGACCAGCGTGGTCAGGGCCTCGCCCGCGGGTGTCCCGGCGGGCAGGATCAGCACGTCGCGGCGCGGCACCAGGATCTCCCGCAGGATCCGGTCGGCGATCTCGAAGGCGCCGCTGATGATGGTGCGCTGCTCGGCGGTGAAGTCCTGCTGCTGGGCGACCATGTCGCGGATCTCCTCGGTGCTGACCTCCTCGCGGCCCGCGTCCGGGTCGCCGCCGGCCAGCCGGACCACCAGGTCGGTGGACTTGCCGAGCAGCCAGTTCACCGGGCGGGACATGGTGGCCAGCACGTCGAGCGGGCGGGCCACCAGCATCGCCCAGCCCTCGGCGCGCTGCATCGCGACCCGTTTGGGCGCCAGTTCGCCGACGACCAGGGTGAAGAAGGTCAGCAGGATGGTGACCAGCAGGATCGCCACCGGTTCGGCGGCGGTGCCGATCAGGTCCGCCAGCGGCTCGATCAGCGGCTGGGCCAGTGTGGTGGCCGCGGCGGCCGAGGCCAGGAAGCCGGCCAGGGTGATACCGATCTGGATGGTGGCCAGGAACCGGTTGGGGTCACGGGCCAGTTTGGCGAGTGTCCGGCCGGTGCGGGACTGCCGCTCCAGCCTCTGCAGCTGGCTCTCCCGCAACGAGATGAGAGCCATCTCGCTCCCGGAGAAAGCCGCGTTGAGCAACACGAGCACCACGACGAGGACAACTTGCCAGCCATATCCGCCCACGGCGGACATCAACTCCTTCGCGTTCATAGATGCGAAGGACCAACGCTACCGGTCGGCTGTCTCCGCCTCCACCACGAAACACGAGCCGCGGGGGCTGCGTGCCTCGTGAAATACCTCACCGTGATTGGCCCGTGCCAGACTGCGAGCAACGTAGAGCCCCAGGCCCAGGCCCGGTCCCTTACCGCTGCGACCCTGCCGGTCGAACAGCCGGGGCCGGGATTCCTCGGGCACGCCGGGCCCCTCGTCCTCCACCGCCACCCGCACCGTACCGCCGGTTCGCATGATCCGCAGCGCGGTGGCGCCGCCGGCGTAGCGGGCCGCGTTGGAGACCAGGCTTGCCACGATCTGGTGCAGGTGACCGGGGTGGAACAGGACCCGCTCGTCCGAGCCGACCACCGGCACGTGCCCGTGCCCGGTGTTCTCCAGCGCCCGGCGGATCTCGTCGCGCAGCGGGACCTCCTGGCGGACCGCGTTGATGTTGCCCGCGTCGATGGCGACCATCGCCAGGGCCTCGCGGACGATGTCGTCGAGGCGCTGGGCCTGCCGGTCGATCGCGGCGACGGCCCGCTTGTGCGGGGAGGACGGCGGCAGCTCGCCGGCGAGCAGGTCGGCGTAGCCGAGGATGGCGGAGAGCGGGTTGCTGATCTCGTGACCGAGCATCCCGATGATGTCGAGCTTGAGCTGGTTGGCGGCTTCGAGTTCGATGTTGCGCTCGGCGAGGGCGGCCGCGGCCCGGTCCCGGGCGTGTTCCACGGCGAGGGCCGCGGTGACGTCGGTGTTGATCTCCAGGACCTGCGGGTCGGTCTCACCCTGCGGCTTGTGCACCACCTGCCGGCTGATCAGCGTCAACTCCCGGCCCTCGGCGCTGACGTGCTGCAGCAGACCGTCCCAGCGTCCGTCGGACTCCAGCGACTCGCGTTGCTCCCGGGCGGTGCCTCCGCCGATGAAGGTGGTGGCCAGCACGTCGTGTGAGATGCGGCCGCGGACCTCGTCCAGGGTCCGGCCGTACAGCCACGCGGCGCCGGCGTTCCACCAGCGGATCCGGCCGTCCATCTCGCGGACGATCACGCCGGCCGGGATCAGTTCCAGGAGGGTGGCCTGCTGGCGGACCCGGTCGGCGTTGGCGGTGAGCAGCTCCTCGGCGCGGCGGGCCATCCGCTCGGTCGCGGTCCGCTGCTCGCGCAGCCGCTGCAGCTCGGCACGCTCGCGTGCGCTGAGCTCCCCCACCTCGGTGTCGTGCACCCTCACCGCCGCTGAGTCAGGAATCTCCGGACGCCGGGGCTGATCGGCAGTGCGCGGCCAGATCTGAGAACAGCCCGTCCATCAGCAGGTCCACCGCGCGGGCGGCGGCCGGGCCGGTGGCGTTCTCGGCGGCGCCCTGCACCATGGCGAACATCAGGGCGAGGTCCTCGGACGTCAGATCGGCGCGGACGTGGCCGTCCCGGTGGGCCCGGTTCATCGCGACGGCCACCGCCGCGATCGCCCGTTGCCGGTACCGCTGCTGCACCGCCGGTTCGAGGCGCCGGACCAGCCGGACCAGCTCGTGCATCGCGATCTGCCGGCGCAGCACCTCGTGGAGCAGGTCGCGGAACGGGACCTGCCCGGCGGCGAGCGCCTCCAGCAGGCGCAACTGATGGTCGATGACCGCGGCGACCAGGGCCTGCCGGTCGGCGAAGTGCCGGTAGAGGGTGGCCTGGGCGACACCGGCCCGCCGGGCGACCTCGGGCATCAGGGCGGCCGCGCCCCCGCCGGCCAGCACGTCGTTGGCGGCCTCGAGGATGGCGGCCCGGTTGCGCAGAGCGTCCCGGCGGCGGGTGACCGGGGCTCCGTACAGCACGCGGGTGACGTTACTAGCCGGTAACGAGAATGTCACCGTATTCAATTTCTCGGTACCGGTTCCTACTGTCCCGCCCATGTTGTTCCGCCGGTTCGCCCTCCTGCTCACCGTCATGGCCCTGGCCCTGACCGCGGCTCCCGCCCGAGCCGCCGAGCCCGTCACCGGGTTCCGCGCCGTCGACATCACCGGCAACGGCGGTGTCGTCCTCAAGGCCAACGTGATCGCCCCGACCGCGAGCGGCCGGCACCCGGCAGTGGTGCTGCCGTCCAGTTGGGGACTCAACGACGCCGAGTACCTCGCCCAGGCGAAGGTGCTGGCCGGGCGGGGGTACGTGGTCGTCTCGTACACGCCTCGCGGCTGGTGGTTCTCCGGGGGCCGGATCGACACGGCCGGCCCGAAGGACATGGCCGACCTGTCCCTCGTGATCGACTGGACGATCGCGAACACCGCGACGGACCCGGCCCGGATCGGGGCGGCCGGGATCTCCTACGGGGCCGGCATCAGCCTGCTCGGCGCCGCCCACGACGCACGGATCCGCGCGGTCGGGGTGCTCAGCGGCTGGACCGACCTGGTCGCCTCGCTCTACGCCGACCAGACCCGGCACCGCCAGTCGTCCGGGCTGCTGCAACTGGCCGCCCAACTGGTCGGGCGCCCCAGCGACGAGCTGACCGCCATGCTGGCCGACTTCAACGCGAACCGGGACGTGGACCGGGTGATGGCCTGGGCGAGGGTCCGCTCGGCGAGCACCTACCTGGACCGGATCAACGCGAACGGCCCGGCCGTGCTGATCGCCAACGCCTGGGGTGACTCGTTCTTCCCGCCGAACCAGCTGGCCGGGTTCTACCAGGGGCTGACCGGGCCGAAGCGTCTCGAGCTGCGCCCCGGCGACCACGCCATCGCCGAACTGACCGGCGTGCTGGGCCTGCCCAACGAAGTCTGGACCAGCCTGTACGCCTGGCTCGACGAACACCTCGACGGCGGCGCCCCGACCGGCCCGAACCCGGTCCAGGTCACGCCGTTGAACGCCGCCACCGAGACGTACCCGTCCTGGCCGGCGCTGACCGGCAGCACCCGCCGGTACGGCCTCGGCGCGATCCGCACGCTGGACGGCACCGGGCTGCTCGGCGGGAACCCGAGCACCGGCTGGAGCAAGACGCTGCCCACCGACCGGGACACCGTCGCCGCGGGCGGGGTCGTGCTGCTCACCAACGGGGCGTCCGCGATCACCGGGCAGCAGCCGCAGATCTGGCTGCCGTTCGTGGACCGGTCCCGGGCGGGTGTCTGGGCCGCCGAGCGGCCGTCGTCGGCGCAGCGCATCCGCGGGGTCCCGCGGGCACATCTGGAGATCTCCGGGAGCGCCGCCGGGGGCACCCTGGTCGCCTATCTCTACGACCTGGATCCGCTCGGCAACGCCAAGCTGATCACCCACGCGCCGGCCACGTGGACGGCGAACGGCGACGTCGACCTGGACCTCTGGGCGACCGCCTACGATCTGCCGGCCGGACACTCGCTGACCCTCGTGGTCGACACGGTGGATCCGCTCTATTACGACGAGAACGACCCGAACGAGACGATTACCATCGGCGGCGGCTCCTATCTGGACATTCCGTTGAGGTAATTGTCGGTGATCAGGCAGAGAAACATCGCGGAATCATCATCGTCATTGCGCTTTCAGGCCTTCGCCTCCACCCGGAAACCGGACGGCCCTAGCGTTCGGTCCCGTGAGAGCGCGATTGACGATGATCATTGTTATGGTGCTGGCGGCGGCGCTCCTCGTGCCGCCGCCGGCGCGCGCCGCTCCCCCGCCCGGCTTCCAGACGTCGCTGGTCGTCGGCACCGACCTGAACGAGCCGTCCGGTTTCGAGATAGCCCCGGACGGGCGAATCTTCATACTGGAACGCGCAGGCACCGTCAAGATATTCAAAAACGGTCATCTGCTGGCCACGCCGTTCACCGTGCTGCCCTCCGAACCGACCGGCGACCGCGGGTTGATCGGCATCGCCTTCGACCCCGAGTTCGGCATCGCCAACCACTACGTCTACTTCTATTACACCGGCCTCGACCTGCACAATCGCCTGGTCCGCTTCGACGCTTCCGGCGACGTCGGCACCGACGGCCCGTTCACGATCTTCCGCACCGAATCCCTCTCCCAGCACCTGCACGTCGGCGGCAGCATCCGATTCGGACCGGACGGCAAGCTCTATTTCGCGGTCGGTGACAACGGCTATTCCAGCAACGCGCAGATCCTCTCCAATCCGCACGGCAAGATCCTGCGGATCAACAGGGACGGCTCGATCCCCGCCGACAACCCCTTCTTCGGGCAGACCGACAAGGAACAGGCGATCTGGGCGTACGGCTTCCGCAACCCCTGGCGTTTTCAGTTCGACAGCGTCACCGGCCTGCTCTACGGCGGTGACGTGGGCGACTACACCTGGGAGGAGGTCAACCACATCGTCAAGGGCGGCAACTACGGGTGGCCGCTCAAGGAGGGCATGTGCACCACCGGCTGCGCCGGATTCGTCGACCCCATCTACACGTACGCCCACGACGGCGAGAGCGCGGCGGCCACCGGCGGCCCGGTCTACCGCGGCGCGACGTTCCCGCCCGAGTACCAGGGCAACCTGTTCTTCGCCGACTACGCCAAGGGGTTCATCCGCCGCGCCGAACTCGACGCGAACGGCGACGCCACCGCCGTCCACGACTTCGACGCCACCGCCGGTGCCGTCGTCGACCTGAAGGTCGCGCCGGACGGGGACCTCTACTACCTCACCTACATCCCCGGCCGGCTCTACAAGGTCGGCTACAGCCTGGGCAACCACTCGCCGACCGCGAACGCGACCTCCGACGTCGACAAGGGACTGAACCCGCTGACCGTGACGTTCTCCAGCGCCGGCAGCGCCGACCCGGACGGCGACCCGCTCACCTTCGCCTGGGACTTCGGCGACGGCACCACCGGCACGGCGGCGAACCCCACCCACACCTACGACGAGATCGGCGTCTACACCGCGAACCTGACCGTGACCGACAGCGAGGGCGACACCGGGGTCGCCGTCCCGCTGATCATCCAGGTGGGCATCGCGCCGACGCTGACCATCGCCGTGCCCGCCGACGAGTCCGCCTACCGGGCCGGGGACGTCATCACCTACAACGTGTTCGGCCGGGACGCGGCCGGCTTCGACCTGGACGACAACGGCCTGCGGACCACGGTGATCCTGCACCACCACACGCACGTGCACCCGTTCGCCGGGCCGCTCACCGGACGAGCCGGGCAGTTCACCATCCCGGACACCGGCGAGTCCTCCGCCGACACCTGGTACGAGATCAAGGTGACGGCCACCGACACCAACGGCCTGAGCACCACCGAGTCGATCGAGATCCGGCCGGTCACCACCACGGTCACCGTCGAAACCAGCCCGCCCGGTCTCACCGCGTACCTGGACGGGGTGCCGGTGGCGGCCCCGCACGAGGTTCTCGGGGTGGAGAACTTCCGGCGCGAGTTGTACGCCCCGCCGACCGCGGCCGCCGCCGACGGCACGCGGTACCGTTTCGCCGGCTGGTCGGACGGCGGCGGCATCCGGCACACGATCGTCACGCCCGCGGCCGACACCGTGTACACCGCCCGCTACGAACCGGCGACCCCGTTCACCGCCACGTTCTTCGACAACAAGAACCTGGCCGGCGACCCGGTACTGACCCGCACCGACCCGGCCGTCGACTTCGTCTGGGGCGAGGCCGCCCCCGATCCGGCCGTCCCGGCGAACGAGTTCTCGGCCCGCTGGACCCGGCGGGAGGTGTTCACCGCCGGCCGTTACCGGTTCACCACCGTCTCCGACGACGGCGTCCGGCTCTACCTCGACAACCGACTGGTGCTGGACCGGTGGCAGGGGCAGTCGGGCACGGCGTACGACTGGATCGGCGACCTCGGCGCGGGCACCCACACCATCACCCTCGAGTACTACGACGAGGGCGGCGACGCGATGGCCAAGCTGGACTGGGCCGCCGCCATCGACCAGCCGTCGGACACCTGGACGGCGGAGTACTGGAACACCCCCGGCGCCGGCTCCGCGCCGACCCTGCCGTCCGGCCCGCCCACCCTGACCCGCCAGGAGACGGGTGTCGACCACGACTGGGCGCTCGGCTCCCCGGACCCGTCGATCACCCCGGACCACTTCGCCGCCCGCTGGTCACGCACCCTGGCGCTGGCCCCCGGCGAGTACGAGTTCACCGCCACCGCCGACGACGGTGTCCGCGTGACGGTGGACGGTCTGCGGGTGATCGACGCCTGGACCGACGGCGCCGGGGTCCGCACCGGCGGCACGCTGCTCGGCGGCGGACCGCACACGGTGGTGATGGAGTACTACGAGAACGGCGGCGACGCGGTGGCGGAACTCGCCTACCGGCAGACCGCGGAGGCGCCCGACCCACCGGACTGGACCGGTGAGTACTTCCCGAACATGACGCTGGACGGCGATCCCACGGTGACCCGGCCGGACCACACGCTGTCCTTCGACTGGGGTGGCGGCGCGCCGGCCGCCGGGATACCCGCCGACGGGTTCTCCGCCCGGTGGACCCGCACCGACGTCCTGCCGGCCGGGGTGTACCGGTTCTCCGGTGCGAGCGACGACGGCATCCGGGTGTTCCTGGACGGCGTCCCGATCGTCGACCGGTGGGTCGGCCAGAACGCCACGTTCAGCACCGACCGCCTGGTACTGGCCGGTCCACACCAGATCCGGGTGGAGTACTTCGAGGACGGCGGCGGCGCGCTGGCCCGTCTCGGCTATCAGCGGATCGGCGACGTCGGCCCGGTGGACGGCTGGACCGGGGAGTACTTCGCCGGCACCACGCTGACCGGCGATCCGGTGCTGACCCGGCAGGACGACACGATCGGCTTCGACTGGGGCGACGGGTCACCGGGTGCGGGGATTCCCGCCGACGGCTTCTCCGCCCGGTGGACCCGTACGGCTGACTGGGCCGAGGGCACCTACCGCTTCGCCGCCACCGGCGACGACGGCATCCGGGTCCGGCTGGACGGCGTCACCGTGGTCGACGGCTGGTCCGATCACGGCCCCACCACCTTCACCGCCGACATCGCGGTCGGTTCCGGCGAACACACCGTGGTCGTCGAGTACTACGAGGCCGGCGGCGGAGCGGTCGCCCGGTTCACCCAGAGCGCTCTCTGACGGTTGAAAGGGGTTCCGCCCGATGGACATCCGACTGAAGTCTCCACCTGAGGTGAGTGTCGTGGTACCCACCCGTAACGAGGCGGAGAACGTCGGCCCGCTGGTCGAGCGGGTCCGGGACGCTCTCGGCGCCACGCCCGGCGAGATCCTGTTCGTGGACGACAGCGACGACGAGACCCCGGGCGTCATCTCCGCCCTGGCGGAGGACGACCCCGACCGGGTACGCCTGCTCCACCGTCCCGCCGGCCAGCGGTCCGGCGGCCTCGGCGGTGCGGTGGTGGCCGGTTTCGCCACGGCCCGGGCGCCCTGGGTGGTGGTGATGGACGGCGATCTGCAGCACCCGCCGGAGACGGTCCCGGAGTTGCTCGCCGCCGGTCGGGTCGACCGGGCCGACGCGGTGGTGGCCAGCCGCTACCGGGCCCGGGGCCGGGTGACCGGCCTGGGCGGCTGGTTCCGGCGGGTCGCCTCGCGGGCTTCCGGCACCCTGGCGAAGGTCGTCTTCCCGGTGCGCCTGCGGGCCGTCTCCGACCCGATGAGCGGCTTCTTCGCCGTACGCCGGGAGGCGCTCGACCCGGTCGCGCTGCGCCCCCGCGGCTACAAGATCCTGCTGGAGATGGTGGTCCGCGGGCGTCTGCGCCGGATCGCCGAGGTGCCGTACACGTTCCAGCCGCGGACCGCGGGCGAGAGCAAGGCGTCGCTGCGCGAAGGACTGCGCTACCTGCGGCACCTGGCCGTGCTGCGGCTGGCCACCCTGCGGCATCCGGGCTCGGCGGCCGGGCGGATGACCGGGTTCGCCGCCGCCGGCGCGGCCGGGACGGCGGTCAACTCGGCCGTGCTGTGGGCGCTGGGCGAGCAGGCCGGGCTGCCCTATCTGCTCGCCGCGTTCCTCGCCGTCCAGGTGGCGATCGTGTGGAACTTCGCGGTCGTCGACCACCTGGTGATGCCGCCCGGCGTGCACGCCCGGGGCCGCCGTTTCGGCCGGTTCCTGCTGCTCAACAACACGCTGACGCCGGTGCACCTGGGCCTGCTGCACGGCCTGGTCCAGTACGGCGGCCTGCACTACCTGCCGGCCAACGTGCTCGCCGTCGTGGTCGTCTTCCTGCTGCGCTACACCGTCACCAACCGCTGGGTGTACGGCGGCGCCGCGCTCTGGCCCGCGGTGCGCCGGACGATGCGGATCCGCCTGCTGCTGGCCGCGCTGCTCACCGTGGTGGCGTTCCCCGCGCTGGCGCTGCTGGCCCGGGACAGCCTGTGGGACCGCGGTCCGGGCGTGCCGCTGCTGATCCCGGTGGCCGCCGCGGCGGTGCTGGTGGTGACCCGGACCCGCCCGCAACGCGACGAGCCGGACGTGCACGACCGGCAGGTCGACGGGCTGCTCGCCACCGCGTTCCTGGCCGTCGCCGCGACGCTGCTGACGCTGATGCCGGCGCCCGCACCGGTGACCTGGCTGGTCCCGGCCGCCTGCGCCTTCCTGGCCGCCGCCACGATCCTGCTGCTCGGCACCCGGACGGTCGCCCGGCTGCGCTGGGCCCTGGCCCTGCCCCTGGTCGCGGCGGTCCCGGTCACCGGGCACGCCGTCGACGCCGTGCTCCGGTCGGTGGCCGTCCTGCTGGGCCGGCCCGGCGGACCGGCCCGCGCCGGTGACGACCTGGTCACCGTGCACCACGGCGAGGTGCTCACCCTGTCCGCCGGCCGGCTGCCCGGCGCCGCCCTGGCCGGGGCGCTGCTCTGCCTGCTGATCGGCGCGGTGGTCCTGCGGGTCGCACCACGCCGGGCGCTCACCGCCACGGCCGTCACCCTCGCCGCGGGCGCCGTCGCGGTGCCGGTCGTGCTGCTGGTCGGCCAGGTGGCCGGGGCCGGGGCGTTCCGCGTGGCCCAGCTGCCGGTGTTCACCGACGTCCTGCTCGCCGGGACCGTCGCGGCGTTCACCGCCCGCTGGTCCCGGAACCGCCCGATACCGGCACCCACCCCACGGCCGTACCTGCCCCGGGGGCGGTTCGCCCTGCTCACGCTGGTCGCCGCGGCCGCCCTGCTGGGTCTGCGGGGGATCACCGCATGAGGCATTCCGCGCACGTCGTGCTCTCCCGCCCGCAACGCGCCGGGCTGATCGTGGCGCTGCTCCTGATCGGCGTGTGGGCGGTGCTGCGCCCGATGGCGGTGCTGCAGACCGTGGTCGCGCTGGTGACGATCGCGTACACCGCGGCGATCGTCTTCCGGGTGGTGCTGGTCTGGGCGGCCGGCCGCGGCGAACACCGGGTGACGGTGTCCGACGAGGAGGCCCGCGCGATCGGTGACGCGGAACTCCCGGTCTACACGGTGCTGGTGCCGGCGTACCGGGAACCGGACGTGATCGGGCTGCTCATGGCGCACCTGGGCGCCCTGGAGTACCCGCCGGACAAGCTCGAGGTGATCCTGCTGCTGGAGGAGGACGACCAGGCGACGATCGACGCCGCCGAGTCCGTGGTCACCGGCGGGCACATCCGCATCCTGGTGGTGCCCGAGTCACAGCCGAAGACCAAGCCGAAGGCCTGCAACGTCGGCCTGGCCGTGGCCACCGGCGAGTTCGTCACCATCTACGACGCCGAGGACGTGCCGGACCCGCTGCAACTGCGCCGGGCCGTCGTCGCGCTGCGCCGCCTCGGCCCCACCTACGTCTGTCTCCAGGCCGAACTCGGCTACTTCAACGTGGACCAGAACCGGATCACCCAGTGGTTCGCGCTGGAGTACGCCACCTGGTTCCGCTCGCTGCTACCCGGCCTGGTGGCGCTGCGGATGCCGATCCCGCTGGGCGGCACCAGCAATCACTTCCGGACAGCGGAACTGCGGGAACTCGGGGCGTGGGATCCCTACAACGTCACCGAGGACGCCGACCTGGGCATCCGGCTGGCCCGGTCCGGCCACCGGGTCGGGGTGCTGGCCTCGGTAACCCTGGAGGAGGCCAACTCGGACTTCATCAACTGGATCAAGCAGCGCAGCCGCTGGTACAAGGGCTACCTGATGACCTGGCTGGTGCACCTGCGGGCGCCCCGGGCCACGATCCGCCAACTCGGCTGGCGCGGTCTGCTCTGCCTCAACCTCTTCGTCGGCGGCACGCCCCTGGCGGCGCTGCTCAACGCGGTGCTCTGGGCCACCACGATCCTCTGGTTCCTGGACCGTCCCCCGATCATGGAGGAGATCTTCATTCCGCCGTACTACTACCTCGGCCTGCTCTGCCTGATCTTCGGCAACGCCACGGTGATCTACCTGAACGTGCTCTCCGCGCGGACCATGAACCGGCCCGACCTGCTCGGCACGGCACTGCTCTCCCCCGCGTACTGGGCGATGATGAGCCTGGCCGGGGCGAAGGCCGCCTGGCAGCTGGTCTTCAAACCGTCCTACTGGGAGAAGACCACGCACGGACTGCACCTGCCCCGCAAGGAAGCGCCGGCCCATGCGGAGTGAACGCCGGATCGTCCTGCTGACCTGCGGACTCGCCTACCTGGTGATGGCCCTCTGGTTCTGGCGCCACGACCTGGTCCCCGGCGACTCCGCCAGCCGGGCCGCCAACGCCTACTACACGATCTTCAGCCGCGACCCGCACCTGGCCGCGATCGGTTTCGTGTGGAACCCGCTGCCCTCGTTGATCCTGCTGCCGTTCCTGCCGCTCGGCCTGCTCGTCCCGGCACTCACCCAGGAGGGCCTGCTGGTGGTGCTGGTCTCGGCGGCACTGATGACGGCCACCGTCGCGGTCGTCCACGACGTGCTGCGCCGCTCCGGCGTCCCGGTGACGCCCCGGCTGGTGCTGACCGCGGCGTTCGCGCTGCACCCGATGATCGTCGTCTACGCCGGCAACGGGATGAGCGAGGCGTGTTTCCTGCTCTGCCTGCTGCTGGCGGTCCGGTCCCTGCTGATCTGGCTGCTCGACGGCCGGCCCGAGTCGCTGGTGCCGCTCGGACTGGCGGTCGGCCTCGCCTACGGCGCACGCTACGAGGCGCTCGCCCCGGTTGCCGCCGTCCCGGTGCTGGTCGGCCTCATCTCGTACGTACGCCACACCGGTGATCGCAGCATCCGGCTGGCGACGGCCCGGACCGACGCGGTGATCGCCGGACTGCCCGGATTGCTGGCCGTGCTGCTCTGGGCGACCGCCGGGCGCCTGATCGTCGGGCAGTGGTTCGCGACCTTCTCCTCGCAGTACGGCAACTCCGCCCAGGTGTCCGCGAACAGTGGCGGCATCTCCTCGGTGACCGGCGACGACCTGCCCGGACGCCTCGGGTACGGCCTGCAGCAACTGCTCGGCCTGGCCCCGTTCGTGCTGGTGCTGCTGGCCGCGGCCCTGCTCGTGGTGTGGCGGCGCAACGATCTGCGCCCGCTCGCGCCGGTCACCGTGCTCGGTGCGGTGCTCGCCTTCGACGTGCTCGCCTTCCTCTCCGGCACCTCGTTCGGCTGGCTGCGCTTCCACATCGCGGCCGTCCCGCTGTCGGTCCTGCTCGCCGGGCACCTGATCGCCGTGCTCCCGGCCCGGGCCCCGGGGTGGCGCCGGGTCGTGCCGCTGGTCCTGGTGCTCGCCGCGATACCCAGCACGCTGATCACTCTCGGACGACCCACCCTCGCACGGGAGGAGTCCGAATGGCTGACCGCCGGTGGTGCCGCCCGGACCAGCGGGCTCGCGCACGTCAACCGGCGGGTGGCCGCCGATCTGGACGCGCTCGGACTGCCGGAGGGGGCGGTACTGACCGACGCGGCGTACGCCTTCGGGGTGGTCCTGGCCAGTGACAACCCGAAGCAGTTCGTCATCACCCCGGACCGGGACTTCCCGGCCGTGCTGGCCGACCCGGCCGCGCACGGGGTCCGGTACCTGCTGCTCTCCGCGCAGGGTGCCGCGGACGCGGTGCGCACCCGGCACTTCGGACCGGGATCCGGCGTCACGCTCACGGGGGCCGTCCGAACGTGGAGTGATCCCTCCGGGGGGACGCAGTGGACGTTGACCCGGGTGTGAAAAACCACCCTCGCTTGCGGAGTGTGTTCATGCTGATACTCATAGGCATGGAACGCTCGCAGGGACATGACGGGGTGACGGCATGGCGGCGGTGGGCGAGATCGTTGCCGGGCGTTACCGGGTCGACCGCAGGCTCGCCGAGAGCGGGCTCAGCCGGGTCTGGCTCGCCCACGACCTGGCCACCCGCACCGATGTCGTCCTCAAACAGTCCACTCTGCCCGCCGGGCTCGACCCCTTTCAGCGCGACCTGATCCGCCGCTGGGCACTGCCCGAGGCCCGGGCGGTCGCCCGGGTCGTGCACCCCCACGTGATCCGCACGATCGACGTCTTCCCGGACGACGACGGCCCGTGGATCGTGATGGAGTACCTCCCCTCCCGCTCCCTGCAGGAGATCGTCGCGACCGGTGGGCCACTGCCGCCCCGCCGGGTCGCCCGGATCGGCCTGGCCCTGCTCGGCGCGCTGACCACGGCCAACCGGGCCGGGCTGCTGCACCTCGACGTCAAACCGGGCAACGTGCTGATCACCGACGACGGCCGGGTGGTGCTCACCGACTTCGCCCCGGCGGTCAGCCCGCCCGGCGTCGCCGCGATGGCCCGCGCCGGGATCGTGCTCGGCTCACCGAAGTACATCGCCCCGGAACGCCTCCAGCACCGGATCTCCACCTCCCGCGCCGACCTCTGGTCGCTGGGCGCCACGCTCTACCACGCGGTCGAGGGCCGGCCGCCCTACCAGCGGGCGACCACCACCGAGACGCTGCGTGCGCTCGGCGCGAGCCGGCCCGACCCGATGCGCCGGGCCGGGCCACTGGCCGGGGTGCTCACCGCCCTGTTGCGGCGCGACCCGCTGTCCCGCCCCACCCCGGAGGAGGTGGAGAAACGCCTGCGTCGGGTGGCCGAGGGCCGGATCCGCCGCCGTCGCAACAGGTTCGCCACGACCACCGCGGTGGTCGCCCTCGCTGCCGCCATCGCGGCGGGTGCCACCGGCACGGCCCGATCGGGTACGCCGCCCGCGGTCGTCCCGCAGCCGGCCGGATCCGGGGCACCGCGCGCCCTGCCGGACGAGTTCGCCTGGTGGAACGACCGCAGCGGCTACCGGGTGGCCGTCCCCGAGTCGTGGCCGGCCGACCGGCGACCGGACGGTTCCATGGCGTTCACCGCCCCCGGCGGCCGGTCCACGCTGCGCATCGACCGGTGGCCCCGCCCACCGGGCAACCCGGTGGCGGCCCTGCTCGCCGAGGAGCGCGCCACGGTCCTGGACGACTACGCCCGGCTGCGCATCGAGGCGTCACCGGAGCCGGCCGGGGCGGTCTGGGAGTACACGTTCCTGGCCGCGGACGGGGTGGCGATGCGCGGGCTGAGCCGGATGATCCGCAGCGGGACGGTCACGTACCTGCTGGAGTGGCACACCACCCGGGCCGGCTGGGCGGCGACGCTGCCGCAGCTCACGGTGGCGCTGGAGACGTTCGGCCCGCGGAGCGGAGCGTAAGGATCGTCACGGGGTCAACAGCGTTGACAGCGAGGTCAACAGTGTTGACACTTTGGCGGTATCCCTCGCTCCCCGAAAGTCACCGCCATGCCACGTTCCGGTGCCCTGCCCCGCCAGCTCTCCTGGTTCATGCTGGTCGGCGCACTCAGCACGGTCCTGCAGACCGCCGTGTACGTGGCGGTCCGCGGCACTGTCCCGGCCACCTGGGCCAGCTGGATCGCCCTGCTCGCGGTGACACCGCTGAACACCGAGGCACACCGGCGGGTGACGTTCGGGGTGACCACCGCCGCGGTCGGGCGGCTGCACTGGGAGGCCGGGCTCACCTCCGTCGCGGTCTACCTGGCGAACCTGGCGGTCGGGCCGTGGTTCGCCCCGATCGCCGGGCTCGCCACCACGGTGATGCCGGGCCCGGTAGCGGAAGCGCTGGTCCTGGGGCTGACCGGCAGCCTGATCGGAGGGCTGCGCTACCTGCTCCTACGCGGCTGGGTCTTCGCCGCCCACCGGCATCAGCCCGCCGCACCGGCCGAACCCGCCGCTGCCACCGCGGCCCTCCCCGCGGCTCAACCCGCGGCCCTGCCCGCCGGCCGGCCCTCCGCCGGCCGGTCAGGCCTCCTGTTCGTGGGCAGACGCCTCTTCGCCGGCGGGCGGCTCCTCACACGCGGACCGGGCCGCCTCTTCACGGGCAGGCGCCCGTTCGCGGGCAGGTCGGGCGGTCCCTTCGCGGATCGGCTCAGTGCGGGCCGGCGTTGTCCAGCAGACTCTGGATCGCGTCTCCGTAGAGCGCGACGATCGCCGGCTGGTCGGCGCAACTCAACACCGGATCAGCGACCAGCCAGTAGGCGTTGATCAACCCGACGAACTGGGCGGCGACCAACCGGGCCCGCAACTCGGGATGATCCCCGCCGATCCGGCCGGCGAGCGGACCGACGAACACGTCGTGCATCGACGCCCGCAACCGCTCCTTGATCTCCGGACGGTCCGAGGCGCTGAGCATCGCCCGGTAGACACCGGCCGCCGGGGAATGCGCCGCCTCGACGACGAACCGGACCAGCTCCCGCCCCAGCGAGTCGAGCGGCCCGGCCAGGATCCGGGGCAGCTCCGCCGCAATCGTGATCGTGGTGAGGAACAGCCCCTCCTTCGATCCGAAGTGGCGGATCACCAGGGCAGGGTCGCAGCCCGCAGCCGCGGCGATCGCCCGGACGGTGGTGGCGCCGTAACCGTCGCGAGCGAACATCTCCTTCGCCGCATGGCGGATCGCCTCACGGGACGGGGGATTCGGCTGCGGCATCACCTCATCCTATGGCCGCCGCGCTCGCCGGCCACCTGCCGACCGGCCCGTTCCCCAGCGCGCCCGAGCCGCCGGGCCCGGCCCGCCGCCACGATCGCCTGCCGTTCCGGTGGCCGCTGACGCTTCACCACCGGAGCCTGCGTCAGTTGCCGGCCCGGCCGCGTCAGTTGCCGGCCCGGCCGCGTCAGTTGCCGGCCCGGCTGCGTCGACGGCCGAGGATCAGCGCCACCACACCGGCGGCGATCAGTCCCGCGCCGCCGAGCCCGAGAGCCGCGACATTCGCACCGGTCAACGGGAGCGAGCTTCCGGCCGTACCCCCATCGCCCGCAACCGTCTCCGCGACCGGAACCGTGTCCGCGACATCTCCCCGCGCCGGGCTGTCGTCGTTTCCGCCCTGCCCAGAGCCGCTGTCGCCATCGCTGCCGCCGGTACTGCCACCGCTACCGCCGTCGCCGCTGCCACTGCCGCTACCACCGCTGCTGTCGCCGTCGCTGCCGTCGCTGCCATCACCGCTGCCGCTACCGTCGCTGTTGCCGCTACCGCTGCCGCTGCCGTTGACGGCGCTGCCGCCGTCGTCGTGGCCGGATCCGGCGCCGTTCGCCGCGGAACCGTCGCCCGAGGAGCCACCCGCGTCGTCGCGCGAGGACGAGCCGTATCCGTCGGACCCGCCGCCCGAACCGGTGTCCGTGCCCGGTTCGCTCCCGCTGTCCGAGTCGGTGTCCGTGTGGTGGCCGCCGCCCCCGCCGCCCGGCGCGGTCGCCGAGACCGCCATCTGCCCGACCGCGACGTCCAGCAGGTGCGCCGACCCGGCCTTCACCTCGACCCGGACCGTCGCCGCCTCCGCGCCCACCTCCCGGCCGGCGTTCTTCTTCTGCACCTCGCCGAGGGTGAGCCGCACCGCGAGCGCCGTCCGCTTGCCCGCGCCGACGCTGCCGACCAGGTCGAGCGAGACGTCCGCGCCGGTGTCCTTCAGGACCCGCACCACCTTGCCGTGATGGGAGACCTCCAACGTCGCCGGCCGGTAGTCCACGGCCGGCGACGCCCCGGCGGTGACCTGCAGCGTCGGCTGGCTGATCACCTTGACGGCGATCTCCTGCTCGCTGCCGCCGAAGAGGGTGAGGCCGGCCAGGGACACCCCGGCGGACGCGCGGACGCCGACTTTTCCGGCCGGTAGGCGTACCAGATCGGTGGCGCTCTGGGTGGAACCGACCGGCCCCACCTTGAGCAGGCTGGTCTTCTTGACCCCGAGCAGGCCGTCGACGGCCTGGACGGCCGGCGCCTGGGGGGAGCCGCCGAGCACGGACAGCCCGGTCAGCATGGTCGCCGAGCGGGTGAGCGCCCCGACCTTGCCGCACCGGTACCCGTCCTCCCAGGCGGCCGACGCGGTGGCCTTGCCCACCTTGACCGTGGTGAGTCCGCCCGCATCGAGGGAGGCCAGTTCCGCCTCGGCCGGGCTGCCGTGTCCGGGTGCCCGGGCTACCGCCGCCCGGTCCGTCAGCGGGAGCCCGAGGAGTCGCGTCTCGGCGTAGCGTCCGGCGGCCACCGACCGGTACGGCCGGCCCGCGCTGTCCACGCTGCCCTGCGCCACGGCGAGCCGTACGTCCGCCAGCGCCGGCAGCCCCCTGGTGAGCGGGCCGGGATCCAGCACCGCGATCTTCACGAGGTCGGCCTGGGCACGGGCGGTGAACGGGCCCACGGTGCAGCCGGCGGCGGCCGCGGGTGCCGCCGGGACGGCGAGCAGCGCGGTGACCGTGGCGGCACCGAGGGCGGGTACGGAGCGACGAGCGATCGGCATGAGCATCCCTTCCGGGTGGGGAAGTTGTCCGATCTCTCATCGACTTGCCCGGTTTGGGAGCTACGGGCGATGCGACCCTCGCGCGCCATCAGCACAAAGGCTCAGATAGCTATTTATCCTCTTGATACGTCGCACCGCCGGATGATTCCTCCGAAAGCGGACGCGCGCCGCCTTCCGGGGGTCCCGCCGCGGACTGTCCCCCGGCCGCCAGCTCCGGAAACTTCACATCGAAGGCCGGGCGCTCGGACCGGATCCGCGGCATCCGGTCGAAGTTCCGCAACGGCGGCGGGCTCGACGTGGCCCACTCGAGCGAGTTGCCGTGGCCCCACGGATCGTCCACGGTCACCACCTCACCCACCCGGTACGACTTCCAGACGTTGTAGAGGAACGGCAACGTGGCGGCGCCCAGGATGAACGAGCCGATCGTCGAAACGGTGTTCAGCGTGGTGAAACCGTCGCCCGGGAGGTAGTCGGCGTACCGCCGGGGCATGCCCTCGTTCCCCAGCCAGTGCTGCACCAGGAACGTGGTGTGGAACCCGATGAACGTCAACCAGAAATGCAGCCGGCCGAGGCGTTCGTCGAGCATCCGGCCGAACATCTTCGGGAACCAGAAATAGACGCCGGAGAACACCGCGAAAACGATCGTCCCGAACAGCACGTAGTGGAAGTGCGCCACCACGAAATAGCTGTCGTGCACGTGGAAGTCGACCGGCGGCGACGCGAGCAACACCCCGGTCAGCCCTCCGAGCAGGAACGTCACCATGAACCCGACGGCGAACAGCATCGGCGTCTCGAGCGTCACCTGGCCACGCCACATGGTGCCGATCCAGACGAAGAACTTCATGCCGGTCGGGATCGCGATCAGATAGCTGAGGAAGCTGAAGAACGGCAGCAGCACCTGGCCGGTGGCGAACATGTGGTGTGCCCACACGCTCATCGAGAGCATCGTGATGAGAATGGTCGCGGCGACCAGGGTCTTGTATCCGAAGACCGGTTTGCGGCTGAACACCGGCACCACTTCGGTGATGATCCCGAAGAACGGCAGCGCGATGATGTAGACCTCGGGATGCCCGAAGAACCAGAACAGGTGCTGCCACAGCATCGGGCCACCGGTCTCGACGTTGAACACCTGCGCACCGAGCACCCGGTCGGCGGCGAGCGCGAACAGCGCGGCCGCCAGGAACGGGAACACCAGCACCACCAGCAGGCTGGTGAGCAGGATGTTCCACGTCATGATCGGCATCCGGAACATGGTCATGCCCGGCGCCCGCAGACACAGCGTCGTGGTGATCATGTTGACCGCGCCGAGGATCGTGCCGACACCGGAGATCGCCAGCCCGACGACCCACATGTTGCCGCCCACCCCCGGCGAATACTGCCCGGTGCTCAACGGCGTGTAGGCGGTCCACCCGAAATCAGCCGCGCCGCTCGGCACCAGGAAACCGCCGAACGCGATCAGCCCGCCGAAGAAATAGAGCCAGTACGCGAAGGCGTTGAGCCGCGGAAACGCCACATCCGGCGCCCCGATCTGAATCGGCACCACGAAGTTGGCGAACGCGAACACGATCGGCGTCGCGAAGAACAACAGCATGATCGTGCCGTGCATGGTGAACAGCTGGTTGTACTGCTCCGGGGAGAACAGCTGCATGCCCGGGCGCCCCAGCTCGGCCCGCATCAGCAGCGCCATCAGCCCGCCGAGGACGAACCACACGAACGCGGTGACGAGATACATGATGCCGATCTGCTTGGCATCCGTGGTCCGGATCGTGCGGGCCAGCCACGCTCCCCGAACCTGTCGCTGCACCGGCCAGCGCCGGGTCTGCACGGGCCGTGGCGAAACAGCAGTCATCGACATTCCTCCCCGCCTGTTCGTACTCCCCCCGCCCCGGCCTGCCAACCCGGCGCCCGGGAAGGTGCAACATCCGCACAACCCCGCCCACCCCTGGCGTCACGACCCCCGGCCACCTCACCCTTGTCACCCGTCAGCTTGTTCCGGGGTACGCCCCACCCAGTACCGTCGCCGGATGACGATCACCCCGGAAGCCCGCACCACGGACGCCTCCCCGCACGTCGCCATCAGCTTCGAACCGCCCGCCACCCCGGCGGTCCCCTCGTTCGACCCGCCCGCGACCCCGGACGCGGACCCCACCACGCCCGTTCCCGAGTCCCCCGCCGCGCCGCCGTTCGACGTCCCCGCCACGCCCACCGTCCCCGGCTTCGACGACACCCACGCCGTCCCGCACTCGTCCTGAAACCGCCCCATCAAGTCGGCACAACCCCCGAGGTTTAGCTCGAGCTATAGTTGCCTGATGCCCCCCTGACCAAGCACATCGCTGGTCCATCAAGGTCACCGCCGATGTCCGGACCTGGCTGCGAGCGCTACGGCAGTCGGACCCGAACGCCTTTCGATCGGTGAACACCGCCATCGACATGCTTGCGGAGACGGGGCCAGGGCTCGGCCGCCCCATCGTCGACACCTTGAGAGGGTCGACGATCGCCAACCTGAAAGAGCTGCGCCCACGTTCCGGTAGAGATACCGCGATCCGGATCCTTTTCGTCTTCGGCCCCTGGGCTCAAGCCGTGTTGCTGGTGGCGGGTAACAAGGCGGGAGATTGGTCTCGGTGGTACAAATCAGCCATCCCCATCGCAGAGATCGCCTACGACGCCTGGTTGACCGCGGAGAAGAAACGGAGGGACGACTCGTGAGCGAGTTCCATGACTGGGATGACGTCCGCGCCGAGTTGCATGACGGCGACGATGAGGCGCTGACCGCCGAACGTGCCCGCACCGAGGCCTGGATCAACGCGTTCCACCTGGCCGAGGAACGCAAACGCCTAGGGTTGACACAACGGCAGGTCGCCGAGCTGATGGGCGTCTCGCCGGGCCGGATCAGCCAGATCGAGAACGGCGACCTGGAGGTCAACGAGGTCGCGACCCTGAGCCGGTACGCCCGAGCCCTCGGCGCCCGGATGCGGATCATCTTCGATTACGGCGACGACCTGCGCCAGATCGCCTGAGGGCGGCCCGAGTCGCCGGGCTGACCGGCCGGTCGTTGCCCACGGGATGGTCCGCTGCTGGTCAGCGCCAGTCGGGCGGGTCGGTGGGGTGCAGGTGTGGGTCGGTGACCGCGAAGGTGCGGACCGGGCCGGGCGGGGTGCGCGGCCCCTCGAAGCGGACCGTGACCCGGCCCAGGCCACTGCCCCAGACCCAGCCCGCCCCGAACTCGTCGTGCCGCACGTCCTGCCCCGGCCGCCAGACCGGCGGCCCGCTCCCCGCCACCCCGCCGTCCCCGAATCCCGCCGCCGGGGCAGGCGCTCCCACAACCCCGGACTGCACAGACTCTGGTTCCCCAGGCTCGGACAACACCGACTCGGACCGTGCAGGCTCCGCAGCCGCGGCGACCGCCTCCGCGGGCGGACCGGAAGGCCTCTCAACGCCGGCACCCATCGCTTGGCCATCGCTCGGGGACTGCGCGTCAGACGACAGACCCGGCAACACCTCCAAAGCCAAGGCCGCCGGCGATGGGACAGAGAGCGGGGCAGAAGAGGATGACGAAACCGGACCGTCGGCATCGAACAGCAGCGGCGTCTCCGCACCAGCCGGGACCAAGGAACTGAACAGGTCGTCCTGAGCGAAGTCCGCCAACGTCGAGACCCCCACGCCGAGGAGACGGACGCCGGTGGAGGTGTCGACGTCGGCGAGCAGGCGCCGGGCCAACTGGGCCACCAGCCGCCCGTCGTCGGTCGGCTGGTCGCGGGTCACCGCGCGGGTGATCGTGGTGAAGTCGTGGTGGCGGACCTTGATGTTGACGGTGCGGCCGGTGACACCGCCGGCCCGCAGACGGCCGGCGACGCGGGCGGCCAGCAGGTCGAGCTCGCGCTGGAGGCGGACCGGGTCGGTGATGTCGACGTCGAAGGTCTCCTCGGCGGAGACCGACTTGGCCTCGCGGTCGCTCACCACCGGACGGTCGTCCTGGGCGCGGGCAAGCCGGAACAGGCCACCGCCGTGGGCGGTGCCGAACCAGTCGACGAGGTCGTCCAGCGGCACCCGGGACAGGTCGCCGACGGTGCGGACGCCGCTGCGGTGCAGGCGCTGCTCGGTGGCCGGCCCGACCCCGCCGAGCGACTTCACCGGCAGCGGGTGCAGGACCGTCAGTTCGTCGCCGGACGGCACCACGGTCAGGCCGTCCGGTTTGTTGAGCTCCGAACCGATCTTGGCGAGGAGTTTCGACGAGGCGACGCCGACCGAACCGGTCACGCCGCCGGTCGCGACGGCGATCGACCGCTTCAGCTCGAGGGCGAGATCGGTCACACCGGCCGGGGTCGGATCGTGCCCGCCGGCCGCGAGGTCGACGTAGGCCTCGTCGATGCTCACCTGCTCGACCAGCGGGGACAGCCCGGCCAACAGCTCCATCACCACGGCGCTGGTCATCTTGTACGCCGTGAAACGCGGCGACAGGTAGGCGGTCCCGGCCGGGCACAGCCGTCTGGCCTGCGCCATCGGCATCGCCGACCGGGCGCCGAAGACGCGGGCCTCATAGGACGCGGTGGACACCACGCCACGCCCGGCGACCCCGCCGACGATGACCGGTCTGCCCCGTAACGAGACCTTGTCGCGCTGCTCGACCGCGGCGAACATCGCGTCGAGATCGACGTGCAGGATGCTCGGCTCGCCCCTCATTCCCGCAGCTTAAACATCAGGTACGACAAAAAGGTTCGCCGTGTAGGGTGCACCGCCGCACACCCTTTCATCGACCACGGGGAGATCCACCGTCATGTCGTACCGCCTGATACGCCTCCTGTTCGTCTTCGCCCTGATGGCCATGGCCGTCGGCATCGGTCTGATCTTCGACGGCAACGTCGGCAGCGGCCTGCTCGCCGCGATCCCGGGGACCGCCGTGGTGGCCCTGATGGCGACCATCTTCTTCCGCAACCGGGGCGCGGCGCTCACCGAGTGGCAGATCGGGCCGGTCCCGGGCCAGGTGGCCACCGACCGGGACCGCAAGGGCGGCATCTTCGGCGCGGTCTACAGCCTGCTGATGTTCTTCGCCGCGGGCGCCCTGCTGTTCGCCGCCTGGGTGCACGGCCCGGACAGCAGCACCGGCGCGAAGGTGGCCGTCCTGATCTTTGCGATGTTCTTCGCGGGGATTCCGGTGGTCCTCGGTCTCGGCATGCTCAAGGCCGGTCTGATGTGGTACCACGGCCACCCGGCCGGCCGTCTCGGTCTCCGCCGACTGGCGATCTTCCCGGCCGTCCCGCTGGTGCTGAGCCTGTTCGGCGGTCTGACCGACGCGGACTCGCGCGGCTCGCTGGTCTGGAGTCTCCCGCTCACCGCCGTGACGGTGGCCCTGTTCGTCGTCACCCGGTCCACCCCGGCGGACAGGGTGGTCGAGGCCGCCGCCGCGCAGGAGCAGCAGGCCGCGGTCAACGAGCTCTTCGAGAAGATGGCGGCCGAGCAGGAGCAGCGGCAGAACCCGAACCAGCAGGCCTGACCGCCGGAATATTCACGTGCCCGCCGGCGGACCGGCGGGCACACTGTCCGGCGTGCACTCAGCGATCACGGTGACTCCCGCCCAGCTGCCCGGCCTGCTGCTCCATGTGGCGGTCGTGCGGCCGGTCTTCCTGTGGGGCGCCCCGGGCATCGGCAAGAGTTCACTGGTGCGCGACTTCGCCGACTCGCTCGGTCTGGAGTGCGTCACCCTGGTCGGCACCCAACTCGCCGCCGAGGACCTGATCGGGGTGCCGGAGCTGCACAACGGTCGCAGCCGGTTCGCGCCGCCCGAGTCGATCGCCCGCGACGAGCCGTACTGCCTGTTCCTGGACGAGCTGAACGCGTCCGGTCCGGACGTGCAGAAGGCGTTCTACTCGCTGATCCTGGACCGCCGGATCGGGGCCTACGAACTGCCCGAGGGTTCCATCGTGATCGGTGCGGGAAACCGGGCCAGTGACAACGCGCTCGCCCGCCCGATGGCGTCCGCCCTGGTCAACCGGATGATCCACGTACACCTGCGGGCGTCGTGGAACGACTGGCGGGAGTGGTCGGCGGGTGCCGGCATCCACCGGTGGATCACCGGCTATCTGACCGAACGCCCGGACCATCTGTGGTCGGTGCCGCCGAAGGTGGAGGAGACGTTCTCCACGCCGCGCAGCTGGCACATGCTCTCCGACGCGCTGCTGTCGTTCGGCGACGACGTCGACGAGGAGACCCTGCGCCTGCTGGCGGGCGGCACCCTGAGTCCGGCGCACGCCACCGCCTTCTGCGGATACGTCAAAATCGTCCGGCATCGGTACGGCCTGGAGGCCATCGTCCGCGGCGATGTGGGCTGGCCGGCCGCGCCGGCCGACCGGGACCTGCTGTACTTCCTGGCCGAGGCGTTCCGTGCCCGTCTGGTCAAGAACCTCCCGGCCAGCAAGAACCACGCTCCGGCCGCCGTGCGCCAGTTCGCGCACCGGGCCAAGGCCATGCTGGTCGAGCTCTCCGAGATCTCGCTGGAGTGCGGCCGTCTGGTGATCTCCCCGGATGCCGATGGCAACCCGGTGCTGCCCGCCTGGTTCCTCGTCGAGGTGAGCCGTGACCTGCCGCGCCTGGTCGCGGCGCGTGCCTAGGTCCTCGTCGTGGCCCGCACCGATCCGCCCGCCGCGGACCCGAGCAGCGCCGCGTTCGGCGAGGCCTGGTCCGAGCTGCACGACCATCCACTGTTCGCTCCGTTGACCGTCGACTTCCCCCGGGCCGACGCGGAACTGACCGACACGCCGCTCCCCGGCGGCCTGCGGGTCTTCGCCCACGGCGGGATCCGGCTGAGCCGCGGACAGCGCCGCGACAAGCAGCAGTGGCGCTGGCTGCTCGCGCACGGCCTGCTGCACCTGGGGTTCGGCCACCTGAACCCGGCGCTCGCCCACGACGCCGCGTCCCGGGCCGCCGCCTGCGTGGCGGTGACCCGGTTCCAGCGGGCGGTGAAGCTGGGCCGGGAACCGGAGACGGTGCCGGCCCGGCTGCCGTCGGCCGACGAGGACGACCTGGCCGCCCGCTGGCGCCGCGAGGGGGTGCCGCGCGAGTTCACCGACCTCGGCGACCTCGATCCGGCACCCTTCCGGGGTGACTCCCGGTGGCCGGAACGGTTCGCCCTGGGCCTGTCGTCGGCCGCGGCGGCCGGCGTCGAGGTGGCCGGTGGCGTGCGGCGCGGCCTGACCGGCGATGCTCCCCCGCGGCACGTCTGGGATCTGGCGATGAGCTGGTTCCTCAGTTCGTACCCGCTGCTCGGCGGGGTGGCGGCCGGATTCACCCTGGTCGCGGACGCCGAGGTGGCGCGTAAGGCGGACATCGCCGTCGCCGCGGTCTCGGCCGACGCCGGCGAGATCTACCTCAACCCGTGGCGGTCGCTGAGCGAACAGGAGTGGCGGTTCGTGCTGGCGCACGAGTTGTTGCACGTCGCGCTGCGTCACCAGGACCGGGCCGGTGGGCGTGATCCGTTCCTGTGGAACGTGGCCTGCGACTACGTGATCAACGGCTGGCTGGTGGAGATGGGCGTCGGCCTGCTTCCGGACGGTCTGCTGCACGATCCGGAGCTGGCCGGGTCGTCGGCCGAGGAGGTCTACGACCGGATCGCCCGGGATGTCAGGCGAATCCGCAAGTTGGCCACTCTGCGCGGTCCGGGCCGGGGCGACATGCTCGGCGAGCCGTTGCCGTGGGCCGGGCGGCGGGTCGGCGGCGTCGATCTGGACGAGTTCTGTCGACGTGCATTGCTGACCGGTTTTGCCTATCACGAGAGCAGTGGACGGGGCACCCTGCCGTCCGGTCTGGTGGCCGAGATCCGGGTGCTGGAGCAGCCGCCGCTGCCGTGGGACGTGCTGCTGGCGCGCTGGTTCTCCGAGCACGTGCCGGTGGTGGAGAGTGTCCGCACGTACGCGCGGGCGAGCCGGCGGCAGGCCTCCTCGCCGGACATCCCGCGGCCGGGACGGCACCGCCCGGCGGAGATCGTTGCGCGCGCGACGTTCGGCGTGGTCGTGGACACCTCGGGGTCGATGAGCCATCGTCTGATGGGCAAGGCGCTGGGTGCGATCGCCGCCTACGCGACGGCGCGTGACGTGCCGGCCGCGCGGGTGGTGTTCTGCGACGCCGCCGCCTACGACGCGGGCTACCTGCGGGTGGAGGAGATCGGCGGGCGGATCCGGGTGCGCGGGCGGGGTGGCACCATGCTGCAGCCGGGCGTCGACCTGCTCGAGCGGGCCGCAGACTTCCCTGACACCGGACCGATTCTGATCATCACGGACGGCGAGTGTGACGTGCTGCGCGTGCGCCGCCCGCACGCCTTCCTGGTGCCGCGCGGCGCGCGACTGCCGTTCAGGCCTCGCGGTGAGGTCTTCCACCTGCGCTGAGCGTCTCCGGGATCTTCCAGGTGGGGTACGGGTCGGAGTCCGGTTCCCGCTCCGGCCCGCCGGCCGAGGTCGCCCGCAGCAGCACGGAGGTCCCGTCGGCGCACTCGATCCGCACGCCCCGGGGTACCTTGCCGCGCTGGTGCTCCGGTCCGAGCCCGGTCAGCGCCACCACCTGCCACGACCGGAACTGTTCCGGGCGGGCGACGTCGAGCAGGTGCACCGCGAAGACCGCGATCCGGTCCGCCCGCCAGGTCGGCGGCGGCAGCACCTCCGGGGTCGGCAGCGGCGACTCGCCCGGCCAGATCGCACCCCAGAGGTACGCCTCGGCCTGGTTCCGGTAGCGGACTCGCACCCCGGCCGGCGACGGTCCGCCCGGCACGAGGTCCCCGCCGTACCGAGCCACGGTGGCGATCTCGGGGTGGCCGCAGCCGGCGAACAGCGCTTCGAGGACGTCCAGGACCTGGGCGAGCTGCACGGCGCCTCCTGAAGATGGGTCTTCGGGGAGTCAACGACGGCTCGGCGGGACCGGGCCACCCGCACTGTGCGACATCGGTCGCTCGACGATGATCTATCGATCCGCTGTCGGATCGCTTCCACGCCGCTCCGCAGAGCGCGTCCCGGGGCACATGGCCTGCTCGGGCGGGGTAGGTTCTCGGTCATGGCCCGCGTACGCGCCGCACTCTATCTGGACTTCGACAACGTGTTCAGCGGACTGATCAAGCAGGACCCGGACGTCGCGATCCAGTTCGCCCGGGAACCGGCCGCCTGGCTCTCCCGCCTGACCGAGTCCCTGACCGTCGACGGTCCGCGTCGCTGGCTGATCCTGCGCTGCTACATGAACCCGGGTGGCTGGGTGCCGAACCCGGACACCACCGCCAGCCAGCAACGGCTGTACTACTCGCAGTTCCGGCCGTTCTTCGTCAACGCCGGCTTCGAGGTGATCGACTGCCCGCGGCTGACCCACACGAAGAACGCGGCGGACATCCGGATGGTGGTCGACGCGGTGGACGCGCTCGCCGACGCGGTGCCGCACGACGAGTTCGTGATCGCCTCCGGCGACTCGGACATGACGCCGCTGCTGGTCCGCCTGCGCCGGGCCGACCGCCGGACCACCATCGTGTCGCCGTCGGACGCGGCCGAGGCGTTCATCGCCGTCGCCGACCGTCTCATCACCAGTCAGGAACTGCTCGAACTGGTGCAGGGCGAGCAGGTCGGCATCGACGACGAGGAGGACGCGGCGGTCCCGGCCGTCGACGAGGCCGAGGTCCCGGTCACCTACGAGCAGTTCGCCGACCTGGTGCGGTGGCGCTACCAGTCCGCGACCGGGCCGCTCAACCTGGCGTCGCTCGCCCACGACCTGCGCCGTCAGCTGGGCCCGAGCGTCGACCGGACCAGCTGGTTCGGCTTCGGCGGTTTCGTCCGGGCGCTGGAGAGCCTGACCCTCACGCAGGCCAAGTTCTCCAACCACTTCATCTGGGACGGCGGGCGGCACGACCCGCCGGAGTCGTTCGGGGCGACCGGGCCGGCGCCCGAGGCGGTCGGTCGTCTCAGTTCGCTGCTGAGCCTGCCGCGACTGCCCCGGGAGATGTGGCCGGCCGTCTACCAGTCGCTCGCCGACTATGCGGCGTCGCACCACTTCAACCTCACCGAGGCGACCCGCTGGGCCCGCGACCGGCTGGCCGCGCAGGGCGTCGACGTCAGCCGCGCGGCGATCGCCTTCGTCACCCGGGGCACGGCGTTCGGCGGGGCCCCGCTCTACCGCCAGCCGCCGCCGAACGCCGACGAGATCGCCGGGGCGTTCGCCGACAACGTGCTGAGCCGGGCCGAGGCGGCCGCGATAGCCCTCACCGAGGAGGAGTCCACTCAGGTCCGCTACTGGCTGGGCACGACTCAGCCGTAGGTACGCCGGGTGTGCCGCCGCAGCAACAGGGTGACGAAGCCGCGGGGTGACGATGCCGCGGGGTGACAAGGCAACGGGGCGACAAGGCAGCGGTGACGAAGCCGCGGGGTGATGCGGAAAGGCGCACCCGCCGCGAGGACGGATGCGCCTGGACCGGCAGTGCCGGGTCACCGGTTGACGACGATCACCACCCGGCGGTTCTCGGAACGGCCCGCCGAGGAGCCGCCGATGACCGCGGGCCGTTTCGGCCCGTACCCGACGGCCCCGGCCGTGACGCCCGAGCCGTACTTCTTGAGGGCCGCACACACCGCCCGGGCCCGGCCGGTCGAGAGCGTGCGCCCCCACACCGGGCTCCCGTCGTAGTCGGTGTACCCCTCACAGGTCACCCCGGCGCCCGGCGGCAGGTGTGTGGCGAGGTTCCGCACCGCGGCCTGGCCCCTGGCGTTGAGGGCGGCCCGGTTGTACACGAAGATCCCGCCGGTCAGCAGCGTGGTGGCCTGGCCCCGGGTCAGCACCCGTTTGCCCAGCTTCGTGCTCAGGTGCGCGTCCGCGCCCCGGGCCGACGCCAGGTACGCCCACGTCCGCAGTTCCTTTCCGGTCACCTGTTCGGGGTGTTCCGGAACGCCGGCCCATCCTTCCCGGTCGATCGGCTTCAACGCGGGCGCCGCCGGCCGGGCGGTGGACCGCGGCGCGGGTTCCCCGGTGGTGGCCGCCGGCAACGGTGCCGTCCGGGCCGGGGCCGCCAGCGGTGACGTCCCGGTCGGCGTGAAGGTGACCGGTGCGGACGCCGCGCTCTTGCCGGCCGTGTTGACCGCCCGCACCACGACGGTCTGCGCGGCCCGGGCCAGACCGGTGATCGTGGCGGTGACCGGGTTGGCGCGGGCCGCCCCGGTCAGTTCGGCCCAGTGCTGGCCGTTGTCGACGCTGTACTCGTACCCCTCGATCTCGAGGTTGCCGGTGAAGGTGGGCGCGGCGAACGTGAGCTGGGCGCCGTCCGCCGCCGGGACCGCGGTCAGGTCGGTCGGTGGGTCGGCCGCGATGTTCCGGGTGGTCCGGGTGACGTAATGCGACCCGTAATCGGCGGCGAACAGGTGTCCCACCGCGTCGACCGCCACCCCGCGGACCTCGGTGTACGCGGCCGAAGCCGCATCACCGGGTTTCGGCACACCGGCGTCCTCCCCGCCGGAGACCAGCGCCAGCCCGCCGTCCGGGTCGATCCGGACGATCTCCCGCCCGGACGAGGCGGACACGAAGACCGAACCGCGCGGGTCGGCCGCGATGCCGGTCGGTGCCCCCACCGGTGACAGTGACGCCGGCCCCGGTTCGGCCGGTTCGTTCGTGCCGTCCCCGGCGAGCACCCGCAGCTTGCCGTCGGCGCCGACCCGGTAGACGTACGAGTGACCGGTGTCGGTGATGTAGACGTTGCCCCGGGTGTCGGCCGCCACTCCGGCCGGGCTGCCCACCGGACGCCCGGCTGCGGGACTGCCGTCGTCACCGGCCGCCGTGCTGCCGTCGCCGGCGAAGACGCCCAGTCCGGACGCGTCCAGTTTGAAGACGACGTTCTGGGCCGTCGAGGCGATGTAGAGGGCCCCGTCCGGTCCGACGGCCAGCCCGCGGGGTTCGACCGGCACCGTGGTGGCGTCCCCGGCGGCGGACGCCCGGCCCGGGCTGCCGTTGCCGGCGACGACCGTCCGGCTGCCGTCCGCGGACACCTTCAGCACCCGGTACTGTCCCGCGTCGGCGACGTACAGGTCGCCGTTCGCGCTGGTGGCCAGCCCGGCGACCGGGCTGCCCAGCGGTGCGGCGCGGGCCGCCGGTTCCCCGGACGTCCCGTTGCCGGGGTCGCCGGCGAACAGGTGCATGACGCCGGACCTGTCGATCTCGTACACCGCGCCCCAGGCGAATCCGACGAACACCGTCCCGTCCCGGCCGGTCGCCACCGCCGTGGGCGACGGGGTGTCCGAGCCGGTCGCCGGTCTGCCGTCGACCGGTGGGCTCAGGTTGCCGCCGGTGCCCGCGTGGATCGCCAGTTCGTCCGGTGGCGCGACCGCGTAGACGGCCCGCGACAGCGAGACCACTCCGGCGCCGACCACCGGGGCGGCGACTGCCGCCACCACGACCGCGCCGATCCGGATCCGGCCTTTCGCCGCTCGCGGCCTCCTTCCGGCCGCGTGTGCTCTCTCTCTGGCTCTATGCGCTCCCATGCTCTCTTCGCTCCTCGGCTGTCACTCCTCGTCCGGGGCCGGCCCCAGCCAGCCCCCACCTCGCCTATCGGCCGTTCGGAGGACCCGATGAGCAGGCGCGCCCGCTCCTGGTGAGGAACGGGCGCGCCCGGATGCCGGTGACGGTGGTCAGCTCCTGGTCACGACGATCACCACGCGCCGGTTCTCGGACCGGGACTTGGCAGAGCCGCCGATCACGGCGGGACGCTTCGGCCCGTACCCGACAGAGGTGGTGGAAATGTCCGCTCCGCTGCTCTTCAGCGCCTGGCAGACGGCCTTGGCCCGGCGATCGGAGAGCGACATCTCGCTCTTCAGGCTTCCGGCGTAGTCGGTGTAGCCCTCACAGGTGACCTTCGCGCCGTCCGCGAGGTTGTCCACCAGGCCCTTGACCGCCGCCTTGCCCTTGGCGTTGAGCGTCGCCCGGTCGAACGCGAAGATCGACCCGGTGGCCAGCGTGGTCGCCTGGTTCCTAGTCAGCACCCGGTCGCCCAGCGAGCCGCTCGGGTGGGCGTCGATCCCCTTGTAGGAGGCCAGGTACGCCTTGGTCCGGCGTTCCCTGCCACCGGTCCGCTTCGGGTTCGCCGGAACCTTCGCCCACGCCGACCTGTCGATCCGGGGCAGCGCCTCGGCCGCCACGGTCGGCCGGAAGAGCGCGTCGATGTACTGCCCGTAGGCGTCACTGATCCGGTAGCTGATACCGGTGGTCCGCCCGACGAACCCGCTCTGCGGCGTGAACACGATGGTGAAGTCCAGCCCGGAACGGTACAGCCGGTACGTTCCCTCGCCCGGCACGGTGATCTGGTTGGTCACCGTGGGGGCCGCCGCGGCGGCGGCCCGGCCGGACACCTGGCGCAGGCTGATGTTCTGGCCGGTCGTGAGCTTGCCGGTGGCCGCCTTCCGGCCACCGCCGACGACGATGCCGGCACCGGTGCCCGCACCGCCGCTGCCGCCGGTGTCGACACTCGGCGGGGTGGGCACCGGCGGTTTCAGCACGATCGGCTGGTAGGTCGCGGTGCCGCTCTGCTCCCCGGCGGTGACCCGGAACGTCACGCCCGTGGCGGTGCCCACGAACCCGCTCAGCGGCACGAACGTGATCACCGGGCCGTCCAGCGCGTACGCACCGCCGGTGGCGTCGGTGACCGAGGTGCCCGGCCGGCCCTCGGCGGTGAGCAGCACGACCGTCTCCCCGGCGGCCAGGTCGACGGTCACCCGCTGCGCGGTCGTGCCGAAGCCACTGCTGGACAGCGATTGCGGCGCGGGCGGTGCGGCGGGCTTCCCCGACGTCTGGGCGGCCCGGCCCTGCCCGGCGCCGTTGAACGCCCGCACCGACACGGTGTAGGTGGAGCCGTTGGCCAGGCCGGTGACCGTGCCGCGGAGGCTGCCCGTACCGGTCGCCCCGAGGCTCTGGTACGCGCCGCCGCCGAGGGAGTACTCGTAGCCGAGCACCGGCAGGCCGCCGTCGTCCGCGGGCGCGCTGAACGACAGCGTGAGGCTCCGGTCCCCCGGCACCGCGGTGAGCCCGCCGACCGCGCCCGGCGGCTTCCCGGCAGGGGTCGGCGAGGTGGTCGGCACGACGACCGGCGGTGGTGCCGGATCGACCCAGGTGGGTGTGAAGGTCGCCGCGGTGGTCGGGTCACTCGGGCCGGTGGTGTTCCAGGCCCGGATCCGCACGGTGAACGCCGTGGTCGACACGATCGGCCGCACCACCACGATGCCCGCGGTCACCGGCGTCACACCGGTGGCCGACGTCGGCGTCAGCGCGGTCCAGGTCGTTCCGCCGTCGAGGGCGTACTCGTAGCGGCTGAGCACCGGGTTGCCCTGGTACACCGGTGGGGTGAACGAGAGCGTCGCGCCGTTCAGGGTCGCCGTGGCGCTCAGCCCGGTCGGTGGATCCGGCTTGCGCAGGGGTTCGATCCAGGTCGGCGTGAAGGTCGCCGTGTTGGAGGGATCGCCGGCGGCGACGATATTGGTCTTGGCCCGGACCATCACGGTGAACGGCGTCGTCGTCGGGTTCGGCTTCACCACCGTGATCGCCGCGGTCACCGGCGAGGCACCGGGGGCCGACGCCGGGGTCACCGAGGTCCAGGTCG
>NZ_JZKF01000054.1 GCF_000962825.1 Actinoplanes rectilineatus
CTGCTCCTGCGGGGTAACCCACGACCGCGACGTCAACGCGGCGAAGAACATTCTGGCCGCCGGGCTGGCGGTGTCTGCCTGTGGAGCTGGTGTAAGACCCCAACGGGGGAATCTCCGTTCGGGGCGGTCGGCTGTGAAGCAGGAAACCCGGCGGGCGACCGCCGGAATCCCCGTCCTTTAGGGCGGGGAGAAGTCAAATCCGAAAGGGTTGATGAAGGAGAGGAGTACTGGATGCTCGGTGGTGTCTACGGCCGTGCTCTGGCCGGTGAGACCGTCACGTTCCGGCCGCGGGGGAACTCGATGCCCGGCCTGGTCGCCGACGGGGCGCAGGTCGTCGTCCGGCCCTGTGTCGCGTCCGCGCTGACCACGGGCGACGTGGTGCTCGTCAAGGTCGCCGGGAACGTCTACCTGCACAAGGTGAGCGCGGTCGACGCGCCCCGCACCCGGGTGCAGATCTCGAACAACCGCGGCCGCATCAACGGCTGGGCGGGCTGGGCGAAGGTCGCCGGGATCTGTGTCTCGGTCGACGGACGGGCCCGCCCGAACCTCGACGGCAAGGTCCGCGAGGACCAGTGATCCGTGGCGCCGCGTCGGTGGCTGCCTATGATCACTGACCGTGGATGAGATCGATGCCGCGATCGTGGCGCACCTGCAGACCGACGCCCGGCAGACGAACCGGGAGCTGGCGCGGGCGGTCGGCGTGGCACCCTCGACGTGCCTGGAGCGGGTCCGGTCGCTGCGGGAGCGGGGCGTCATCACCGGGTTCCACGCGGAGGTCGACTTCGCGGCGCTCAACCGTGGTGTGCAGGCGCTGCTGCACGTCCAGGTGCGGCCGCTGAACCGGACCGTCATCGAGGGCTTCAAGGCGTACGCGATGAGCCTGCCCGAGGTGTTGTCGGTGTTCGTGGTGGCCGGCGGCGACGACTTCCTCGTGCACGTCGGCGTTCCCGACGTGGACGCCCTGCACGGGTTCCTGATGGACAAGTTCAGTGGCCGCCGCGAGATCGTCAAGTTCCAGAGTTCGGTGATCTATCAGCACGCCCGTAAGCCCGTCATCGAAGTGCTCGAGGCGTGAGCCGGCGCACCGCCGGCGAGGATCGGACGGTGAGCAGAGCGCCGGCGCCCAGGCCTGCCGGGACGAGCAGGAGCGGGCCGCAGAACAGCAGGACCAGTCCGGTGAACGCCAGTCCGGTCAGGGCGGCGTACCAGATCAGTGATCGCGGGGGCAGCAGCCGCAGCGCCGCCGCCATCCCGGCGAAGGAGACGGCGGCCAGGCAGACCGAGGTGATCCGCATGAGACCGTCGAGGTCGATCGCGAGGACGGCCGTGACGGCGACCGCGATCGCGCACAGGACCAGCTGAACGGTGAGGCTGCGCCGCGGCACGTCACCCGCGGTCCCGCCCTTCGCGAGCACGCGCGGCAGTCCGCCGTCGCGGCCCAGCGCCGCCCCGAGCCGCGCCCCACCGGCGAGGTAGGTGTTGACCGCGATGAAGCTGAGGAAGACCGCCGCGACGGCGGTGACCGTGCGGCCGGCCGCGCCGAACGCGGTCTCCAGCAACAGGCTCAGCGGCACCGGCGTGGTTGCGGCCTCGCCGCCGAGGACGCCGACGGTGACCGTGGCCAGTGACAGGTAGAGCACCGAGACCAGCACCAGCGTCAGCGCCGTGGCCACCGGCAGGTGGCGGCGCGGGTCACGGAACTCGGCGGAGAGGTGGCTGGCCGCCTCCCAGCCGGAGAAGGCGTAGAACAGCACGGTGGCGGCGGTCCCGACGGCCGTCCAGCCGTGCGGGGCGACCGGGGTGAAGTGTTCCGCGCGGCTCGACGGCGCCGCGGCGATCACGGTGACCAGCAGCAGGGCGGCCAGCACGGCGACCATCGCGAGCTGCACCCGGCCGGACAACCGCAGCCCGACGTAGTTGGCGCCGAAGGCGGCGGCCAGGATCGCGACGGCGATCCCCGACGCGGCCGCGGGCCCGGCCCCGAGTGCCGCCGCGACGTACTCGCCGCCCACCAGTGCGCCGGCGAGCACCCCGACCGGGACGGCGAAGTAGAACCACCATCCGACCGGGACGGCGAACCGGGAGCCGAAGGCGCGGGTGACGAACGTGGCGACCCCGCCGCCGTCGGGGTGCCGTGCGCCGAGGGCCGCGAAGGTGGCGGCCACCGGCACGCTGAACACCAGCAGCACGAGCCACGCCACGATGGACGCCGGCCCGGCCGCCTTGGCCGCGAGCGCCGGCAGCACCAGCACCCCGGGGCCGAGGACCGCACCGGCGAACAGCGCGGTGCCCTCCCCGACCCCCAACATCTTGATCTTCTTTTGCGTGGACATGACCGGGAAAACTAGCCGCACGAACGCCGAAACCCGGTCGATTCTGAACAACGTTCGGAGGATCCTAGTTCTGCCGGTCGGACGCCGAACTTGATTCGGCTGCGGACAGGATCGCGGTACGGGAGGCGAGCACCTCCTCGTGCAGGGCCGGCACGTCGACGCCGATCAGGCGGCCCCCGGATTTGCGGAGCACGCCGGCCACCAGCACCGTCTCGATGTTGCGCGGGTCCGCGCCGAGCACGAGCGTGCCCACGGCGTCGTTCAGCGGCATGGTGTTGATGTCGCAGGCGTCGACGACCAGCAGATCGGCCTGCTTGCCGGGGGTCAGCGAACCGGTGACCGCCCCCAGCCCGATGGTGCGGGCACCCTGCAGCGTGGCGAAGTCGAGGACGTCGCGGGTGGTGATCCGGTGCGGTTCGGCCTGCGTGCCGTACGCGGCGTTGACCGCCCGCATCCGCTGGATCGCGTGCAGTGCCCGCATCTGGGTGAACATGTCACTGGCCAGGGCGACCTCCACGTCGATGCTCAGTCCGGGGCGGACTCCCACGGCCAGCGCCTCGTCGACGGCGGGGATCGCCGTCTCCAGGCCGATCTGCGCGTCCGAGGTCGGGGCCAGCGAGACGGTCGTGCCGGTGTCGCCGATCGCCCGCCACGCGTCCGCGGTCAGGCCGGTGGCGTGGATCAGGGTGACCTGCGGGCCGAGGAGCCCGTCCCGGGCCCAGTCCAGGATCGCCGCGGACGAGGCGGCGCCGAACACCGCGTCGACGCTCACCCCGATCCCCAGATCATCGGCGACGGCGGCGAGTTCCTTCCCGTACGCCAGACGCGGCCCGGAGATCTCCGCGGTGGCCAGCGTGGCCAACCGGACCGAGAGCAGCCCCGTCGTGTGGGCCGCATGCAGCCGCTCCACGTCCTGCGGCCACTGCTCGTCCCAGACACCGAAGTGCGGAGACATCGACGCGTGTACGCCCCGAATGCCGGTGCCGGCAAGCGCCTCGATCGCCGCGTCGGAGTGGGCGGCGCTGCGCGAGTTGTGCGAGAAGTCGAGCATCGTGGTGATGCCGGCGTCGAGCGCGGACAGGGCCGCCAGCCGGGTACCCACGTACATGTCGTGCGGCCGGTAGGCGGGCGCGATACCGGCGAGCGTGTTCATCACGTACGCGCCGAGGTCGGTCACGTCGGGGATGCTGCGGCGCAGCTGAGCCTGCCAGGCGTGCCGGTGCGTGTCGACGAAGCCGGGGCTGACGATCCGGCCGGTGGTGTCGACGAGCTCCGCACCGCGGGCCTGCGGATGATCACGCAGGTCCGGCCCGACGGCCACGATGCGCTCGCCGCTGATCAGCACGTCACCGCGCTCCAGATCGCCGAGATCGGGATCCATGGTGACGACGGTGCCACCGGAGAAGAGCATGTTCCTGAGATCGGTCATGCACCCACCGTCGGTGCCGCGGCCGGGCGCAACCAGTGCGGGGCCGACCGGGGTGCAGCGCGCCCTGGCTACCGACGGAATCGGCGTTTAGCCTGGTCGCATGCCCGTCACAGATCTCGGTGCCTTCCTGGCCGCCCGCCGCGCCCGGCTCGGTCCCGACGACGTGGGCCTGGTCTCGCACGGCCGCCGCCGGGTGCCCGGGCTGCGCCGCGAGGAGGTCGCCGTCCTCGCCGGGGTGAGCGCCGACTACTACGCCCGGCTGGAGAAGGGCCGCGAACGCTCCCCGTCGGCCTCGGTGCTCGACGCCGTCGCCCGCGCCCTGGACCTCGGCCCGGACGCCCGCGAACACCTGTTCCGCCTGTCCGGCATGCCGGTGGACGGCCGCGGCCCGACCACCGACCGGGTCGACGACGACCTGCGGGAACTGCTCGCCGAGTGGCCGCACCTGCCCGCCCTCGTGGTCAACCGGCGGCTCGACGTGCTCGCCCGCAACACGATCGCCGACGCGCTCCACGCCGACTTCGCCGACACGTCCAACCTGGCCCGCATGACGTTCCTCGACCCGGCCGGGCGCACCTTCTTCGCCGAGTGGCCCCGGGCCGCCGAGTCCTGCGTCGCCCACCTGCGCCTGGCCCTCGGCCACGACACCGGCGACCGGCGGACCGTCGCGCTGGTGGAGGAGCTGGCGGCGGCCGACGACGAGTTCCGGCTGTTGTGGGCGCGGCAGGACGTGCGCGGTAAAACGTACGAGGCCAAGACCTTCCGGCACAGCGCGGTCGGCACGCTGACGCTGACCTACCGGGCGTTCGACGTCCGCGGCTCGTCCGGCCAGCAACTCCTCGTCTACCGCCCGGCCCCGGACAGCCCGTCCGCCGACGCCGTCCGCCTGCTCGGCATGCTGACCCCGGCAGGCCGTTCCACCGGCGGCGCCTGACGCCCTCGGCCGGCGGTTCACCGTGCCCGGGCGCTGCCTCCCGCCGCCAGATGGTCCTGGAACTCGGCGTGGCGGAACTGATAGACCGGGCCGACCGCGCGGAGCAGACCGAGCCGGTGCGCATCGTCGAGAAAGCCCATCAGCCGCCGCGGCAGGACCCCGGCCCGGGCGAGCCGCCCGGTGGCGATCAGATAGGCCATCCACGCGTGGTGGCGTCCGGCCGTGAGCCCGGTGGTGATCCCGAAGGTGAGGGCGTAGGTGACCCCGACCGACACACCGAACGCGACCGTGTCGACCGCGGCCGCGGAGAGCCCGCTGGCCAGGCCCCCGGCCAGTCCGCTCGTCAGGCCGGTCACCCCGGCACGCAGCAGGTTGAGGTTCCGGTCTGCCCGCCAGACGGCCTGAGGCGTGTCGGCGTGCCCGTCACGGGTCGGCGACTCCGCCCACGCGGTGAACCATGCGGTGACGACATAGGCGATGCCGATCGCGAGTCCGGTGACAGGTCCGGCCGCCGTGCCGGCCCGGGCGCCGTCGACCATGCCGATCACCGTCCCGGAGAGGAGCGCGGCGCCGAGGCCGATCACCGCGCCCCGGCGGAACAGAACCCGGAGCCGGGACCGCGGCACCGACCGGCGACCGTGCCGCCACAGATCGGCGAACCCGGGCGGCTGCCTTGGCCACGATCGGGCCCCGGCCGCGACGATCCCCCCGCTGACCAGTCCGAACGCGAGCCCGTACCCGAATCCGTGGGTGAGTCCGCGGGGCATCCCCTCGGACATGACGTTCGCGACCGTGGAGACGGCCGCGATGGTGACCGCGACGACGGCGGCGAGGGCGGCGCGGACAGCCGGGGAGAACGCCCTGGTGGTCCGGGCCAGATCCCACCAGAGCAGATCGCGGGTACGCGGCCCGCCGTCCTCACCACGGGGATCGCAGAGGTGGCGGGCGAGGAAGCCGAGCCGGTCCCGCATCCGCGCCGGGTCGTGCCGGCGCCGCGGCCGGAACGGATCGGCCGGGTCGGCGCTCGGCGGCCGGGCCTCGACCAGTGCCGGGATCAGCCGGTCGAACAGGTGGGTCCGCAAGGCCGTGCCATCCGGGAAACGGCCCTGGTCGAGCAGCTCCGCCGGGTCGGCGACCGGGCTCAGATACACCGACCGCAGCAGCCACAACCCGAGCGCGGTGGCGGTGACCTCGGCCAGCGCGCCGTGGTGGAGCCCGGCGAGGATCCGCTCCCACGCCCGGCCCGGCACCGGCGGCAGGCACCGCCGCAGGTACCCGGCACCCGCGGCCGGGTCCAGCGGCTCGGGCTCGAGGACGACAGCCGAGGTCAGCACGTCCCCGGCCGCGTTGACCGCGTGCCGGTAGTCGACGGTCCGGCTGGTCACGACGACCTGGTCCGTGTCGCCCAGCGACCGGTTCAGGGCGATCACCACCGCGGCCCGGGACACCGGCGGGAGCTCGTCGAGGCCGTCCAGGACCGGCAGGATCAGTCCGCGGGCGGCCAGAACGGCGGGGGCGTCCGGGCCCAGCACGGTGGCGCGCAACGCCGGGTAGTCCTGCGCCAGCCGGGCCGCCAGCCAGTCCTGCAGGCGTGGGCACGTCCCGGTGTCCCAGCCCGCCACCGACAGCAGCACCGGCACCGGTTCGTCCGGGTGGTCGCGCCGGGTGGCGAGCAACTCGCGGAGCAGCTGTACGGCCAGGGTGGTCTTGCCGCTGCCGGGACCGCCGAGGAGGACCAGCCGACGGCGGCGCATCGCCCGGAAGGCGGCGGCCAGACCGGCGACGTCGGCGCTGGACACGGCGGTCGGCACCGTTGTGGGGGAGAGGTTCACCGGATGGTCGGCCAGCCGGGTGTCCCGAGCCGGGCGCCACCGGACCGGGATCGGGTCCGGGTCGTCCAGTGACCGGATGGTGGCCTCGGTGCGCCACTGCTGACCGACCAGACCGGCCAGCACATCGGTGGCCGCGGTGAGCGCCGCCGGTGTGATCACAGCCGGCCCGGCGGCCTGCCGCCACCACAGCATCAGCGATGCCGCCAGGGCCGGGACGGCGAGCAGCACGGAGACCAGTTGCGCCACGTCGGCCGAGCTCTCGAGCCCGCCGGTGCCGGCCAGCGCCGCGCCGATCGCGGCCAGACAGCCGAGGATCCCCAGCAGGCCGGCGCCCGTCCACACCCCGCGACTTCTGGCCAAGACACCCACCCGGACGGCTCTGTCGACGCGGGAACCTCACCACGGCCGACCGGCCGAGAGCAATGCGGGTAACCCGGACGGGTGGTGCGGGAGCCGCGGCGCCGCGAGGCCGCCCGACAGCTCCCCGCGATCTCCCGTAGCGGGGGCTGGATACCGTACCGGCATGTATCGCTGGAACGAGCGTGGTTCGATACCGACGCCCCACGCCTGGCGGGAGGAGTTCATCGACCTGCACGGCGACAGCCGGGTCACGCTCACCGACGCCGGCCCGTGGGCGGGCCTGCTGGAATGGCAGCGATCACGGTCGTACGGCATCGCGCTCTGCGGCAACGTCCGCGAGGAGTTCGTCCGCGAGCCGCGGCACATCCGGAAAGACCCGCGCGGCGTCGTCGAACTGCTGGTGCCGACAGCCGGGAGTGCCCGGGTGGAGCAGGGCCCGTCCGCCGGCGAGATCCGGCCCGGCAGTCTCGCGCTGTGCGACGTGGACCGCCCGGTGACCTTCAGCCACGGCGAGGAGTTCCAGTCGGTCGCGCTGCTCGTCCCCGGCGAGGCGATCCACCGCCGTAACCCGGCCGCGGCCCGGGACCCGCAGGTCCTCGACGGCACCGCCGGTCTCGGCCGGCTGATCCGGCAGACGGTGCTCACCCTCCAGCAGGAACGGGAACACCTCTCCGAGGCGACCTTCGACATCGCCTGCGACCAGGTGCTCGACCTGCTCTGCCTGGCCGCCGACGGCGGCGGCGACTCGGCACCGGCCGCCCGGCGACGAGAGGTCGAGGCGCAGGTGCGGCAGTACGTCCGCCGTCACGCTGCCGACCCCGGCCTCTCCGTCACCGGCATCGCCCGGGCTCTGGGCTGGTCGGCGCGATACCTGCAGGACGTGCTCCAGGCCGCCGGCACCACCTCCCGCGACCTGATCCGCTCCGAGCGGCTGCGGCTGGCCAGGACCCGGCTGGCCAGCCCGGCCTGGGACACCCGGTCGATCGCCCAGGTCGCGTACGCGTCCGGGTTCGCCAGCCACGCGTCGTTCGCCACCGCCTACCGCCGCGAGTTCGGCGTCACGCCCCGCGAGACCCGCGGCGACGGCCTTTGAGCCAGGGCGTCAGGCGAGCGCGCCGCCGTCGACCCGGAGGACGCTGCCGGTGATGTACGCGGCGTCCGGCCCGGCGAGGAACGCCACCGCACCGGCGACCTCGTCGGCCTCGGCGTAACGGTGCATCGGGATGACCGCCTGCAGCATGAACCGGCCACCGTCGGAATCCTTCGCCATGGCCATGTCGGTGTCGATGATGCCGCACTCGATCACGTTGACGTTGATCCCGCGCGCCGCGAAATCCTGGGCCCACCCACGGGTGTACGCCGTGACCGCTGCCTTCGTCGCCGCATAGTCGGACATGCCCGCCGCGAACGTCTTGCTGGCGAGCCCGGACGACAGGTTCACGATCCGGCCACCCTCACCCATGTGCCGCACAGCCCGGTAGGTCGTGTCGGCGACACCGGTCACGTTGATCGCGAGCTGCTCGTCGCGTACCACATCGGTGATCTCCCCGGCCCGGAAGACGCCGGCGCTGTTGACCAGGATGTCGATCCGGGCGAACTGCTGCGCGACCGCGTCCACCATGGCCGTCACCTGGGCACGGTCGGCCTGATCGGCCTGGATGGCCTCGGCGCGCACACCCAGCGACCGCAGCTCCTCGACCAGCGTCTTCGCCTTCTCCGCCTGCGCGACATAGGTGATGACCACATCCGCGCCCAGCGTGGCCAGCCGCCGGGCCGTCGCCGCGCCGATCCCCCGGCTGCCCCCGGTCACCAGCGCCACCTTGCCCGACAGAATCTTCTCGCTCAAGACCCACTCACTCCTCGTGAAATCCGTGCCACCTGGTACCCGGTCGATACTCCGGGCCGGCGCGCGGGCGGTCTTTCGCTGCGGCGCACAGCGCTTGCCCCAGGGCGCAGAGAACAGCGACTGGAGTCTGTGATGATCGGCCGGCACACGACGGTCCTCCGCGGAGAGCACGCCCGCCCCTTGATTTCCGTCGATCAACCGGCCAGCCTGTGGTCAAAGATCATCGATAGCCTGGAGGGCCGCCGGTGATGTTCCGAGTAGCCAACGCCCTCGCCGCCGCGGCTCTGGCCTGCACGGCCGTCATCAGCATCGCCGCACCGGCCCGGGCCGCGGACGAGACGCCCGAGATCATCCCGATCGACCTGCTGCTGGCCGGCGACTGGGTGGACGCGACCCGCGAGTCGCGGAGCGCCTGGGCGCCGAGCTGCCCACCGAGCTCTACACGTGGTTGCACCGCCTCTGAGCGTCCCGCTTCACTCGCCGGTCCGCCGGTCCGCCGGTCCGCCGGTCCGCCGGTCCGCCGGTCCGCCGGTCCGCCGGTCCGCCGGTCCGGACCGGCGAGGGCCGGGATGCGTGAAAGGGCCGTCGTGACTTTCGTTGACAGCGGGTCCGCATGCGTTATGACGAAGGGCTGACGACTCGTTTGCCGGCCTCAGGCATCGTTGTCGGCACAGCCCGCCACGATGGAGGAATCAACATGCGCAAGGCCGGTGTCGACGGCCCGGATCTGTGGCGCCTCAGCTTCGTCGGCGGTGTCCTGGCGGATGAAAGCGCCATCACCATCCCCATGTAATAGCCGGCAGCGCCGTGTGCAGCGGCTTACCGGGTCGCCGGAGTCCCGCTGGCGGCCGTCAATCGAAACGTCGTTAAGGAGATCTTTATGTCGACCAAACGCGGTCCCCTTTTCCAGGTCGCAGCCGCTGTGCTGGTGGCTCTGCTCGCTGCCGCGACCTGGTATGCCTGGTTGGGCTGGGACACCCAGTACGACTTCGATCCGGTGACCTCCTCGTACAGCGGCCCGTACGAGGCATGGCAGGTCGCCGGGTGCGCGGTGACGCTGCTGATCGTTCTGCTCGGCTCGGTGTGGTTCGGGACGATGGAGGTGGTCGCGGCGGCAGCTCTGACCGTCGGTTTCACCACCGTCTGGACTGTGGGCGCGGCCGGCAATGCCGAGTCCGGTCTGTTCCTGATCGGCGCGGTCACGCTGCTCGTTGGACTGGGCGCGGCGTCGGGGGCGGTCTCCGCGATCATGTTCGGTCTCCGAAACCGGCGTGCACCCCGCATCGGTTGACGGGAGGTGAGTTGCTGACGCAAGTGGACCCTAGGCGGCGCGCCTCTGGCGCAGCCAGCTGAGGATCGCCTGGTTCGTCTCCTCCGGCTTCTCCTGCTGGATCCAGTGACCACAGTCCAGGCCGGCCACCTCCACGTTCGGGACGAATTCCGGCAGCCTCGGGGACCGGGCGACCGTGTCACGGTCGCCGTAGATCATGAGGGCGGGTTGCCGGACGATCGGATCGACGTCGGCCAGCAGGTGCCAGTTGCGGTCCAGGTTCCGGTACCAGTTGATGCCGCCGGTGAACCCCGATGTCTCGAAGGCGGCGACGAAGACGGCCAGGTCATGCTCGCTCATGACGGGCTCGCCGGGCGGGGTGTCCGCGCGGGCGATGTCGATCATCATGTTGCCCGGCTGCGGCTCGGTGCGGGGCATGTTCTTCCGGTACATGTTCCGCAGGAACCGGGCCGGGTTCTCCTCGAACACGGCGTCCGCGACTCCCGGCTGCCGGTTGAAGTGCACGAAGTAGAAGTCGCCGCCGAGCATCTCCTCCATGGACTCGATCCAGGGCCTCTCGCCGCGTTCGAGGTACGGCAGGCTCAGGTTGATCACGCCGTTGACGCGGCTCGGGTGCAGCATGGCCAGGCCCCAGACGACTGCCGCGCCCCAGTCGTGACCCACGAAGGTGGCGTCCTCGTACCCGTAATGATCGAGCAGCGCGACCAGATCACCCGACAGGTGTGCGAGGTCGTAGCCGTCGACGTCGGCCGGGCGGGACGAGTTGCCGTAGCCGCGCTGGTTCGGAACGATCACGTGGTAGCCCGCCGCCGCGAGCGCGGGCATCTGATGACGCCAGGAGAAGGCGTGCTCCGGCCAGCCGTGGCAGAGCACGATGGGGTTTCCCGCATGCTCCCGGCCGGCTTCGAAGACCTCGAGGTGTACGCCGTTGACCGGGACGAGGGCAGGCCGGGGAAAGTCGGTTGTCATACCGGCATACTGCGGACCGAAACAGGTCATCTCCTGACCGGTTTCTGTGGAACCGTTGCCGGAATGCGCGCCGACAGGCTGATGGCCATCCTCCTTCTGCTGCAACGCCGCGACCAGGTGACGGCGGCGGAGGTCGCCGTCGAGCTGGAGATCTCCGAGCGCACCGCGCGCCGCGACCTCGACGCGCTGGGCGTGGCCGGCGTGCCGGTGTATTCCGTGCAGGGCCGGGGCGGCGGCTGGCGGCTGGTGGGCGGCGCCCGCACCGACCTGTCCGGCTTGACCGCGAGTGAGGTCCGCGCCCTGTTCCTGGTCGCGGGCCCGGCCTCGGCCGCCACTCCGGCCGTGAAAGCGGCGCTGCGCAAGCTGGTCCGCGCGGTGCCGGAACCGTTCCGGGCACAGGCCGAGGCGGCAGCGTCGTCGCTCGTCACGGATTTGCGGGGCTGGGATGCGAACCGGGTCACGCCACGGCCGCCGCGGTTTCTCGACGCGCTCCAGGACGCGGTGATCCGCGGCGTGCAGGTGCGGCTCGGCTACGTCGACCGGGACGGCGGCGGCACCGAGCGGACCGTCCACCCGCTGGGCGTCGTCGCGAAGGGCCCGTCGTGGTACCTCGTCGCCGACACCGAGGCCGGCCGGCGGACCTTCCGGATCGACCGGGTGGCATCCGCCGACCCGACCGGCGACCCCGTACGCCGGCCCGAGGACTTCGACCTCGCCGAGAGCTGGCGCGTGATCGCGGACGAGATCGACCGCAGGCGGACGCCCCGGGAGGCCCGGGCGGTGTGCAGACCGGACGGGATCGTCGTGCTCCGGAGGGCGTTCGGCTCCCGGCTCGAGGTGGGAGGCCCGACGGCCGACGGCCGCATCGAGGTCGTGATCCGTGGCGGCGACGACCTTGTCCTCGCCGGTGAGCTCGCCGCGCTGGTGACATGGGTCGAGGTGACCGGTCCGCCATCGGTGCGGCGTCATCTGGCGGCGATCGGCGACGCTCTCCTCGAGCGCTACGGACCGACGGGGACGGCGTGACCGATTCATCGACGGGTATCCGCATCGGACAGACCTTTACGAAATCGATAGCTGTGAGTTTACTGGGCGGGTGAAGAGAGCGATCCTCGCCGCCGCCGGCCTCCTCCTGCTCACCGCCTGCGTCAGCAACGACGCCACCGCGACTCCGGAAGCGTCCCCGGGAGACAACGAAGCGGGGACGCTCCCACCGGGCGAGCCCGACGTCAACGGTGACGGCAAGGTCGTCATCGGGGTGCTGAGCCCCGGCGACATCAACGACAACGGCTACTACGAGAGCTTCGTCGTCAAGGCCGAGGCGTTCGCCACGAAGCAGGGCTGGCAGGTGATCAAGCGGGGCAGCGTCCCCGTCGCCGAGGCGCTCAGCGCCGCCCGCGCGCTCTGCCAGCAGAAGGTCGACATGGTCGCGATCGGGGCCACCGAGCTCAAGGACGCGATCCCCGCCTCCACCGAGGCGGTCTGCCAGAAGACCGCCTGGTACGTGCCCTCGTCCGCGAACGTCACGCAGACCCCCGAGATCACGCTGTCCAGCGACGACCCGAACCAGTCGATGCTCGTCGCCGGGTACGCCGCCGGGCTGCTCATGCGGGAGAAGGGCACCACGAAGGCCGGCTTCGTCACCGGGCCCGAGGCTGACTTCACCGTCGTGGCTGCGACCGCGTTCCAGGCCGGGATCCGCGAGACCATCCCCGAGGCGACGCTCGTGACCACGTACACCGGGGATTTCAACGACTCCGGCAAGGCGCGCGAGGCGGCGAACGCGCAGATCAGCCAGGGCGTCGGCGCGCTCTACCCGTATCTGGGCGGCGCCACCGACGCGGCGACGGCACTCGCCAACGAGAAGAAGCTGATCACATTGACGCCCGGCACCGACCGTTGCGACTCCACGAATCCGGCGTTCGACGTGTCGGTGCTGTTCGACCCGGGCGACTACTTCGAGGCCGCGCTGACGCTGTTCGCCGCGGGGCAGCTGCGGATGGGTGTCACGAAGGTCTGGCAGCTGGGCGTCGACCCGTACCCGACGGTGAAGTTGTGTCACGGCACGCCCGAGCAGAACGCGAAGCTGGCCGCGTTCATCGCCGACATCGGCGCCAAGAGGATCGATCCGGCGGCGGAAGTGAAGAAGCTCGGCGACTGACATGAGCGCGCTCACGCTGCGGGGCATCACGAAGCGGTACGGCGCGGTCGTCGCCTGCGAAGCCGTGGATCTCGACGTCGAGCGTGGCGAGATCCACGGCTTGCTGGGCGAGAACGGCGCGGGCAAGTCGACACTGATGCGCATCCTGCTCGGCCTGGAGACCCGCGATGCGGGCACGATCCTCCGCGACGGCCGCCCGGTCACCGCCGGCAGCCCGCGCGAGGCCGTGGCGCTCGGGATCGGCATGGTGCACCAGCATTTCAGCCTCGTCGAGCCGCTGACGGTGTGGGAGAACGTCATCCTCGGTGACACCGGCCGGATCCGGCGCTCCCGAGCCTGTGCGGAGATCCACGAGATGAGTCAGCGGTACGGGCTGCCTGTCGATCCGCTGGCGGTGGTCGCGTCACTGTCGGCCGGCGAGCGGCAGCGCGTCGAGCTGATCAAGTGCCTGCGCCGCGACCCGGCGGTGCTGATCCTCGACGAGCCGACCTCGGTGCTGACCCGCGCCGAGTCGGCCGAGCTCTTCGCCGTGCTGCGCCGGGTGGTCCGCTCCGAGGGCCGCGCGGTCGTGCTGATCAGCCACAAGCTGACCGAGATCACCGCCGCCACCGACCGGGTCACCGTGCTGCGCCGCGGCCGCGTGGTCTTCCGCAGCGCGACCGCCGCGACGGACGTAGCCGAGCTGGCCCGCCAGATGGTCGGCCGCGAGGTCGCCGACGCCGCCGCGATCGGCCTGATCCCCGCCGCGCCCCACGCCCCGGAGAAAGCCCAGGGCGATCCCGCGCTGCGGATCCGCGGCCTGACCGCCCCCGGCCTGACCGGAATCGACCTCGAGGTACGCCCGGGGGAGATCGCCGGCCTCTACGGCGCCGAGGGCAACGGCCAGGCGCAGCTCGGCGACGTCCTCTGCGGCCTCGTCACCCCGGACGCCGGCACCATCGAGGTCGGCGGTATCCCCGTCGACCTGCGCAGACCCGGCGCCCTGCACGCCGCCGGCCTCGGCATCGTCCCCGAGGACCGGCACCGGGCCGCCGTCGTCCCCGCCATGAGCGTCGCCGCCAACCTGACCATGAAGGATCTCGGTACGCGCGTCTGGCTCGACCGCCGCCGCCTGCGCCGCCGCGCCCGCGAGCTCGCCGCGGAGTTCGGCGTCGTCGCAGCCTCCCTCGACGCGCCGCTGAGCAGCCTCTCCGGCGGCAATCAGCAGCGCGTCGTCCTCGCCCGCGAACTCTCCGGCGACCCGCGCGTCCTGGTCCTCGCCCAGCCCACCCAGGGCCTCGACGTCGGCGCCGCCGAGGACCTCCACGAGCGCCTGCGCCGATGCGCACACGACGGCATGGCAGTGCTGCTCATCTCCACCGAGATCGAGGAAGTGCTCGGGCTCGCCGACCGGGTGCTGGTGATCGCCTCCGGGCGCGTCGCGGGGGAGCTGCGCGCCGCCGAAGCCACCCCCGAACAGCTGGGGATGCTCGTCGGGGGAGGCGCCGGGTGACGCGTACCGCTGCCTGGTCTGCCCTGGCCCTGCTGATGTCGGCCATGCTCATCGTCGCCACCGGCGGCTCCCCGGGCGAGGCGATGCAGGCTCTCGTACGCGGCAGCGTGGCCGACGCGACAGCGGTCAGCGTGACGCTGCTGTACGCGGCCCCGCTGCTGCTCATCGCCGCCGGCGCCTGCGTCAGCGCCTCCGCCGGCGTGTTCAACATCGGTCAAGAAGGTCAGGTGCTCATCGGTGCCCTCGCCGGTGCCGCCGCCGGGCTGCGCCTCGCCCTGCCCGGCCCCGCGCTGATCGCCGTCGTCCTGCTGGCGGGCGCGCTGGCGGCGGGCCTCTGGGCGTGGCTCAGCGCCCTCATGCATCGGCTGCGCGGCGTCGACATCGTGGTCAGCACGCTGCTGATGACGTTCGTCGCCCAGCAGGTCGTCGCGCTCGCGGTCAACACGCCGTGGCTGCTGCAGGAGTCGCGCCTCGGCCGGGCGACCGTACTGCCGCAGACGAACAAGCTCCCGCCCGGCGCGCTGCTCGGCTCGCTGGGCGGCTACCCGGGACTGCAGCTCAACACGGGTCTGCTGATCGCCGTCGCGGCGGCCGTCTCCGTCGCCGTGCTCCTCACGCGGACGAGATGGGGTTTCCGGGTCACCATGCTGGGTCTCAATCCCACGGCCGCGGCGCATTCCGGCGTACGCGTCACGGTGGTGACCGGTTCTGCCCTCGCCATTTCCGGCGCCCTCGCCGGACTCGCCGGTGCCGTGCTGCTGACCAGCCCGCTCAGCACCAACCGGCTCCAGCCCGGCGGCTCCCTCGGCCTCGGCTGGGACGGCCTGCTCGTCGCCCTGATCGCCCGCAACCGGCCGCTGCTCGCGATCCCCGTCGCGCTGCTGTTCGCCGTGCTGCGCTCGGGTGGCAGCTTCCTCGCGGCCACCGGCGTCCCGTACTACCTCGCCGACATCGTCAAAGCGTTGCTGGTTCTCGCTTTCGTCGCCCCGCGGGCCCGCTGGGGAAGGCCGGCCGTCGCATGAATCTCCTCGACGACCTCGGAACCGTTCTGGCCAGCGGCCTGCGCCTCACGGCCCCGCTCGCGTTCGCCGCCTGCGGCGAGTATCTCGCCGAACGCGCCGGCACCCTCAACATCTCCGTCGAGGCCATGATGCTCGGCGCGGCCTTCAGCTCGGTAGCCGTCGCCGGCGCCACGGGCAGCGTCACCACCGGCCTGGCCGCCGGCATGCTGACCGGCGCGCTGACCGGCCTGATCCACGGCAACCTCGCCCACCGCCTCACGATCGACACGTTCGTCGTCGGTCTGGTCCTCAACGCGCTCGTACTCGGCCTGACCAGTTTCCTGATCGCCGGCACCACGTTCGGCAGCCGCCCGCCCCAGCGCTGGCCGCTGCTCCTGCTGCCCGGCATCGTCCTGCTGACCTGGTGGCTGGTCGAACGCAGCCGATGGGGCCTGGAACTGCGCGCCGTCGGCGAGAGCCCGCGCGCCGCCGACATGACCGGCATCCGGGTCGGCCTGCGCCGCCGCCAGGCCCTGCTCTGGTGCGGCGCCCTCGCCGGGCTCGGCGGCGCGTACCTCGCGGTGGGGGAGGTCGGCTCGTTCAACCAGAACATGACCGCCGGCCGCGGCTACCTCGTCATCGCCGCGGTCATCTTCGGCGGCTGGCGCCTCGGCCGCACCCTCGTCGGCTGCGCGGTCTTCGGCCTCGCCGACGCGTTGCGGCTCGCCCTGCCCGCGCTGGGCGTGACCCTGAACTCGCAACTGCTCATCGCCGCCCCGTACCTGTTGGCTCTGCTCGCAATGCTGCTCTTCGCCACCCGGCAACGCCGGCCCCGCGCCCTCGGAAAGCCCTTCGTCCGACAGGAGCCCTGACCATGCCCAGCGCACTCGCCGAGAGCTACGACCCGCTCGGAGCCCACGCCGCGGACCCGTACCCCTTCTACGCCGAGGCCCGGCACAAAGAGCCGGTCTTCTACTCGCCGCGCCTCGACGCCTACGTCCTCACCCGCTTCGCCGAGATCGACGCGGTCCTCAAGAACCCGGCCGTCTTCTCGTCGGTCAACAGCCTGCGCGGCATCAAAGCCCCCTACCCGTCGACGATCGCGGTGCTGTCCCGCAGCTACCCGCAGACCCCCGACGCCGTCACCACCGACGACCCCGCGCACCGCCGGCTCCGCCAGCCATACGCCAAGCACCTGACGACGACCGGCCGGCTCAAAGACCTCGAACCGGCCATCCGTACGCGCGCCGAAGCGCTCGTGGACGCGTTCATCGACGACGGCAGCGCCGACCTGGTCGCCCGCTTCTCCGCGCCGCTGCCGGTCCAGACCGCCGCCGCCCTGTTCGGCTTCGCCCCGGATGACATCCCGGTGGTCAAGGAAGGCAGCGAGGCCCAGTTCTCCCTGGGCAGCGTCGACCTCACGGTCGAGCAGGAACTCCAGATCGGCGAGACCGTCGTCCGCTTCAAGAACCTGGTCGCCGAGTACGTGCGCCGTCGCCACGCGGCCCCGGCGGGTGACCTGATCAGCGACGTCACCGCGGCCTTCGCCCCTGGGGTCGCTCCTGGGGAAGATTTGTCGTACGACCAGGAGGCCGAGGTGGTCACGTCGCTGTGCAGCACGTTCGGCGCGAGCCACATCACCACCGCCGACCTGATCGGCAGCGCCCTGCGCCTGCTGACCGCCCACCCCGAGCAGTGGGAGCTGCTGCTCCGCGACCCTTCGCTGATCCCGCAGGCCGTCGAGGAGACGCTCCGCTACGAAGCGCCGATCCCCGCGATGTTCCGCCACGCCACCAGCGACGCCGTGCTCGCCGGCGTCGACATCCCCGCCGGCGCCGACCTCATGCTGCTCTTCGCCTCCGCCGGCCACGACGAGGACCGCTACCCCGAGCCCGCCCGCTTCGACGTGACCCGCCGCCCGGCCCGGCACCTCGCCTTCGGCGCCGGCATCCACACCTGCGTCGGCGCGGGCCCGGCCCGGGCTCAGGCCCGCATCGCCCTCGAAGTCCTGACGGCCCGCCTCCCGGGCCTGTCGCTGGCCCCGGGCGCCACCGTGCCGATCCGCAACTCCGTCAACGTTCGCGGACCCCTGGAGCTCGCCCTGCGGTGGTGAGCAGCGCTTCCCCACCGTCCCGTACGGCCGGGAAGAGTCCCGCCCCCATCAGCACATCGTCCCGTCGTGTACCACGAGGTCGGGCCGTTCGAAGTCCTCCAGCTGCCGCAGCATGGCCTTCGTCTCGTCGAGCATCACGCTCAATCGCGCGGGCGAACTCCCGGCCGTGCATCTGGGGCGTCCGCGTGTTCCCGCGGTTCTCCAGGGTGGACGACACCGTGACGATGTCCGCCCCGGTCTCTTCAACCCTTTGCGTCTACGCCGGGGTCGCGGCGGGACTGCCGTCCCGGTTGACGGTGGTGATCACGTCGTGAACACCGTGAACGCCACCTCGTGCAGTTCGCCGCCGGCCACGAACTGGAGGAACATCCGTTTGTCGCCGCGCTCGGCGAAGGCGGCGTGGAAGGCCAGCTGCCCCGTCGACGACGACGGAAGCGGGTGCAGATGCATCAAGGCCTGGGTGCGGACCTCGAAGTTGGACAGATGCGCGAACGCCCCCAGGTACGGTTCCAGCACCGCGGGCTCGCCGTCCCGGAGCACCTGGAACTGCAGTGCGGTCTGGGTGCCCGAGGTCAGATCCCTCGTGCCGTCGAGGCGGCGGACCGTGTACTCCCCGGAGGACGCGTCCGCGGACGGGGCGGGAACCGGGATCATGCTGGTGTCGCCGGGGATGACGAACGGGACGCCGAGCACCGTCGGGTCGGCGGTGGTGGGGCGGCCGACCGGGGTGAACTCGATGTAGACCCGGTACGCGCCACCGTCGGTGATCGTCACCGGGGCCGTCCACGCGCCGTCCGCCAGGGTCGGATGCAGGTGCTGATAGCCGGACAGATCGTCGCGGAGGACGTACATGTGCATGGGTTTGGTGTGCACGATCTGGAAGTCGGCGGTCGGGCCGGTGACCTGCAGGGACACGGTGCCGGGTCCGCGGCCGCCCGGCAGGGACAGCGCCTCCACGTGAAAGCCGTCGTAGGTGTCGGACAGGCCGTCGCTGTTATAGGCGACCACCGAGGGTGACGGGGCGGGAGCCGGCGGCGCGGCCGGGGCGCGGCTGTCCAGGAACAGCCACGCGGCTCCGAGGAAACCGGCCAGCGTCACCGCCGCTGTCAGGCGGCGGTGACGGTCCGTGCCGGTTGGCCGGGCGGTCAGCTGACGGCCGCGGTGCCGGTGGGCTTCACCAGGAAGAGACCCACACCGATGCTCTGTACGGCTACCACCCCGTTCTTCAGGTACGGCAGCGCCATCCAGCTCCCGCTGTAGCCGCTGGAGTTGGAGGACGGGTCGACGTCGAAGTAGCCGACCTCGGGCAGGCTGGCCGACGCGACGTTGGTGGTGTCGAGAATCCGCAGGCCGCCGCGGTAGGACGCCTGGAAGTGGCGGTTGCCGACGGTGTAGCCGTTGTGGTTGACGAAGGTGCCGCGGGTGCCGTTGTCCCGGCCGACGTACTTGATGGCGTCCAGCTTCTGGATGTCGTAGACGAAGTCGGGGCTGCCGCTCGCGGTGCTGATCGTCTCGTCGTTGACGATCATGTACTTGTAGTCGCTGCTGGCGAAGCCCTGGTGGACGAAGCTGGCGCCGGGGTGGGTGCCGCTGGACAGCAGCTTGATCGCCGACTTGTCCGTCACGTCCAGGATCTGCAGGGTCTTGCCCTGGCCGGTGAAGTTGAACGCGATCTCCCGGCCGGTGTAGCGGGTGTCCGGGCCGGTGTAGTTGACCACGATCGACTCGTGCGAGTAGACCGCCCCGGTGTAGCAGGCCGCCTGGGTGAGCGTGAGCGGCGTCTTGATGTCGTAAATGGTGAGGCCCTTGCTGCAGGTGTTGGCCCCGGAGACGTACAGGAAGCCGGTCTGCTGGTTGATCCAGAGCGTGTGGCTGTTGGTGAGGCCGGTGAACCGGGCGGCGGCGGTGAACGTCTGCGTGGTGGTGACGTTGCGCAGCTTCGTCAGGTCGAAGATCTGGATGCCGTGCGAGACCGAGTCCTTGCCGATGTACGCGTAGTTCTTGTACGTCCGGATGTCGCACCAGGACGAGCTGACCCCGTTCGCGGACGGCAGGTTGCCCAGATAGCGCGGGTTGTTCGGATCGGTGACGTTGACGAACGAGACGCCGTTGGAGCGGCAGTACAGGATGTACTCGTTGTTGTTGTAGCTGTCCGACCAGTACCACATGCTCGACGAGCTGCCGCCGCCCAGCGCCGACTGCGGCAGGAAGCTGAGCAGGTCGACGTTCTTGCACGGGTAGCTTCCGGCGTACCCGCCGGTGCAGGTCACCGTGGCGTCGGCGATCGCGGCGCCGCTCTTCCAGGCGGGCTGGTAGATCCGGAGCAGCTCCTGCTCCTCGGCCTTGCCCTCGGCGGATCCCGGATCGTGGGCGCCGGCCGGTGGCCCGGCGATGGCCAGCGACAACAGCAGTGTCGCGGCGGCGAGCAGCGTGCGACGTACGCCTCGGAGCATGGTCAACGCCCTTTCGAGGAGAACCGGGGTGTGTGCCTGCACGCTAAGCAGCGATTAGACGTACGTCAATGAATGTGGGATATGCCGAAAAGGTCATACGGGCGGCGGATGCCGGGGCGCGATGATCGACGCGACGGTCCGGACCGCATCGAGGATGTCGTCCAGCGGCATGCCCTTGACCAGGAAACCGGCGGCGCCGGCCGGCAACGCCCCGAACGCGTGATCGTCCTCGTCGAAGGTGGTCGGGACCAGCACGCGCCCAATGCCACTTAGCTTAAGTTGATCTTGAGGCGGGCCCGATGATGCGACAAACGACTGAGCTGCGCCGATGCGGCTGCCCACCGCGGCGGCCGTAAGGGTCGCCGCGGCGAAGCGGATCGCATAGTTCCTGCTCAGAGCCTTGATCAACTCAAGCTAAGTGGCATTGAGCACGCGCCGGCTTGCCGGATGGGGATCGCGGAAGGTCGAGGGCTGGCCGAGTCGCTCGGCGACATCGGAGCGGTTCTGCGGCGAGCAGCGCCGGAGAACAAAGCCGAGGTTTACGAGGTATTGAACCTGCGGCTGACCTACAGCCCGGAAACGAATGCGGTGCGCGCTGATGTGGATCTCAGCACGCACCGTGGGAATTTAGTTGGTGTCCGAGGGGGGACTTGAACCCCCACGCGTAGCACCCGAATTCATTGTGGGTGCTCATGCGATCAGTGTAGCGGTATTGACACACAAGATTGCCGGAGGCTCAGTCACCTTCGGTGATTGCCGCCATCGTCGGCTGCGTTTCGCGGATCATGTTGTACGGCAACGGCCCGCGTAGTCGCTCAAGTCGGCGGAGGTATCGGTAGTCCTGCCGGATTTGTGCCGCCTGCCAGAGTCCGCTGGCGCAGCAAGCCTGGCTGCTTGGCCCGGCCAGGGAATCTGAAGGGACCGGCCAGCGAGCACGCCACCATCGACTCGGTTGGCCGGGATGCTTTTGGATTGGACGTAGTCGGGACCGGCCTTGATGCCGTCTTGTCACAGTCCGAGGAGCGCTCGAATGCAGGCGCGTTGTGGCGCGCTGAACTCATCGAAGATGCCATCAGCGGAGGCGGGCGGCAGGCTGTCCGCAGGCGTGATTGACACCTCCGGGAGCGAGTCCAGTGGGGTCTCTCGCATCACGTCGTTTAGCAACAGGATGATTCGGGGGAGAAGTAGCTCCAACACCGTCCCCGGATCTACGCGCAGTTCGGTTCCGCGGTACGGCTGCACTGACCACTGCTCCCGGCCGCCCATCCGTTCGATGGCGTCGACGATCTCGGTCTGACGGTTACGGGGCAGGCTCATTAACGCGATCGGGCTGCGTCCGGGCCGCTGTAGGCCTCCACCCAGCATCGCATCGGCATGCAGCGAGTTCCGCAGATGCCTCAGTACCAGGAGTGCGTCATTGTGAGCCGTGCCGTCAGTAGTAACAGCCGCCAGTGCCGGGGAGACCCGCTTCACGCGATCACGCCACTGCTTGGCCTGCCAGCTCGCGTATTTTTCCTCTCCGCTTATCTGAAGTACTCGGTGCGTCGTTGCTGCGGAGGCGTCAGCGGCAGCCAGAAGTAGGGTCAGAGCGGCCTCGAAGGCTTCGATCGCGTCGTCGCCGCGGACGTCGCGAACCGGCTGGTTCAGGTGACGGTGCATGGCATCGCGGCACTTCAGCACTTGAACCAGCCGCTCCAGCACCGACAACGCGACGTCGAGCAAAGAGTCGTCCGCGCGAGCCTTGCCGGCCTGGGCGCACCCCGTTACCCACCGCCATGCCTGCGGGACGAGCTCGCGTACCCCGACCCAGTAGAACGACGACCTGCTCATCGCCGGAGTCAGTCCACCGTCAGGGTCGAACCAGTACCGGAAGTCGCCTTGGGCCCGTAGATACAGCCCGAGTAGCGCCAGGCTTTCACCGACATCGCAGATCGTCACACCACGGATCCGGTCGCGGCACGCCAGCAGATGAGGACGGCTCGTGATGAACACGTCCGGATGAAGGCTGATCGCCACTGCCGCTGCGATACCGTCCCGCTGCCGCGCCTCCACTCCCTCAAGGCTTCGGGAGGCCGACGTCGTCAGGTCAGCGATCCATGCTGCGGTCTCCGGCTCGTATCCGGTAAAGCCGGCCCGGCTGCCCGCCGAGTACACGAATCCACCTCGGTCACCGGGGATGCCCTCGGACAGCGAGATCCAACCCTCCGCGATTCCCTCGGCCGGTGCCTGGAGCCGGCGAGCATCTGGCGGCGGGCCGGCGTCGCTGTACCTGGACGACTGCAGAAACGGATGCCGCAGCATCCCGGCCAGCAGCCGCTGCGGCGCCCACGGATCAGCAGTGCCATCAGCGATCGAGTCCATGTCGGCCAGCACGCGAATCTTCCGATACGCGTGCCGCGGCTCGAACGGAGACCGGGGCGACCGAGCCGGGTCCGGCGGCCACTCCGCCTCCCACATGCTCCCCGACCCGTCCAGCGACAAACGCGGAATCATGACAACCCACCACCACGATCGAATATCAACCCACCCGTCTGCGGGCACAACAACAGTTCGGCCCGACCAACGGATCCCAGCCCATAGCCGGAGGGCACCCTACCGCCCCGGAACGCTCGCGCACCTGCGGGTTTCCGCCTGCTGCGGAACGATCCCAAACCGCTACCCACGCGACGAACATTGATCACTGCACCGGTAGCCTGCACCGCCCAACCAGCCCACCGGGAGGCAGCAACTCCATCGTGGATGCGGCAGAAGGGTCGATCCGCCGAAGTGGTGTGTGGCGCCGGCTACGGCGAACGTTTGACCTGGTGGACCAACTCGTGCAACGGCCACCGGCAGCGCGAATGGGACACCCGGGACGGCACCGCCGAGCTCGCGAACCCGAAACTCCGGTCCGGCCCGTACTCCCGGACTGGCTGCTCGATCATCGGCGACAGGCCGAGCAGACCCTAGTTAGCGCTGTGGCGACGTCAAGGCCATACCTGCTTGGCGTGTCGACGCGGCGGACGGAGAAGCCAGTCGAGCAGCTCGGCGTCAAAGAGGAGAACGTCTTCCTGGAGTCGCCGTAACGGAAGTACTCGGCCCAGCCGCGCAGGATAGGGTTGATCCTCTGTACCACCTCGGACAGGGACATCGAGGTGGTTCCTCGCCCGGTCCATTGCTTGATCTTATGCATGACGGCTGCGAGGGCGTCGTTCGCGGGCCAGGTCAGTACCACCAGTCGGCCGTTCCACTGCTTGCGCTGGATGCGGAAACCAAGGAAGTTGAACCCGGTGTCGATGTGGGTGATCAGGGTCTTTCGCCCGAGAGAGTCATTTTCAAGTCTCGGCCAGCGATCGCGATACGGGCCAAGCTGAACGGCGTCGGGCTCCGGTCCAGGTTGGATCTATGGGAATCTCGTGTAGGAATCCGCCGATCGGTCTTCGGCGGACGACGCATGGTGGACGCAGTTGGATGATCGGACTCAGGTCCGCCAATAGGGACATTGCTTCCGGTCTGGTGCATGGTTAGTGTCACTCGCATTGGAGTCTATTGATCAACTAGGTGGATCGGATGGCGGTGCGCTCGCGACAATTCGGGTCCCTCCGTTCTTTGCGGAGATCCGGATGTGCGGTTCTCACTGCTGTGTTGATGGCGAGCGGTCTTGTCGGCGTGGTCACCGTCTGGGCGAGACACGCCCGGTCGCCCGTACTCGAGGTGCTCAGCGGACGAGCGTGGTTGTTCAGCATGCGGCCTGGCATGGTGAGTGAGATCAACGGATTGTCCGGCCAGGCGGAAGCTTCGGTGAAGGTTCCCTTTGAGACATACGAGCCGTCCTTCCATGTCTTTCAGGACGATGCCGAGATCTTGATCGCCGAGCGGCGGGGTGGCTACTTCTCGGTCGTCGATGCCACTTACCACGAGGCGACCCCGGTCCGGCGGATCGATGACTGGCCATCCGGCGCGACGCTCGTGCGTGGTTACGGGCAGACCTATGTGGTCGACACCGCGAAACAGGCGGTCTTTCACCTCGACAGTACCGTGCTCACCCGGCGCGGCCGGCCAGCGAGAGTCAACGGGGCAACAGACAGTGCGGTCATCGCCGAGGACGGCACTCTGTGGGTAGCGGCACAAAGCCGAGGAGTCGTCGTACCGGTCCGCTCCGGCGTCGCCGGGACGGCGGTTGCCGTGGCCCGCCCCGGCGAGCGCCTTTCTCTAGTGTCGGTCGACGGCAGGCCGATGATCGTCAACTGGACCGTGGGCGAGATCACCGGAGTGTCCGGCGAACCTCGCCTCAGTTTCCCGGTGGACGGCTTCACGAGAAGCCGTACGGTGTCCGCAGCCGTCTTCGGTGATCAACTTGTGTTGGCCGCGCCCGATTCGCCGCGTCTGGTGCTGCTCGACCTCACCGTCGGCGCATCCTCGCTCATCGACCTCGGGGTGAAGGGCGACTACGGTTCACCGGTCCTTGCCGAAGGGCGTCTCTACGTCCCGGACCGGTCGCGGGGGGTAGTGCTGGTGCGTGACCTGCGCCCTGGCAGCCTGCCCGATCAGGTTTCGGTGAGCGGCCGGGCCGCGCCTCTGGAGGCCTTCGTCAAGGGCGAGGTTGTCTGGGTCAACGATCCCAGTGGCCCCGACGCGGTGGCGATCTACCAGGGAGTATCCCGAAGGATTAAGAAGTACCGGACGAGTCCGACCGGCGCGGTGGAGACACCTTCCTCCACACCGCCGCCCAGTGTCGCGCCGCCCAAAACTGCGACCACGGCATCACCGTCGACTCGTCCGTCAACCAGCGTGCCGCCCAGCGGTGCGGCGACGCCATCGGCGAGCCGATCTCCGACGTCACCCGGCTCTGGCCCCAGCCCCTCACCCGGGCAGGGAAACATCCCGGTTCCTACGCGCCTCGGCCTGCTGACGGGCCCGTACTTTCCGGCGCCTTACACCGAGCATGAGATGTCCTTCAGCGCCAACAGCAAGCTGTTCGCCCTGGACGGAATAATCTACGGCCTCGCCGCTTCTGGGACTCCGCAGAAACTTCACGAGGTGAAGGCGTCCTGGCCCACCTGCAACGGGGCGACCAAGGCGATCGCCTTCGACCCGGCGGGTGAATACCTGGTGATCGCCGGGCAGGAGAATCAGGGGTGCCTGCTCTCCGCGGACGGACAGAGGCTGCAGGCGCCGCTGATCGGGCCCGAGCCGGCTCAGGGATACAAGTGGCCGTCAGGCGCGGTGGCGTACAGCCCCAAGAAGATCGTCGCCGGCGATTTCTCCTTCAACCGGCTGGCCGCCGAGATCCCCGTACGTCTCTGGGATGTCAGCGATCCGGAAACACCCGTGATCGTCGCGACCGTGGGCGAGGGCAGGGCTCCCCACAGCCTCACCTTCAGCCACAACGGCAACCTCCTGCTGAACGACCTGACATTGTGGGATGTCAGCGACCCCAAGGCGCCCAACTCGCTGGCGACGCTGAATCCGGTCGACGACGACCTCGGACGCAGGGCCAGCTTCACCGATGACGGCGAGTACCTGGCCGCCGGAGGCCGGCTCTGGAGCCTTCGGGTACCGGGCCGGCCCACCGCCGTCCGGATGCCGGGGATCCGCGGACACGTGCTGGCGGTCAATCCGGCAGGGACGCTGCTCGTCGTCGTCGACGCGAGCTACGACGAGAACAACATCCAGCTGTGGGATATCCGGGATCAGGTGAAGCCGGTGCTCGTGCAACGGCTCAAGGCCGACTGGCCCTTCCCCGATGACGGCATCGCACAGGTGATCTTCAGCCCGAACGGGAGGGTTCTTGCGGTGATGGGTGGTCGCTCCACAATCCGTCTGTGGCAGATCCGCTCTTGACGCACGGTCACGACATGACTATCGACAGCTCGAGGGGCCGTAGATGCGCGAAGCCTTTCAGGACCAGGTCAACCCGTCGGCGTTCGCGGCGTCGTTCCGTTCGGTGGTGGAGAACATCGAGCGTGTCATCGTCGGTAAGACCGAGGTCATCGAATTGGCCGCCGTCTGTCTCTTCGCTCAAGGACACCTGCTGATCGAGGATGTACCGGGAGTCGGCAAGACGGCCATGGCGCGCTGCATCGCGCATTCGATCGCCTCCGACTGGAAACGTATTCAGTTCACGCCCGATCTGCTGCCTTCGGACATCACCGGCGTCACGTGGTACAACCAGCGAACCGGAGACTTCACCTTCCGCCCCGGCCCGATCTTCGCCAACATCGTCCTCTGCGACGAGGTCAACCGGGCCTCGCCCAAGACACAGAGCGCGCTCCTGGAGGTCATGGAGGAACGTCAGGTCACCGAGGAGGGCCACCCACGGCTGGTTCCCCGGCCGTTCATGGTGGTGGCCACCCAGAACCCGCTGGACATGGATGGGACCTTCCCGCTGCCCGAGGCGCAACTCGACCGCTTCCTTCTCCGCCTCGGAGTCGGCTATCCCGACGAGACCGCTGAGATGTCGATCCTGCAACGCGAACTCGACGGCCGGTTCGACGAGGATCTCTCGCCGGTGCTGCACAGCGCAGACGTGCTCCGCATGGCGCAGACCGCCCGGCGAGTGTCCGTCGCGGAGTCGGTGAAGAGGTACGTCGTCCACATCACGGCCCGCACTCGCCGGATGCCTGAGCTACGCCTGGGCGTGAGCCCACGCGGCGGCATCGCTCTGATGAAGGCCGCCCAGGTCTGGGCGGCCGCGAACGAGCGTACCTTCGTCACCGCCGACGACATCCGGCACATGGCGGTACCGGTTCTCTCCCACCGCGTCCGGTTGTCAGCGGACCTCGAATTGCAGGCCACGGTTTCCACCGACACGGTGATCGAGAACGTACTGCTGTCGGTCGACGCTCCCCGGGACCGGGAACGCTGACAGTGCTGACGGTGCGTGGATGCGGGCTCCTGGCCGGCGTGGCCGCCCTTGTCGCTTTGATCATGCTGCTCGGCTACCGGGAACTTGCTGTCCCGGCCGTGGCAGCGGCTGCGGCGATCATCTCTGGTGCGGCGACGATCTGGCGCCGGCCGCGTGTTGAGATCACTCGGCGTGTGGTGCCGGTCCGGGTGCACCGGGGCGGCGAGGCCCATGCCGAGATCGAGGTCCGGGCCGTTGGCCGACGCTGCCCGGCCTTCCAGGTGCGCTTCGAGGTCGGCCGGACGCCGGTACGTGCCGATGTCCCGGCCCTGGGCAGGAAGAGCCGATACGTCACCGCGGTCGGGTTGCCGACCGCACAGCGTGGGGTGCATGTGGTCGGTGCCGTGACGATCCACCAGGAAGACCGCTTCGGGCTGTGGCGGCGGGACACGACGATCTCGGTTGCCCCGGAGACGCTTCGGGTGATGCCGGCCGTCGTCCTGGCGCCGGTGCCACCCGCAACGACCGCCGCCGCCGCGGAAGGGCCCACCAGGGAGAATTCACCCGAAGGCGGCAACACGTTCCACGCGCTGCGCGAGTACGTACCAGGCGATGATCTCCGCTACGTCCACTGGCGGGCCAGCGCCCGCAGTGCCGCGGGGCTGCGGGTTCGCCGATACGTAGATCCCGTCCCCTTGACCGTCACCGTGCTCCTCGATCTGTACCGGGGCGCCTACGCGTCGCCCGCCGACGCGGAAACCGCCATCGAGGTGGCCGCATCTGTGCTGATGGCGGCGGTCCAGCACCGCCGGGAGGCTCTCCTGCTGACCACCACCGCGACACCGGCGCCGGGTGGATCCAGCCTGCCGGGATCCGGTGGCTTCCTGGACCTGCTCACCGTGGCACGGCTGCATGACGATCCTCGGCGCATCCAGGCTCCCGGCCTGATTCAGGGACCGCGTGCCGGCCACTCCGGGCTGGTCACGGTGCTCACCGGGACCAGGGAAGCCCCACCGGAGGTGCTGACCGGTCTCATCGCCCGCTATCAGCGGGCGGTCGTGCTGCGCCTGAAATCCGGCCCGGCGGGGGAGAGAGCCGAGATCCCCTCGTGGCCGAGCTCCACACGCATGACGGTGGCCGATGCGGCCAGCGTTCCCGACGCGCTGAGGCTATGGGCCCGGGCCCTGTCGGCCGGACGGCAGGACAGACGGTGAGCCGGGCCGGGGCACTCTGCCGGAGAGACCTCGCCGGCCGGTTTCTGGCGATGGCCGCGACCGCGAGCGCAGCTGCGGTGATCCCACGTGCCTTCGACGGCCCGGCTGCGTACGCCTGGGCCGCAGCCGGACTGCTGCCGCCCTTTCTGGTGTCCGCGTGGCAGAGCCGGTCACGCAGCCTTCCACTGCTGTCGTCGGTGACGGCAGCCCTCGGGCTGTTCACCGCCGTCGGTGCGGTGCTCGTCTGGGCATCGCCGGCCAGAAACTCCGCAGACCTCGTCAGAGGCCTCGTGGACGGAGTGATCCCCCTGCTGAACAGGGCCCTGCCGCTGCCCGCCGACCCGAACTCGCTGATCGTCCCCGCCGTACTCGTCTTCGTCGCCGCGGTGGCCAGCGCCGAGTCCTCCAGCCGTGGTGATGGCCCGCTGATCCCGCTGATTCCCGCGCTGGTCCTCTTGACAGCCGGGATCGCGTTGACGGCTCCGCTGCCCGGCACCAATGTGGCGTACGCCAGCCTGTTCACCCTAGCTGCGGCGGCCTTCATCGCACACCGTCGAACCGGAAGACCCGTACCGCAGACGACCGCCGGCGTCGGGCGAAGCCGGACCAGCACATCCCTGTTCCAGCGCATTGCCACGCCGTTCGTGGTGCTCATCCTCGCTGGCACCGGGCTCGCGGTCGAGTCGCTTCCGTGGCCCGGAACCCGGGTTCGTTACGACCCTCGCGACGACCTTCGGCACGAACTCGATGCGGAGGTCCAGACGGATCCGCTGTCCCTGGTGGCGAAATGGCTCGCGGAGCCGGACCGGACGCTGTTCCGGGCGCGCCAGAGCCAGGCGGTTCCGTGGCAGAACTGGCGGCTGATCGCGCTGGATGACTTCGACGGCCGCGACTGGGGACTCAACCGCCGCTTCCTGCCGACAGGCAGGCACATCCCCGGCCAACCGGGCCGACCCGGCACGGTCAGCGAGCAAACCATCGAGATAGCGGATCTGGACGGTGTACTCCTTCCCTCGGCAGAACGGCCGGTCGAGGTCGACGGCGTGGATCTCGCTGTCGACACGGAAACCGCCACGCTGCTCAGTACCGAACCGGTCACGGGTGAGCTGAGCTACACCGTCCGCTCCGTCCGGCCGGTTTCTCCTGCCCCTGCTGACACCGCGAAACTCACCCCCGCCACCGACGCGCCAGCCGCAAGTCTCACCTCCCCGGCGGCTGTTCCGGCCGTACTCGAGCGGCTGGCCGAACAAGCCGGCACTGCCGGAAACCCCTACGAACGCGCCCGACGGCTGCAGCAGAACCTACGCACCAACTGGGAATACAACCCGAAGGCAACCTCGGGCCACTCGCTCGGCAGCGTCCGGACCTTTCTTGAGACGCCCCGGGCGCAAGGCACCTCAGTGGTCTTCGCGACGACCTTCGCACTCGCCGCCCGGCGATTGGGGATGCCTAGCCGCATCGTCGTCGGTTTCACCCCCGGCACCTCCGCTGTGGCAGGTACCGAGCATGAGATCCGGTCGGGCGACGTAGTCGTCTGGCCCGAGATCAAATTCGCAGGCGCCGGATGGCTGCCGTTCTACCCGACCCCGCAGACCTCGAGTTTGAAAGAAGCGCCGGGACTCGGCGAGACGGCACCGCCCGACGCCGGAACGCCTCCACCCGAGACGGGCAACGACGAACATGCGGCGGGGCCTGACGCTCCCACCGACGGTCTCGCCCTGCCGGAGATCCAGGTCGCCGAGCTAGACCGCGACCTGCGAAGGCTCTGGACAGGCATGACGGCGGCGGTCGTGGTGTTGCTGGTGGCCTACCTCGCTCTGTCCGCCTCCGGCCCAGCCCGGCTACGCCGGCGCCGGCGCAAGGCCCCCGACCCTCGTCGCCGCGTCCTGGGCGCATGGCACGACACGATCGACGAACTGTGCAGCTCGGGCGTGACGATCCCCCGATCGGCGACCCCCAATCAGATCAACGAACTCGGTGGTACGGCACTACGACGCGAACAGAAGTCCGGTCTGTCCACCCTGACCGCCCTGGCTACCCTCGCCCTGTTCGCCGAGGCACAGCCGTCCGAGACCGATGCCGACCGCGCCTGGGCCAAGTCCGATGAACTCCGCTCGACCATCCGGCAGCGAATGAGCCGGGCCGTGCGGATACGCCGCATGTTGGTGCCGGCGAAAGCCGCATCGGTGCGGTCGTCCAGGAGAGGAGCCAGCGGTGGGCGTCTCTAGACTTGGGCTCAGCTCGCCCGGAAGCAGAGTTCTGCTGATCGGCGCGGGACAGTACGAACCGGATTCCGGGCTTCCCCAGGTTCCCGCGGTGCCAGCCACCCTAGATGATCTTGGAAATGCCCTGGTCCAACACGGCGGACTCGACCGGCGGAACCTGACCATCGTGCAGGACCCGATAGGCAACGAAAGCCTCGGCACCCTCATCGCGCAGACGGCGGGCGCCGCCACCGACGTTCTGCTGGTCTACTACGTCGGTCACGGCATTCTCTGGGACCGCCAGCTCTACCTTGCCACGAGCCGGACCAGGGCCGGTGAGCAGAGCGCACTGTGGTCGACGTCGATACCGTACGAGAACCTCCGGCGAGCCGTCGACAACAGCCCGGCGACCACCTCGGTAATCATCCTGGACGCCTGTTACTCCGGGAACGCCGTCAACACCCTCAGCGGGCAGGGCCTGGATGCCGAGGTCGTTCTCGCGTTGCGCGGCTCCTACGTGCTGACCTCGTCGTCATGGTCAGAGCAGTCATTGGCACTGCCTGGTGAGCGCTACACGGTCTTCAGCGGCGAACTGATCAAGCTGCTCAACGACGGCGATCCGGGTGCGCCCCATGAGCTTCGTATGCAGGACGTCTACCGGTCGCTCACTCGTTCGCTGATGACCATGACGATGCCGAAGCCGATGAACCATGGCAAAGGGAGCGGGTCCGACTTTCTTCTCGCCTACAATCCGGCGCGGCGTCCGGAGCCCGGGCGGATTCGTGACGTCAGCGAACCCGAACCGGCTCGTGGCTCGAGTGCCGGCGACATCTGCCCGTACCCGGGTCTGCGGTCTTTTGATATGACGACCGCGCAATGGTTTCATGGTCGTTCCGGCCTCACCCTAGAGTTGATCAACCGGCTTCTCGATCGTGACGGTGAAGGAATCCCGCTCGCGGTGATCGGCCCGTCCGGCGCCGGCAAGTCGTCCCTGTTGCACGCCGGCCTCCTGACCGAACTCGCCGATGGCCACCACCTGGCGGAGACCCGGACCTGGCGCCGAATTCTGATCACGCCTTCCAGCGAACCGTTCGCTCGACTCGCGTCCGCCCTCGCAGACCTGTCCGGACGGCCGGTTCCCGTGGTGGAGCGATCACTCACCACCCATACCGACGGTATCGTCCAGGAACTGAGCTTCATCGGCCGTCAGGCCGCGAAGCCTGTAGCCGATCGGGTTCTCATCGTGGTCGATCAGTTCGAGGAACTGTTCACCCAGGGAGCGCCGGCCAAGGTGCGACTTGCCTTCATCGATGCCCTGATCGCGGCGACCCGGCCGGGATCCCCGAATCGTGCCGTCGTGGTCATCTCGGTTCGCGCGGACTTCTTCGCCCGATGTGCTGAGGTCCCGGCACTCCTGCCGGTCCTGGAAGCACAACCGCTTCTCGTCGGTCCTATGAGCCCGAACGAACTCCGCGACGCCATTGTGAAACCCGCGCAACAGGTCGGAGCGGAGGTCGCCCCCGGACTTGTCGAACTGTTGCTCCGAGATCTCGGTGTGGACGAAACGATCACCGGCCGGCACTCCGTAAGCACCTGCGATCCCGGTGCGCTTCCGCTGCTCGCCCACGCACTGCGGGCCACCTGGCAGCACCGGCATCACGACGTGCTGACCGCCCCGGCATACATACGTTCCGGCGGCATCACCAACGCCATCAAGGTCACTGCGGAGGACGCCTTTACCAAACTGTCAGTCGATGACCAGGATGTGGCCCGGCGCCTGCTGCTCCGGTTGACGGTTCTCGGGGAGGAATCCGCCGACACCCGTCGCCGGCTCACCTGGGAACGTCTCGCACAGCAGGTCGCCAGCGCCGAAACCGTCAGTCGCGTGGTCGGCGCACTGGCCAAAGCGAGACTGGTCGTCACCGCCGAGCACACCGTGGAGATCACCCACGAGGCGATCCTGCGGGCCTGGCCGAGGCTGCAGAACTGGATCACCTCGGACCGAGCATGGCTACTTCTCCAACAGCAGATAATCACAGCCGCGCAGAGCTGGGACGAGGACGGCCGGACCGATGCGGGCCTGCTGCGCGGCAACCGGCTGGCGAACGCCACAGAACAGTTCGATCAGCGGCCGGAGGCCGAGCTCACCCCGATCGCCCGGGAGTTCCTCAACGCCTCCATCGCCGCTGACATCGCGATTCGGAAGGCCGAACAGCGGCAGCGGCGCCGTCACCGGGCCACCACCGCGGCGCTCGCTGTGCTCTCCGCCGTGCTGGTCGCGGTGATCGCTGTGGTCATGTTGCAGGGCAGGACCATCCGTGAGAGCGGGCGCCGGACGACGGCCAACGAGATCGCCGCGCACGCCGACAAGCTTCGTAACGTACAACCGCATCTTGCCCAGCAGTTGGCGGTTATCGCATACCGGACCGAGTCCACACCGGCGACCAGAGCGTCCATCTTCAACGACTCCTGGGATCCCCGATTCCTGGATCTGCAAGTTCCGGGTACCTTCGCTGCCTATCTCGAATCGACCGGAGCCCTCGCCGTGGCCAGCGCGACGGATGCCGCCCTGTGGCAGCCGTCCACCGGGAAACTGCTGGCCCGGCTACCCGTACGGACCGATGTCAGGGCCGGTGAAGTCATCAACCGGATAGAAGTGGCCGGCCCGAACATTCTTGCGGTGCGATACGGCTCCCACCTGGGGCCATACACCGACTTCTGGGACGTACGCGATACCGCCCGCCCCGGACTGTTGTCGCGTGCGGACAATCGCAGCAGCCCAGTGGGCGTGCCGCTGGCGTCCCCGTCCCGGTCCCTTGACGAAGCGGCGGTCACCTACTACGACGGAATCGGCCAGTGGGACATCACCGACCCCGAACACCCAGTAGGGCCCTACGCTCTCCAACTGCCGGGCGATGGCGTCCTGGACCGGATCGTCGTCGACCGTACCGGTGAACTCGCACTTCTCACCGAACCTGAGGAGAGCGAGGACGGCGGCACGGTGGTGAGCCTGTGGAACATCCGGGATCCCGGTGCGCCCCGACGGATCGCCACCGTGGCCCGGCAGGTCACCGACTACCCGGTGCTGGCCTTCAGCCCGGACGGTTCCCGCGTGGCGATAGGGCTGAAGGAACCAAGCGGATCGCTTGTTGTCCGCCTGGTGGATGTGACGGTGCCGGAACAACCCGCTGAACTCTCTCCGATCCACCCCGGAGGGTCCAACGACCAGGTGGTAAACCCGAAGGTGGTGTTCAGTTCGGATGCCAGCCGAATCGCGATTGCGATGGGCATCGTGAGCCTGTGGGACATCACCGAAAGCGCACAGCCGCGCCGCCTCGCCGAATTCCCGTCCCACGCCGAGCAGATGGCATTCGGGCCCGACCTCACCACGTTGGTCGCCGCCGGCGGACTGGTACGGATCTGGCGACTCGACTCCTTCCGGGGTGCCGCCGAGACGGCACGGGTGCCGACAGGACCGAAACCCGTGCGCGATGTCCGCTTGGCGCCCGGCCATCAGGCAACGATCGTGTCGGGCTCGGCCCTGGTCCGGGCATACGACACCCGGGATCCGCACCGTCCCGTACCTGGCATGAGCATCCCGGCCACTGCTGTCCTGGCCGCGAACGCGGACAGCGTGTTGGTGACGGCCAAGAACGGCGGCCTGCGACGGGTCACTCTGAGCCGTACCGCTGAGGCGGGGGTAACACTGACTCTTCCGAAGCCAGCCGCTGTAGAAGCGACGGCCCCGGTAGCGGCTTACGTGTCCCCGGACGGGAAGACCGTTCGCGCGGTGTATCCGGGAACGACGGCGCACTTGGCGGAATGGCGTGCAGGCACGACATCACCGCCCCGCGTGATTGCTCTGAAGGCGGACGGACACGTCCAAGGAGCACACTTCAACCCGGACGGCAGCCAGCTCGCGCTGCTCGGCGATACCGGCGTCCACCTGGTCGAGATCGGGCCGGACGGGACAGCCGGCCCGCCGCTACAACTGCAGAAGTCGCCGAGCCCGACGGCACTCGGTTTCAGCGGCGCCGACACCCCGTACCTGGCCGTCGGTGGCGAAGATTCCACCGTTCGGCTGTGGGACGTGCGCGAGCCCGGCACCGTGGAGGCGATCGGTGTCCTGCTACGGTCCGGTGCTCGAGTAACCGCCGTTGCGGTGAGCCCCGACGGCCGCGTCATCGCGGTCGGGACGGCCGGCGGCTCCCTCCAACTTTGGGATGTCGAGAATCCGGCCACTCCGGCACGGTTGACAACTATCGATCAACAGGGTGCCGGCGTGGCCGGTGTCTCGTTCAGCACGGATGGATTCCTTGCCGCCGGGTTCACCGACGGCACGCTGGTGCTCTTCGACGCCGACCCGGAGCGGGTGGCGGAGCGGATCTGTCAGTCCGTCGTGGAGGACTTGACCGAGGAACAGTGGGATCAGTACATCGTCGGGAGGCCGTACAAGGCGCCGTGCTGAGTCACTCGAGTTCGGGCGGGGTCTCACCCGAGCCGTCGACCCACTCTGCCACCTTGTTGGTGAGCTGCCTCAGGTCATCGGTGGTCTTGACCAGATCCGAGGTCACGATGATCGAGGCACCGTCGCTCCTTGTCGCCTCCAGCTTGGTGCTGGTCTTGCGACTCCGCAGCCAGGAGATCGCGACAGTGGCCAACGCCATCGCCGTGCCTCCCGGCCCCAGCGCGGCGACCAGAACATCCGTCAGTGCTCCCAGTTTCCCCTCCGGCACGGATGCCGGTTGTTCCTGGACACGTCCACGAAGATCCTCGTCCTGGCTTAGCCACGAAAGAAGGGACTGGGCGTCGTCGCCGGGCTGGCCGGTGACCGTGAGAATCAGAGCCATAGCGGAAGGGTAGGCGGCCCGGTCCACCAAAGGGACAGCGAAACGGTGGCTTCGTCGCGGTCGGCCAGCTTGCCGTACCGAGTCGCGATCGCCCGGTTGCGTTTGAGCCGATTGATCCCGCACTTTACGGCCTGACGCTGTTTCTAGATCGTCTCGGCAGCGTGAACCTGAAGCGCATGTACCAAATCACGAATCAGGCGAGCTTCCCGATGCCGGTGTCGGAAACTCGCGTAGGGCAAGTCGTGGCTTGCCGGAGACGTGGAGGGAGGAATACAGGTGTACCGGACAGCTCCAGACGCCGACGACGAGCTGCAAGCCGATCGGGGTTCGGCGCGTGCCCGCCGATTGCTCCAACTCGTATCGAGCCTCCAGACCCATCAGGCGTGTCGACGCTCACGGGGAAGGTAGTCGCAGGGTGTTGGGGTCACTCTGGTGGGTGATCGTCGTCGATGTCGCGTCATCGGCGGCGACCGGCGCGGTCTCATCTGTATCCGGCCCGGATGGGGTGATCGTGATGACGTCGCCTATTGATACTGCTGATCTGATGGCCGCCTGGCTGACCGCTCCACCACCGTCTGCGCGGGTCCGGGGTCGTCCGGAGACACCGGCGGTCGGGGCGTTGCGGTTCGCGTTCTACGGCCGGATGTCGACGACCGAGTACCAGGATGACCTGTCGTCGCGCGGCTGGCAGCGCGACAGCGCCCTGCACCTGATCGCCGGCCACGGTGTGATCGTCGCGAGCTACTTCGATGCCGGCTGCTCGCGGAGCCTGCCGTGGTCACAACGGCCGCAAGCTGCCGCGCTGCTGGCCGCAGCGGCGGATCCGTGTCGGCCGTTCGACGCGATCGTGGTCGGGGAGTTCGAGCGGGCCTTCTCGGCCGGGCAGTTCGAGCACCTGCTGCCTTACCTGGGCGAGCACGGCGTCCAGTTGTGGTTGCCGGAGATGGGCGGTCCGGTTGACCCGGGCGATCCGGTGCATCAGGCGATGATGCGGATGTTGGGTAGCCAGTCGCAGCGGGAGGTCCTGCGGGCCCGGTTCCGCACGAGCGCGGCGATGCGGGTCCAGGCGCGTGAGCAGGGTCGGCATCTGGGTGGGCGTCCGCCGTACGGGTATCGGCTTGTCGATGCGGGTCCGCATCCGAACGCGGCGAATGCGCGGTGGGGCAGACGGTTGCACCAGCTGGATCCGGATCCGGAGACGGCGCCGACGGTGCGGTGGATGTTCGCCCAGCGCCTCGCGGGGTGGAGTGTGGCGGGGATCGCGCGGACGTTGAACGCGAACGGTGTTCTGTCGCCGTCGGGGTATGACCGGGCTCGGAACCCGCACCGTGCCGGCACGTCGTGGACGGTCCGGACGATCGCCGCAATCCTGGAGAACCCGCGGTACACCGGCCGGCAGGTGTGGAACCGGCAGGGCATCGACCATCACGAGGTGAACCCTGGAGACCAGAGCAGCCGCCCGGCGGGCCGCAAGCCGTCACATCACTGGAACGACCGGGACCAGTGGGTGATCTCCACGACAGTGGTGCACCCGCCGCTGGTCAGCGAACAGGACTTCCTGCGGGTCCAGCAGGTCAGCGCGCTCGCCGTGCCGGACGACGCGAACCCTCACCGCTACCAGTTGACAGGCCTGCTGATCTGCGGCGTGTGCGTGCGGCGCCTCGAGGGTCAGTGGGTGCACGGTCGGGCCGGGTACCGGTGTCGGCATGGCTACACCAGCGGCCGCGATGTGCAACCGGACCGGGCGAAGATCCTCTATCTGCGGGAGGAGCAGGTCCTGGTGGAGGCTGGCCGTCAGCTGGCCCACCACACCGGCGTTGCCCCGCAGGACCTGGACGGTGGGGAGCTGGGCCGACAGTTGCGGTGGCGCGGGTACACGCTCCTGTGCACCCCGGTCAGCATCACCCTCGATATCGGCGAGGACACGGCTCATGCCGATGGTGATGTCGCGCCGCCGCCCCGCGATGAAGATGAGAAGACGCACAGTCGACCGGAGATGTCACCGCCGCCCAGCCAGCTGCCCCTGCCGGGGCTACTGGTCATTCCGCACCAGCGGCGGAAAGCATTTAACCCACACCAGAATCATCCAAAACGTGAATGACCTTGGTGTGGGTTAACGTGTCCGAGGGGGGACTTGAACCCCCACGTCCGATAAAGGACACTAGCACCTCAAGCTAGCGCGTCTGCCATTCCGCCACCCGGACAAGGTGTACTGCTGTACCTTAGCGGAGCGCTTGGCCCTGGCTTTCACCTGGGGTTTGGCCTGCTCCGCAGCGGCACAGGACGAAACTGTACACGGCCTGGACACGACCGCGAAGCGGGGGTGGGGTCGGCTCCTGCGGTGGCGGAAAGGCCGTCGGGGAACGGAGCGATGGCCGGGCGTCGGCGTGCCGGGAGACAAGCGCTTGCGGGTCGGCACGCGGGCTGGGAACCGGGCGGCACTGGCGTTGGGGGGACGAACCGGGCAGCATGGCGGGCATGCCGCCGTCCTCGCCGCTGACGCCTGCCCTGGAACGGGCGCATTCGTTGATCGCTGCTGGGGATCTGGCGGGGGCGGGTCTGCTGCTGGAGCGGGCCGTGGAGATCGGGCGGGCCAATCTGGGGGAGGACGCCCCGGACGTACTGGCTGCTCAGCGTGCGCTCGCCGTCGTCTACCTGCGCGAGGACGACCCGATGGGGGCCCGCCGGGTGCTCGAGGAGGCCTACGCGGCGGGGCATCTGCGCCTCGGTGACGCCGACCCGGTCATGGTGTTGATCTCCCACGATCTGGGGGTGGTCGCGGAGGAGCTCGGCAACCGGCATGAGGCGCGGAAGGCGTTCGGCCGGGTCGCGACCCACGGGCCGGGCGTGCTGGGGGCCGATCATGAGGCGGTTGCGCGGGCGCGGGCTCACTTCCACGATCAAGACCTTTCTGGGGTACGCGGGGAAGCGCCGTCCCCGAAGCCCCGGCCGGAGCCGGTCCCGCAGCCGCGGGCCGAGGTCGGGCCGCTCCCGCCTCCGCCGCCGGTACCGCTCGTGCCGGTGCGGCCGACCATGCCGGTGGCTCAGGTGCCGGCCGGTGCTGGTGATCAAAAAGGGGATCAGGCCGGGCCTTGGGACGGGCCGCCGTCCGGGTGGGCGCGGCAGGAGAGCGACGCCCCGGAGCCAGCCGACGAGAGCGCCGCTGATTCGGCTCGGGACGACGCGAGCGCCATCGAGACGGGCGCTGTTGCGGCTGGGTGGGACGAGGAAAGGGCCCGGGGCGGGAATGTCGCGCCCGGCGTGTTCTCGGTCGGGACGGGGGAGGCTCCTGGCGTTTACCCGGTTACTCCGAACAGCCTTCCGGCAGCCGCGGGCATGCTCAGCTCGTACCCGCAAGAAATGAGGCCGGGGAGGCCGCCGGCGCAAGCGGAGGGCGGGGTTGTCCCTCCGGGGGATCAGCTGGTGCGTTATCCGGAACAGCTGGCCTATCCGGTGCCCTATCAGCAGGGTTCCCGGGGGCGTCGCGGGCTGGCCGTCGCCGCAGTCGCCGCGGCTCTCGTCGCTGCCTTCGTGGCTGTGGCCGCGCTCATGTTCGTGCTGGTCAAGCAGGCTTCGGAGCCGGCCGCCGTGAATACCGGAACCGTCGGCCCTACCGCTGGGAACGGGCCGGAACTGCGTGGGGATCCGCCTTCCGGGATCGCGCTCGACGTCGACGGATCGAGCGTCGAGGTCAGCTGGCGTGATCCGGCTGAGGGGCGGGTCTCCTTCATCGTGACGATGGCCCGGAGCGGGGAGCAACTACGGCCCGTTGCGACGATCGGGCCGGGGGAGACCTCTTACCGGGTCAGCGGTCTGAATTCCACGATGGAGTACTGTTTCGCGGTCGTCGCCGTCTATGGGACGGACCGGTTTGCGAGTTCGCCGCAAGCGTGCACCGATGCCGTGAGCGCTCGTCCGTCGCAATAGCGCGGCTGACAAAGCACGTGACAAAGCTCTATCTCAAGACGGTGACGAAGCTGTCCGAGCGGGTGTCGATCTTCTACGCCGGGTCCCTATGATGAGCGCTCCAACCTGGACCGACGGCTACGGGGGAACGGGTATGACCAGCGCAGACACGCCACCGCAGCGTCGCTGGCGGCCGCGTCGCGGGCATCTCGTGACGGCCGGCACGGTGATCGCTCTGGTGACCGCGCTGGGGCTGACCGTGCGCGGGCTGGGCGCCGCCGACGAGGCGTTCGCGAGCTTCGACGCGGCCTCGTGGGTGTGGAGCCGGGGCGCGGGTGAGGTGGCGCGGGTCAACGGGGTGACCGCCAAGGTCGACACCCGGGCCGACGTGGGGCAGGCGCGCGGGCATCAGGTGCAGGTGAGTCAGAGTGACCGCTTCGTCATCCTTCGCGATGTGGAGACCGGGCGGATCGCGTCGATGGATCTCGCCGACCTGCAGGCCTACTGGAACGGCACGTCGCAGCCGGGTGTCGGGGTGACCGTGGCGCTGCACGACGACGACGCCTTCGTGGTGGACGCGGTGCAGGGCAAGGTGCAGCAGGTCGACCCGGCCACCCTCCAGGGGGTCGGCGAGGCGCTGCGGTTCCCGCCGGGGATCACCGGCGGGGTGTTCGACGGCGACGGCGTGCTGTGGATCGCGGCGCCCGGCGAGGGCACGCTGACCGCGGTCGAGGCCGGCGAGGCGGGGCCGTCGGTGGCCCGGACCGAGCCGGTGGCGCAGGGCAGTCACGACCTGGCGCTGAGCGCCCTGGACAGCGGCGTCGCCGTGCTGGACCGCACCACGAACGCGCTGGTCCGGGTCGGTGACGAGCCGACCTCGACGATCACGTTGCCGCTCGGCGCGCCGGGGATCCTGCCGCCGCGCAGCGAGGGTTCGCTGATCGCGGTGACCGTGCCGGGGGAGCGGCGGGTGCTGACCGTCGACGGGGCGGGCGTGCGCGCCGACGTCACCGTGCCCGCCACCGGCGACGACGAGGGGGAGATCGAGGCGGCGGTCGCGTGGGAGGGGTTCCTCTATGTGCCCGAGGCCGGCACGGTGCACGTCTTCGACGCCGGCGGCACCCCGCAGAAGGGCATCACCGTCAAACGGCCGGGCGGCGGGCTGGAGCTCGAGGTCCGGGAGAACCACCTGTTCATCAACGCCCCGGGGGCCTCCACCGCCCGGGTGGTCGACGACGAGCACACCGTGCGGACCGTCGACAAGTATGCCGACGACGTCCTCGGTGGCGATCCGCCGCCGGCGCCGCCGACCCCGCCCGCCCCGGAGAGGAAGAAGAAGCCCAAGCCCACCGTGACCGTGCCGGGTGCCCCGCGCAACGTGCGGGCGGCGGCCGGTGACGCCGAGGCCCGGGTGACGTGGCAGGCTGCCGCGGCGAACGGCGCGGCGATCACCAGATACGTGGTGACGGGCGCGGACCGGACCTTCCAGGTGGGCGCGGAGCAGCGGTCGCTGGTGGTGACCGGCCTGACGAACGGGGAGACGTACCGGTTCGAGGTGCACGCTGTCAACCGCAGGGGTGACGGCCCGGCCAAGACGAGCAACGCGGTCCGGCCGACCGCGGACGTGCCGCAGCCGCCGGGTGTCCCGCGGGCCGAGGCGCTGCCGGACGGGTCGGTGCGGGTCGGCTGGGCGGCCGCGGACGGGCAGGGTCGCAAGATAGCCCGGTACACGGTCACGGCGATCACCGCCGGCGGGACGTCCCCGGTCGGGGACACCGCCGGCACGTCGATGACGATCGCACCCGGCACCTTGGAGTACGGCAGCCAGTACGCGTTCACGGTCGTCGCCGTGAACGACCGCGGCGCCGGGTCGAAGGCGTCCGGGGCGGGCGAGAGCGTGGTGCCGTTCACCACGCCGGGCCGACCGGGTGACGTCGACGCGGCGACCGTCGCCGACCAGGCCGGTGCGGTGCGGGTGACGTGGACGGCGGCCGAGGCCAACGGGCGGCCCGTCACCAGGTACGTCGTCGCGGCCGGCGGCAAGGAGACCGAGGTGTCCGGCGACACCGCGGCGACGCTCACCGGGCTGGGTGACGGCGCGAGCGTGCAGGTGCAGGTCACCGCGGTCAACGAGGCCGGCGCGGGCGAGGCGGGCAGTGCGACGGCCACGACGGTGGCGGCACCGGTGATCACGATGACCGGGGTGGACCCGAGCTTCAACGCGGCGTCGGTCGGGTTCAGCGTCAACGCGGGCGGCGGCAAACCGACCTGCACGCTGACCGTCACCGGCGGCGGCAAGGGGGCGACCGGGGGCTGCTCGGGGCTCAAGGCCGCGGAGTTGAAGCCGAGCACGGCGTACACGTTCACGGTCACCGCGAAGAACGCGGCGGGCACGGCCACGAAGACGGCCAAGGCCACCACCGACGCCCTCTACGGGACGGCCACCTGCATCAACGGCGACAAGGCCGAGGAGAAGACGTACTGCGACGACGAGGTCGACGGGCGCAACGGCAACGAGATCTTCTCGGTGACCCGGCAGGACGACGACAAGCAGGTCGGCTGGGTGAAGAACGGAACACGGCTCAAGGCGTACTGCAAGAAGAGCGGCGAGTCCGTCTACGCGTACGTCTACAACAACGAGAAGCGCAGCACGTGGTGGATCCAGGTCGACTACAAGGGGAAGACCTACATCCCCTGGGCCTGGCTCAACCTCGACGGCGGCGACGACCTGAAGGACCTCTCCGCATGCTGACCCCCGCCCAGGTGCAGACCTTCGCCCAGACCGCCGAACGCCTGGCCGGCAGCGTCGGATCGGTGGTGCTCGGCAAACCCGAGGTGATCCGGCTCGCCCTCACCGCCCTGTTCGCCCAGGGGCACGTCCTCCTCGAGGACGTTCCCGGCGTCGGCAAGACCACGCTGGCCCGGGCATTGGCATCGTCGATCCGCGGGCAGTGGCGGCGCATCCAGTTCACCCCCGACCTGCTGCCCTCCGACGTCTCCGGCGTGACGATCTTCAACCAGGCCAGCCGCGGCTTCGAATTCCACCCCGGGCCGGTGTTCGCCAACGTGGTCATCGCCGACGAGATCAACCGGGCGTCGCCGAAAACCCAGTCGGCGCTGCTCGAGGTGATGGAGGAACGCCGCGTCACCGTGGACGGCGTGCCGCACCCGGTGCCCCAGCCGTTCCTGGTGGTCGCCACCCAGAACCCGGTCGAGATGGACGGCACCTACCGCCTGCCCGAGGCGCAACTCGACCGGTTCCTGGTCAAACTGTCCGTCGGATATCCGGACGAAGAGGTCGAGATCGAGGTGCTGCGCGGCGCGGCCGGCCGGTCCCCGGACACCCTCGAACCGGTCACCGACACCGCCACGGTGGGCGAGTTGGCGGCGACGGCGCTGGGTGCGCACATCGCCGACCCCCTTTATGCGTACGCGGTGCGCCTGGCCGCCGCGACCCGCAACCACAAGCTGGTCCGGGTCGGCGTCAGCCCCCGCGGTGTGATCGCGTTGACCCGGGCGGCCGCCGCGCACGCCCTGATCAACGGCCGGGGATACGTCCTGCCGGAAGACTTCAAGGCACTGGTCGGACCGGTCTTCGCGCATCGCCTGATGCTCTCCTCGGAGGCCCAGCTGCGGGGCGTCACCGCGGACGAGGTGCTCGCCGACGCGCTGCGTGAGGTGCCCGTGCCGCTGCCCGACAAGCAGCACCTGCCGGCCGTGCCGTGACTGCTCGGGGCGTCGGCCTGCTGGCGGCCGCGGTGGGGCTGCTCGGGGTGGGGTTCTGGTTCGGCTATCCGGATCTGGCCGTGCTGGGTGCGGCCGCCGTGTCGGCGCTGGTTGTCGCTGTCGGTCACGCGGTGTGGCGTCCCCGGCTCGGCGTCGAACGGGCCGCCGACCCGGACCGGGTGGCCCGCGGCGAACCGGCCGCCGTCACCCTGACCATCCGCAACACGAGCCGGCTGCGGGCCGCGACCCTGATCGCCACCGACCGGTGCGGTCCGGCCACCGTCGACGTCCCGGTGCTGCGCCTGCGGCCGGGACGGGACACGACGACCGGCTATCCGGTGCCCACCCACCGGCGCGGACTCGTCCCGATCGGACCGCTACGGATCACCCGCGGCGACCCGTTCGGGCTGATCAGCCTGGACCGGGTGCACGGCGGGACGACTACGGTCCGGGTGCACCCGCGGATCCACCCGCTCGGTGCCGTACCGGCGGGACTGACCCGCAGCCTGGACGGGCAGGCCGACCGGGTGCCGCACGGGACGATCACGTTCGACGCGTTGCGCGAGTACGTGCCCGGCGACGAACTGCGCCGCGTGCACTGGCGCAGCAGCGCCAAAGTGGGCGAACTGATGGTCCGGGAACAACTCGACACCGCCGAACCGAGCCTCGTGGTGCTGCTCGACGACCGGTCCGCCGGGCATCGCGGCGACTCGTTCGAGGACGCGTGCGAGGCGGCGGCCTCGGTGCTGGCGGCGGCCGTCCGGGAGGGGCTGCCGGTCAGCCTGCACCTGGTGTGCGGCGAGGCGAGAGGACCGTTTCTGGACACCCTGACCGAGGTGCAGCCGGCGGCCGGAGACCTCGGCGCGACACTGCGGCGGCTCCGTGGGCAGCGACTCGGGGACACGCTGATCTTCCTGACCGGGCCGGGCGGGCGCGACGACCTCGGGGCGGTCGGGGGGATGCGCGGGGCATACCCGGTGGTGCTCGCCGCACTGCTCGGCGACCGCGACACCGTCGCCCCGGCCCCGGCGACCGACCGGGTGATCGTGATCGAGGCGGCGGACGGCGCGGAGTTCGCGGCCGCCTGGGACGGGGTGCGCGGATGGTGAGCGTGACGCGCAATCGGAGCGCGCACGTGACGGGCGCCCCAGGCGTGTGGATGGCGTGTGTTTCGGGTGCATGGGGTGCGTTGGTGGTGAGCGTTCCTGAGGTGGAGGGGCCCGGGCGGTGAGCGATTCGGGTTCGCGGGCGGTGGGTGTTGTGGGCGGCCGAGGTTCGTGGGTGGCCGGTGTACTGCGGGCGTCGGTCGTGCCGGGCGCCCTGGTCGGGATGCTCACGTTGGCCGGCGTGGTGGTGGGGCGGATCTTCGCCGACGACCTGGTGGTGTGGCTGACGGCCGGCTCGGCGGCCGGGTCGGTGGCGGTGGGCGTCGCGGCGAGACGGCTGCCAGCGTGGTCGGCGGCGCCGCTGTCCGCGCTGGTCCTGACGGGATATGTGACGGTTGCGCTGCGAGTGGCGGCCGGTGGGCAGTGGCCGGACTGGACCGTGGTGGCGGGTGGGATTCCGCGCCTGTTGACGGCGTTGATCCCGGTGGAAGCTGCGCCGGAGACGGTTGTCGTGCCGGTGGTGGCGGTGTGGGTGGCTGGTTTGGCTGCTGTCGAGGTGGCGGTGCGCAGCCGCCGGGTGCTGCTCGGACTGTCGCCGGTGCTGGGGGTCTACGCGGGGGCGCTCTACGTGGTGGGCCCCAATGCGGAGACGCCGGTCCTGGTCAGCACGGGTTTCGCGGCGCTTGCGGCGCTTGCGCTGGCGGTTTCGGCTCTGACTCGGTCCTCGTCTTTCCCCGTCGGGAGGATCACGACTGCCAGGGTTACCACTGGGAAGGACGAGGAGGACCCTGCTGAGCTGCGGGTTCGCGCGATGCTGCGGATGCGGGCGCTGGGTGGGGCGGCCGCCGGCCTGGTGGCCCTTCTCGGCCTGGTGGCGGTGATCGGTCCCTGGGCCTCACGCCAGGTGAGCGTCATGCCGCAGGACCCTCGGCAGTACGTGGAACCGCCCCGCGTCGATTCCCTGGACGAGAGTCCGCTGAACCGGATCTCGGGATGGGCGCTCGCTCCGAAGGAGTCGCTCCTGGAGTACCGGCCGTCCGAAACCGGGGCCGCCCCGGAGACGCGTCTGCGGCTGGCGGTGTTGTCCGATTATGACGGGGTCACCTGGAAGGTCGGCGGGCTGTACCGCAACGCCGGCCGGGTGCTGCCGGTGCCATCGCTGGGTGAGGGGACGTCAGGTGACGTCGCGTTCGGTGGGGACGCTACGAGTGAGAGCCGGCAGGAGATCACGGTCACCGGGCTCAGCGGGCGGCTGCTGCCGGTCGTGCCGACGCCGACGGCGATCTCCGGTGCTCGGGTGGCCTATGACGCGGCCACCGGCACCCTGATCCGTCCGGAGGGTTTGACCGAGGGACTGCGGTACGCCACGACCACGCTCGAACGGGAACCCGACCTCAACGCGCTGCCGATCGCCGAGGTGCCGTCCGGGGACGCGGTGGCCCGCTATCTCACCGTGGCCACCGGCGTGCCGGAGCGGATCCAGCGTCTTGCCGAGCAGTTGGCCGAGGGGAACGGCGCGGCGTACGACCGGGCGGTGGCGATCGAGGAGTTCCTGGCTGATCATTATCGGCAGGTTGCGGATGCTCCGAGTGGGCACGCCTATCCGAACATCGATCACTTCCTGTTCGGGCGTAAGGAGCTCGGCGGGCGGCGGGGGACCTCGGAGCAGTTCGCGGCCGCGTACGCGCTGATGGCACGCCTGAGCGGACTCCCCAGCCGGATCGTCGTGGGTTTCCGGGCGCCGGCGGCGGGCGGCGTCGTGACCGCGGGAGACGCCGTCGCCTGGCCGGAGGTGCTGTTCGACGGTCTCGGGTGGGTGGCCTTCGACCCGATGCCGAAGAGTGACGAGCCCACACCGGTCGAGGACGACTTCCGGCCGCAGCCGACCACCCCGCCCGCCACGCCGTCGGCGTCACCGGAACCGTCGCCGTCGGGGAGCGCGTCGGCCGCACCGCCGGCCGTCGCCGCGGCGCCGTCGGAGGATGCGGTCTCCGGTCCGGTCGTTACCGGGGTCGTTTCCGGATCGCTGCTGCTCGTGGTCCTTCTCGGCGGTCTCATGGTGATCGCGATGCGGCGTGCGCAGACCCGGCGGCGGCTGACCGTCGGCGGCCCGGACGAGCGTGTCACCGGGGCTTGGCTGGAGTTCACCGACATCCTGCGGCTGGCCGGAAGCCCGCTGCCCACGCATCTGTCCGCGACCGAGGCCGGCCGTTTCGCCGCCGCAGTCGCCGAGCACACAGCCACACCATTTTCCGAACGACCAGGTGCTGTGAACTCCGGACAAACGGATGCGGCGTTCTCCAGACAGGCGTCCTTCGGGCAAGCGGTTGCTGGGACTGTCGGGGGGACGCCTGTCGACGGGCTGATCGAGGCGGTCAACACGGTCGGTTTTGCGCCGGGGGCGGCCGATGAACGGCAGGCTGATCGGGCCGGGAGTGAGGTGAGCGCCTACGCGGCGGTGCTGCGCGGGCGTATGCCCTGGTGGCGGCGGCTGTGGTGGAGTGTGCGGCCCGGCCCGCTGCGGTGGCGGGGCGGGCGCGGTGGTTAGAGTCGGGTGCCTGACCACAACCGGTCATGGCACTGCGGGAAGGTGGAACATGCGGGTGCTCCTGGTCGAGGACGACGAGGCGATCGCGGTGCCGCTTGTCGAAGGCCTCGCCCGGTACGGCATCGTCACCCGGCACGTTGCGACCGGCGCTGAGGCGCTCGCCGCCGAGCCGGTCGACCTGGTTCTGCTCGATCTGGGACTGCCGGACATCGACGGTGTGGACGTCTGCTGGGAACTCAACCGCACCCGGGACGTACCCGTGATCATGTTGACGTCGCGGCGCGGGGAGGCCGACCTGGTCCGCGGCCTGGAGGGTGGTGCCGACGACTACCTGGCGAAGCCGTTCAGCCTGCGGGAACTGGTGGCCCGGATCCGGGCGGTCGACCGGCGGTCCCGGGCGGCGGCGATCGAACGGGTGTCGACCGTGCCCGCCACCGCGCCGGAGACATGCACTGCGGGCCGGCTGAGCATCGATCTGGCCACCCGTGAGGTCAGCGTCGGCGGAGCACCGGTCGCACTGGCGCCGAAGGAATATGACCTGCTCACCATGCTCGCCGCCCGGCCCGGTGCCGTGGTGCTGCGGCAGAAGCTGCTGGAGCAGGTGTGGGCGACCGCCGAGGGCCGGGGGCGGACGCTCGACTTCCACATCGCCGCCCTGCGCCGCAAGCTCGGCGACCCGGCGTGGATCGAGACGCGCCGCGGTGTGGGGTTCCGGCTCGTCCCGCTCGGCTGATCGGGTGACCTTCCTCCTCGCGGGCCGCGAACGCCGGGCCGTGGCATGACCCGGCGGCTGGTGCTGGCCCACCTGACGCTGGTCACGCTGGTGCTGGTCGCGTTGGCGGTTCCGCTCGGCTACCTCTATCGCAGCAGCGAGCAGCAGCAGGCGTTCCGGCAGCTGGAGCGGGAGGCCGAGGTGCTCGCCGCCTACATCGGCGCCGAACTGGACGAGAACGACGGGCAGGGCGCGCAGCAGGTGGCCGAGGAGTCGGCCCGGCGCTGGCGCGGTCAGGTCGAGCTGTTCGACGCGTCCGGCCGGCTGGTCTTCGGCACGCTGCCGGGGCACGGCGGCGCGGGGGCGTCGCCGGGAACCGGCAACCGGATCGTCGAGGTCGACGGCGTGATGATGATGTCGGCGGTGGTCTCCGTCGAGCCGGGCCGGACGGACGTCGGTTCGGTCCGGGTCAGCGTCCCGGCCGCGTCCGTTCTTGATCACGTCTATCAGTTCTGGGCGTTGCTCGCCGTCGCCTGCGCGGCTGTGCTGGTGGTCAGTGCCGCTGTTGCGGTACGCCTCGCCGCCTGGATCACCAAACCGGTCCGTGCCCTGGAGGACGCCGCCGGGCAGCTGGCCGACGAGTCGGAGCCGGCCGCGGTCCTCGGCGTGGACGGGCCGCCCGAGCTGCGGCGTCTCGCGCAGACGTTCAACCGGACCGCGTCGCGCCTGCACAGCGTGCTCGCCGCCCGGGGCGCGTTCGTCGAGCACGCGTCGCATCAGCTCAAGAGCCCGCTCGCGGCGCTGCGGCTGCGCCTGGAGAACCTGGAACCGGAGGTGTCGGCGGCCGGCGCCCCGAACCTGGAGGCGGCCATCGGCGAGACCGAACGCCTCGACAAGCTGGTCAACACGCTGCTCGATCTGACCATGGTGGAGGGCGCCGAGCAGACTCCGGAGACCGTCGACCTGACCGCCCGGATCGTCGACCGGTCCGAGATCTGGCAGCCGCTCGCCGCGGAACGTGACGTCACCGTGCTCGCTGACGTACCCCCGAAGGTGTTGGTGGTGGTGACGCCCGGTTCGGTGGAGCAGATACTCGACAACTTGATCTCCAATGCGCTTGCGGTGGCGCCGGACGGCAGTGTGATCCGGCTGGTGGCGCGGCCGTCGTCCGAGGTCGTCGAGGTGCATGTGGTGGACAGCGGGCCGGGCCTTCCGCAGGAGCAGCGGGAGCGGGCCCTCGAACCGTTCTGGCGGGCGCCCGGCGCACCCAAGGGCGGCAGCGGCCTCGGGCTGGCGCTGGTCCGCAAGCTCGCCGAGGCGGACGGTGGTCACGTGCGGCTGGATCCGGCGGAACCGTCCGGTATCGACGCTGTCGTCACGTTGCCGGCGGGCGCACACCAGGTCTGAGAGCGGCTGTGCCCGCGGTCACGTCCTGAGAGATCCCTCGATATCCGGACAGGTCCGGAACAGGAATGCGCCAGGACTTTGCCAGGGGAGTCCCAGGAGACGAACGCCCTGTTCACGGCGTGTTCGACTCTATCCTTTGCGTGTCCGGGAGAGTCATCTCCGTCCGTTAGATTGCCCATCGGCAACGGCGGGATACGGGGACCAGCATGACAACGAAGCGGAAGATCAAGAAGCGCCGCTCGCCGCTGTGGGCGCGGCTCGCCACGGTGGCCGGCGTCATTCTGATGATCACCAGTGGCGGTGTGCTGACGGTCAAGGAGGTGGCCTTCGCCCGTCTGGAAGCGGTCGAGGCGCCGGACCTGATCGGTGATCCCGCGGCGGCGGCGGCGGAGACGGAGAAGACCGACATCACGGGGCCGGTCAACGTGCTCCTCGTGGGCATCGACCCGCGGGACGACACGACGCCCCCGCTCGCCGACTCGATCATCGTGGCGCACATTCCGTCGACGATGGATCAGGCCTACATCTTCTCGCTGCCGCGCGACCTCTACGTCGACATCCCGGCCAGCACCAAGTCGCAGTACGCCGGCGGCCGCGGAAAGATCAACGGCGCGATGAGCCTGGGCAGCCGGGTGCCCGGCGGCAAACCCAGTGTCACGCAGGGCTTCCAGCACCTGGCGAAGACGGTCGGCCAGGTCACCGGGATCAAGGATTTCGACGCCGGGGCGATCGTCAACTTCGGCGGTTTCAAGAGCATCGTCGAGGCGATGGGCGGCGTCACCATGACGATCGACCAGGAGATCAGGTCCGAGCACCTCAAGCCGAACGGCAAGCCCCGCGACCGCCGGCCGGAGTGCGCCGATCACAGCTGCTCCCACCCGTACGTCGGGGAGCAGAAGGTCTACAAGAAGGGCACCTACCACCTCGAGGCGTGGGAGGCCCTGGACGTGGTCCGCCAGCGGTACAGCCTGAAGAACGGCGACTACGACCGGCAGAAGAACCAGCAGCGGTTCATCCGGGCGATCACCGAGCAGGCACTCTCCAAGGACGTCGTCACCAACCCGTCGAAACTGTTGAAGGTGCTGGACGCCGCCGGACAGTCGCTGACCTTCTCCGGCGGCGGCCACAACATCGCCGACTGGGCCCTGGCGATGCGCGACGTCGACCCGAAGAACATGGTCACCATCAGCCTGCCCGGCGGCGCCGTGGAGTCCTCCAGCGGCGACTATCTGGGCGAGCGGTTCACCGGACCGGTCGACGAGTTCTTCACCGCGGTGGCGAAGAACGACGTGCCGCGGTTCCTCCTGGACAACCCGGGGTTCGTCAACACCGGGAACTGACGGCCTACTCTTGGTGCCGTGGTGAGTGAATCTAGTGGGGCCCGTCTGTGGCGGATCACCATCCCGGTGATCGCGACCGCCGCGGAGATGGAGGTCCTCACCGACCGTATCGTCCACGCCCTCTGTCCGGACCGGGACCACGAGGGTCCGTGCACGACGCCGTGGGCGATGAACATCGCCGACGGTGACTCCCTGCCCCGGGCCGAGCAGCGGCGGCTGAGCGAGGCCGTCCACGACCCGAAGGCCTGATCAGGGCACGATCTGCTCGCTTCAGGGCACGATCGCGGCGATCTGCTCGCCGATCCAGGGGTAGAGCTCCTCGCCCGGGGTGTTCATCCGCGACTTGAGGTAACGGGTCGTCTCGTCGGCCAGCACCTCCAGCGTGCCGGCGCCGACCGCGTCGTACGCCTGGGCGACCACGCTCGCCGGGCTCACCTTGGGGACGTCCCAGCGCGCCGACATCGGGGTGTCGATCATGCCGACGAGCAGGCCGACCACCTGGGTGCCCTGGGCGCCCAGCTCGACGCGCAACGCGTTGGTGGCCGACCAGGCGGCGGCTTTCGACGCCGCGTACCCGGTGGGCATGGTGGCCCAGGCGGCCGACGAGAGGATGTTGACCAGCGTGCCGCCGCCGTTGGCCGCGAGCACCGGGGTGAAGGCGCGGGCGACGCGGAGCGTACCGAAGAAATTGGTCTCGAAGATCCGGCGCAGCTCCTGTTCGGGCCCGGAGATCGAGTCGCCGGCCGGCGCGATCCCGGCATTGTTGATCACCAGGTCCACGTCGGGGGCGGCCTGAGCTGCGACGACGGCGTCCTGCTCCGCGGTGACGTCGAGGGTGAGCGGGTGGATCCGGGTGTCGTCCCACTGTCGCGGCGAGCGGGCGGCGGCGTAGACCTTCGCCGCGCCTCGTGCCACGGCCTGCCGGACGAACTCCTCGCCGAGGCCGCCGTTGGCGCCGGTGACGAGCACGGTGCGGCCGTCGAGTGTCGTGGTCATCTAAACTCCTTCAGCAAGTGGGGAGTGCCCCCGGAAAGAACTATGTGGGGAGAGTCCCCACTTAGTCAAGGAGGATGTGTCGATGGCGACTGCCCGGAACGCGGCCAAGCGGCCTCTGCGCGCTGACGCCCAGCGCAACCGCGACGCGATCCTCGACGCCGCCCGTGAAGTGTTCGAGGCCGAAGGGGTGATGACGTCCCTGGATGGGATCGCCCTGCGCGCGGGCGTCGGCAACGCCACGCTCTACCGCAACTTCCCGACCCGCGACGACCTGCTCGCGGCGATCATGGCGACGTCCATCACGGAGGCGCTGGCGGAGGCGGATGTGCTGGCCTCGTCCCTGTCGCCGCGGGAGGCGCTCGGCGAGTGGCTGATCCTGCTCACCTGGCGGCTGCGGATCTGGCACGACCTGCCGTACTGCCTGGCCACGGCGCTGCGGGACGAGACGTCGCCGATGAAGGAGACCTACGATCCACTGCTGGCGCGGACCGGGGTGCTACTCGCGGCCGCTCAGGCCGACGGGGTGGCGGCTGCCGACATCACACCCGATGAGGTGTACGAGCTGGTGCTCGCACTGTCGTGGGCCGTCGACCGGTTCCGCGACGAGGAGGCGGCCGCCCGCCGCCGCGTGGCCATGGCGACGGCCGGGCTGTTCAGCTGATTCTCAGCCCTCGGCGGACGCCTCGGCCAGGGCTGCGATGTGTTGCTTGATCTCGGCACCGAGGGTGTCCGGGGCGGATGCCGGGATCACCTGCACGTTCGCCGGTGGGGTGGCGTTGCCCTCGCCGACGTTGACGAACCGGACGGTGGGGTAGCCGGGGGCGACCGCGGTGGCCGCCTCGGTCTGGGCCGCGCCGACCGAGAAGATCACGCCACATCGTCCGCCGGCCAGTGAGGTGGCGAAGGCGGTCGCGTTGCGGGCCGTCTGCGGGCCCTGGACCTGAAGGTACTGCACCCGGACCAGGGCGGCGACCGAGGCCTCCTGCATGGAGGTCCAGACCGGTTGTGCCTCGCCGGTGACACCCTTCTCGTCGGTGAGCAGGCAGGCGGTCGCGTCGAGGTATTCGCGCTGACGCGGCGGCTCCGGCCACAGGGCCCAGGTGGTGAGGCCGGCGATCACGGCCGTCACCGTTACCGCCCCGGCGATCATCCATCGTGGATGGGCTGTGATCCTCGCCACTGTCGACGATGAGCGGTTGCGAGATGACCTCGCCTTTGTGGGCACGCAGCGACGTTAGATGCTCACGGACAGCAAATCAAGATCTTGCATACCTTGATCTCCTTGATTCATGCTTCGCGATGCCTGAAAGCATGCTGTGAGAACGGGGCTCACTATGAGGCGGCGCTTAGCTGCTGTCACCGCGCTGGCCGTCGGCCTGTCGCTCGGCGTTCCACCGGAGGTCATTCCCGAGGAGGGCGGCTGGCCGCTGTCCGGAATCCTCGCGGCGCTACGCCAGCCGGCCGCGTTCGCCGCGGTCGTCGGGATGCCGCTGCAGGAGTGGGCCGGCGGGGCCGACGATCGCGAGCACTACGTCTCCGCGGATCAGACGCAGGCCGATGTCGGCGCCGGCACGAAGCCCGGCAAGGGCATCGGCGCGGTCGACGCGGCGGCACCGCCACCGGTGGTCGACCGGGGTGAGTTCACCACGCCGCAGGCCACCGACCCGGAGAACGCCTTCGACGAGGCGACCAGCAAGCGGCTCCCGAAAAGGTCGAGCGAGACCGTCGACGCCTTCGAGAACACCGACGGCACCATCACCCGCAACGTCCACCAGGAGCGGATCAACTACCGCGCGTCGGACGGCTCCTACCTGCCGATCGACGCCACTCTGGTACGCCGGGACGGCCGGCTGTCGATGGCGGCCAACTCGATCGACGTCACCCTCGGGGTGACCGCGTCCGGCGGTGACACCGCCACCGAAGCCCCGGCCCGTGCCGCCGCGGAGCCCACGCCGAGCCCGAGCACGTCCGACCCGGCTGCGGCGGAGGAACCGGCCGCGGCCGACGAGCCGGCCGCCCCGGACTCGGCCGACGACGCTCTCGCCTCGGTGACCACCGAGGACGGGCACACCATCGCCTGGAACCTGGACGGTGCCGCCGACGTGACGGCGGTCGTCGACGGCCGCACCGCGACCTACCCGGAGATCCTGCCCGGCACCGACCTCGAACTGCGGACCTTCGGCAGCGGTGTCAAGGAGACCATCGTCCTGAAGGCACCGCCGGCCGGCAACGAGTGGATCTTCCCGTTGCACACCGACGGCCTGACCGTCCGGCCCGGCGAGAACGGCGCGCTCGAACTGATCGACCCGCAGGGCGATCCGGTCCTCGAGGTGCCGCGGGGCTTCATGGAGGACTCGAAGATCCACCCCGCGTCCGGCGCCCTCACGCGTTCCTGGGACGTCGACTACCAGCTGATCGACATCGACGGCGGGCAGGCGCTCAAGGTGACCGCCGACGCGGCTTGGCTCGCCGACCCGGCCCGCCGGTACCCGGTGCGGATCGACCCGACGACCTGGCAGATCTACGACACCGGCGACACCTTCGCGGACAACGACGCGTCGACGCTGGAGCACGACAACGCCAACAACCTGCCGGTCGGCACCTGGGACGGCAGCACCGTCTCCCGTTCGTTCATGGCCTTCACCGAGTTCGACGACGACAAGATCGGCCTGGCCGGCACCCAGATCTACTCGGCCAAGCTGTTCCTGTTCCACACCTGGTCCTACGACTGCACCAGCCACAAGCCGGTCTACGTGCGGCGGATCAACGAGGCGTGGTCGAACGACTCCATCGGTGAGGGCGCCGCCAGCAACCTGGACAAGGGGCCGGCGTACTCCGGGGCGATCGGCACCCTGGAGATCGACGACAACTACCCGGCCTGCACCAACACCGAGTCGAACCGGGGCGTCGGCAAGTGGCGGTCGGTGGACCTGAACGCCACCACCTTCAACGGCTGGTCGACCGGCGCGATCCCCAACTACGGTCTGGCGCTGACCGCGTCGGAGACCGACAAGACGGCGTGGAAGCGGTTCAACTCCCGCAACGACGACGACTGGGGTAACACGCCGTACCTGCAGATGACCTACGACGAGAACCAGGAACCGCAGGTCGACGAGCAGTACCCGGCGTACGGCGCACCGGTGGCGACGCTGTCGCCGGAGCTGATCGCCGACGCGCACGACCCGGACGAGTGGCCGAAGTCGATCCAGTACGAGTTCATCGTCTACCAGAAGGACGCGAAGACCCGGATCACCAGCTCCGGAAAGATCAAGAAGAAGAACTGGGTGGTCCCGGCCGGCGTCCTGGAGTGGGGCGAGAACTACTACTGGTCGGTGGTCGTCTCCGACAGCCTCAAGGACAACGCGAAGAGCCAGACGAAACACCTGCTGGTCACACCGGTACCCCAGCCGTCGGTCACCTCCGGGCTGTCGCAGAACTCGGACAAGGGCTTCGATCCGGTCGGCGGCAACTACACCACCGCGGCCCGGGACGCGATGATCAACACGGTCGGCCCGCCGCTGGAGATCAACCGGTTCTACAACAGCATCGACCCGCGGACCACGCAGGCGTTCGGCACCGGCTGGTCCAGCGTGATCGACGCCAAGGCGGTGGAGCGGTACGCCAAGGACGCGAACGGCCTGACGATCATCAACACCGTGGTGATCACCTATCCGGACGGTCGGGAACTCGCGTACGGGCGCAACAACGACGGAACCTGGGGATCACCGGCCGGCCGGGCCTCGAACTTCACCACCATCACCGGTGGCGGCTACCGGATGACCGAGAAGGACGGCACCACCTACGAGTTCGCCCGCTACCTCGGGTCGGGCCGGTACGCGATCAGCACGATCAAGGACTCGTCCAGCCGCGCGCAGACGTTCACCTACACCGGCACCAAGTTGTCCTCGATCACCGCGGCGTCGGGACGGTCCCTCACCGTCACCTGGACCAGCACGACCCCGGCCCGGGTCGCCTCCATCTCCTCCGACCCGGCCGTCCCCGGCGACGCGAATTCGGTGAGCACCTGGGGGTACGAGTACACCGGCAACAACCTGACCAAGGTGTGCCCGCCCGGCAACGGAAGCGACTGTCACACCTACCAGTACGGCACCGGATCGCCCTACCAGACGGCGGTCACCAACAGCCGCCCGCACTCGTACTGGCGGCTGACCGAGACCAGCGGCGACACCGCGGCCAGCACGATGCTGGAGAACGGCGGCACCGACAACGGCAAGTACAAGAACGTCACCCTGGGCCAGACCGGCCCGCTGACCGGCTCGACGGCGACGGCGGCCGGCTTCAACGGCAGCACCGCCGAGGTCGAGCTGCCGGCCGACCTGGACGGCGACGCCGCCAACCAGGCGATCAGCATGTGGTTCAAGTCGTCCGGCGGCGGCGACGGCGTCCTCTACGGCCAGTCGTGGGAGACCGGGGCGACCACCAACGGCGCCTACAACCCGACGCTCTACGTCGGCTCGGACGGATACCTGCAGGGCACCTTCCCGAAGGCACCGAAGACCGGGACCGTCCTGGGCACGCTGACCGCCTCCGGCAACGGGCAGTGCCTCACCGTTCCGGGCAACTCCTCCGCGAACAGCGTCCGGCTCGCCATCGCCAACTGCACCGGCGCGGCCAACCAGACCTTCACCTGGACCGCCGACCGGGAACTGCAGGTCACCACCGGCGGCGCCGTGAAGTGCGTCGACGTCCAGGGCGGCGAATCGGTCAACGGCGCCGACATCATCAGCTTCGACTGCCACGGCGGCGCCAACCAGAAGTGGGACGTGCAGGCCGACGGCCAGATCATCGGCGACCAGTCCGGGTACTGCATGGACTCGGTCGGCGAGGGAGTCACGGCCGGCGCCGAGATGCAGATCTGGGCATGCGGCAAGCAGCGCAAGGCCGACCAGTCGTACTTCGCCCGCGCCCACACCGCGCTCAGGTCGACCGCCGCCGTCACCGACGGCGCCTGGCACCACGTGGTCCTCAACACCACCGGCAACACCCAGCAGATGTACCTCGACGGGACCCTGGTCGCCTCCGAGACCGGCATCACCGTGCAGGACATGAGCGCGGCGGCCTCGTACCTCGGCTCGGGCTTCCTCGGTGGCGCCTGGCCCAACCAGTCACGGTCGACCGCGGGCACCAACAAGGGCGCGAAGGACTACTTCACCGGTTCGCTCGCCGACGTCGCGTTCTACGACACGGCGATCGACGGCCAGGTCGTCGCCGACATCTGGGCCGCCCGGGCGGAACGCAGCCAGCTCACCGCGGTGCTCCGCCCCTCGCAGCAGCGGACCGCCACGGTCGCCTACGACACCGTCACCGGGCGGGTCAGCCAGCTCACCGACGGCAACGGCGCGGTGTGGAAACCGGCCGCGCCGACCATCGGGCGCACCCCCAAGGTGTACGAGAGCGCCGTGCTCGGCGATGCGCCGACCAACTACTGGCGGATGGCCGAGACCGGCGTGACCGACGCGGTCAACGAGGTCAACGGCAGCACCGCCACGTACAGCAACGTCCAGTTGGGCGCGGAGGCCGGACCGTTCGGGGCGGCCGCGACCGCCGCACAGTTCCCGGGCGGGACGACCAAGTCGTACGTGGACCTGCCGGACGGCATCCTGCCCACCGGCAACGCCTCCACCTCGCTGTGGTTCCGGACCGGGTCGAGCGGCATCCTGCTCGGCGAGTCCAAGGCGGTCACCGGGCGTACCGTCTCGCCGGTCCTCTGGGTCGACTCCGGCGGGCGGCTGCGCGGACTCGCCCCCGCGAACAATCCGACCGGCCCGATCAGTGCCGGGTACAACGGCAAGTGCCTGGACGTGCAGTCCTCCGGTACCGCCGACGGCACCCCGGTCCAGCTGTACACCTGTAACGGCACCACCGCGCAGAGCTGGACGTTCACCGTCGGCAGCAGCGGCACCGGCACCTTCCAGGCGTTCGGCAAATGCCTCGACGTGAAGAGTTCGGGCAAGGACGACGGCACGGTCATCCAGCTCTACACCTGCAACGGCGGTGTGGCGCAGGTGTGGAAGCCGTTCGCGGGCGGGCTGCGCAACCCCAACTCCGGCAAGTGCCTCACCCTCCCGATGAACAAGAACGAGAAGACCGAGGTCGCCATCGGCACCGACGCCCTTCTCTACACCTGCGAGGCCAAGCCCCCGCCCCGCCAGACCTGGTCCTTCGGCCTGAACAGCCAGGCGAAGCTGGTCAACGACGGCAAGTGGCACCACGCCGCGCTCACCGTCGCGGGTGGCGTGCAGTCCCTGTACGTCGACGGCGAGAAGAGCCAGTGGGCGGGCGGGACCCCGTTCACCGTTCCCGCCGTCCGGCCGGACTTCTACGTCGGCGCCGGGTACAGCCACTGGGACTGGACCGATCTGCTCGGCACCGGCGGCACCCTCGGGATGAACTACCTCACCGGTGCCGCCGCCGAGGTGGCGTTCTACCCCGGCGAGCTGGAGGCCGCGCAGGTCTCGTACCAGTTCAAGGCCCGGGACGCGGCGAAGGCGACGGCGTCCGGTGAGGTCGACTACGTGGTCGCCGGCCCGGAGAACTCGTCCACGACGACCATCAACGACCTGATCTACAGCCGGAAGGTCGCCGAGGTCGACGAACGCGGCAAGGCCACCCGGTACGGCTACAGCGGCAAGGGCTACCTGCGCACGGTGACCGACCCGCTGGGCAACATGACGGTCAACGAGCACGACGTCCGCGGCAACGTCGTATCCGTGACCACCTGCCAGGACCGGTCCGCGAACAAGTGCACGACGACCTACTCCACCTACTATCCGGACGCCACCACGGCCAACCCGGCGTTCAACGTGCTCAACGACCGGGTGATCACCCAGCGCGGCCCGGGCTCCACGTCGAACACCGACAACACGTACCTGACCGAGTACACGTACGACACGGCCGGCAACCGGACCGGCCAGGTCGACCCGCTGGGCCGCCGGACCACGATCGCGTACACCGACGGCACCGGAACCGCCGGCGGTTACAACGGTGCGATCCCGCCCGCCGGCCTGCCCTGGCGGGCGATCAAACCCGGTGGCGGCCAGCAGACCATCCTCTACCTGGCCAACGGCGACGTCGCCGAGGTGAAGGACCCGGCCGGGATGGTCACCCGGTACGAGTACGACGGCCTGGGCCGCACCACCAAGGAGATCGAGGTGGTCGACGGCGTCGCCGGCGCGACCACCACGTACGAGCACGACCGGCAGGACCGGGTGGTGACCTCCCGGGACCCGGCGATCACCAACCACGTGACCGGTGCGGTGCACACGCCGGTGACGACCCTGTCGTACAACGTCGACGGCCTGCTCACCGGCGAGACGATCACGGACGCGACCGGTGGCGACGCACCACGGTCGGTCACCTATGAGATCGACGGCCACGGCCGCCGGGCCAGCGAGACCGACCAGCTGAACAACGTCGTCACGTACGACTACGACGGGTTCGGCCGGGTGATCCGGCAGACCCATGACGACGGCAGCTCGGTCCGCACCACCTACGACGCGTCCGGCAACGAGCTGGCCACGATCGTGGAGAACTGGACCGGGGAGCCGAAGCTGCCCGACGGCCAGAAGGACCTCACCCTCCAGTCGATGGCGTACGACGACGCCGGCCGGCTGGCGTCCGAGACCGACGCCATGGGCTGGGTCAACGAGTACACGTACACCGACAACAACCTGCTCGTCACGGTCACCCGCAAGGACCCGAAGACCGGCAAGTCGTTCGTGATGGAACGCAACACGTACGACGCCGCGGGCAACGAGGTCACCCAGGTCACCAACGACGGGCTGACCAGCACCACCCGGACCTTCGACGTCGGTGGTCGCCCGCTGACCGCGACCCTGGACCTGCCCGAGGAGACCGGCGACACCGCCGGGGCCCGGGACCGGACCACCGCCTTCCGGTACTCGCCGGAGGACGAGGTCCTCTCCACCAGCCTGTACGAGGGCAGCAACCTGCTCGGCCGGTCCGACCAGATGTACGACCGTCTCGGCCGGCTCAAGCAGGAGACGGCGTACCTGAGCGCGAGCCTGACGCCCACCACCCGGTGGACGATGAACGAGACCACCGGGGTCACCGCCACCGACGCGACCGGCAACAACCCGGGCACGGCGAGCGGCACGGTCACCTGGTCCACCGAACGCGGCGGGGCGGCCTCCTTCCCCACCGCCGGCGGCATGATCAGCGGCAAGGCGCCGGTGGACACGCTGCAGCCGTACACGATCAGCTCCTGGGCCAGGCTGAGCGCCCGCAACGCCAACCGGTTCGTCATGGTGATGCCCGGCGACATCGACAGCTCGGCGCTGAAGGTCTACTACGACCAGGCCTCCACCGCCTGGCAGATCTCGATGGCCGTCCGCAACGACGACGGCACCACCTCCTGGCTGACCAGCGCGTCGACCACCAGCGCGGCCGCCGCGACGTGGACGAACCTGACCGTGACGGTGGACCCGGCGACGACCGGCACCCGGTCGGCGAAGCTGTACGTCAACGGGGTCAACACCGCCACGATCACCACGGACAAGCAGTTCAACAACCAGGCCACCGAACTGCGGGTCGGTGCCGAGACGGCGACCACCGGACTCTTCATCGGGCAGATCGACGACGTCCGTGCGTACCAGAAGGTCCTGAGCGCTTCGGAGCTCGCCGAGGTCGCAGCCGGCGGCGAACCGGCGGCCGATGCCAAGGTCAGCCGGAACACCTACGGCCTGACCAGGGACGGGTCGGTCACCTCGGTGACCGACGCGCTCGCCGCCACCACCTACATCACCAACGACGAGGTGGGCCGGGCCGCGCAGAGCACCCTGCCCCCGGTCACCGTCGTCGAGGGCGAGGGCAACCCGGGCCTGACGATCTCGAACAGCGCGATCGGCTACAACACCTTCGGCGAGGTGACCGAGGAGCGGGACCCGCACGGCAACGTGACGATCGCCCGCTACGACGGCGCCGGCCAGGTGGTGGAGACCCAGCTGCCGTCCTACAAACGGCCGGACACCGGCGAGGTGCTGACGCCGACGTCGAGCGTCAAGTACAACCGGGTCGGCCAGATCCTCTCCACCACCGACCCGCTCGGCGCCGTCACCAGCTACACCTACGACCAGCTGGGCCGGGTGACCGCGGTGACCGCCCCGGACGAGGGCGTCACCAAGTACACCTACAGCTACAACGGTGAGCTGCTCACCGAGACCGACCCGAACGGGGCACAGGCCGAGTCGACCTTCGACTACCTGGGCCGCACGCTCACCTCGACCGACAAGGTGCGCCAGACCGGGTCGTCCTACGTGACGACCTTCGACTACGGGACCAACAGCCCGTGGCCGACGACGGTCACCTCAGCGGGCAAGGTGACCTCGAAGACCGTCTACAACGCGGCCGGTGAGCCGGTCGCGGTCACCGACGGGGCAGGGAAGACCTCGACCAGCCGGTACGACGGCGCGGGCCGGCCGGTCAAGGTGACCGCCCCGGACGGGACGTACTCCACCTTCGCCTACGACTTCGCCGGTCAGAGCACGTCGACGGCGGAGTTCTCAGCCACCGGGACGCAACTGCGCACGCAGAGCGCCACCTACGACCGGACCGGCAACCTCCTCACCGCGGTCGACGCCCGCGGCACCAAGAAGGAGTTCGAGTACGACGTCCTCGGCCAGCTGACCAGCCAGAAGGAGCCGATCAGCGCCTCCGACGCGATCACCACCACCTTCGGGTACGACGCGGCGGGCCAGCAGACCCGGTTCACCGACGGCCGGGGCAACCGGTTCGTCACCACGTACAACCCGTGGGGCATGGTCGCCTCCCAGATCGAACCGGCGACGGCGAACAACCCGGACGACCGGACCTTCACGATGTCCTACGACGCGGCCGGCCAACTGGTCCGGGCCGACTCGCCGGGCGGGGTGACGGCCGTCAACAAGTACGACGTGATGGGCCGGCTCGAACGCAGCACCGGCACCGGCGCCGAGGTGGCCACCAAGGACAAGGCCTACGAATACGACCTGGCCGGCCGGATCACCTCGTTCACCGGTACGGCCGGCAAGTCCACGGTCACCTACGACGACCGCGGCCTGGTCACCGAGATCGGCGGAGTGTCCGGGACCTCCTCCTACGGTTACAACGAGGACGGGGCGCTCACCCGGCGTACCGACGCGGCCGGCACCACCACCTACAAGTACGACACCGCCGGCCGCCTGGACACGCTGGTCAACCCCAGTGCCGGGATCAACCAGCAGTACAAGTACGACGACCTCTCCCAGGTCAAGGAGATCCTGTACGGCGGCAACGTCCGGTCGATCGGCTACGACAACCTGCACCGGGTGACCTCCGACTCGCTCGCCTCCGCCACCGGAGGCAGCATCGCGAAGATCGCCTACACGTACGACGCCGGCGACAACGTCAAGACGAAGACGACGACCGGGTTCAACGGGGCATCGACCAACAGTTACGAGTACGACCTGGCCGGGCGCCTCGTCGGGTGGGACAACGGCGTCACGCCGGTGGTGTACGCGTACGACAAGTCGGGTAACCGGGTGCAGGCCGGGACGACGACGTTCACCTACGACCAGCGCAACCAGCTGGTGTCGAACACCGCCGGAGCCACCTACACCTACACCGCCCGCGGCACCCTGGCCACGACCACCACCAACGGGGTGGTGGCGCAGACCCGGTCCGACGCGTTCAACCAGGTCCTCTCACAGAGCACCAAGACCGGCGGGTTCACCGCCTACGAGTACGACGGCATGGGCCGGCTGATCCAGCCGAACCTGACCTACACCGGACTCGGCAACACCGTCGCCGCGGACGGCACCACCGGATATGTGTACGACCCCGGTGACGGCCTGGTCGGCGTCGGCAGCGGCGGCACCGGTAAGAACGCCTGGGTCGACTCGCACATGGACGTCGTCGGCGAGTTCACCAACACCGGGACCGCACTGACCGGATCGGTGTCCTACGACCCGTGGGGCAAGATCCTGGCCAGCGGCGGCATGGCCGGCAAGCTCGGTTACCAGTCGGAATGGACCGACGAGGGCACCGGCAAGGTCAACATGTGGAACCGCTGGTACGACCCGGAAACCGGCGCGTTCGACACCCGCGACACCGCGAACAACAGCGCCACACCCTCTTCCGGGGCGGCGAACCGGTTCGCGTACGCCGAAGGCGACCCGCTCGGCAACACGGACACCACGGGTAACGCGGTCGACGGCAAGTGCGGCGAATACGACTACGCCTGCGCGATGCGCAACTACCAGGCGCAGATGAAGTCGTACAACGCCGCCATGGACCAACGCGACCGGGACATGAAGGCGGCCGGCACCGAGATCGCCCGCCAGGAGGCCGAGTACCAGCGCGCCAACCGGGAGAGCAACACCCCGCTGCTCGACATCCTGATCAACGTCGGCATCGGCATGCTCCTCGACATGATCGGCTACAACTCGCTGGTCGGCTGCCTCGGCGGCTCGGTGTGGGACTGTGTCGACCTGGCGAGCAACGCGCTCGGCCCGCTGAAGGCGATCAAGATGGCGAAGTCGCTGTACCGGGCGGCGGACCGGGCCTTCAGCGGCTACCGGATGTGGAAACGAATCGTCGAAGGCGCCCGCACCGTGATGCGGCGGGCCCAGGCGCTGCTCGGCGCGGCCCGCAAGCACCTGGCCGACGTGATGAAGAAGAAACCGAAGAAGCCGAAGGTCCCGAAGAAGAAACGAAAGCCCCCGGTCAAGAAGAAGCCCAAGCCCAAGCCGAAGCCGAAACCCAAGCCGAAGCCGAAGCCGAAGCCCGCCAAGGCGAAGCCGTCGAAGCCGGTCCAGAAGCAGAAGCCGAAGACCGCGCCGAAGAAGGA
>NZ_JZKF01000055.1 GCF_000962825.1 Actinoplanes rectilineatus
TGAACCGGCCCTCAGCGCCCGTGAACCGGCCCTCAGCGCCCGTGAACCGGCCCTCAGCGCCCGTGAACCGGCCCTCAGCGCCCGTGAACCGGCCCTCAGGGCGTGGTGACGGTCAGGTCGGCGAGGATCGCCTCGCAACTGCGCAGCACCACGGCGGCAGCCCGCCGCTGCGCCGGGGTTCGGGAGCCCAGCGCCGCCTCCTCGCGCCAGAGTTCGGCGCTGCTTCCGGCCGCCGCCCAGATGTCGTCGACGGTCGCCTCGGTAGGCAGCCCCAGCCGTTCGCCCAGGCTGGTGCCCGCGCCGCCGAGCAACCGCAACGCCTCCAGAGCCGTCTCGGCCGGAAGCTCCACCCGGCCGGATCGCAGCGCCGACAGCAACCGCATCTCGGCGTAGTCGTGCGCCCCCGCCATCAGCAGTTCCAACTCGGCCAGCAGCTGGGGTGACGGCGGCAGGAGTTCCGTGCGCAGGATCTGGTCGAGGACGATCAGTGCCGACCGCGCCTTGAGAGCCGCCCGCCGAGCCACGAACAGCTCCCCGATCGAGGCCTGCAGTTCCTTCAGTCCACTGTGTTCGTGCAGCCGGTCGGCGAGTTCGGCGCGGGTGGTGGAGCCGGTCCGGGTGAGGGCGAGCGCGAGCCGGATCCCGCCCAGCCCGAGGCGTCGCAGCAGGGCGATCCGGGCCTGCTGGTCGACGACGGTCAGCGAACCGGCCGCGGTGAACCGGTCGGTCGACAGCAGGAACGGGTCCGCCTCCGCCTTCGGCAGGGCCGCGATCCGGGCGATCACCAGGTATTCGTCGTCGCGCAGGGTGCGGGCGGCATGGCCGATCATCGGGGACACCGCCACCACGTCCTGGCAGAGTGCGCCGATCGCCGGTTCGCGGCGCCGGCGGCGGGCGGCACGCCGGGCCTCCAGCAGCCCGCCGGGGAGCCCGTCGCCGTGGGTGTCGGCCTTGGTCAGGACGACCATCGCGTGCACCGGATGGACCGACGGGCCGCGCAGTCCCCGGCCGGCGCCCAGGAATCTCAGGTCCGTCTCGCCGATGCGTGGCGTGAGCAGCAGGACCGCGTCGGCTTCCGGCAGGATCTGGCCGGGTGGCACCGACGGCGGGGTGTCGATCAGTTCGGTGCGCCGCAGCACGCGGCTCGGCCACTGCACGACGGCCCGGGACATCGCGGTGTCCGCGCCGAGCTGGAGTCCTCCGGGACCGCGAGTGACCGGGACCTCGTAGGGCCGGCCCTGCTCGGGGTGGCACCACGCCCGGGGCTGGGTGCCGTCCCGGTAGGTGACGAACGTGGCCGGATCCACCGGTGCGATCTCCTCGCCGACCAGCGCGTTCACCAACGTCGACCTACCGGTCCGGGCCTCGCCCACGACGGCGAGGCGCAGCGGGCCGGCGAACCTGTCCAGGGTGTGGCGCAGCCGTCCGGCGGCCCGCGGGTGACCGCGGTAGACGTGCGCCGCCTGGGACAGCAGGGCGTGGGCGCGCTGTTCCAGGTCGCCGCCGGTCACGCCCGGGCCCGATCGCTGAGGGCCAGCGCCTGCGTGTTCAGCTCGGTGAGCCGGGCCAGTTCGGTGCGCAGGTTCCGGCCGCGCAGCTCACGGGCGGCCGCGTCCCGGTCCGCGGCGGCCTTGGCGTCCCGCAGCGACTCCATGGCCGCTTCCTGCAGGTCCTCGGTGACGGCGGTGAAGTGGTCGCGGAGGGCTCGCTGCACCCGCCGGACACTGTCCCGGGCGTCCTTGTTGAGTTTGGTGAAGATGTCGTCGACGTACTGCCGGACCGCGACGCGCGCCTCGGCCTGGCGCCGTTTCAGCAGCGTCTTGCTCTCGTCGCGGACGCTCTTGCCGCCGAACAGCGCGCCGCCGCCGATCGAGATCGGGTTGATCAGCGACATACCGGCCAGGGTGGTGGCGAGACCGAACATCACGATGCCACCGTACGAGCCGCGCAGCCCGATGAAGAGTTTCTGCCCGGGGGTGAACTCGGCGACCGGCGGTGCGTCCAGTCCGGAGAGACCTGCCAGCGAGTCGCGGCCGACGGTCGGCGCGGCCGGCGGCAACACGTCACCGGCGTCCTCGGGGAACATGTCGGCGGTGCGGCGGGCCATCCACTCGGTCCGCTCGGTCAGCCAGGACATGCTGGTCCGTGCCAGGTCCTGCAGCGACTGCCGCAGCCACGGCTCGAACTCGTCCCAGCTCTTCGCCGGGTCGGCGGTGGTGAAGAACTCGTCCGCCTCGGCGAGCAGCGCCTTCACCCGGTCCCGCAGGTCGTGTTCGATGTCCGACATCAGGTCGGTGACCTCGTCGGAGAGCCGGTTCTGCCAGCGGACCGTGGATTTGCGCAGTTCGTCGAGGCGCCGGTGGGTGGCCTGCAGGTGGGCGACCGTCTCCGAGGAGCCGTCGTCGTCCTGGTTCGCCAGTTCGGCGTGCAGCGGCACCGCGAGTTCCTGGAGCGCCATCCGGCTGAGTGCCCCGGCTGCGGCCCGGGCCAGCCGGTCCGGTTTCGCCTCGACCATCTGTCGCAGGTAGACGATCAGGTCGGTGAACCCGGACTCCTTGTTGAGGGCTTCGTCGCCGGCGCGTACCGCGTGCACCCGCAGCGAGGAGGAGACGGCGGTGACCGCCGCGGCGATGCCGGCCCGGTTCAGTCGCTGCCGGCTCTCCGCCAGGTCGTGACGCCAGTCGGCGGTGTAGTCGGCTTTGGTGAGGACCACGAGCAGGCCGGGGAAGACCTGGCTCAGCGCGGAGACGACACCGAGTTCCGCGTCGCTGAGCTGCCGTCCCGCCTCACAGGTCCAGAGGACGAGGTCGGCGCCGGCCCGGTCGGCGAGGTCCCGCGCCTCGGCCACGGAGTGCAGTGCCGGGCCGTCGATCAGGACGAGTCCCCCGGCCAGCAGGGACCGCGGCACGGCGACGTCGACGTGCACCGGCGCGCCGGCCGGCAGTGTCGCCGCGGCCTCGGCCAGGGACGCGCCCAGTCGTTCCGGGGCGAGTGGGGTGCGGGCCTGCATGCCGACCGCGACGGTCCAGTCGACGGTCGGTGACTCGCGCCGGATCAGGTGTGCCGCCGGAGCGGCGGCATGCCGCACCACGACGGGAAGTGCGGCATCACCGTCCGGCAGGATGCCGCACACCGGCGCGTTGATCAGCGCGTTGACGAGTCGGCTCCGGCCCTGCTGCGCGGTGCCCGTCACCAGCACCCGCAGTTCCGGGTGCAGCAGACGCCCGCGCCGGCGGGTGAGCTGTTCGGCCAGGTCGGGACGGCCGTGGGTGTGGCAGGTGCGGATCACCGCGTCGATGGTGTCCATCCACCACGGATCAGCGCCGGACCCGGCCCCCCGCAGCGGGTCGAGTGCCGATCGTTGACGCGGAGCCAGGGAAGTGGGACCCGTCGGTGCCGTCGTCCCGGCTTCCCAGTTCGTCATCCGTGTCCGTCAGCCTCTCCGCGTGGTACTTGGTCCCCCGCCAGGGACCGTAGTCGCCGCTACATGCTGCCGAACACGCCGGCCGTGCCCGCCGTGTCCGCCTGCTCCGTCTCCGGAACGTCCGTGTCGGTGCCGCCGGACAGCAGGCCGGTGACACCGTGCAACGTGCTGTCGACGCCGGTGACCGCGCCGGTCACGGTGTCGCCCAGACCGTCGACCGCATCGATCGACGTGGTCACGTCGAGGTCCGACTTGACCAACGATCCGACCGAAGAGGTTGCCTCGTTCACCCCGGTGACGTCAAGGAGCCCGGAAGTCGTGGGCAGCAGCGGCGACGAGATGTCGGTCACCGCGTCGAGCGTGCCGCCGACGCTCACGCCCGCACCGCTGTCCCACGGCCCGGCCTCCGTGATCCCCACCGACGTGCTGGTCGCCGACTCGACGACCGGGGTGGTCACCGCGCTGTCCAGGTCGAGGGCCGGGTCGTTGTCGGCCGACAGCCCGCCGACCGACGCCGATGTGCCCACGCCCAGATCGAAGGTGCCGGGCAGGACCGAGACCTGGGTGAGCCCGTCGACGTTCAGGCCGAGGACGGTGGCGTTGACGTTGCTCATCGCGTTGACGTCGACGAGGGTGTCCGGCGTGACCTGGGCGGTGATCGCCTGCAGCTGGGCGACCGCGCCGGCGACGTCGAGGCTCGCCACCCCGGTGGTGAGCCCGTCGATCCCCTCGGCGCCGGTCAGTCCCGAGACCGGGGCGGAGTCGAGCACCAGGGGAAGCACCTGCTGCACGTCGGCCGCGGTGACGTCGCTCAGCCCGGCGTGCTGCAGGGTAGCCTCGGGATCGATTTCGAAGGCCGAGCGGGCCGCCGGGTCATAGATCAGGTTGAGGACGAAGTCCTGCAGGGTGGGTGAGGTCATGGCGAACTCCTTGACGCTGCTGCGCGGATAGAGACCGGACGGCGCGGGCCCGGCGCCGAGTTGAAAGCTACAGCGGTCGCCGCCATCCGGTATCGGGGTCGATTCCCCAACCCCGAACGCCTGGTCATTAGGGGATTAGGGGATCTCCGGTCCGCGATTTTTGGGGGGACGGTTCTCCCCCGCCTTTTGGTACGAACGTGAGGTACCGACATCTGAGGAGATGAACACGTGCCCTACGTGCTGGGAGTTGACATCGGTGTCGGCACTGTCCGAGCGGCGGTCTGCCGGCGTTCCCCCGAGGGGGAGCGTGGCGGCTCGGGGTGGGGGCCGGCCCAGCCGGTCTCCCTGGGTGTCCGTTCGCCGATGGTCGCCTCCGCCCTGCGGATGACCGGTGACGGCACTGTCGTTCCCGCCGAGGTGGGCCAGTACCCGGCCGACGCGGTGGGCGGCTACCTGAACCGGGTCGGCGATCCGCTGCCGATGCACTTCGCCGGCGGCTACTTCCCCGCGCACGGGCTGACCGCCGCGATGGTCCGCTGGGTGGTGGACCGGGTCTGGGAGCTGATGGGTGAGCCGCCGATGCGCGTCGCCGTGGCGCACCCCTCCACCTGGGGCGGCGGCCGTCTGGGGCTGCTGCGGGCCGGGCTGGACGAGGCGGACCTGGCCGGTGCCGTGCTGGTGACCAGGGCCCGGGCCATCGTGGAGTGTCATCAGGCCGCCGGCCGGGCGTCCACCGGCGGCGGGCTGTTCGGCGTGTTCCGGCTGGGCGGCTCCACCGCGGAGGTGGCGCTGGTGGCCCCGCAGCAACCGGGCCGGATGGAGCTGCTCGCCGCGGCGGAACTCAACGACGTCGGCGGTTTCGAGGTCGAGGGCCTGACCCCGGCCGAGGCCCAGTCCGTGCTCCGTCCCACCGTCGATCTCGCGGGTGCTCTGATACGCAGCCGAGGGCATGCTCCCGGCGATCTTTCGGCAATTCTGATCGGCGGCGCGGATGGCACCGTATGTACCTACGTGTCCGATCTTCTCAGCGTCGATTTCCCGGTCCCCGTCGTCCGTGACCCCCAGCCCCGGATGACGGTCGCGATCGGTGCGGCGCTGGCCGGGCGGCCGCCGTCCCGCCGGAACCAGCCGGCCGTGGTGGCACCCACCGACGCGTTCGCCGTGCTGCCCGCCGCCCCCGAGCCGATGGAGATCACCCGGGTCCGGGGCACCGCCGGCGAGTGCCCGCCCCGGCCGCCGGTCACCCGCGTCCCGGTGCGGGCGGAGAGCGGATGAGCGCGCCGGTGATGAACGCCCGGTCCGCCGCCGCGGACCTGCTGGCCAGGGTGATCGCCGACCCGTCCGCGCCGGTGCACGCCGTCGTCGTCGCCCCCGGCGGTTACGGCAAGAGCACCCTGCTGCGGCAATTGGCGGACGCCTATCGCGGTGCCGGTGTGCCGGTGGCCGGCCCCTGGCCGTCCCGGGCACCGGACACCGACCACGTCCTGTTGATCGACGACGCCCACCTGCTCACCCCGGAACACCTCGATGAGGTACGCGACCACGCCGCGCGCCCGGGTGCCCGCGTCGTCGTCGCCCACCGGCCGCACCCACGACGGCCGGAACTGGTGCGGCTGGTCGAGGCGCTGCGCCGGGGCGGACCGGCGATCGCCCTTCCGGCGCTCACCACGGAGCAGGTCGCCGAACGCGTACCGGCCGAGGTCGCCGCCTTCGTCACCGCGCAGACCGCGGGCATTCCGCGGTACGTGGCCCGGATCGCCGACGCCCTCGCGGCCGGTCCGCCCGTGCCACCCGGCCCGCCACAGGTCCCGGTTGCGGCGCTGGCACCGTTCGCCGCCGACCTGGACGAGCTCGAGCCACGCGTACGCATGCTGCTGCTCGCCGTCGAGGCCGGCGCCGGCCTCTCCTTCGATCTGATGGCCGCCGTTCTGGAGGACGGCGCCGACGTGGCCGACCTCGTCGACGAGGGCCGCGCCACCGGCATGCTCGCCGCCGACGGCACGCTCGTCCCGCTGGCCCAGCGAGCCATCGCCGTCCTGGGCCCGATCGGTCAGCGCATCGACGTGCGCCAGCGCCTGGCGGCCCGGCAGCTGGCCCGCGGCGGCCCGGTGCTGTCCCTGATCCGCCCGCTGTTGCAGGTCGCCACGGGACCCGGCCTGGTGCCCGGTGCGGCCGGCAGCAGTCTCGGCCCGGTCTACGAGGCCGCCGGTGAGGAGGCGCTCGGCGACGATCCGGCGCTGGCCGCGGAGTTGTTCGAGGCCGCCGCCGGTGCCGGCCGCACCACCTCGGCCCGCCGTGCCCTGGCCATCGCGCTCGCCGGCGACCTGGACCACGCCTCCCGGCTCACCGACCGGGTCCTGTCGGCCGGCACGCCGGAGCAGCGGGCGGAGGCCGCGTACGTGGCGGCCGCGGTCCTGGCGCACCGCGGTCAGACCACTCAGGCGGTGCGGCTCTACGAGTGGGCGGGTTCCGGCGTGGCGGCCGGGTTCGCCGCTGTCGGGCTGGTCGCGACCGGCCGTCTCGCCGAGGCCGAACGTCTCGTCCGCCCGGACGAGACGTCCGCCCGACCGCCGACCTCGCTGAGCGCGGCGGCCACCCTGATGGCCCGCGGTACCGCCGAATCGGTCACCGGTCCGCCGGCCGCCGCACTGTCCACCCTGGTCCAGGCCGCGGCAATGATCATTCCGGCGGGTCCGTCGACGCTGTTGCCGGACAGCCCGGCCGCGGTCGGCGCCCTGGTCGCCATGCACTGCAGCGAGCTGGACGTCGCCGAGTCGCTGCTGGTCCGCGCCGAGCGTCACCAGACCGGTGGCGCCCTGCTGGCCGCCCGGCACCGGCTGCTGGGCTCCTGGATCCTGCTGTTGCGCGGCCGGCTGTCCGACGTCGAGCAGCGTCTGCCCGAACCTGGTGGCGTCGCCGCCCCGGAGGGCCGGGACTCCCTGTTCGGCAGTGCGCTCCGGGTCGGCCTGGCCCGCCGCAACGGCGACCTGGTCGGTCTCCGCAGCGCCTGGCCGGACGCCTGTCAGGCCCTGATCGGCCAGCCGGTGGAGTTGTTCAACCTGCTGCCGCTGGGCGAGCTGGCGGTGGCCGCGGCCCGGCTCGGTGAGCTTCACCGGGTCGCCGGGCATCTGGCCGAGGCCGACCGGCTCCTCGCCGAGCTCGGCGACCCACCACTCTGGTCGGTCGTTCTGCACTGGTTCCGGTTGCAGGCCGCGATCCTGGCGGACGACCGGGTCACCGCCCGTCAGCACGCCGACCGTCTGGTGGAGCTGCGCGACGCCGGGGCGTACGCCGCGGCCTACGCCGACGCCGCCACGGTCTGGCTTGACGTGCTCGCCGAACGCGCCGACCCGGAGTCGGTGCTGGTCGCGGCGCGCGGGCTGAACCTCGCCGGGCTCGCCTGGGACGCGGCCCGGCTCGCCGGGCAGGCCGCGATCCGCACCTCGGACCGCAAGGCGATGGCCCTGCTGCTGGAGTCCGCCCGCGTCCTGCAAGATCGTGGAGCACGACCCGAGACCAACGCGGCACCGGTTCGGGCCGCGAACCCCGGCCAGCAACTGCTCAGCGCCCGGGAACGCGAGGTGGGCGCGCTGGTCCTGGCCGGAATGACGTACAAACAGATCGCCGACCGGTTGTACCTGTCGGCGAAGACCGTGGAGCATCACATGGCACGCATCCGGCAGCGACTGGGCTGCGCCGACCGTCACGAGCTGCTCAGCCGACTTCGCGAGATCATCGGCGACCCGAAGAGCGGCCTGTGAACCGGCGCACCCGGCTGTTCGGCGCCGGACTGCTCGTGGCGTTCTGGGCCGGGGCCGCCGTGCCCGCCGCTCTGGGTGCGGTCGAGGCGAACGCCTTCCGGGCCGCGGCCGAGGAGCGGGAGCAGACCGTCGACGAGGTGATCCTGGCCCTGGAGGCGGAGCGGCGGGTGTCCGTCGCCCACAGCACGGACACCGCGCTGAACGCCCAGCGGGCCGAGACCGACGAGGCGGTCGGACGGCTGCGGCAGGCGGCGTCGGGTCCGGCCACCGACGGGCTGTCGGCCCGGCTGAACGACCTGCCGGCCGTCCGGGCGTCGGTCGACGACGGGGACACCGCGCGCCAGCGGATCGTCACCGCGTACTCCGAGGTGATCAGCGCGTCCTCCCCGGCGGACGTCGTGACCGCGGACGCCGGGATCAGCGCTCTGAGCCGTTCCCGGGAGATCCTGGCCGAGGAGGACGCCCTGCTGGCCGCCGCGGCGGCCGCCTCCGCCGGGCCGACTCCGGCCGACCGGACCCGGGTGGCCAGGCTCTCCGGTGCCCGGCGGGCCCTGCTCACCGCCGCGGGCGGGGCCCTGCCCGCCGACGCCACGGAACGCCACCGGCAGTTGTCGGCCGGCACGGCGGCGACCCAGCTGACCCGCTTCGAGGACGCCTTCGCGGCCGACGCCGGCGACGCCCCGGACCCGGCCGTGTGGGCGCCCGCGTTCAACGAGCTCAACACGGCTCTCTGGGACCTGCGGGACAGCGCCGGCGACGAGGTGGTGGCGGCCGCCACGACCCGCGCGGTGACCGCCACGGTGTGGGCCGGGACGATCGGCGGTGTCGGGTTCATCGCCCTGGCCGGCTGGCTGGTGGTGGCGTTGCGCCGCCGGTCCGCCGAGACCGCGGCGCCGGTGCCGGCCGCCGGCCCGGTCCGCTCCGGGCCACGGCTCGCCGACGAACTGCTGCGCGACCTGGGACGCCGCAACCAGGGCCTGCTCCAGCGGCAGCTGCGCCTGCTCGACGCGATGGCCCGCCGGTCCGGCGACCCGGAGACCCTCGCCGATCTGCGACGGGCCGGGGAGTTCGCGGTCCGGCTCCGGCGCAACGTGGAGAAGGACGTCACCCTCACCGGCGGCACCCCGGAACGCCCCTGGTCACGGCTGGTGGCGGTGGACGAGATCATTCAGGAGGCGGCCGCCGAGATCGCCGATCACGAACGGGTGACGGCCACCGAGGTGGAGTCCGGCTATCTGGCCGGGACCGCGGCGACCGATCTGACCCATCTGCTGGCCGAGTTGATCGAGAACGCGACCACGTTCGCACCGGCCGACTCACCGGTGGTGGTCGCCGGGCAGCACGAGCCCGACGGCTACCTGGTGACCGTCTCGGACATCGGGCCGGGCATGACCGACGACGACCTGGCCACCGGCCACGAGATGATGGCGGCCTCCGAGCCGCCCGGCGCCTGGTGGGGGCTGTGGGCGGCGGGCCGGTTCGCCGACCGGCAGAAGGTCGTCGTCCGCCTCCACAACAACCCTGACGGCGGGCTCACCGCCGCCGTGCTGATCCCGGCGACGGTCGTGACCGGCCGCCCGGACAGCCTGGACACCCGAACCGATCTGCAGGCGGTCACCGAATGACCAGGAAACACCGCACCCCGGCAGACGTGGTACGCGACACCGCATGGTGGCTGGCCACCGCGTTGCTGACCGGTCCCGCCCCCGAACCGCGCATCCGGGCCGCCGGGGCTCCGGCCCGTCCTCGCCGGGCCGGGCGTCTCCTGCTGGTCGCGGGGGTGCTGGCAGCCGTGTCGATCACGGCGGTGCTGGTCGTGGTCCAGCTGAACCGGCCCGGTCAGGGCGATGTCCAGCCGGATCAGGCAGCAGGCTTGCCGGGTTTCCGGGACGGGACCGGCATCTCCGCGACCTCCGACGCCCAGGCTCCGGCGGCCGGGGCCCCGGCGGTGACCTCGTCGTCGCCGTCACCGTCCGCGTCGGTGTCCGCGAGCGGCGCCGCCTCGTCGGCACCGGCGCCGGCATCACCCTCGTCCGGCGGTGCGGTGCCGAGCAGCGGTACGGCGCCGGAGGCGGTGCCGCTCACCGCCGGGTACACCACCACGCCGTACGTGGCGGGGCTGCTCGGCTACAAGACGCGGGTGGCGGTCGGCAATCCCGGCACGGTGGACCGGACCGGCTGGACGCTCGCCGTGACGATGCCCCGGTCGACGCTGCGGATCGACAACGTCAAGGGTGCGTCGGTGACACAGCAGGGCGCGGTCTGGACGTTCGTGCCGGACCCGGCGAGCGCCGCGGTCACCGCGGGTGGGCAGGTCGAGGTCTCCTTCGACGTGTACGGCGCGACGCTGATCGATGCGGCGCCGTCGGACTGCAGCATCGACGGGGAGCCGTGCACGTCGTCATGACACGAGCAACGGCGGCGTAGGACGGGCCCGGCGGGCGCAGAACGGGCCCGGCGGGCGATCAGCCGAGCGCGTCGGGTGGGCACGAGGCCGGGTATGGCGGATAGGTGTGGCGGAAGTGACTGAAAAGGATCATTCAAGGCGACACCCGTCACAGTTGGGGTAAATGCCCTGGATGCGGCTTTCGGCAGGGATAACTTCGAGAACGTCTCCGGTTCTCCTGTCCGTCCCCCCGCGTCTAGTAGAAGGCTTCCGTTGTTCCGTTCGCTCCTCCAGCACCCGAATCCGATCATCCTCGTCTCCACCGGCCTGCTCCTCGGCGCGCTCGTCAGCGCGCTGCTGCGGCGCACCGCCCGGCCCGCGGTCGCCGCCGTCTGGCGGGCCGTGTTCGCCCGGCTGCGGCCGCATGTGCCGAAACGACTGCGGCGGGTGGTCCGGTGGTGTGCTGAACGGGTCGAGCCCGCCACCGTCCGGTCGATCCTGGTCACCGCGGTCGCGGCCGGCGGCGCATGGTTCGCGGCGGAGACGCTGCACATGGTCGGGCCGGTCACCGCGGCGATCTCCGCGACGCTGTCGGTGCAGATGAGCTCGCACGCCTCGATGCGGGAGGGCGCCCGCCGGCTGATCGGCACACTCGCCGGGATGGCCGTCACCGTCGTCGTGTGGGGGACGTTCGGGCTGAGCCTGTGGACGATCGCGATCATCGCCGGATGCGGTCTCGCCGCCGGGCGGCTGTTGCGCCTCGGGGACAGTTCGGTCACCGTGCCGTTGACCTCGCTGGGCATCCTGGTCGCCGGCAGCACCGTCACCGAGTCCTTCGTGTGGCAGCGGGTCGCCGCGACCGGCCTGGGCATCCTGGTCGGCATGATCCTGTCACCGCTCGTCGGCGGCATGACCCCGCTGGAACGGGCCCGGGAGCGCCTCGCCCACCTCTCCGCCGAGATCGCCCGTCTGCTCGGCAACCTGGGCACCGGGGTCCGCGACGGCTACGACCGGGAGCAGGCCGCCGCGTGGCTGGCCCGGTCCCGGGAACTCGACGAGGACCTGGCCGAGGCCGGCGCCGCCGTCGACGAACTGCTCCGGCAGGCCCGCTGGTCGCTGACCACGCCGGTGGCCCGGGTGGCGCCCCTGCAGCAGACCCTGCGGGCTCTCGAGCACGGGGTGCACCAGGTCAACTCGGTGGCCCGGTCGATGTTCGACGCCGCCGTCACGCCGCGGGCGGCCATGGTGCCGGAGCAGATCGGCTCGGTGCTGACCGCCGCGTCGGAGGCGTTCGCCTTCCACGCGACCGTGGTGGCGGACCGGCAGGCCAACACCGCCCGGGACGCGGAGAACCTGCACAAGCTGCTGGAGACGTTGCGCGAGGAGCGGCAGCGGACCCTGCGGAAGGTACGCACCGAGGTCGACGACACCGGCGTGCTGGTCCTCACCGGTTCGATCATCACGGACGTGGACCGGATGGCCGGCTCCCTCGAGTTGTCCGCGCCCGCGCTCACCGTCGGCGTGCAGGCGCCCGGCCCGGGCATCCCGGCCGTCTCCGAGGTTCTCCCGACCGTCCGTCTGATGCTGAAGAAGAAGGCACTCGCCAAGACCGCCCGTTAGCGGCGCCGTACGCGATCCTGGTGCGGTGACCACCGTCCGAGGGGGTACCGCACCAGGATCGGCGCAGGGTTCAGGCAGCGGCGGGGGTGCGGTCCTCGGGGAAGATCAGGCCCATCTCGTGGAAGATGCCGCCGTTGAGGCGGAAGGCCAGCTGCGCCTCGGCGACCGCCGTCTCCAGCTCGGCCTCGGAGAACGGCAGGGCGTCCAGCCGCTCGCGGTAACCGGTCTTGTACGCCCGCGCGTCCGGAATGGCCTCGAAGCGGTAGAACATCGTGCCGGCCTGCTCCAGCCCGTACACCCCGGAGAGGGTCCGTCCGATCATCTGGCCGCCGCTCAGGTCGCCCAGGTAACGGACGTAGTGGTGGGCGATGAAGTGCGGCCGCGACGTGGAGCAGTGTTCGCGCAGGTGGTCGGTGTAGCGCCGGGTGGCGTCCAGCTGGGCGATCTCGGACTCCCAGCCGGGGCCGTACAGCTGCGCCAGGTCGGCCTCCAGCGCCGGCACCCGGGCCAGCGCGGGGTCGGCGAACGGGCCGGCCACATCGTCGTCACGCCATCGTTCGGCAGCCTGTTCGAGTACGCGGTAGATGTGCAGGTATTGCGCGGTGAGTTGGGCGAATCCGGCGATCGGCACCGTGCCGGAGGCCAGCCGGGTGATGAACGTCCTGGTCTCGGCCTCGCGGTGCTCAACCATCGTGGCCCGGCGGATGCGGGCGGCGAATCCGGTCATGTCGGCTCGTCCTTCCTGATCAACGGTGTGGCGGGGAGGCGGCACGACACCGATGTCGTGTTCATCGTCCTCATGAAGTGGTGACGGTGTCCAGACCCGCGGCCCGCTTGCGGCGGACTTTCCGGGCGTATCGGAAGGCCAGGGCGAGCAGCGCCACACCGAGCAGCGCGACCAGAGCCCATGGCCAGGCCCAGACACCGGTGGCACGGGTCACGGTCGGCAGCTTCTGGTCGAAGCTGGCCGGCACGACGTCGACCTGCGCGGCGAGTCGCACGGTCGGCTGCACCCCGAGGATCTTCTCGGTGATGGTCACGGAACCGCCGGGCAGCAGTTCCGGAAGTTCCAGGTCTTCGGTACGCGCCAGCTCCCAGCCGAGCGGCCCGACGACGCGGACCGAACCGGCGCCGGTGAGACGCAGGTTCCCGGTGTTGCGGACGAGATACCGCACGGTCATCACGCCGCCGTCGGCCGGGTTGGCGGCTTGCGCGTACTCCAGGCGTACCGTATCGATCTTCAAGGTGGGCGCGACCGCGCCCGCCACGGTGAGATAGACGCGGGCCGCGACCCTGCGGTCCACCAGCACCTTCTGCCCCTGGGCGTCGACCGATTCCTCGGCGATCGAGGCGACGATGCCACCGGCGTGGTCCCCGGGGGTGGCGCCGGTCGGCACGGTCACCGAGAACGGGATGTCCAGGCGGGTGTTCGCCGGCACGGTGTACGCCCGAGCGCCCAGTGTCACCCAGGAGCCGATGTCGGTGGGCTGTTGCGCGGCCGGCAGCAGCGCGAACGAGCCGTCCTCGGTGTTGTACGCGTCGGTCCCGTACACCGTGAAGGTCAGTTTCCCGGCGGTCAGGTTGGTGACGCCGACGTAGTCGGTGAACGTCTCGCCGGGGGCCGCCCGCGTGATGATGTAGTCCCGCCCGTCCGGCCCTTTCGCCGTCGACGGCTGCACGGACCAGCGCAGGTCGGAGTCCTTGGGCGCGGCCTGGGCCGGTGCCGGTGCGAGGACCAGGAGAAGAACCGCGGCCAGCACGCCTCGGACTTTCATTTCACTCCTTACGATGGGGCCGGGCCGGCCGGGAATCGTTGCGGAATCCCCGGCCGGTTCCCCCACCCGTGGATCAGGCGAGCGTCAGGGTGAGCACGGCGCTGTACTCACCGGCGGCGCTGGACTCGGGAACACCGAGGTTCAGCGTCGCGCCGCAGGTGGAACTGCCCAGGCTGCCGCCGGTCTCGGCGCTGCACAGCGTGCGGCTGGTGCCGAGGCCGGTGCCGGGGGCGACCGGGTCACCGGCCGACACGGCGTTGGTCACGCCGCCGGCCGCCTTGAGGGTGCTGGTGGTGACCGCTGCGGTCGGTTCCCAGCCCAGGTTGGCCGCGGGGATGTTCCCGCCGCCGGCCGACGTGAAGTCGGTGACCTGGCCGACCAGGTCCCAGCCGGCGTTGGTGCCGCGCAGGTCGCTGACGGTGACGGCGTTCAGGGCGCCGGTCGCGGTCTGGCCGGGCGTCGCCGCGGAGAGCGAGACCGCCGAGCCGGCCGACGTCAGGGTCAGTGCGCCACCGGCGACAGCTGCCTTGATCGTCTGAGCGGCGGAGCCGTTGCCGGTGCCCGGTTCCGTCGGGTCCGTCGGATCCGTGGGGTCGGTCGGATCGGTCGGATCCGTGGGATCGGCCGGGTCGGTCGCCTCGTCGGACGCCGTGGCGTTCACCGGGTCGAGAGCGGTGCCGGCCGAGTAGAAGCCGGCGAACGCGCCGGCCCCGTTCGCGGTCAGCGTGGCGCCCAGGCCGGCGAACGACACGTCGCCGTCGGTGACGGTCGGCGCGGTGGTCACCAGGGTGGCCACCTCGGCCTGGTCGAGGTGCTGCTCGGTGGTCCCGTTGTTGGCGACCAGATCCACGTCGGCCAGCAGCGACCCGGTGCCGTCACCGTTGACGACGAGGGTCGGGTCGGCCAGTGTGATCTCGAACATGTGCGCCGGGTACGAGAAGACGACCGTCCCCTTGTACTTGACCGTGGCCGTGCCCGCCGAGGCGTCGTAGGTGCCACTGGCGGCCGGGAAGTCGAACGTCCCGTCGGCGTTGCGGCTCGCTCCGTCGGTGGTGGCGATCGGCGGGGTCCCGTTTCCGGTGGAGACGTACGCCCGGAACGAGGCCTTGAAACCCCAGTCCAGGCTGCCACCGGCGACGTCGACCGGGGCGGCCGCGGCGGGCGAGGCTCCGGTCAGCACTGTGGCGGCGCCGAGCGCGAGCGCGCCGGCCCAGAGGCCGACCCGATGCGGGCCGTTGATTGTGCCCATGCTCGTTTTCCTTCCGAATAGGGCAGTGCTCGCTAGTACGAGCGAAGTTAGGCTAGCCTCACCTAATCTCGCGATCAAAAGCAAGATCGCATCGGTTTGATTTCGGTGGAGGCGAGGGTGCGCATCGGCCGGAGAGCCACAGTGGTGGCTCTGGCGCTGTTGGTGACGGTCATGACCGGGACTCCCGCGTCGGCCGCGAAACGGCTGTCCGTCTCCAAGACCGAGAACCTGTCCCGCAGCGGGGAGACGGTCACCGTCACCGGCAGCGGCTACAACGTGGAGAAGGGCATCTACGTGGCGTTCTGCCTGGACAACGGGCCGGGCGTGCTGCCGTCCCCGTGCGGGGGCGGCGCCGACATGAGCGGCGGCTCCGGCTCGTCGGTCTGGATCTCGTCGAACCCCCCGTCGTACGGCGAGGACCTGGCCAAGCCGTACGGCAAGAACGGCTCGTTCTCGGTCTCCCTCAAGGTCAGCCAGATGATCGGTGACATCGACTGCGCCGTCCGCGGCTGCGCGATCGTGACCCGGGCTGATCACACTCGGACAGCCGACCGGTCGCAGGACAAACGGATCCCGGTCCGGTTCGCCCCGGAGAAGACCAGCGGCGGCACCACCACGACGGCCGCCCCGGCCGTCACCGGCAATGCCACCACCACCAAGGCACCGACCGGGAAACAGACCACGCCGGTCGGGCCGCCCACCGGGAAGCTCGCCACCGCCGCGCCCTCGCTGGAGGCCGCCGCGGTGGAGCAGTTGCAGGTGGCGCAGCCCGCACTGAACCGGACCAGCACCGCGACACCACTGGGCCACTGGTGGGCGATCGGCGGCGCGTTCCTCGTCGGCATCCTCGCCGCGTCCCTCACCGGCCGGGTCCGCCGCCGCAGGCAGGAGAAGACCGCATGAAACGAGCCGCCCTCCTCATCGCGGCCCTGACACTCACCGCCGGCTGCACCTCGGTCAGCGAGATCGGGCCGGAGACCGAACCGGCCGCGGCCGGCGGCGCCTGCGGGGTGACCACGGCGAAACTGGCGGACGAGGACGTCACCCCGCTCTCCCCCGCCCCGGCACCGCGACTGCCGGTCACCGTGGACTCCGCGGACAAGCGCAAGGTAACCGTCACGAGCGCCGAGCGGATCCTCGCCGTCAACCTCTACGGATCACTCGCCGAGATCGTCTTCAGCCTCGGGCTCGGCGACCGGGTGATCGGCCGCGACACCTCCACCACCTTCCCCGCCGCGGCGAAACTGCCGCTGGTCACGCCGCAGGGACACGACCTGTCGGCGGAGGCGGTCCTCGACCTGAACCCGACCGTACTGCTCGCCGACGACACCATCGGGCCGGCCACCGTGCTCGACCAGATCCGCGACGCCGGCATCCCGGTGGTGATCGTCGACGACGAGCAGTCGCTGGAGACCATCCCCGAGCACATCCGGGCCGTCGCGGGCGCACTCGGCGTCCCCGCAGCGGGCGAGCAACTGGTCACCCGGGTGCGGTCGGAGATCGAGGCGGCCGAGAAGACCGCGCCCGCCCAGGGCGAGCCGCTACGGATCGCGTTCCTCTACGTCCGCGGGACGGCCGGGGTCTTCCTGATCGGCGGCGACGGCGCCGGCTCGGACTCGATGATCGAGGCGATCGGTGCGGTGGACGCCGGCACCGCGGCCGGGCTGAAGAAATTCCGGCCGCTGACCAGCGAAGGCCTGATCAACGCGGCACCGGACGTGATCCTGGTGATGACCGAGGGCCTGAACAGCGTCGACGGGGTGGACGGGCTGCTCGAACTGCCGGGCGTCGCGCAGACCCCGGCCGGGATCAACCGGCGGATCGTGGACATGGACGACGGGATCCTGCTGAACTTCGGCGCGCGGACCGGCAAGGCGGTCGAAGCACTGGCCACGGCGGTCTACGGGCCGTGCCGGTGAGCTCCGCCGTTTCCCGGCGGGAGCCGGCGATCCGATCGACGAGCCACGGGAGGCGCAGCGCGTACCTCATCGTGGGTTTGATCTTTGTTCTGGTGGTGATCTGCCTGGTCGCGGCGGGACGGGGACAGGTCCCGATTTCCCCCGCCGAAGTGGCCGGTTCGCTGCTGCACCGGATCGGGATCGATCTCGGCCCGCTGCCCTCGGCGGTACAGGGTGAGAACGCGTTGTGGCTGGTCAGGTTCCCGCGGGTGGTGCTCGCGGTGGTGGTCGGCGCGGCACTCGGCTGCGCCGGCGCACTGATGCAGGGCGTCTTCGGCAACCCGCTGGCCGAGCCGGGCGTGGTCGGTGTCTCCGCCGGCGCCGCGGTCGGTGCGGCCGCGGCCATCGTCAGCGGCGTCACCTTCCTCGGGGCCTGGACCACCGCGGGCGCCGCCTTCGCCGGCGGCATGATCACCACCTTGATCGTGTACGCGATGAGCCGCGCCGACGGCCGCACCGAGGTGGTCACCCTGGTCCTGACCGGCGTGGCCGTCAACGCCACGGCGGGCGCGCTGCTCGGTCTGCTGATGTTCCTGACCGACGACGACGGTGTCCGGGCGATCGCCTTCTGGCAGCTGGGCAGTCTCGCGCAGGCCACCTGGGGTGCGGTTTCGATCGCCCTGCCCGGCGCCCTGACCGGCATCGGCGTGGCCCTGCTGCACGCCCGCAAACTCGACCTGCTGGCCCTCGGCGAACGACCGGCCCGGCATCTCGGCGTCGACACCGAACGCCTGCGGATCATCGCCATCGTCGCGACCGCCCTGCTCACCGCGTCGGCGGTGGCGTTCACCGGGATCATCAGCTTCGTCGGGCTGGTCGTGCCGCACCTGATCCGGATGGTCGCCGGGCCGGGACACCGGGTGCTGATCCCGGCGAGCGCACTCGGTGGCGCGGTGGTCGTGGTGACCGGTGACCTGATCGCCCGGACCGCTGTCGATTACCAGGAACTACCGCTCGGGGTGCTGACCGCGGTGGTCGGCGGGCCGGCCTTCTTCTGGCTGCTGCGCCGCACCCGGGCCCGCGCGGGAGGCTGGGGATGAGAGCGACCGGGGTGACCGTCGGTCTGGGCGGGCGGTCCGTCGTGGACGGTGTCGACCTGCACGCCGATCCGGGCGAGGTGGTCGCGCTCGTCGGGCCGAACGGCGCCGGGAAATCGACGCTGCTCGCCGCGCTCGCCGGGGACGTCACGCACGGCGGGCGGGTGGAGATCTCCGGCAAGGGGGTACGCGAATACCGGCCGCTGGAGCTGGCCCGCCTCCGGTCGGTGCTCCCGCAGAAGGCGACGCTCTCGTTCCCGTTCGCCGCGGGGGAGGTGATCGCGATGGGCCGGGCCCCGTGGGCGGGGTGCCCGGAGGCGGCCGACGACGCCGCGGCGATCACGGAGGCGATGCGCCTGACCGACACCGCCGCTTTCGCCGAACGACCGTTTCCGCAGCTCTCCGGGGGTGAGCAGGCCCGGGTGGCGCTGGCCCGAGTGCTGGCCCAGCGCACACCCGTGCTGTTGCTCGACGAGCCCACCGCGGCGCTCGACCTGCGGCATCAGGAACTCGTGATGGGCGCGGCCCGGGCACGGGCCTCGGCGGGCGCCGCGGTGATCGTGGTGCTGCACGATCTGGGGCTGGCCGCCGCCTACGCGGACCGGGTCTGTGTGCTGGAGGCCGGGCGGGTCCGGGCCGTCGGCGGACCGGACGAGGTGTTCACCGGCGAACTGCTGAGCGCGGTCTATCAGCATCCGGTCGAGGTGCTGCCGCATCCGCGGTCGGGGGCGCCGCTCGTCGTCCCGGTCCGGGAGTTCCGGTCCGGGAATCCAGGTCCGGACCTCCCGGACCGGGACTGAGAACGGCCCGCCGCGGTGTTCCCGCGACGGGCCGTTGCCGGTTCTATCCGATTCAGTTCTGCGCCGCGCGGAGAGCCTCGACGCGCTTGAGGCCCTCGGCCACCTTCACACTGCCGGCGCCGACGCTGCTCGCCGAGAAGTCACCCTCCTCGAGCCACTCCTGCGGAACCGCGGTGAGCTCGCAGTTGACCGAGGTGCTTCCCTCCACCGCCAGGCAGATGTCGCCGGCCTCGGCGTGCGCGCCGCCGTCGAGCTTGTCCTTGGCGGTGGTGCTGCCGGTCGGGAGGAAGTCGTCGTCGAGGTCCTCGCCGATCAGGATGTCGTCGCCGGCGTCACCGTACAGCGTGTCGGTGCCGGTGAAGCCCCACACGAGGTCGTCGTCGGTGCCGCCGAAGAGCCGGTCGTTGCCGTCGTCGCCGGAGACGATGTCGAGCCCGGCGTCGCCGAAGACCGTGTCGTTGCCCGGGCCGCCGAGCGCCATGTCGTCGCCCGCACCCGAGTAGAGCTTGTCGTGGCCCTGCTCGCCCAGGAGGATGTCCATGCCGGCGCCGCCGCTGAGCGTGTCGTCGCCGGTGTTGCCCCAGATCTCGTCTTCGCCGGCCTCGCCGTAGATCGTGTCGTTGCCCGCGCCGCCGTCGAAGAGGTCGTCGCCCGCGCCGCCGTAGACCTTGTCGTTGCCGGCGTTGCCGTCGATGTTGTCGTTGCCGGTGCCGCCGTAGAGCACGTCGTTGCCCGCGTTGCCGACGATCCGGTCGTTGCCGGTGCCGCCCTTGAGCGTGTCGATCCCCGAACCGCCGTTCAGGGTGTCGTTGCCGGAGCCGCCGTCGGCGACCAGCGCCACCGCGGTCTTGTTGGTGACCTTGTCGTTCTTGTCACCGAGGCTGGCCGTGATCTTGGTGGTCTTCTTGGCGGTGGTGCACTTGACCTTGGTCTTGTCGCCCTTGACCGCCTTGCAGCCCTTGCCCGCCTTGATCGCGACCTTGTCGTCGAGGGTGACGGCGCGGCCCTTGATCGTGATGACCAGGTTGTTCGCCTTACCGGCCGCGGCCGTGAAGACGACGGTCGAGCCGGAGACCTTGGCGGAGCCGGTCGAGGCCGCCTGAGCGGGCGAGGCCAGGAACGCGGTCGAGGCGACCGCTGCGGCGGCGGCACCGATCAGAGCGAGCTTCCTACGCTGAAGCAAGAACATGGATTCCCCCGTCGAGGTGGCGATCGTCGTTGTTCGATCGACAGCAGAACGGTACCGTAGCGACGCAAGGCTCGCGTCGTCCGTCCATATCGGAATTCGAGCCCTTCGGATGATCATCGCCTGCACGCCGGAATCCACTTTCGTCCGATCCGGGCGGCGGCCGCCCGGACGAAAAACTGCACAGACGGCAAACAGGCAGCTCACAGGGCAGATTCCGGTATCACTTGAAACTAATGATCAAAAGTTTTGATCCGGCCGTGGGAACGCTCCCGTATTCGGGGCCGAAGCGCACAGCTCGTTCCTCGGAAGGCGTAGGTTCCCATGTACAGGTCCCGGTTCAAGAACCCTCGCACCACTGCTCGTCGCTGGCAGGCCGGCGCGGTCGCGGGGGTCGCGGTGGCAATCGTCGGTGTGGGACTCGGTGTCGCCTCGGCCGCCGAGGCGTCGCCCACGGTGAACTGCTCGCCGCTGAAGATCACCGTCAACGTGCCGTCGCAGGCCACCGATGAGGTGAAGCGCAACCTCGAACTGCTGAACACGCAGATCGACGAGGCCAACGCGCGCATCATCAGCACGAAGGGTCAGGGCGGCCCGAACTTCATCCAGAACGCGATCGTCGGCCCGCTGCAGAGCAAGCGGTTCGCCACGATCAACCGCATCGAGACGGCGATCGGCCGCAACGCCGCCAAGCCGGACCTGAACGCCGAGGGCCTCTCGGTCTGCTCGCTCAACGCGAACGGCGGCGCGTCGGTCAAGAACCCGACGTCGTTCCCGACCGCCGCGGCCGGCAACACCGGCAACGCGGGCAACGCGGGCAACGCGGGCGGCAACACCGGCAACAACGCCGGCGGCAACGACAACGCCGGCGCGAACACCGGCGTCGCGACCGTCAACTGCCCGCAGGTCGCCGTCACCGTGGCCGTGCCGCAGCAGGCGCAGGCCGAGGTCGTCCGCAACCTCGAACTACTGAACACCCAGATCGACGAGGCCAACGCCCGGATCAAGAGCACCGTCGGACAGGGCGGCAAGAACTTCATCCAGAACGCGATCCTCGGCCCGCTGCAGAGCAAGCGATTCGCCACGATCAACCGCATCGAGACCGCGATCGGCCGCAACGCCCCGAAGCCGAACCTGAACGCCGAGGGCCTCTCGGTCTGCTCGCTCAACGCGAACGGCGGCACCTCGACCAAGAACGGGACCAGCGTCACCGTCCGCCAGGCCGGCCAGAACGCCGCCGGCACCGGTGCGGCCCCGACCGTGAACTGCCCGGCCGTGAAGGTCAACGTCACGATCCCGGCGCAGGCCCAGGCCGAGGTCACCCGCAACCTGGAGCTGCTGCAGACCCAGATCAACGAGGCGAACACCCGGATCGTCAACACCGTGGGCCAGGGCGGACCGGCGTTCATCCAGAACGCGATCCTCGGCCCGCTGGCGGACAAGCGCTTCGCCACGATCAACCGGATCGAGACGGCGATCGGCCGCAACGCCGCCAAGCCGAACCTGAACGCCGAGGGCCTGTCGGTCTGCTCGCTCAAGGAGTGACCCACCCCTGATTCACGGGCCCGGCCGGCGGAGAACAATCCCCGGCCGGGCCCGTTCGTCTTCTCAGCCGGGCACGACGTCGGTCACCGGCTGCCAGCCCGGACCCGGCTCCGCCACGACCGCCGGCCGGCCGTCGATCCGGGCCGCGGCCACCGCCGCGAGCGGCAGCAGGAGCAGCGCCGCCCCGGGCACGATCGACAGACCGTCCGCCGGGTAACCCGAACCCTCGACGATGAACAGCATGTTCGGCGCGAAGGCCCCGAGGTACAGGCCGGCCAGGAAGAGCACGACCACGCCGGGGATCCCGGCCAGCGTCAGCGCGGTCCACACCGCGACCGTCCGGCCCCGGCGCCGTGAACGATGACGGCGCAGCAGCCAGAGGACGACCACCGCGACCGGGACGCCGGCCAGCGCGCCCCAGAGGCCGTACCCGGTGTCCTCGGAGCCGGTGTCCACCGGGTAGGTCCCGGCCGCCACGACCAGCGCGACCGGCAGCACGATCAGGGTGATCGCCGCCCACACCGGAAGCCGGTACCGGCTGAGCACCGCCGCGGGGACCATCGCCAGCAGCACCCCGAGGACGGCCAGGCCGGTCGTGGTGATCTGCAGGCCCGCGGGGAGGTACGGGTGGTTCACCCCGGGCGTGCCCTGGGAGAGGATCAATGGCCCGCAGGCGGCGGCGAGCACCGCACCCGCGGCGACCCGCCGGCGCAGTGCCCCGGCGATCCGGGGCTCGTCGAGTCGGCCGCCGGCGACGAACCACGCCAGGGCGATCGCCACCGCACCGAGCAGCAGCGTGATCTGCAGACCCGTCGCGCCGGTCGGCTGGAGCCGCATCAGCACACCGTTGAGGGCGAGCAGGTTGACGGCGAGCACCACCGCGGACGGCGTCGCGCGCCGGCGGTCGGCGGCCGCGATCAGCATGCCGAGGGCGGCGATCAGGATCGCCGTCCAGCGCAGCTCGGCCACCCACAGGTAGATCTCGCCGTCGCCGCCCGGCATCGGGGCGTTCCGGGAGACCACCGGCATCGCCGGGTCGAGGATCGCCAGCGTGTACGCCCACGCCACCACGCCGAGCGTCAGGCACGCCGATCCGACGGCGACGACGGCGGCCGGCATCGTGACGGCCGGCTCCTGCTCCGCGGTGGCGGCGACGGGCATCCGGCGGGGCAGTGGCCGGACCGCGGCCAGTCCGAAGGTCAGCGCCAGCGCGGCGAGTGCGACGAGGGTGACCGCCCACGGTCCGAACCAGTAGAAGGCCCGGCCGCTGAGCCCGTCCACGATGACCTCGTACTCCGGGGTGGGCGTGCCGTACAGCAGGGACGCCTCGGCGGCCCGCAGGCCACCGGAGAGTCCGTCCGCACTGGACACGACCATCGGCAGGGTCCCGGCGACGGCGGCGAGCACGCTGATCAGCGGGGTGCCGAGCAGGATCAGGAACACGGCGGTCCGGCGCCGGGCCCGGACCGCGGCGACGCCGAGGACGGCGATCGCGGGCGCCCAGACGACCAGGGCCACGAGCAGGCCGACGACGAAGACCCACTCCTGGCCGGTCACCGCAAGCAGGTAGATCACCGGCGCGAGCAGCAGGGGAGCGAAGAAGACCGAGGTGGCCGGCCCGAACCGGTCGATCCGGTCGATCGGCATCCGGCGGCCCAGCCAGCGGCCGGCCGGCACGCACACCAGGATCGCCACCGCCCCGTCGATGAGGGTCACCGGCCAGGTCATCGGCGTCATCTCGACGCTGAGAGGCGCGAGCAGCATCATGCTGACCGAGAAGGTCGAGGTCAGGAAGCCGAAGATGAGCAGCCCGGCGAGCATCAGCGCGGCGGCCGGGGCCATCGGGCCGGTGGTCTCCGACCAGCCGCGGGGCGCGCCGCTGCGGTCATGCACCGGCGGGGCGGTGAGCAGGCTGAACGCGAAGGCGAACGCCTGCCGCGCGCCACCGGGCTCGGCCTCGATCGCGGCCATCTCGGCGTGCCACTCACGGGCCATCTCGTCGCGGATCTCGGCCGGCCAGCGCCGGGCGGCAGCGTCGACGGCCCAGCGGGTCAGCCCGTGCAGCGCGCTCACGCGGGACGCACCTTGGCCGACGGGCTGTGCGTGCGGTCGAGCTGCTGCCGCAGGGCCGCGATCTCGGCGCGGGCCGCGACCAGGCCGTCGGGGGTGAGGCGGTAATAGCGGCGGGCCGGGCGACCGGCGGCGACCGGATCGATCTCCTCCCACACGGCGTCGACCCAGCCGGCGTTCTGCAGGCGCAGCAGGATCGGGTAGAGCGTGCCGCTGGGATGTCCGCTGGCACGCATCAGATCGAGACCGTAGCGGTCGGCGTCGGGGTCTTCGAGGAACGCGACCAGCACCTTGATCACAGCCGCGGTCACCCGGAACGGGGGTGTCATGCGGGACACCGTAGCCCACCCTCAGCCGTTTTTCTACATAGGGTGTGAGCTGTTAGGCTGCCTCCGTGATCGCGACGACCTCGAACCGGCCGAAATCGGTCTTCGGCGATCACTCGTTCCGCAAGGACTTCTACCAGTAGTCGCCCGTCGCACCCCGACGGCCACCACTACCGGAAGAGAAGACCCCATGTCACTGATCGACCTGCACCGGCACCTCGAGGGCACGCTGCGCGTGTCCACCACTGTGGAACTCGCCCACCGCTACGGCCACCCGCTGGCCACCGCCGACGACCCGGAGGACCTGCTGGTCGCCCGCGGCCCGCTCGGCGGCCTGATCCCGTACCTCGCCAAGGTCGACGCGGCGCCGTCCGCGTTCCAGACCCTCGACGACTGGCAGCGCGCCGCCCGCGAATGCGTACGGGACGCCGCCGACGACGGCCTGGACTACCTCGAGGTGCGGTTCAGCCCGGCCTTCATCGCCCAGGAGACCGGCCTGGCCCCGGAGGCGGTCATCGACGCGGTCGCCGACGGCGTCCACGCCGCCTCCCGGGAGTCCGGCCTGCCGGTCGCCCTGATCGGCATCCTGCTCCGCGACCTCGGGCCCGAGCAGGGCACCGCCCAGATGAAGACCCTGCTGACCAGGCAGGACCTGTTCTGCGCGGTGGACATCGCCGGCAACGAGGCGGGCGTGCCGGCCGCCGAGTTCGCCGACCCGTTCCGCCTGGCGCGCGACGCCGGCCTGCACGTCACCGTGCACGCGGGCGAGGCGGCCGGGCCGTACAGCGTGTGGGACGCGGTGCGTCATCTCGGCGCCGAACGGATCGGCCACGGCATCCACGCGGTCGAGGATCCCGCCCTGCTCGAGCACCTCGCCGAGCACCGGATCACGCTCGAGGTCTGCCTGACCAGCAACCTGCACACCAGCGGCGCCCCGAGCTACGCCGAACACCCGGTGCGGCGGCTGCTCGCGGCGGGCGTGCCGGTCGCGCTCTGCACCGACGATCCCCGCACGTCGGCGATCACCCTGTCCGGCGAGTACCGCGACGCCGCCCCCCGGGCCGGCCTGTCGTCCTCCGATGTGGAGCTGATCCAGGACCATGCCCGCCGGGCGGCGTTCGCTCTCCCCGGGAGCTGATGCTCAGCCTTTCTCACCAGCGGACCGGGTCACTTCATTCAACCGACGGCGTACGCCCGAACGACGGTCGCCTCGGTGTAGCCACCACCGGAATAGGTGGCCCGGGTCCGCAGGGACACCCCACCGGACGCGGGGTTCCTCACCAGCACGGTCCACGTCCCGCCGACCTTCTTGACGGTCGTCGCCCGCCAGGTCTTGCCGTTGTCGGTGGACACCTTCGCGGTGACCTTGGTGACCTTCGGGTTCGCGCCCTTCTTGGTGTCGCCGAACCGCAGGAGCCGGTTGAGCTTCACCGCCACCTCGGTGGTGCTGCCCGCCTTGGCCTGGTTGTTCAGGTTCAGCCCGATGGGGACGATCTGCACCGCGTAGACCGGGGCCAGCACCGAGCTCTTCGGCTTGGCCTTGAAACGGTAGGTGACGGCGGTCTTCGGCGACAGCAGGGCGCCCGGGAGGCGGACCTCCGGGTAGTAACGGCTCGCGTCGACGGAGAGGGTGTACCAGCCGGCTTTCTTGACCGTGTAGCCCAGGTACACCGCCTCGTTGGTCCAGCCCTTGTCCTTGGCCGTCTTGACCGTCTTGCCGCCGAAGACCAGTTTCGCCGTCGCCTTCTCGCCGACGGCGTACGCGTAGCCGCCGGTGGCGAAGGCCGGGTCCTCGAACATCTCGCCGATCGGGTAGTTGATCCGGCCACTGATCACATGCGGCAGGGTCGAGCCCGGTCCCCAACCCGCGCCGTAGAACCGCAGGCCGTAGATCTTGCCGCCACTGACCGTCCGGTTCGCGGACTCGGCGGCCACAGTCCGGGTGGAGCCGTCCTTCGCGGCGGCCGAGGAATCCGACTCGATGGTCCACTTGCCGGCGGTCAGCCGCAGCTTCGTCCGGACCGGCTGGTCGGTGCTGCCGAGACCGGCGTGCAGGCCCTGCCCGCACCCGCTGCCGCCCGGCCGGGCGGAGAGCTGGTGGTAGGAACCGCCGTCCGGTCCGCGGCGGGTGTCCACGGTGACCGCGGCGAGGCTGGACACGGCGTACGTCCTGCTCGGCTTGCTCGGCACGCCGACGGTCTGGTGCAGCACCGCGTAGTTCTCGCTCATCGTCGAGCCGTCGTCCCAGTGGCCGAGCGCCGCGTAGCCGTACTTCGTGGACGTGGTCGGGACGACGTAGACCGCGTCGTTGTCGAACGTGCTGGTCTCGACCGAGTAGCCGCCGTTGGCGCTCCTCGTGCAGATCCGCACCTCGGTCTGCGCGTAGAGACCCTTCGGCGCCGGGTTGATCGCCAGCGAGACCTTCTTGCCCTTACGGGCGTCGATGGTCAGCTTGCTCTTGCCGGACACCTTCACCGTCTTGCCGGCGAGGGTGGTGGTGCGCCCGGTGCGAATCGACGTGATCACGGTGTACGTGCCCTTGGGCAGCTTCTTGGCCTTGCCGCCCTTCAGCGTGTAGCTGGAGTTGGTGGCGAGGTTGACCGCGGTGGCGGTGACGCCGGCCTTGACGCCGTTGCGGTTCAGAGCGGTGAGAGTGAGGGTGTTGCCGGCCGCCTCGGCCGGTGTGCCCATGCCGAGCAGGAGGGCCGGGACCATGACGGCTCCGGCCAGATTACGCAGAGAGAACATCCACCGATCCCCGTGAGTGGAATGTGGCCGCCGACCGCTTCAGGAAGCGTCGAGACGGTATCGTCCTGCCATCCTCGCATATCTATCCCCTGCTCGGCACCACCCAGGTGGTATCGGGACCATCGGCACTCGCCGCCGGACGACACCGCGGTCCGGGCGACGTACGCCGAACCGAAAGGCCCCGGCCCCATCCCCCGCGCGGGGGATCCGAAAGTGCTTCCCGCACGGGGATGGGGTGGGCCCTCCCGATCCATAAAGTCGTGTTCATCAGAACGAACGGCGACTGAAAAGGACCGGGAAATGAACGCGATCGTCACGGCACTGAACCCGCAAACGCTCCGGCGATTCCGTTTCCCGATTCTTCTCGTCGCGATGGTCGCGGTGCTGTCGGCGACCCGGGGGATCAACGTCCTCGCCGAGGTCCACCCGATCGCGGCGCTGGTCGCCGGATTGGCCACCAGTGCCGCCGCGATCGCCGGCTACACCTGGCTGGCCCGCCGGGTGGAGGGCCGCGAGGACGTCGCCGAATTCGACCGGAAAGCAATGTGGTCCGGCCTTCGCAGGGGCACGCTGATCGGTTTCCTCTGCTTCACCGCGACCATTCTCATCATCGGGATGTTCGGCGGCTGGGGCCGGATCACCGCGGGCTCGATCGGCGCCTTCCTCACCATCGCCGGCTCGATGACCAGCGTCGCCGTCAACGAGGAGATCCTGTTCCGCGGAGTGATCTACCGGATCCTCGAGGAGCGCACCGGCAGCGTCATCGCGATCGTGACCTCGTCCGTCCTGTTCGGCCTGACACACCTGGTGAACGAGAACTCCACGATCTCCGGCTCCCTCGCGATCGCCCTGGCCGGCGGCACCCTGACCGCGCTGAGCTACGTGCTGACCCGCTCGCTCTGGCTCCCGATCGGCGTGCACTTCGCCTGGAACACCACCGAGCTGGGCATCTTCGGCACCGCCACCTCGGGCACCGAGGGCGTCCCCGGCCTGTTCCACCTGACCATGGACCCGACCGCGTCGACCACCCTGACCGGCGGGACGTTCGGGCCGGAGGCCAGCGTGGTCGCCATGCTGGTCTGCCTGGTCCCGGCGGTGTGGATGTTCCGCAAGGCCCGCCGCGACGGCCTGCTCCGTAAGCGCCCCTTCTGAGTCGCCACCTCTACCGCCACGGGGCGGCTCCCTTCGGGGGGCCGTCCCGTTCCCGTCTCGGGTTGAAGATGCGGGCGTTCGGCGGGCGGGGCAACGACCAGCTGTACGGCGGGAACGGCCACGACCTGATCACCGGCGGGAACGGCGCGGATCGGATCGAGGTGGCGCCGGCGTTCTCGACGGTGGCGCGAACACCGACGTGTGCCAGGGCAGGGTGTCCGACACCCATGATCGCCTGCGAGACCGAACAGGCCTGGTAGACGCCGGACGGATTCAGGAGAGCCGGCGCCGGTGCTTCTCGTTCTCCTCGAGCGCTTCCGCGAGCTGGTCCTCGAGGATGATGATCCGGCAGGCCGCTTCCAGAGCGGTGCCGTCGTCGACCATCTGCCGCGCGCGGGCGGCGAGGCGCAGCTGGTACCGGGAGTAGCGGCGGTGTCCGCCGGCGGAGCGCAGCGGGCTGATCAGTTTCGCCTCGCCGAGCCGGCGCAGGAAATCCGGCGAGGCTCCGATGATCTCCGCGGCGCGGCCCATCGTGTAGGCGGGGTAGTCGTCGTCACCGAACATGTCGTCGGGTGGGGCCATGCACTCCTCTTCTTCCATGACGAGGGCCCCGGCGTCGGAACGCCGGGGCCCAGGGACTAGTGGGTCGAAAACACCATCTGCCGGCTCGTTCGCCGGTTTGTCGTTTCCGCATCCGCCGGTATGTGCGGCTTGGGATGCGAGGATCGCATGAGCGTGACCGAAGACCACCTTTCGTTCGATGGATACTGCGGTGTCCCCCACCCGGATCGATGACACGATCCATTCAGCGGGCGATCCAACGGTGTCTTCCCCTCCCTTTCCTCTGACTTCGTTTCTGAGTCGCTGTCGTGCTGCTCGACGGCGAGGGAACCCCACGCGACTTCATGGCTCCACACGCGTGCGACGAGCTTTTCACTGCCAGGTGAAGCCCTGAACTGACATCAGCCTCACCTGCGGTGCCGAGCGAGCCTCGAAGCGATCCGGGCCCTGCTTGACGCTCGGTCACATCGTCTCGGTCTTTGTTTACCTCCGACTTCGACAACAGGAACGTTACCCGGCTTCGTCGAGAATTTCTACCTCCTCCGTCATAGTTTTTCTCGGTGGCCCGTCGAGGTCATCCACCCGGGGGCGCACACCGCCGGCTTTCGCGCACCGCCCCGCCCCCGGTCCGGGAGCATGGCGGCATGACACGTCGCTGGCTGTTCGCCGACCAGCTCGGCCCGCACTTCCTCGACGAACCCGGCCAGAAGGTGCTGCTGGTCGAGTCGAAGGCGGTGTTCCGGCGGCGCGCCTTCCACCGGCAGAAGGCCCACCTCGTCCTCTCCGCGCTGCGGCACCTGGCCCGGTCGGACCGGGTCCGCCTGGTCCGGGCCGAGACGTACGCGCAAGCCATCACCGAACCGGTCAGCGTCTGCCACCCCACTTCCCGCGCCGCCCGCGGTCTCGTCCGCCGGCTGCCGGACGTCGAGATGCTGCCGCCCCGCGGTTTCGTCACCTCGCCCGGCGACTTCACGGCCTGGGCGAACGGACGGGACCACCTGCGCCTGGAGGACTTCTACCGGCACGCCCGCCGCCGCCACGACATCCTGATGGACGGTGGCGAGCCGGCCGGCGGCCGCTGGAACCTGGACGCCGACAACCGTGAGCCGCCACCGCGGGGCGCCGCCCGCCTCGGCGTCCCCGCCCCACCGGAGATCGTCGAGGACGAGATCGACGCCGAGGTCCGCGCCGACCTGGACCGCTGGCAGCACGACGAGGGCATCACCTTCGTCGGCTCCGACGGCCCGCGTCTGTTCCCGGCCACCCGGGCCGAGGCCGTGGCCCGGCTGCGCCACTTCGTCGAGCACCGTCTGCCCACCTTCGGCCGGTACGAGGACGCGATGCTCGCCGGTGACCCGCTGATGGCGCACAGCCTGCTCAGCCCGGCGATCAATCTCGGTCTGCTGGACCCGCTCGAAGTGATCGAAGCGGCCGAGTCCGCGTACCGCGCCGGGACGGTGCCGCTGGCCGGCGCCGAGGGTTTCATCCGGCAGATCCTCGGCTGGCGGGACTTCGTCTGGCATCTCTACTGGTATTTCGAGCCGGACTACCGGGCGGCCAACGAGCTGCACGCGCGCCGGGAACTGCCCCGCTGGTTCGCCGACCTGAACGCCGACGCGGTCGAGGCCCGCTGCCTGTCGGACGTGCTGGCCGGGGTCCGCGACCGCGGCTGGGTGCACCACATCCCCCGGCTGATGATCCTGGGCAACTACGCGATGCAGCGCGGCTGGCGTCCCGGGGCGGTGGCCGACTGGTTCCACCGCTGCTTCGTCGACGGCTACGAGTGGGTGATGACCGCCAACGTGATCGGCATGAGCCAGTTCGCCGACGGCGGCCGGATGAGCAGCAAGCCGTACGCCGCCGGCGGCGCGTACGTGCACCGGATGAGCGACTACTGCCGCGGCTGCCGGTACGACCCGAAGGTGCGTACCGGCGACACCGCCTGCCCGTACACCGCCGGTTACTGGAGTTTCCTGGCCCGCCACGAACCGGAGCTGGCGGGCAATCACCGGATGCGCCGGCCGTTGCAGGGGCTGGGCCGGCTCTCCGACCTGGACGCCCTGCTCGAGCAGGAGAGACTCCGCGGTTCGCGAGCGCCGTGAGCGGTCACTCCGGGATCGACTGGCCGCTCTTCTCGGCGAGCTTGCCGTCGGCGAAGCAGAAGCGCCACAGGTCGGGACCGGCGTCCTCGAGCGGCGCGAACGTGTAGTAGACGCAGGCGGAACCGGCCGGCGCCCCGTTGCGGCCCTGGTCGTCGCCGTACAGGTCCTTCTCCGCGATGTCACTGAGCGGCTCGGGCAGCGCGTCCCGGACCGTCTTCTCGTCCGCGCCGACCTTCTGGGCGTCGAACTGTTCCTGCGTGACGCCGGCGTCGACCAGTTCCCGGCCCAGGTTGAACCACTGGTATCCGGTCCAGCCGAGTCCGCCGCACAGGACGACGAGCACTGCCGTGACGATGATGGCGACTTTCCGCATGGCGTTCCTCCAGGAATGGTGTTCGCTGTGTCGGAAGTAGCCTCCCGAGAATCGGATCGGGAATCGTCAGTGCTTCGTGGGAACCCGGCGGGCGCGCTGTATGCCGAAAGTCGTACCGGCGGTCATGCGTCCGGCAGACGTCTCCCCGGGTACGAGCCGGAAGGCTTCCTCCCATGACGACGCTTCTCGCGACACCGCCGCAGGCCGTGGCCCCCGCACCGGTGCCCTACCACCTGCTCGCCCGGACCGGCAGCCCCGGCCGGTGGCGGCCGATCGCCGGCACCTTCGTAATCCTTTTCGGACTGCCGCTGATGCTGGCCGGGGGCATGGGCGCGGCGGACGCGATCGTGACGCTGGCCGGCGGGCGGGCCGAGGAGGTGCTGGGCGGCGCCGCCGGGGAACTCCCCCGCACGCTGCTCACGCTCGGCGCACTGATCCCGATGACCCTGCTCGCCGCGTGGTGGGTGCAGCGCCGCCGGCCGGGCACCGTGTCGTCGGTGGCGGGCCGGCTGCGGTGGCGCTGGATGACCACGTGCGCGCTGGTAGCCGTACCCATGATGGCGTTGAATCTCGGGTTTGTGGCTCTTCTCCCCGGTGCCGGGCTGGAGAGCGGTCCGGCGGACGGGTCGCGGATGCTGGTCGGGGCGGTCGTGGTGATGCTGCTGGTGCCGTTGCAGGCGGCCGGTGAGGAGTACTTCTTCCGCGGCTGGCTGCTGCAGGCGTTCGGGTCGTGGATGCGCACGCCGTGGCCGGGTGTGGTGGTGTCGTCGGTGCTGTTCGGCCTGGCACACGGCCTGGGTTCCGGCTGGGGCCTGGCCGCCATGGTCCTCTGCGGGCTGGTGCTGAGCGTGCTGACGATCCGGACCGGTGGGCTGGAGGCCGCGATCGGACTGCACGTGATCAACAATGTGGCGGTGTTCGGACTCCTGATCGTCACCGGCGCCGTGGACGCCGCCGACCGGCCCGTCGCCGCGACCGAGGCCATCGCCGACATGGTGATGATGGCGCTCTACGGCCTGGCGGTCCTGTGGCTGGCCCGCCGCCGGCAGCTCACGTGATGGCCGGGCTGCGAGCCGGAACGGCCCGGTTGCGAGCCGCCGGTGGCTGGCGCCTCGCCTACGAGACCGTCCTGGTCCTGGCCGTCACCGGGCAGTCGCTGATCTCCGTCATCGTCGTCCCGGTCCATGCCCTGGCACCCTGGCTGATCGGCGTCATGACGCCGGCGGCGGTGCTGTCGCGCCGTCGCCTCCCGCTCCCCGCCTACGCCGCAGCCGCCCTGACCGGCCTGGTCACCGGCGGTCAGGGCTGGGTGTCGCTGCTGGTGATGAGCGCGTCGCTGGCCTACCAGGCGGCCCGGTGGTGGCAGGTCGCGGCCGGGCTCGCTCTCGGCGCGGCCTGCTTCGCCGGCGGCTCCTGGTGGTGGGAGGAACGGCCGGACCTGCTCAGCCTGATCCTGCTCACCGCGGCGTTCACGCTGGTCGCGGTGATTCCGGCGGGAGTCGCCCGGGTGGTCCGGCGCCGCCGGGTGCTGATGTCCGCGATGCACCGGCGCAACCTGCAACTGCACTCCCAGCAGAGCGAGGTGGCCCGGCAGGCGCGGGCCCGGGAACGCACCCGGATCGCTCGTGACCTGCACGATTCACTGGGCCACAAACTGACCCTGATCTCGCTGTACGCGAGCATGCCCGAGCAGGACCCGGCGATGCTGCGGGAGACGTCGGCGGCCGCGATGACCGAACTGCGGCAGATCCTGGGCCTTCTCGGACAGGACGAACAGGCCACCGCGCCGTCGCTGGACCGCCTCGACGACCTCGCCGACCAGGCCCGCGCCTCCGGCACCCCGGTCGAGATCCTCCGGGAGGGCACGGCCCGGCCGCTGTCCCCGCTGATCGAGCACGCCGCCTACCGGGTGATCCAGGAAGGACTCACCAACGCCCTGCGGCACGCGCACGGCAGCCGGGTGGTGCTTTCGCTGCGGTACGAGCCGGACGCCGTGATCGCCGGTGTCACCAACACCGCAGGCCGGCCGGTCGTGCGGCACACCTCCGGTCAGGGGCTGCTCGGGCTGACCGAACGGGTCCGGGTCGCCCACGGCGTGCTCTACCACGGGCCCACCCCCGACGGCGGTTTCCGGCTGGCCGCGACCCTGCCGTACGCCAACGGCGGCACCGGCCCGGCCGCCGTTCCGCCGCCGGTCCCGGACGGCCCGGACTTCGCCGACCTGGTGGCCCGCGACCGCCGGCGTTCCCGGTTCGTCCTGATCACGGCCACCGTCGGCGCCGCCGGGGTGCTGACGGTCTGCTGCGCCGGCCTGTGGGCGTCCACCCGGTTCGCCTCGGTCGACCGGGAACTCTACGACACGATCGGGGTCGGCCGGCCCGAACCGGAGGTCCGCGACCTGCTGCCCGACCCGGACACCGCGATCATCGGCGCCACCGGCGGCCGGGAGGTGCCGGGGGCCACCTGCGTCGACTACGAGGGTTCGATCCTGGAACAGCTCGAGGAGGAGACCGAGACCGGGACGACACGCGTCTACCGGTTCTGCTTCCGCAACGGCGCCCTGGTAGACAAGCAGGAATTCCTGGACCGCCGGTGAGGGGAGCCGCGATGACCGCGCCCATCCGTGTGCTGCTCGCCGACGACGACCGGCTCGTCCGCGCCGCCCTCGAGACGATCCTGCGGCCGTTCGACGACATCACCCTGGTCGCGCAGGCCGGCGACGGCCGCCAGGCCATCGACCTGACCCTGCTGCACCGGCCCGACGTGGTGCTGCTGGACATCCGGATGCCGATGATGGACGGTCTCGCCGCGCTGCGCGAGATCCGGCGCGGCAGCCCGTCCGTGCAGGTGGTCATGCTGACCACGTTCGGCGAGGACGACTACGTCGGCCAGGCCCTGACCGGCGGCGCGGCGGGCTTCCTGCTCAAGGACTCGGCCGCCGACGAACTCCCGCACGCGATCCGCGCGGCCGCGGCCGGCAACGCCTACCTGTCGCCGAAGGTCACCCGCCAGGTCCTCAACCGCCTGCCCGCCCCGGCGCCGGCCGCACCCAGCGAGGACCTGGCCAGGGTGCGGACCCTGAGCGACCGCGAGCGCGAGGTGCTGGTGCTACTCGCCCAGGGCCTGTCGAACGCCGAGATCAGCACACGGCTGTTCGTCACCGAGGGCACGGTGAAGACCCACCTCTACCGCGTCTTCACCAAGATCGGCTGCGACAACCGGGTGCAGGCCGCGATGCTGGCACAGCGGGCCGGCCTCCTCGGCTGAGACCTGTTCGTTCCGGATCCCGATCAGCGACGTCAACCGCTGACCGGATGTGAATCACCGCGATCGGCGGGTCCCGGGGATGCCGGGCCGCGCCGCAGCGACCCCCGGCACGCGGGTGGCCGGGCACCGGTCGGCGTCACTTCTTACCGGGTCAGGCCCTCCGCCGGCGCCACCCGCGCCGCCCGGCGAGCCGGGAGCAGACTCGCCAGCACCCCGGTCACGACCGCCGCCACCACCAGCACCGCCAGCTGTCCCCACGGTAGGCGGATCACCGGGTCGGCGGTGGCGCCCACCGCCGCCGCCACCCCGGCCAGCCCCACCGGCACGCCGACCACGACACCCGCCACCGTCCCCAGCACCGTGATGGTGACCGCCTCGACCGCGAGCATGGCCCGCAACCGGCCCCGGCGGGTGCCCAGCGCCCGCAGCAGGGCCAGCTCCCGGGCCCGTTCGACCACCGAGAGCCCGAGCAGGTTGGCGATCCCGAGCAGCGCGATGACCACGGTCACCGCCAGCATCCCGACCGAGAGTCCGAGGAGGATGGCGAGCACGTTCGCGATGTCGCCGCCCTCGGTGATCCCCCCGCCGACCTGCACCTGCACGTCACGGGCGGCCACCGCGTTCACGTCGGCGGCCAGCCGGTCCCGGTCGAACCCGGCGGCCGCGACACCCCACACCGCCGTCGGGGTGGTCACGATGCCGTCGCCGAGCGCCCGTTGCCCGACGACACCGAGCAACTGCCCGGTGGTGTCGGCCAGCCGTGACGCCCGGACGGTCAGAGCGAGACTGCGTTTCCCGACCGTGACGGTGATCGGTGCGCCGTCGGCGAGGCCGAGCTCCGCCAGGTAGGCGGCCGGCAGCAGGACGACCGGCTGGTCCACCACCTGCGGGGCCACCCGCTCGGCCAGCTCGGCGCTCGGCACGGCCAGCAGCTTCGGCGTGGCCTGGCCGCCGTCGGGGAACCGCGCGGCGACCGTGCCGACCGTGCCGGAGGCCACCAGCCCGTCGACCTCGGCCAGTGCCGCCACCGTCGCCCCGCTGATCGCGGTGCCGTCGGTACGCAGTCCGGCCGCCACCGGGTACCGCGCCTCCAGATCGGTGTACACCGTCGCCCGCCCGCTCGTGGCCGCCACCGCCAGGGCGGTGATCAGCGCGGCGCCGACGACGACCGCCATCGCCGCCGAAGCGGTCCGGCGCGCGTTCTGGCTCAGGCTCGTGCCGGCCAGGCCGGCGGCCACCCCGAACCGTTCCAGCAACCGGGCCACCGGCGACAGCAGCAGGCCGATCAGGCGGGGCAGCGCCGCCAGCAACCCGGCCGACAGCAGCACCCCGCCGGCCATCGCCAGCGGCAGGGAGGCACCGGCCGCCGCCACCGCGAGCAGCGCGCCGCCCACGGCCGTGACCACGACACCCACCACCAGGCGGGGTCCGCCCCGGACCGCACCGGCCGGAGGCTCGGCGGCGTCCTGCAACGCCCGCACCGGGGGGATCCGGGTCGCCCGCCGGGCGGGCAGCCAGGCGGCGAGCACCGTGGCCAGCACGCCCACCAGCGCGCAGAGGAACAGCATCGGCAGGCTCACCCGCAGGCCGCCCCCGTTGATCTCCAGCAGGTCCGCGCCGAGATAACCGGCGCCCACCCCCGCCGGCACGCCCGTCACCGCACCGGCCACGCCGGCGATCGCGGCCTCCACCAGGACGACCCGGTTCACCTGCTTCCGGCGTCCACCGACCAGGCGCAGCAGCGCGATCTGCCGGACCCGCTGCACGACGATCACGTGGAAGGTGTTCGCGATGACCAGCACCGCCGCCAGCAGCGCCACCGTCGCGAACGCCAGCATGAGCACGACCAGCTGCCCGTTTCCACCGGCGAACCGAGCGGCGGCCTGGTCCGCGGCGGAGGCGGCGCTGCCCGCCGTGATCCCGGGACCCAGCACCGGCCGCAACCCGCTCAGCACTTCGTCGAGCCGGCTCGGGTCGTCGACCAGCGACAACGCCGCCGCCGGCACGTCACCGGCGAAGAACGCCGGATCCGCGTAGAACCGGAAGTCCGACCCGGTCAGCGGCCGGAACCCCAGATCGGCCGCCCCGGTGACCGTCACCGGGACGGGGGCCTGCGCCCCCTGCCGGAACGTCAACTCGGCGCCGACGTCCACCCCGAGATCGTCGAGCGTGCGCTGGTCGGCCACCACCTCCCCCGGGCCCGCGGGCCAGGCGCCGCGATCGAGGGCGAACCAGCGGACCTCCGGGGTGGCGGCGACACTCTGCACGTTCGCGGCGCCCCGCCGGGAGCCACCGAAGACGGTCACCGTGCGGGCGTACTGCGGGTCCACCGACCGGATTCCCGGGACGGCGGCTGCGGCCTCGTACCATCGCGGGTCGGTGATCGTCTCATCCGCGTCCAGGACGATGTCGGACGTGGTCAGCGGGGCCGCGGCGGTCCGGCGCAACCCCTCGCTGGAGGTGGCCGCGAACGTCGCGGTCGCGGCCAGGAAACCGGTGGCCAGTGTCACCGCGGCGACGATCGCGATCAGCCGGGCGGGATAGGTGCGCAGCTGCGACCAGGCGAGTGCGAGAACCATCGTCACACCGCCACCGAGGCCATCGCGGCCAGGATCTGCTCCCGGCCCGGATGGCGCAGTTCCGCGCGGATCCGGCCGTCCGCCATCACCAGGACACGGTCGGCGTACGTCGCGGCGCCCGGATCGTGGGTGACCATGATGATCGTCTGGCCGCCGTGCCGGGCCGCGTCTCGCAGGCCGCTGAGCAGGGCGCGTCCGGTGGCGATGTCCAGCGCGCCGGTCGGCTCGTCGGCGAAGACCACCGAGGGCTTCGCCAGCAGCGCCCGGGCCACCGCGACCCGCTGCTGCTGGCCGCCGGAGAGTTCGGCCGGGCGATGCGACAACCGGTCGCTGATCTGCAGTTCCTCGGCGATGCGGCGCACCTCGGCCGGGTCGGGCCGGTGTCCGGCGAGCCGCGACGGCAGCACGATGTTCTGCTCGGCGGTCAGCGTCGGCAGCAGGTTGAACGCCTGGAAGACGAAACCGACCCGGTCGCGGCGCAGGTCGGTCAGCGCGTCGTCGTCCAGCCCGGCCAGCGAGGTGCCGGCCAGGCTCACCGTGCCCTCGGTGGGCGTGTCCAGACCGGCCAGCAGGTGCATCAGCGTCGTCTTGCCGGAACCGGACGGGCCCATGATCGCGGTGAACTCACCCGCGAGGAAGCCCGCGGAGACCCCGTCCACCGCCGCCACCGTGGCCGGGCCGGTGCCGTACGTCTTACGGACGTCCTGGCAGCTCACCATCTCGGCACGTGTCGTCTGCATCGTCACCGCACCCACGCTAGGAAACGGGACGGCGCGGCACATCCGACCACGGGATACGTGTTCGGCGCCGGAACCCATACCTGGGTATCGGGTCCGGTGCCGGGCCGCGGCCTAGGGTTGGTGGCGTGGTGGGACGAAGTGGACGGATGATCACCGGCGATGCCCTCGTCGCCGCCGCGGTGATCGGATGCTGCCTGCTCCTCGGGCTCGCCGGGCAGGACGAGTGGTACTGGTCGGCGGCGGTGAGCGTACCCATGCTGCTCCGCCGCACCGCGCCGCGCGCCTTCCTCGCCCTGGTCGCGATGATCTCCGGCGCGCACCTGCTGGTCTCGCACAGCTTCATGTTCCCCGGCGACCTGGTCGCGCTGGTCGCGGTGCACGCGACCGCGGCGTATGCGCCCGGCCGCTCCCGCCACGCCGGTCTGCTGATCGGCGCCGCGGGGGCCGCCGTCGTCGCCGCCCAGGCCCTGCACGACCGGCAGCTCGGGGCGGGCCTGCCCGCCATCCTGATCCTCGCCACCACCCTGGCCGCCTGGTCGACCGGCATCATGCAGCGCCAGCAGCGGGCCGCCGTCCGCGACGCCGACCACCGGCGTGCCCTCGCCGAGCAGGACAGCGCCACCCGCGCCCAGCTCGCCGTCCACGAGGAACGCACCCGCATCAGCCAGGAGATGCACGACATCATCGCCCACTCCCTGGCCTCGATCATCGCCCAGGCCGAGGGCGGCAGGGTCGCCGCGCGTGCCGACGCCACCATCGCCGGCCCGGTCTTCGACCGGATCGCCGGCCTCGGCCGGGAGGCCCTCACCGACGTGAAACGGTTGCTCGCCGTCGTCGATCAGGACGATCTCCACCGGTACGCGAAAGGCCTGTCCGAGCTGCCCGGCCTGCTGTCCGGGGTGACCGCCGCCGGCCTGAAGGTGACCGTCGTGACCGGCGGCCCGGAGCAGGCGCTCGCCCCCGGCATGGACCTGGCGGTCTACCGGATCATCCAGGAGTCCCTGACCAACGTGCTGAAACACGCGCCCGAGCACCGGGCCGAGCTCCGTCTGGAGTGGACGCCGTCGCTGTTGACGGTCACGGTGACCAGCCCGCTGCCACCCGGCGGCGGGCACGAACCGGTCGACGGCCGCGGCCTGTCCGGCATCCGCCAGCGCTGCTCGATGTTCAACGGCGACTGCACGATCACCGCGGACCGGGACCTCACCGTGACGACCACCTGGCCGCTGGCCGCCGAAGGAGCACCGGCATGATCGACGTCCTCATCGCCGACGACCAGGACCTGGTCCGCGCCGGATTCGCCATGGTCGTGGACGCCGCACCGGACATGCGCGTGGTCGCCACCGCCGCGACCGGCGCCGAGGCGATCGACCTGGCCGCCCGGCACCACCCGGACGTGATCCTGATGGACATCCGGATGCCCGGCACCGACGGCATCACCGCCACCAAGGCGATCCTGGGAGCCGGCGGCCGGCCGCCGAAGATCCTCGCTCTGACCACCTACGACAGCAACGACTACGCGACCCGCATCCTCGACGCGGGCGCCAGTGGTTACCTGCTCAAGGACACCACGGCCGAGGGGCTCACGGCGGCCGTCCGCAGCGCGTACCACGGCGGTTCGGTGATCGCCCCGACCACGACACGCAACCTCGTCGCGGCCAGGGCCGACCCACCGGTGCCGCGGGACCCGGCGCCGCTGGACACCTTCACCACGCGGGAACGTGATGTGTTCGACCTGATCGTCGCGGGGGCGAACAACGCGGAGATCGCCCAGAGGTTGCATCTGGCGGAGGTGACGGTGAAGACCCACGTGGGCCGGGTTCTGGCCAAACTGGGTGTCCGGGACCGCCTCAACGTGGTCGTCTGGGCGTATCGCAACGGCGCCGCCCGCTGACCCACGGGAGCCCTGATGTCCGCAGCGGATCGGTGCGCTCGACATCATGCTGTGGCCCGCTTCGGATCACCGGCGGGCGACGGTTGCGCACCCCGTCCGGCGGACGTGGTCGCCACCACCGGTGGCGCACCGGGTGACGGGTGCTACCTCCGCCGGTCGGTGCCGGTTTCGGCGGTCACGGCGAACGGGTTGCGCAGCCGGTGCATCGCCGTCTCGCCGCAGTCCGAGGCGTGCAGCTCAGGGCTCTGCTCCTTGGTGCCGAGCGGGGCGAGGAACAGCGACGGCCCGCCCTCGACGGGTGCCGGCCCCTGAGAACGGGGGGTGCCGGCGACCGGCTGGGCGCCTGACGCGCCGGGCACGACGGTAATCATGGACATGCACTTCCTTTCCTCGTGCGGCACGCCGGTAAGAGCAGGTGCCGCACGTCACGGACAATCACGAGAACAAATCTGAACGAATGAGGTCGAGGAATACCGAACGGCGGCCCGCTGAACCAGTCGGGCCACCGTTCGGAGATCGCGAATCAGAGCGTGCGAACATTTCCGCCGGCAGGCCCGGCCGACCCTGGGTGATGTCGCTGCTCCGCGAACTCGCAGGCTGCCGCGTTGGACACCGGCGCCGGATCCGGCACGAACGAAAAAGCGCCTGGATGGATCATTAAAGTCCATCAGGCGCTGGAAACGTCTACGGAAATCAAACCTGCAACTCGCCCACCGTAGCACAGTGAACGGGGCCGACCTTCGACAATTCCACCCGGGATTCGGTTCAGCCGTTTTGCGGCCGCCCGCATCCCCGCCCGGATTCGCCGCGCCCGCGGGCCGGTCCGCGAGGATGGGCAGGTGGATGTCGAGTCGGCTCTGGTTTTCGTCCTCGCCGCTGTCGGTGTGGTCGCCGTGGTGCGGTGGGTCGCGGGCCGGACCGGGCTGCCCGCCGCGGCACTGCTGCCCATCATCGGGATCGGTTACGCCCTGCTGCCCGGCCCCAACATCACCCTCGATCCGGAGATCATCCTGACGCTCGTCCTGCCGCCGCTGCTATACAGCGCCGCACTGGACTCGTCGATGCTCGCGATCCGCCGCAATCTGCGTACGGTGATCAGTCTGTCGGTCGTTCTGGTTCTGCTGACCACACTGCTGATCGGCCTGGGTTTCGCGTGGTTCGTCCCGGGAGCGACGCTCGCCGCCGGCATCGCGATCGGCGCGGCCGTCGCACCACCGGATCCGGTGGCCGCCCTGGCCGTCGGGCGCCGGGTGGGCCTGCCGCCACGCATCATCACCCTGATCCAGGGCGAGGGGCTGCTCAACGACGCCACCGCCCTCACCATTCTGAGCGTCGCGGTCGCCGCCGCCTCCGGCGACAGGTTCTCGGCACCGGCGGCGCTCGGCCGGTTCCTGATCGCCGCGGTGGGCGGCGCCGCCGTGGGAGTGCTGGTCGCGTACGCCGTGCGCCTGCTGTCCCGGCCGCTCAGCGGTGATCCGATGCTGGCGAACGCCGTCTCGCTGGCCACGCCGTTCGGTGCTTACCTGCTCGGTGAGCACGTCCACGTCTCCGGCGTGCTGGCGGTGGTCGTCGCCGGGCTGATCGTCGGGCATCACACGCCGCGGTCCGCCTCGAGTGCGGGCCGGCTGCAGACGAGCGCGGTCTGGCGACTCGTCGACTTCATGCTCGAGGGCCTCGTGTTCCTGCTGATCGGTCAGCAGTTGCCGGAGGTCATCCGCGGGCTCACCGGGTACGACACCGGCACCGTCGTCGTCGCCGTGGTGATCACCGTGGGCGTCGTCCTGCTGTTGCGGCCGTTGTGGCTGCTGTCGACCCTGCTGCTGCCCGCCGCGCTGCACGCCCGGTGGAGCAGGGGCGAGCCGGCCGGGGAGGCGCCCGCGCGGTGGACCGGCCGGGAGGTCGTCGTCCTCTCCTGGGCCGGCACCCGGGGCGTGATCAGCCTCGCCGCGATCTTCACGTTGCCGGTGGTCACCGAGGCCGGTGCCCCGTTCCCGGCCCGCGACCTGCTGCTGTTCTGCACCTTCGTCGTCGTCCTCGTCACCCTGGTCGGCCAGGGCCTCACGTTCGCGCCGATCGTCCAGCGGCTCGGCCTGCCCGCGGACGACAACGATCAGGCCCGCCTCCGCAACGAGGCCCGGTCGGCGTCCGTCGAGGCCGCCCTCACCGCCCTCGGTGACCTGGAGAGGCAGGAGCACGACGACATCAGCGCCCCGGTGATCGAGACGATGCGCGAGCAGCTGCGGACCCGGCTGAGCCGGTATCAGGACCGGCTCGTCCTGTTGCGCGAGACGGACGAGGCGGACGGTCCGCCGGTGTCACCGGGGTACGAGGCCGCGCTGCACGTACGACGAGTGGCCCTCGAAGCGCAGCGGGACGAGTTCCTCCGCTGGCGTGATGCCGGCCAGCTGTCCGACGAGGGCCTGCGCGTGCTGGAACGTGAATTGGATCTTGAGGAGCGCATGCTGCCCGACCGGCCGCCCCGCCGCTGAGGCCCCCGGTTCAGGAGCCGGCCGTACCCTCGTTGAACCGTCCCCGGCGGAAGATGTCGTGTGTCATGCCGGCGCGGTAGTCGTCGATGAACCGCGACAGCGAGTCGATGTCCCGGGTCATGCTGGCCCGTCCCGCCGCCAGTTCCGCCGCGGCCGTCTCCTGGAGACGCTGGGATTTCCGGCCGATGGCGTCGACGGTGTCCTGCGCCTCGTGCAGGGTGCGGTCGGTCCGCTCGCGGGCCTCGGCGAGCAGCCTGCCGGATTTCTCCTGGGCCTCGTGGAGATAGCCGTCGGCGGTCCGCTGCGCCATCCGCAGCACCGGCTGCACCGACGCGTCGCCACGGGCGGTGTCGGATGTGGCGGCCGAGCGCCGGGCCTCGTCGAGTTGATGCCGTGTGAGCCGGGCGTGCTGCTCGGCGCGTTCACAGGCGCGCCGGGCACGGTCGAGGTCGACGGTCAGCGCGGACAGCTGCGCCGCGGCCGCCCGGTCCTGCCTGTCGGATCCCGCGGCGGCGAGCTGGTTCTGCAGCGCGCTGTTCTCCTCGAGAAGGCGGATCATCTCGCCGGTGACCTCGTCCAGGAGCGTGTCGACATGGTCCTCGTCGTAGCCACGCCGGCCGAAGGTTGCCTTTCCGAACTCCGTGTTGTGAATGTCGGCCGGTGTCAGGGGCATGAAGCTCCTCGGGTGGCATCGAAGTAGCTGGACATCGCAAGGCTACGTCGGTCGCCTCCCCATGACGGCGCCGCACCGGGCCCACCGGCCGATGAGCTACTTGATGATCATCGACGTCATGGTCTGCATACTGACCGTTGCCGGTAGCGGCGGGAGACGAGTCGATCGACCGCGGAATGAGTGATGGTGCAGAAGACTGAGCAGGAGCGGCTGCAGGTCGCGCTCGACGCGGCCGAGATGGGAACCTTCGTGTGGTCGGCACGGGAGGACCGCGGAGAGCCCGACGCTCGCATGCTGGAGTTGTTCGCCCTTCCGTCCGACGGGGTGCTGTCGCTCGCCACAGCGCTGGATTCGATGATCCACCCCGAGGACCGGCAGCGGTACGGAACGGCGGTGGCGGCGGCGTTCGACCCGGGCGGCTCCCGCCTGCTGAGCCAGGAGATCCGTGTCGACCGGGGAGACGGCTCGTACCGGTGGGTCATGGTGACCGCCCGCGCCTACTTCGAGGGTGACCCGCCCCGACCGGACCGGCTGGTGGGGGTCGCCGCCGACATCTCCCGGCGCCGGGAGATCGAGGATGCGCTGCGGGAGAGCGAGGCCCGGTTCCGCCAGGTCGTCGAGGTGACCCCGCAGCTCATCTGGGTCGCCCGGCCCGACGGCGCCGTGGAGATGCTCAACCCGAGCTGGTCCACGTTGATCGGTGGGACGCCGCACACCGCGGACACCGACCGTGCGCTGCTCGGCGGGGCCGTCCATCCCGGTGAGCGCGACGGGTTCCTGGCCGCCTGGGACGGGCACCGGGATCCGCCCGCCGTCTTCGAGTGCGAGGCGCGGCTGCGGCACCGCGACGGCGGTCACCACTGGTATCTGATCCGGGTCGTCCCCTTCCAGGACGACAGCGGTGATCTGGTGCGCTGGTTCGGCGTGGCCACCGACATCGACGCGCAACGCCGGGTCGGCGAGCTCGCCCTGGCGGAGCAGACCAGGGCCCGCGACGAGGAACACCGCATCGCCCTGGAGCTGCAACGGGCGTTGTTGCCGGCCCGCACCGTGGCGCCGCCCGGGGTCTCGATCGCGGCGCGGTACGAAGCCGGCAGCGCCACGCTGGAGGTCGGTGGCGACTGGTACGACACCTTCGAGCTGCGCGGCGGCACTGTCGCACTGACCGTGGGCGACGTCGTCGGGCACGGCCTGGCCGCCGCGACGGCGATGGGGAAGATGCGGGTCGCGATGGGCGCGCTCGCACCGCACGTGCCCGGCCCCGGGACCCTGCTGACCCACCTGGACGGGTTCGTCGCGGTCAACGACGAGATCCCGTTCGCCACGGCCTGCTACGCCGTCTTCGATCCGGCCACCCGTGAACTACGGCACGCGTCGGCCGGGCACCCGCCGATGCTCGTGGTCACGGCCGGCGGCGACGCCCGGTGGCTGGACGACGGCCGGTCCGCCCCGATCACCGGCCGGGACTTCGGATCACGGCCGCAGGCGAGCGACACCCTCGAACCCGGCGCCCTGCTGGTGCTCTTCTCCGACGGCCTGGTCGAGCGGCGCCGCGAACCGATCACCACCGGCCTGGACCGGCTCCGCGACGCCACCGTCGCGCTGCGGCACGCACCGGTCGGCGAGGTGTGCGACGGTCTGCTGACCGCGCTGGGCGTCGCCGAGCACCGCAACGACGACGTCGTCGTGCTCTGCCTGCGGGTGCCACCGGCGCCGTTCCATCAGACGATGGTCGCGGACCGCCACGGCCTGTCCCGGCTCCGCCACGCCTTGAGTGCCTGGCAGCGCACCCTGCCGGGCCTCGACCGCAACGACGACGACCTGCTCATCACCGTGAACGAGGCGTGCGCCAACGCCATCGAACACGCCTACCGCGAGGACCCCACCGGCACCATCGAGATCGACGTCCGGTACGAGCCGGACGGCTCGTACCTGGCGACGGTCCGGGATCACGGCACCTGGCGGACCCCCGGCGAAGCGGGCACCAGCCGCGGACGGGGCCTTCCGATCATCGACACCCTCAGCCACGACTTCGAGCGACACTCCACCACCGACGGCACCCTCGTCCGGTTCCGCGTGCCTACCCGGGAAGCAAGCCGATGACCGACCCCATCGCGGACGTCACCACCAGCATCCACGAGACCGGCGTGCACGTCCGGGTCACCGGCGAACTCGACATGTCGAACGCCGGCACCGTCGGTGACCGGATCCGGGCCGCCGGAACCAGCACACCGGTCGATCTCGACCTCAGCGACATCGAGTTCCTCGACAGCAGCGCGCTGCACATGCTCCAGCAACTGTCCGCCGCGTTCGACCGGGACGGCGGCCGGCTCACCGTCGCCGTCGCGCCGGGCAGCATCGTCGAACGCCTGCTCACCATCACGCACATGGACGCCTACCTGAACATCCGGGAATCGCAACCCGGAACCTGACGGTCGCGGGCGACACTTCCCGGCCGGCTACCTCTCCCGGCCCGACGGTCAACGGCCGCGCTGGGCCGAAACTGGACCTACATCTCACCCGTCGACGCGGCGAAGAGGCAGGTGATGGCCGCCCTGCCGCACCACTACGGGCGACTACGCCGAGGACGAGGGCGTGCACCGCCCCCACCGGCCGGGAGAGCTGCGCGATCGTCAAGGGCTGGTACCGGATCGGCGTGGACGGCTACGACAGCGGGCCCGCCGTAGTACACGGCGGGCCCGGGTCCGAGGAACTCAGAGAGCGTCGGCGTTGATGTGGCCGCGCAGCTTCGTCAGGGCCTTGGTGAGCAGCCGGGAGACGTGCATCTGGGAGATGCCGATCTGGTCGGCGATCTGCGACTGCGTCATGTTGCCGTAGAACCGCAGGGTGACGATCTTCTGCTCGCGCTCGTCGAGCTGCGCCAGCGCAGGGCCGAGCGTGGCGCGCATGTCGACGGCCGCGTAGTCGTCGGTGTCGCTACTGATCATGTCGCCGAGTTCGGCGTTGCCGTCCGGGCCGACCGGCGTCGACAGGCTGGTCGCGTTGTAGGCGCGGGCACCTTCGAGGCCTTCGAGGACCTCTTCCTCGGTGATGCCGATGTGGGCCGCGATGTCGGCGACGGTCGGCGGCCGGTTCAGCGTGTGGGTCAGGGTGTTGTTGGCCTCGGTGATCCGCAGGCGCAGCTCCTGGAGCCGGCGCGGCACCCGGATCGACCAGGTGCGGTCGCGGAAGTGCCGCTTGACCTCACCGAGGATCGTCGGGATCGCATAGCCGGCGAAGTCCACACCGTACTGCGGGTCGAACTTGTCGATCGCCTTGATCAGCCCGATCGTGGCGGTCTGCACCAGGTCGTCGGTGGGCTCACCGCGGCCCGTGTAGCGGTTCGCCAGGTGGCGGGCCAGCGGCAGCCAGGCCTCGATCGTCCGGTCCCGCAGAGCGGCCCGGGACGGGTGACCGGCGGGCATCGCGGCCAGCGCGTTGATCAGATCGCCCGCGACGTCAGCCTGACGCTCACTGGTGATCACGTCACTCTGCGCAGCGACGTCACTCTGCGCAGCGGCCGAGCGGGTCGTCGTGTCGACGGATGCTGTGGTCATGTCGTCCTCCGGTTGCCTCCGCCAGCCCGGATACCCGTTCGGCAGCACGAGGTTAGCCGAAAGGTCAGGCATAAAGCTAGCCGAAAGTATGAGTTACCGTCAGTGCCCGATACGCCACTCTCCGAGGTGACCTCGGCCGCGCGCGTGCCAGACACGGACCTCGTCGTGGAAGGCGAGTCTCTGCGCCACTATTCGCACCGGTGGTGGGGGTAGGGTGTGGGTGTCTATTGACTCAAGCCGCCCTGGTCCTCGGCGTCTACGCTGGGAAGGGGCGCCCGTGTCGGCATTGACGTGCGGATCGTTCCGGCCCCGCACAGACGGTCCGGCATCGTGACCTCGCCTGCTGGCGGTGATGAGCATGATGCACTCGTCCGGCGTCTCGTCGACGCCCAGCCGGTTGATGCGGGTCTGTTGCAGCGGATCTGCCTCGCCACCGTCGAGGCGCTGTCGGCGAGCGGGTCCGGGATCAGCGTGATGACCGCTGACGGGATGCGTGGGGTGTGCGCGACGTCGGATCCGGTCAGCGAGCGTGTCGAGGAGTTGCAGTTCATCCTCGGCGAGGGGCCCTGCATCGATGCCTTCGCCGCTCGCCGCCCGATTCTCACGGCGGATCTGTCCGATGGTGCCGGCTTCCGCTGGCCTGTTTACACTCCGGCCGCCCGCGACGCCGGGGTCCGCGCCGTCTTCGCCTTCCCGTTGCAGGTCGGTGCCGCCCGGCTCGGAGTCATGGACGTCTTCCGGGATCGGGTGGGCCCGTTGACCGGCACGGAACTGCAGCTGGCGTTCACGTTCGCCGAGCTCACCGTGGAGGCCCTGCTGAACCTGCAGCAGGGTGACATCTCCGCTGGTGACGGTGCCATGGCGCTGGACTTCGGACGCCGGGCCGAACTGTTCCAGGCCCAGGGAATGGTCATGGTCCAGTTAGGGGTATCCATCGGTGAGGCTCTGGTACGGATACGGGCTTACGCCTTCGCCGAGAACCGTCGCCTGGAGGATGTCGCCCGCGACATCGTGCAACGACGGCTGCGATTGGACGGTTGACACGGATGAGTGGCTGTTTGGTACCGAAACTACCGGGAGGCAGGGCATGAGCGGCGTTTCGGCTGAGCGATTGGCAAGCATCTTCGTGGAGGTCGCCGACACGCTGGTCGACGAATTCGACCTCCTCGATTTCCTGCACATGCTCACCGACCGGGCCCGCAGCCTGGTGGACGCGGCCGCCGCCGGACTGATGCTGGCCGACGAACGGGGACGGCTGGATTTCATGGCCGGATCGGACGAGAACGTCCGCCTGATCGAGCTCTTCCAGTTGCAGAATGATCAGGGTCCCTGCCTGGAGGCGTACCGGACCGGACAGCCGGTCATCAACATCGACCTGGCGTCGGCGGCAGGCCGCTGGCCCCGATTCGCGCCACGGGCCTCGGAGGCGGGCTTCCGGTCCGTGCACGCCTTCCCGCTGCGACTGCGTTCCCAGGTGATCGGCGCCCTCAACATCTTCGGCAGCACCACCGGCGGCGATTTCAGCGCCGCCGATGTGCCGATCATGCAGGCTCTCGCCGACGTGGCGACCATCGGCCTGATGCAGGAACGCGCGATCCGCCGTAGTGAGGCGCTGACCGAGCAACTGCAGGGGGCGCTGAACAGCCGGATCATCATCGAGCAGGCCAAGGGCGCTCTCGCACAGGTCCAAGACATCGGCGTCGACGAGGCGTTCCGCCGGATCCGCGCCTACGCCCGCAACCACAACCGGCGGCTCACCGAGGTCGCCGAGCTGGTCGTCACCGATCTGGCGTCGCTGCCCGGTCTGACACGGCCCTGACCGTCACCGGCCGGGGTGGCCCGGCCGGTGAGCGGAGCAACGTGGCGAACTCCCGTTGCGCGTACCCGGTCCGCGGCCCTTCGCCGTCCGGCTCGAGATCGGTGCGGGTCTCCACCGCCCGCCGCCGCGCGATCGCGACGATCCAGTCCGTGGCGTCGACGTCCGGCTGAATGCGACAGCCTGCCAGCCACCACACCTCCAGATAGGTGGCCGCGAGTATCTCGTCGCGCCATGCGCAGTCCGGCAGGAGTTCGGCCAGCAGGGCGCCGACAGCCACCGACGTCCGCTCGACCAGGGCACGGAACGCGGGCACACTGCCCTGCGAGACCGCTTCGAGCAGCACGGCGTCGCTCGAGTCGCCGCTGACAGTGGTGGAAGGTGTTCCTCCGGCCGGGCCGTCGCCGACGTCCGTCATGGTGCTCCAATTCAACGGCGAGTGGGAGTGCCGCCGAGGTCTGGAGCGACATGCGTGGATCCTGCGCCGATGATGCTACGGCTTCAGCGTGTCCCGGACCGCCGGTCGTCCCCCGGGAGAGGGCCGCGTTCCTTACCGCGGAACCTACACGTGAACGCACGGATTCCTCGTTCGGCACGAGTCGTGCCACGGCGTGGCCGCGGGTAGGGTGAAGGGACTACCGGCTTTCTCGACGTCTCCCGACGAGCGCATCGCGCCCGCCCTTTGATGGCGCGGATGTCGCCGACAGGAAGGCACACCGATGAATCCGACGGCCGATTCCGCACGACTACGACTCGCCGACCCGCCGTCGCGGGACACCGTCCTCGACGGAGCGTGGTGGCCCCGCTCCTCCGACCCGGCAACCGAACTCCCCGCCCTGATGGAGGCGCTGTCCGCTCTCCGCGGCGTGATCACGCATGTGCTGCTGAACCCCGCCGAGTGGGACCTGCCGCGCCCGAGCCGGGCGAGTGGCCGCTCGTCGGCCCGGCTCGGCTGGTACACCTCACAGCCGCCCGGGCTGATCACCGTCATCAACGACTTCGGGAGGGACCGCTTCGACCTCCTCGTCATTCCGCCGGACGCCAGCCCGGCCTCGGCCGACACCGCCTCGGCCGCAGCGGCGGACGCTGACGACAGACGCCACACCCCGGAGCTCCTCGCCATGGTCGAGCGCGCCGGCTGATCGGCAGCGTCGTCGCCGGCCGGCGGGAGTGCGACACCGCCCGCCGGCCGGCGACGTCACGCGGAAACCGTCGCCCAGACGACTTTGCCACCATGGGCCGGTATCGCACCCCACCTCGCGGCGACCGCATGCACCAGCATCAGTCCCCGCCCGCCCTCGACGACCGGAAGCCGTGGACCCGCCTGGGTGGACTCGACCAGACGCGGATAACGGGTGTCGCCGTCCCGGACGGCCAGATGCAGATCCCGGCCGCGCCGAAGCACGGTGAGCACGAAATCCGTACCGGCGTGCTCGACGGCGTTAGCGGCCAACTCCGACATGACCAGTGCTGCGTCCTGTCGCAGATCGTGCAGCTGCCAGGTATGACACGCCAGCTCCACCAGGTCACGTGCCGCCCGCACGGAGACCGGGACCGGCGCCAGGCGGGTCTGCCACCGGTGACTTCGTCTCAGCCTGCCGACGACCGCGGCCCGTGCCTCGCCCATCGTGGCGAACAGCGGCAACGGGTTCCCCTCGTGATGCCGCAACCGGTAACCGAGCATCGTCGCCGGCGGGACGCACAACGCCAGACCGACCGGCAGCGCGCCACCCCGCGCCTCCCGCTGTGCCGCCAGCCAGTACCGCAAGCTCAGCCCATGCCGATCACTGAAGTCACGCAGATCGATGATGATGGCCTCGGACGGACCGGCGAGGCAGAGTCCCAGTCCGGCGGTGATCTGCTCGCCGAGCTGCTGTGACCAGTGACCGTGCACCTTGATCTCGACCACGCTGCTGCTCGCGTCGGCGACGACACCCACCGACACCCCACGGCGGTCGGTGACCGTCGCCACCAGGTACGGCGATCGAAGGGACGGTGCTCCCCCGCGCCGCTCCACGGCGGTCATCGGCCGCCGTCGCCCGCACCGGGACCGGGACCGGGTGGGAGACGGCGCCACACACCCGGTGACGTGGCCGACATGGGGGACACGGGAGGTGTTACGGAATCCACGGCTGCTCCAGGGCACCTACTCAGAAGTGGTGCGCCACCTGGGTCCGGAGCAGCGAACGGCGATGGGACACCGCCGTGTCCCAACGGTATACCGGCAGGTCGATGATCGCAGTTGAGCTCATAAATCTCACAAACCGACCCGGCACCGTCGCGATGCGGGACTCGCGGCCGACGCGCATGAGGCCGGACACGGATCCGTCCGATGCTGAGCACGGCTCGGGTGCGCTGGGCCCGTACCGGGGACGGTCGAGGTCATTCCACCGGGCCGGGCTCGTCCTCGGAGTCACCCAGCCGGCCGAAAGGCTGCATGCCGGTCAGGTCGGCCAGCATCCGCGCCGCGCCGGAGATCGCCACCACCCGCACCCGCAGGCCGCGAGCGCCGGCTCGATCCTGAAAGCTGATCAGTGCTCGCAGCCCGGCCAGATCACAGAAACTCAACTGGGAGAGATCCAGCCACAACACATGCCCTGGCTGGTCGAGTGAGCCCATCAACTGCTCGGTCACCGTGTCGGCCACGGGCCGCGCCAGTTCACCCGCCACGACGACCAGGATCACTCCGTCGCCCGGCAGATGCACCGTCACCCACGCCTGCGGACCGAGATCCGACACCGTCATCGTGAGCACCGCCTCGCCACCACCGACAGCGGGACACCGGTCACGGCCGTCCGCCGTGGCACCGTCGCCTGCCGCTGCAACGTTCGGGACGCCTGCGAGACATCAGCACCCCGACGACACACGCATCGTAGTCCCGATCCGGGAGGCAAGCCATGACACGGCGGGCGTACGAAATGTCCGTCAGCGCTCACCACGTCGCGCTACTGTGACCCGCATCGTACGGGCATCACCATGGCCGCCCCTCGCACGCAGATCCACAGGCCCGTTCCGTACGCGTCGAAATCGCTGCCCCGGACCCTGGTGGCGCTGCCAGCCATTCGAGGAGCAGCGATGTACCAGCACGGCGCCGAGGGCTTCGGCGGAGCGCGTCCGGGCCATGTCTGGCACCTGATCCGCACATACGGCCCGGACCTGACCGGATTGTGCCGGGCGGGCTCGGCGCTCATTCCGGATGTCGCGGGAATCGGCATCTCGGCCGGCCCGGAGGGCGACCCGTTCCCACAGATCCGGTTCAGCAGCGACCAGGGCAGCGCCGGCATCGAGGCCGCCCAGGAGACTCTGGACGACGGCCCGTGCCGCGACGCCACCGCCACCCGCCGATCGGTGCACGCCCCCGATCTGAGCGATCCGTGGTGGCGTGAGCACTGGCCGCGGTTCACCCCGGCAGCACTGCACTCCGGCGCGCGGGCGGTGTTCGCTCTGCCCCTGCACGCCGGCGGCGTCCGGTATGCCGGAGCCGTCGACCTGTACCGGCGTACACCAGGTGATCTCTCTCTCGCCGACCGGGCCACCGCGGCGGAACTCACCGCCGCGGCCACCGAGTTGCTCACCCTGGAACGCTTCGGCTTGGACTGGACCGGCGCCTTCGCCGATGCCCGGCTGGCCCCTTCCGGAGCGGGTACGCCGATCGCCCTGACCTCGCGGCGGACCGTTGCCGCTGCCGCCGTGCCGCCACTGGTCCGCTGGTTCGACCAGGCCTCGATGGCGCGGGTGCGCATCCGGGCCCACACCGCCAGCACCCGGCACGGCCTGGCCCGTGCGGACGCGGACCGATTCGCGCTGGCCGTGCACGAGACCATGGCCAATTCCGTGCAGCACGGCGGAGGCTTCGGCCAGCTGCTGCTGTGGGGCCGCGACGATCGCCTCTGGTGCGAGATCAGCGACCACGGCGCCGGCATCGGCACGACACTGCGATCCGCTCACGCCGACCGCCCCCCGGCCGGCGTCCGGAAGCGACAGGTCACCGGATTCCAGCTCATCGAACGCGCCTGCACCAGCATGGACATCACCACGGACGCCACCGGAACCCGGGTGAGGCTGAGCTACCACAACGACGCCGGCGGTTCCGGACACCGCTGAGAGGGCCATGTCACGGCGGCACCGCGTCACCGGCGAAGAGCACGGCCCGAAGCGCTGTTCGGCCCATCGGGTCGTTCAGGCGTACTCTGACGGATGTCGCTCCAGACTCCGGCGGCTCGAGACCCTCACCGGTGGGCCCTATCCGTGGGCCCCGTCCAAGGGCAACGTTCGAGCGGAGACAATGGTCATCATGAGGGCGACGGTCGTCGCGGCGCTCCGCGAACGCGGCCAGCCGATCCGAGCCGATTTCGTCGAACGCGAGTTGCCGGACCGCATCGATCCGTCACGTCATGGCGGGCTGCTGGCCATGCTTCATCTCGATCTCTCCACATTGGCCGAGCCCGACCAGGGGTGAGGTTCGGCGTTTGCTCCTCGGCTGTGGGATCCGACAAGACGAACGGTGCTTCCGGCGTTGATACGCCGGCGCCGTGTGAGGCCCCGTCACGTGATCCGCGGCGGGCCGACCGACAGAGGGCACAGCTCATGACCATCAAGTACGGATTCCTCAGTACCCATCCGCCCACCCGCTGCGGCCTGGCGACGTTCAACTCCGCGCTCGCCACCCACCTCGGCCGGTCCGCGGCCGCGGTCGGCATCGTGCGGGTCGCGGCGCACGGCGACGACCCCACGCCCGAGGACGGTGTGGTGCACACCTGGACGGCCGCGGCACCGGCCGGGTGGCGCGACAGCGCGGAGGCGCTGAACGGTTTCGACATCGCCGTCATCCAGCACGAGTACGGCATCTACCCCGGCCGTGACGGCGGCGAGGTCCTGTCCGTGCTGCGCCGACTCACCGTGCCGAGCCTCGTCGTCCTGCACACCGTGCTCACCCATCCCACCCCGAACCAGAAGTCGCTGCTCGAACAGATCGTGGCCGCCGCCAGCGCGGTCGTGACCATCACCCGGGCCGCCCACGACCGGTTGATCACCGGCTACACCGTCGACGCCGCGAAGATCTCGGTGATCCCGCACGGAGCCTTGGACTACGCCGGCCCGCCGAGCCGCCGACACCCGGAGTCGCACCTGCTGACCTGGGGTCTGCTCGGGCCGGGCAAGGGAATCGAGTGGGCGCTGCGCGGCCTGGCCCGGCTACGCAACCTCGAACCCGCACCCGTCTACACGGTGGCCGGCCGCACCCACCCCAAGGTCGCCGAACTCCACGGGGAGGAGTACCGGGCCGGCCTGCACCGGCTCGGCGCGGTCCTCGGCATCGCGCACCAGGTGCGCTACCAGTCGGCCTACCTCGACGACGAGGCGCTCGGAACACTGATCCGCTCCGCCGACGTCGTCGTGCTGCCGTACGACTCCACCGAGCAGGTCACCTCGGGCGTCCTCGTCGAGGCCGTGGCGGCACGGATCCCGGTCGTGGCCACCGCCTTCCCGCACGCGGTGGAACTGCTCACCGACGGGCCCGGCCTGCTCGTACCGCACAAGAATCCCGCGGCCCTCGCGACCGCCGTGCGGCGCATCCTCACCGAGCCTGCCCTGGCCGCCACACTGCGCGGCCGTAACGGCCACGCCGAACCGGCACTGCGCTGGCCCGCCGTGGCCCAGCGATACCACGAACTGGCCGCGACGCTCGTCGCCGACCGCAACCTGATCACCACGGTCGGTCCGTGACCGCACAGGCCGTCAGCACGGCCCCGGACCCCGACCCGGCCCTGTCCGCCATCCCCTTCACCCACCTGGCACGGCTGACCGACGACACCGGGCTCTTCGAACACGCCCGGCACACCATCGCCCGCCGCGAGCACGGCTACTGCACCGACGATGCCGCCCGGGGCCTGGTCGTCACCGGCCGCGAGGCCGACCCGTCCGCCGAGGTGCTGCGGCTCGCGGAGTGCTACCTGACGTTCCTCACCCACGCGCAGGACGCCACCGGCGCCTTCCACAACCGGCTCGGGTTCGACCGGGTGTGGGCCGACGAACCCGCCGTCGAGGACTGGTGGGGACGCGCCCTGTGGGGCCTCGGGACCGCCGCGGCGCGCTGCCCGGCCCCGTGGATCCGCGAGGAAGCCCACCACGCTTTCGCCCAGGGCGCCTCCCGCCGGTCCGGCAACCCCCGGTCCATGGCCTTCGCCGCGCTCGGAGCCACCGAACTGCTCCGCGCCGGCTCCGGCGGCGAACCGGCCCTTTCGCTCCTGTCCGATGCCGTGACGGTGATCGGCCATCCCGGCCCCGATCCGCACTGGCCGTGGCCCGAGGAACGGCTCACCTACGCCAACGCCGCTCTCGCCGAGACTCTCATCGCCGCCGGTGATCTCCTCGACGATCCCCCGGTCCTGGCCGCCGGCCTGCGAATGCTCACCTGGCTGCTGGACATCCAGACCCACGACGGCCACCTGTCGGCACTGCCCGCGGCCGGCTGGCGACGCGGAACCACACGACCACGGTACGACCAGCAACCGATCGAGGTCGCGGCGCTGGCCGACGCCTGCGCCACCGCCGCCACCATCACCGGCGCTCGGACCTGGCGTGCGGGCGTGGACCGGTGCATCGCCTGGTTCCTCGGTGACAACGACATCGGCCAGATCATGTGGAACCCGGCGACCGGCGGTGGTTACGACGGGCTCACCCCGCTCGGACCCAACCTCAACCAGGGTGCCGAATCGACTCTCGCCCTGATCGCCACCCTCCAGCACGGCGTCTCCCGGTGACGACAGCCGGGAGACGTGGACGCGTCGACACCGTTCGGGCCGGCCGCGGACGTCGGGGAGATCAGGCCGCGGCCATGAGCTGAACGTCGGTGAGCGCGCCGGTCATCGCGTGCAGCCGCTGGACCGGCACGTGCCGCCGCAGAATCGGGAACTCGTCCAGTTCCTCGCGAGTCAGGTGCTCCAGGACGGCCCGGTGCAGGGCGGTGAATCCCCGGCGGAAACCCGGGTCCTCCGGGCCGAGATCGTCAAGCGTGTTCAATGCCAGCAGGAGCGCCGTCTCCTCGGTCAGGCGCATCGTTGCGATCAGGTCGGCGGCGACGCTCACGTTCCTGACCGCTGGATGGACGACCGCTCGTTCGCCGAACTCGTGGCGGTGCACAGCACGGGAGAGCACGGCGAACCGATGCCCCCGGTCCCGGTCACCACTGCGCTCGACCGCGGCGCACAACCGCCGGATCTCGTCGTGTTCCCCTCGCAGGACGTCGACGACGTCGGAGAACATCATGAGCGTCCTGCCGTCCGGCGGAGGCCGTCCTGTGGGCCGCCGGGCCCCCCTTCAACGGCGGCCCACAGGACGTCTTTCCTCGAAGAAAGCTCACGACGGCAGGAGTTCCGATTCGCCCACCGGCGAACGACGGGACAATTCATGGCCTGGCTCCTCAGTGCTGTCGCCTGCCGTACACGAAAGAACCGTGGAGGGGCGAGGACCGATGTCGAGCCGCGGAGTCTGGACGGCCGAGCCACCGAGACAGCGGTGGCGGTGTCGTGGCGATACCCCTTCCACGGCCCGGTAAACCGGCATCGTGAAGAACGGTCTCGTTTGCCGGCCGCGTAACCGGGTACTGGGGATACACCGAGTTCCGCCCCTGTGATCCCGGCGGCCGTCCAGACTCCCGCGGTCCTCCCTCGCCGCAACCGGCCTGTCCGCGCGATGTCGTCGCCTCGTCATCGTCGGCCGACAGGCTCCAAGGAGTCGCGCCATGAGCACCTCCACCGCCACCGTCGCCGTCGCCCTGCCCGGCCCCAAACCCATGATCGAGGCACCTCAGTCACGCGTGGCCGTCGCGATGCTCTGGGTCTTCGTCGTGGCGCCGTTCGTCGCACTGTTCGCCGCCGTACCGATCGCGTGGGGGTGGGGACTCTCCGCGCTCGACGCCGGCATGGCGGCCATCGGGTACCTGATCGCGGTCGCCGGTGTCACGGTCGGTTTCCACCGCCACCTCACCCACGGCTCGTTCAAGGCCGTCCGGCCGCTGCGCCTGGCTCTGGCCGTGGCCGGATCCCTCGCCGTGGAAGGACCCCCGACCAGCTGGGTCGCCGACCACCGGCGGCACCACGCCTTCACCGACCGCGAGGGTGACCCCCATTCACCATGGCGGTACGGCACCGGCGTCCGCGCTCTGGCCAAAGGCCTGTGGTACGCCCACTGCGGCTGGTTCCTGAACCCCGAGGTCACCAACAAGGCCCGTTTCGCACCGGACCTGCTCGCCGACCGTGGCATCCGCGTGATCGACAGGCTGTTCCTTCCCCTGATCGCGTTCTCGCTGCTGACCCCCACGGTGATCGGTGGGCTGGTCACCGGCACCTGGGCCGGCGCCCTGACCGCGTTCTTCTGGGCCGGGCTGGTCCGGATGGCCCTGCTGCACCACGTCACCTGGTCGGTCAACTCGATCTGCCACGTCGTCGGCGAGCGCCCGTTCGACAGCAAGGACAGGGCCACGAACTTCTGGCCGCTGGCGATCCTGTCGTTCGGCGAGAGCTGGCACAACAGCCATCACGCCGACCCGACCGGCGCCCGGCACGGTGTGCTGCGCGGACAGATCGACCCCGCCGCCCGTCTCATCTGGATCTTCGAGAAGCTCGGCTGGGCCCGCGACGTTCGCTGGCCGGACCCGGCCCGGCTCACCGCCCGCCGCAACGACACCTCCAGCGCTCCGCTCCGCGGGGTGGCCTGACGGCATCGTCCGCTCCATGCTCCACCTTCCGAACGGCGTACCCGCCATCCCGCAGGGGCATCTCATCGAAAGCGAGTCACCACGATGACCGTCATCACCAGCCGCACCGAGCCGGCACCACGATCGGCGGTCGTCTTCAACCCGTCGAAGATCGACGACTTCGACGGGCTCCGGCACACCGTCGACGACACGCTGTCGCGGGCCGGCTGGCCGGCACCGCGCTGGTACGCCACGACCGAGGACGACCCCGGACTCGGTCAGACGCGCGCGGCCATCACATCGGGTGCCGAGGTCGTGTTCGTCTGCGGCGGTGACGGAACGGTGATGTCCGCGGTGTCGGCGCTGGCCGGTACCGAGGTGTCGATGGCCGTCCTGCCCGCCGGCACCGGCAACCTGCTCGCGGCGAATCTCGGCCTGTCCACCGATCTGGCCACCGGCCTCGCCGTCGCGCTGGACGGTGGCCTGCGGCTCCTGGACGTCGGCACTCTCGACGGACGGCACTTCGCCGTGATGGCGGGAATGGGCTTCGACGCGCACATGCTCGATGCCACGTCGGACACGGCGAAGAAGCACATCGGCTGGCCCGCGTACGTCCTCGGCGCGATGAAGCATCTCAAGGACCGGCCGATGCGGGTCACCATCCGTATCGACGGTGGCACACCGATGCGCCGACGGGCCCGCTCGGTGCTCATCGCCAACGTCGGCCGGCTGCAGGGCGGGCTGCGGTTGCTGAGCGAGGCCCAGCCGGACGACGGGGTCCTGGACATCGCCGTCCTGACCCCCAACACGCTGCGCACCTGGATCGCACTGGGGTGGGGGCTGATCCGGCACGACAGACGGGTTCCCGCGCTCGAGGTCTTCCGCGGCAGCCGGATCGAGGTGATCAGCGACCGCGCCCAGCCCCGTCAGCTCGACGGCGACCTCATCGAGGCCGGCGACCGGCTGACCGTCGAGGTCCTGCCGCAGGCGCTCTGGCTGTGCGTGCCCGAGCCGGCCGACCACCCCGACCTCAGCGTCGACGCCGGCGCCGCCGGTTCGGCGCACCCATGACGGTGACGGCCTTTCACCGGTTGGGGCTCAAGGCCTGTGCCCATCTCGGCACGAGAGAAACAATCCGTGCCGGAATACCGGGAAGAGATTAGAGTCGATGATGCGGCTCACATAGGCGGCCGTTGCCCCAGACCCCGGCATCCATTCAGCTGAATGCCGGGAAATTATGATCACGAAATCCAGAAGCACCGCGTCGGACGCCCTCGCCTCCTATGACGACCATGGGGACCCGGACGAACTGTTGATGGCGATGGCTGCCCTGCCGGCCGGGCATCCCGCCCGGGCGGCGTTGCGGGATCGGGCGATCGTGGCATGGCTACCGATGGCCCGTCGGCTCGCCGTCCGCTACTCCGGCCGGGGAGTGCCGATCGACGACCTGGTCCAGACCGCGGCCGTCGGCCTGATCCGCGCCGTGGACCGATTCGACCCGGACTTCGGCATCGACTTCGTCGGATTCGCCATCCCGACCGTCCTCGGCGAGCTGAAACGCTACTTCCGCGACCGGACCTGGATGATCCGGGTACCGCGCCGGCTGCAGGAACTCCGGCTGGCGATCAACACGGCCAACGAGGAGCTGACACACCGCCTCCATCGCCCGCCGACGACCGCCCAGATCGCCGCGCACCTCGACATCACCGACGAAGCGGTCCTGGAGGCCGTCGAGGGCGCCCGCGCGTACAGCGCACTGTCACTCTCGATCTCCGTCAGCTCCGGGGAGACCGCCGAACTCGGTGACGCTCTGGGCGAGGTCGACCAGGCTTTCGCCCTGGCGGACGCCCGGATCGTCATCATTCCCGCGTTGACCAGACTCGACGAGCGGGAACGCCGGATCCTGACCCTGCGTTTCTACGGCAACCTCACCCAGGCGGCGATCGCCCAACAGGTCGGCGTCTCCCAGATGCACGTCTCCCGGCTGATCACACGAGCCCTCGGCCACCTCCGCCACGAACTTCAGCAGGATTCCCGTACGCCGTGACGTCGGCCCGCCCCATGCCGGTGGCCGGTCCTCTCCGCCCGGTGCGGCGTCACGTCTGCGGTACGAGTGCGTGTTCCGTGCCGGTGGCCGGTCCTCTCCGCCCGGTGCAGCGTCACGTCTGCGGTACGAGTGCGTGATCCGTGGCGGCGGCCGGTGTCGCGGGGACGGGATGCCGGGTCAAGCGCGGGTTGCGGTCGTACAACCAGGCGGTGAGCAGGCCGAGGGCAACGCCGGCGGCGGCACCGATGCCCAGCCGGATCCACGCGTGGCTGAGGCCCGCCGCACCGCGCGCGTCGAAGAACAGGATGGCGCGGACGCCGTCGAGGACGGGGTGCATGGCGGTCACCGTGGTGAGCGAGCGCAGCCAGCCGGGGAGTGCCTCCACCGGGACGGTGGGACCGGAGGCCAGGGAGAGCGCCACGAAGAAGAACGTGTTGATGAGCGCACCGGGGCTGCCGAACGCCGCGAAGACCGACAACGCGCCGGCGCCGACGGCGACGATCGTGGCGGTGAGCAGGAGCCACAGCTGGACCGGGTGGCCGACCGGCACGCCGATGACCTTCGTGGCGACGAGTTGGAGCAGGCCGGCCGCGGCCGGGGCGGCCCCGGCGAGGACCGCGAATTTGGCGAGCAGCGTCGTGACCCGGCCCGCCCACCGGTACGGGCGGCGGCTGGTCAGCGGACCGAGTTCGCTGGGGGCGAAGCCGATCGCGGCGTCCAGCGACGGGTGGATCGTCGACGCGCCGATGAAACCGATCAGGATCGCGACCAGGGCCAGGTAGAACGGGGTCAGGCCGTACCCGGACTCGGCCGGCAGCGGCTGGTCCGGCACGGTCGACACGGTGAACGGTTCCTGGAGCACCAGGGCCTGTGCGGGGGTGAGACCGGTGCCGGCCGCGGCGCGCAGGCGGTCGCCGAGTGCCCGTCCGACGGCGGTGAGGACGGGGTCGAGGTTGCCGCTGACCAGGCCGACCGCCAGGCTGCCGTCGCCGGCGTTGGTCCGCACGGTGACCACCGGCCGCACGATCGCGCCGCCGCCGGTCAGGGTGGACAGCGACCGATCGAAATCGGCGGGGACGACCACGGCCCCGTAGATCTCGTCGTCGGCGAAGCGGGTGGACATCTCAGCGGCCGTCATGGTGATCACGTCGAGCTTGTCCGGGTCGACGCCGGTACGGATGGCCTCGGCGAGCGCCTCGGCGGCGCCGCTCGTACCGCCGGCCTCCTGTGGGGTGAGCACCAGGCCTACCGGCAGGTTCCGCAGGTGCCCCTGGGGGTCCGCGATGCCGCTCAGATAACAGGCCGGAAGGGCCAGGCTCAGCAGCACGATCATGATGACCGGAATCCGCCAGACGCGCGGATTACGGAAGTGGCGAAGTCGCATGGCCGTCACCGTTCGTCGAGGTCCCGGATGTGACGGGACCGTTCAACGAGATTTATACCGGCGTAGGTAAACGTCTGTAAACCGATGCGCTCGACGTCACAGTAAACGCGTGTAAAGTGTCGGTGTGACGAGAACCCAGAACACCCGGGGCCACGGCGCGCGACTGCGCGACGAGCTGGTGGAGGCCGCCTTCACCGTGCTGGACGCGCAGGGCCCCGCAGGCGTGACCCTGCGCGCCGTGGCGCGCGCCGCCGGAGTCACCGCACCCGCCGTCTACCGGCACTTCGCCGACCTGCCCGAGCTGATGGCCGAGCTGCGGCGGGGCACATTCGCGGAGGTCATCCAGGTCACCGCCGCAGCCGAGGCCGGCCTGCCGGAGCCGGCCGACCGGCTGCTGGCCCGGGCCCGCGCCTACGTGGAACTGGGCCTCGCCCACCCGGCCCGATACGCGCTGATATTCATGAACGTTCCGGGTTCCGACCTGATGGCCGGCACAGCCCTGAACCAGATGGTGGAGCTGATCGCCGCCTGCGCCCGCAACGGCTCCTCGGCCGCCACGGACCCGCGCACCGACGCGATCCACCTGCTGGCCGCCCTGCACGGCATCGTCGGGACGAGACTCTCCGCACCCGGCCTGCCCTGGCCGCCGCTGGAACAGACGGTCACCGACGTCACGACCCGGCTGACACTGCTGCGCTGAGCCGGTGCACGCGAAGCCTCATCCAACCCCGGTGCGTGCCGGACGCCTACGCCCGGCACGATGACCATGACCGATGAGACGCCACTCAACGCCGCGAGCGTGCCCTCGCGGCGTCCGGTCGCTGCGGCATCTCGCCGAGCACGTCGACGAACAGGGCCTCGCGCAGCGCGACCTCGCGCGGGTCGTCCCACAGGTGAAAACCGAGCCGGTTCATGGCATAGGCGAAGCCGATACCCGTGTCCGGGTCGGCGAAGGCGAACGAGCCGCCCAGGCCCATCGTGCCGAACGCCGTGCCGGACGCGGATCCGAAACGGAACGCGGGGAACGGCTTCACATATCCCAGCGAATACTGGGTGGGCAGGCGCAGCACCTGATCGGCGAGCCCCCGCGATGGCGCCTCCGCCGGGCTCTTCAGCGCGTCGAGCGTCGACGCGCTGAGACCGAGCTCGGCGCCACCGGCGGCGGCATCGCCGTAGAGCCGCGCGATCGATCCCACCCGGCCGATACCGTTGACGGCCGGGATCTCCGCGGCCTGCACATCGGGCCGGTTGATGTTCTCCGGGACGCCGAGCACCCGCGGATTCTGGAAAGCGCGGGCGGTCAGGCTCCACGGATTCGCGAACGCCAAGGCGAAGGCCGGCGGCATCGAGGTGACGTGCAGCATCATCTCCCAGGTCCGGAAGCCGTGGATCCGGGCGATACGGCTGCGATCCGCGTGCTCCGGCAGACCGATGTGGAACTCGAGGCCCAGGGGCGCGGCCACCTCCTCCGCGAAGAAACGGCCCAGGTGGCGTCCTTGCGGATCGACCCGGCTGACGAGTTCACTCTCGTACCAGCCGAGCGTCTGCCCGTGATAGCCGTGCCGCTCACCCGGCGTCCACGCCGGCCGCTGCTCGGCCAGCGCCGCGGCCAGCGTCGCCGAGCCGGACAGGTCGGCCAGGTCGAGCGGACGGTCGATCACCGGTAGGCCCGCCTGGTGTGACAACAGCTGACGCACCGTGACCTCGGCCTTGCCGGCGGCTGCGAACTCGGGCCAGTAGGTGGCCACCCGCTCGCCGTAATCCAGCAGGCCGCGGGCGTGCAGCACGGCGACTGCCATCGACGACACACCCTTGCTCGTCGAGAAGACCGGCACCATCGTGTCGTGCTCCCACGGATCGCGGGTCACGCCGTCACGGTAACCGCCCCACAGGTCGACCACCTTCCGACCGTCGCGATAGACCACACAGGAAGCGCCGATCTCCCACCCCCGCGCGAAGTTGCGCCGGAACGCGTCGGCGACCGGACCGTACCCCTGCTCCACATCACCGCGGACCATGGCCGCCGGCACCTGAACTCTGAGCCCCACTCGAACTCTCCTCATCCGCAAGACACCGAACGGTGCCATCCGGCACGGGGCCGTACCAGGGATCGGCAGTCCCTGGCTCACCCGCCTAAGATCACGAAGTGAACCGCGAAGAGTTGGCAGACTTCCTGCGACAGCGCCGGGCGGCCCTCACCCCCGTTCACCGCACCACCCGCCGAACCCGTGGTCTACGGCGTGAGGATGTCGCCGAGCGCGCCTACATCTCGATCGACTACTACACCCGGCTCGAACAGCGGCGCGGCCCTCGCCCGTCCCCGGAAGTGGCGTCGGCGCTCTCCCGGGCGCTGGACCTGACCGTCGACGAGCGCGACCACCTGTTCCACCTGATCGGCCACAACCCGCCCCGGCAGACCACGAAGATCGACCGGGTCGATCCGGGCCTGCGCCGGGTGCTGAACGCGCTCGACGGGAATCCCGCGATGGTCATCTCGAACCTGGCCCACACCCTGCTGCAGAACCGGCTCTGCCTGGAATTCTTCGGTGACCAGACGCAGTACACGGGTCTGGCCCGGAGCGGCTACTTCCGGTGCCCTCTGTGCCAAGATCATGAGAGGCAAGATCTACTCTTGAAACGTTGAGTTGAGGGCGAGCGAGGAGACCACCACCGGTGGGTTCGAACAGTGAGG
>NZ_JZKF01000056.1 GCF_000962825.1 Actinoplanes rectilineatus
ACGAGCTGACGAGCTGACGAGCTGACGAGCTGACGAGCTGACGAGCTGACGAGCTGACGAGCTGACGAGCTGACGAGCTGAGCAAACCAGAGAGGGCGGCGCGCTTGGAAGCCTTGCGAGCAGGAAGTTACCGGGGCGGGAAAGCGCAAACCCCGGGAGACTTGGAGCGTCCCGGGGTTTGCGCAGCTACGAGATCAGAAGATGTCGTTGCCGAGGTTGATCAGGCCGATCTGCGTGTTGTGGGAGTGCGGGTGACCGCCGCCCAGACCGCCACCCAGACCGCCGAGGCCGCCACCCAGGCCGCCCAGACCGCCGCCGCCCAGCGCGCCGCCACCCAGGCCGCCGCCGAGACCGCCGAGGCTCAGGCCACCGAGGCCGCCACCGAGGCCGCCGCCCAGACCGCCGCCGAGGCCACCGGCCAGGCCACCGCTGATGGAAGCGTTCAGGGAACCGCCGAGACCGCCGCCCAGAGCACCGGCACCCAGGCCGCCGCCCGGCAGGCCGTGGACGGCGCCGTAGCCACCGCGGTCCTTCTTGCACTTGTGGTCGGCCGCCTGGGCCGGAGCGGCCATGGCGAGGCTCGCGCCGGCGGCGAGGAAGATGCCGCCGAGGAACAGAGCCGTACGACGCATGATGTGTTTCCTTCCGGAGTTGGTATGACCAAGGGAGAGTTTGTCCCGAGAAAGGCCCTATTGCACCTATTTTGCGCACAGAAGAAACCATGGTGCACGGATTGGGGGAAATTGCTCCGCGGCAGAAGCGGGCGGGTTAGGGTCCGAAAGGCCGGTTCATTCCCTGAAGGTGCATTCGCGTTCGGCGCACGCCGCCCCCACCGCGGGACAAGGCCGTGAACAGCGAAAACGGGTCGAGTAATGACCGGGGACGGACACCACGCGGGTCAGCGAACGGGTGGGTGATCCCGACACGCCGACTGGCGAACGCTCAGACCGCCGCACCAAACGAGGCCACAGAAAAAAGTGAAGCCACGCCGAGGTGGCGAAGCTTCACGAAAAGACGAAAAGACGAAAGACGAAGACACGAAACTCGGAACGCGAAGCCCCACGCGCACACAGAGCAAAGTCAGGACGCGCGCACGGAGCGGAGACAAAGACGCGCACACGGAGCAGAGACCAAGCGGAGACGAAACCGGCCGACAGGCCCGGCGAGCAGGACCATGCCGGTTCCCCGGAACACGCTGTGCGGGCGGACTGGAGCGGCCGGTCACCGCGTACCCGAAAGGCAGCGTGACCGGCCCATCTGCCTAGAGCCGCACGCCCAGCAACGCGTCCACCGCCTGGGCCATCAACCTCGGCGCCTGCTCGTCGTCGCCCGCGCCCGCCAGGGCCGCGTCCACCCAGGCGTCGACCACGGTCAGGGCCCCCGGCGCGTCCAGGTCGTTGTTCAGGGCTTCGCGAACGGCCGCCAGCAGGCCCTCGCCCGACGGGCCCGACTCCGCCTCGGCCGCCTCACGCCAGCGGGACAGGCGCTGCTGGCCGGTCTTCAGGACGTCGTCCGTCCAGTCACGGTCGCTGCGGTAGTGGCCCGACAGGAGGCCCAGGCGGACCGCCATCGGGTCGATGCCGTCGCCCCGGAGGCGGGAGACGAAGACCAGGTTGCCGCGGGACTTCGACATCTTCTCGCCGTCGAGGCCGATCATGCCGGCGTGCGCGTAGTGGCGGGCGAACGGTGCCGCGCCCGTCAGGACCTCCGCGTGGGCGGCCGAACACTCGTGGTGCGGGTACAGCAGGTCGCTGCCGCCGCCCTGCACGTCGATCGTGTCGCCCAGCAGGTTCAGGGCGATCGTGGCGCATTCGATGTGCCAGCCGGGGCGGCCGGGGCCGAGTTCGCCGCCGTCCCACTTCGGTTCGCCGTCGCGGGCGCCGCGCCACAGCAGCGGGTCCAGCGGGTCGCGTTTGCCGTCGCGGTCCGGGTCGCCGCCGCGTTCGGCCGACAGGGTCGTCATGTCCGCGACGGACAGGTTCGACTCGTAGCCCCAGTGCGGCGCCGCGGCGATGTCGAAGTAGATGTCGCCGGTGCCGTCGTCGAGACGGTACGCCGCGCCCTGGTCGAGCAGGGAGATCACGTGCGTGACGATGGACGGGATCGATTCGACGGCGCCAACATAGTGTGCCGGCGGGATGATCCGCAGGGCTTCCATGTCCTCGCGGAACAGGGCCGTCTCGCGCATGGCCAGGACCACCCAGTCCTCGCCGTCACGTTCGGCCCGTTCCAGCAGCGGATCGTCGATGTCGGTCACGTTCTGCACATAGGTGACCCGGTGGCCGGCGTCGCGCCACAGCCGGTTGACCAGATCGAACGCGATCATCGTGGCGGCGTGGCCGAGATGGGTCGCGTCGTAGGGGGTGATGCCGCAGACGTACATCGTCGCCGTCTCGCCCGGCGTGGTCGGTTCCAGCGACCGGCGCGCCGAGTCGTAGAGCCGCAACGCGGGTGCATTCCCCGGCAGGGTGGGTACGTCGTGACCGGTCCAAGCGTCCATGCTCGGAGCCTATCCAGCGGCGTTATATGAAATCCGCTCGCGTGACCTAAACCTCTAGATCGGCGGCCAGGGGATGGCCGGCCATTCCTGGGGCGGTTCCGGGAAACGGCACGCCCGCATCAGGCGTTTCACCCGGCGGCCGACCTGCCGCACCTCGGTGATGGTCAGGTGTTCGTCGAGGGCCTCGCCGAGCGGGCCGTCGAGTTGTTCACCCAGGCGGGCGAGCACGTCGGTCGCCTCGGCCGGCAGCGGTTTACCGGTCCAGCCCCAGAGGACCGTGCGCAGCTTGTTCTCCACGTGGAAGCTGACGCCGTGGTCGACGCCGTGCACGTCACCGCTGGCCGGGTAGAGCACGTGGCCGCCCTTGCGGTCGGCGTTGTTGATCACCGCGTCGAAGACGGCGAGCCGGGCCAGGCGGGGGTCGTCGGCGTGGGCCAGTGCGTAGGCGTCGCCGTCGTCGTCGCGGGCCGACGCCACCGCGAACCAGCCCTCCGGCACGTCGAACGCCGGCACGAAACCGATCAGCGAACCGACCTCGGCGGGCTCGTCGATCCAGAGTTGCAGCGCACCGGGGCCGAGCGGGCCGTCCCGCAGGATCGTCGGCGGCACCAGGCCCCAGCCGGTGGCCCGGGACACCAGGTAGGCCGACACTTCACGGCCGGCGAGGGTGCCGTCCGGGAAGTCCCACAGCGGGCGCTCGCCGCGGACCGGCTTGTAGACGCAGCGCCGGGTCACCCCGTCCAGGGTGATCTCAGCCCGCAGCGTCGTGTTGGAGGCGTCGACGAGGCGCCCCTCGATGTCGATCCGGCCGCGGCCGAGCAGCTCGAGGGCGTCCGTCTCGGCCAGCACGGCTGCGGGCTCCGCCGTCACCGGTGGTAACCGTTGTGCCGGGGGCAGAGGTGTCCGGCCGGGTCCAGCGGCTGTCCGCAGAGCGGGCAGGGCGGACGGCCGGCGGCGACGACCCGGCGGGCCCGGTCGATGAACGCGCGGGTCGCCTCGGGGGTCAGCCGGACCCGCAGACGATCGAGATCGTCGTCGGGCTCGTCGTCCTCGTCCTCGTCGTCCTCATCATCGTCATCGTCGTCGGCGCCCAGCCCGTCGCCGGGGATCTCGGTGTCCGGCTCGCCGGCCTCGATCGCCTCGATCACGACGGTGCCGGTGTCCACGTCGAAGGCGAGACCCAGCGTGCCGACCCGGAACTCCTCGTCGATCGGGGAGTCGAGCGGCTCGTTGTCATGCACCGCGAGCACGGGGATCTCCGGCAGGGTGATGCCGAACCGCTTGTTGGCCTCGAGGAGCAGCTCCTCGAGTTTCTCGGCGAGCAGCGACACCTGGACCTTCTCCAGAGCGACACTGACCACTCGGCCACCGCCGCGTGCCTGGAGGTAGAAAGCGCGGTCCCCGGGCTCGCCCACCGTCCCGGCGACGAACCGCTCGGGCGGCTCGAAGGCATGTACTTGGTGGGTCATGCCGACAACCCTAGCCATCCGCGGCGGTAACCGCGCGGGTCAAGGTCCCCGGTTCGCCGAGGGCGCAACCGCCACGACTCTGCGTCGATATTCCGGTTACGGAACGCCTCAGACGCCGCCTCCGGCGCCTCCACCCACCGCGGCGTCACTCTGATCGGCCCGCTCCCGGCCGTCTTTTTTCGGGGGTACGAGTGAAGCAAGGTCACCCGTGTCGTTGACCCGCACCAGGAACGGCCGCGTCGGCGTGTACCGGATCACGGTGATCGATGCCGGGTCGGCCACGATCCGCTGGAACTGGTCCAGATGCAGGCCCAGCGCGTCGGCGACGATGGCCTTGATCACATCGCCGTGGCTGCATGCCAGCCAGATCGCCTCCGGCCCGTGTTCGGCGGTGACCCGCGCGTCCCAGGACCGGACCGTGGCGATCGCCCGTGCCGACATGTCCGCCATCGCCTCGCCGTTCGGGAAGACCACGGCGCTCGGGTGCTGCTGCACCACCGGCCAGAGCGGCTCCTCGGCCAGTTCCTTGAGGGGGCGGCCCTCCCAGTCGCCGTACCCGCATTCGATCAGGCCCTCGTCCAGCTCCGGCTCGGCGGCCGGGGTGGCGATCGCAACGGTCTGCCGGCACCGGATCAGCGGGCTGGACACGACGGTGGCCAGCGGCAGCACACCGAGCCGGTCGCGGACCCGGGCGGCCTGGGCGCGCCCGGTGTCGTCGAGTTCGACCGGGCGGCGGCCGGCCAGTCCACCGGACGCGTTGGCGGTGGTACGGCCGTGCCGCAACAACAGGACGGTGGCCACTAGACTCCCGATTCCTCGAACGCCTCCGCGACGATGCGCAGAGTACGGATACCGCTCTCCCGGTCGCCCACGTACGGGCTGACCGACAGGGTGCCGACACCGGCCGCCGCGTACTCCCGGATCCGCTCGACGACCCGCTTCTTGTCGCCGATGATCGAGGTCCGCTCGATGAACTCCTGCGGCACCGCGGCGGCCGCCTCGGCGACCTGCTTGTTCAGGTAGAGGTCCTGGACGAGTTTGGCCTCTTCGGCGTAGCCCATCCGGACCGCGAGCTGGTTGTAGAAGTTCTGCTCCCGGCTGCCCATCCCGCCGATGTACAGCGCCGCGTACCACCGGACCACGTCGGCGCAGGCCGCCACGTCGTCGCCGAGCACCACCGGGACGGTCGGCGCGATGTCGAACCCGTCCAGGGTCTTGCCGCTGCGCTCCCGGCCGGCCTTGATCACCGCGAGCTGCTCCTCGGCGCCGTCCGGGGCGAAGAAGATCGCCAGCCAGCCGTCGGCGACCTCCCCGGCCAGCTCCAGGTTCTTCGGGCCGACCGCGGCCAGGTAGATCGGCACGTCCGTGCGCTGCGGGTGGAAACCCAGCTTGATCGCCTTGCCGGCGCCGCCGGGCAGGGGCAGCGTGTAGTGCTCGCCGTCGTAGGACACCTTCTCCCGGGCCAGCGCCATCCGGACGATGTCCACGTACTCCCGGGTGCGGCCCAGCGGTTTGGCGAACTTCACGCCGTGCCAGCCCTCGGAGACCTGCGGCCCGGACACGCCCAGCCCGAGCCGGAACCGGCCGCCGGACAGGGTGTCGATCGTCGCGGCGGTCATCGCGGTCATCGCCGGGGTGCGCGCCGGGATCTGCATGACGGCGGCACCCAGGTCGATGCGCTCGGTCTGCCCGGCCATCCAGGCGAGCATGCTCACCGTGTCCGATCCGTACGCCTCGGCGGCCCACACCACCGCATATCCGAGCCGGTCGGCCTCCTGCGCCATGGCGAGGTGGTCGGCGGGCGTGCTCCACGCCGTCTGATATCCGAGACTGAGACCGAGCCGCACAGTGTCCTCCCAGATCTTGATGTGGAAGCAAGCCTACTGACCGGTCGGGCTTACGTTTCCGTCCGGTAACCGACCGACTCAGGTCCGGGCGGATCATTTCGCCGCCGGCCTGCTCTGAATAAGGTTCACTCATGTACCAGCGACCGCTCGGCCGAAGCGGGCTAGCGGTTTCGCGGCTCGCGCTCGGCACCATGACCTGGGGCCGGGACACCGACCCCGACGACGCGGCCGCCCAGCTCAAGGTGTTCCTGGAGGCCGGCGGCACGCTGATCGACACCGCCGACGTCTACGGCGACGGCGACGCCGAGGCGGTCATCGGCTCCCTGCTCGACCAGATGGTCCCCCGCGACCAGGTGGTGATCGCGACGAAGGCGGGCCTGACCCCGCAGGGCTACCGGCCACGCGACGGCTCCCGCGGCAACCTGCTGCGTTCGCTGGACGCGTCGCTGCGCCGGCTCGGGACCGACTACGTCGACCTGTGGCAGGTCCACGGCTACGACGCGCAGACCCCGTTCGAGGAGACCCTGTCCGCTCTGGATCAGGCGGTGAACAGCGGGAGGGTGCGCTACGCCGGCGTCTCCAACTTCGCCGCCTGGCAGATCGCCCGCGCGGCGACGTGGCAGGCCGCGTACCCCTCACGGGCCCCGATCGTCGCCGCCCAGATGGAGTATTCCCTGCTCGAACGCGGCATAGAGCGCGAAGTTCTGCCCGCCGCCGCAGCCCTCGGCTTCGGGGTGCTCGCCTGGTCCCCGCTGGGCCGCGGCGTGCTCACCGGCAAATACCGCAACGGTCGCCCCCTCGACTCCCGGGCTGCTTCGGATCACATGGCCCCGTTCGTGCGGACCTATCTCGAACCGCGCAGTTCCAGCATCGTCGAGGCGGTCGTGATAGCGGCCGGCGGCCTCGGCGTCTCCCCTCTCGAGGTGGCGCTCGCCTGGATCCGCGACCGCCCCGGCATCGCCTCGGCCATCCTCGGCGCGCGCACCGCCGGTCAGCTCCAGGGCGCCCTGCGCAGTGAACAGCTGACCCTGCCCGCGGAGATCGCCGTCGCGCTCGACGACGTCTCCGCCATCGACGTCGGATACCCCGAACGCGAGGGCACCGGTTACCCCGACATGTGACCGACGGGACTGGCCTCACGCAGGACGGAAGCGCATATTGGTGTCCATGGACTACGAATATGCGCCGCTGCGGTTGCCCAGCAATGTCGACCGGCTGACCGCGGCGGCGCAACTCGCCATCCAGGCCGAATTCTCCGGCTGGGAACTCGCCCGCGTTCAGCTCTTCCGCGACGGCTCCCGCAAAGTCGTGCTGCGCCGCCGCGTACAGCCCACCCCGCAGCCCAATCTGAGTTACTAAACACCCTTAAAACCGCATATATGGTACGACCTAGGGGCCGAACAACCGCAGGAACGCGCTCTCACGCTGACCGCCCGCGCCGCGTTCCCGCACTCCCCTGCCGCCGTTCCGGGCCCATGCGGCCCCGAACGCCCCACGGCCCTCACCATCCGCGACCCGCCCGCTGTCGCCACGGGCCGGCCGTCACGTCAGCCACACCGGTCGTGCACGGTTTTCACCCTCGGCACTGAACAACCGCCGGCGACGGCTCAGGCACCACCGGCCGCAGCCCACGGCCGCCCTCGGCTTCCCGAATCGACCGCCCCCAACAGCCCGACCGGCCGGAATGCCACTCAGCTCATGGTGATCCGGACAACGGGCACGGAGGCTCCGAGTGGCTGAGCTGAGTCGACGGGAAGCAACCGCAGGTGACGCTCGGCAGGCACGATGGCGGCAGTGGCCAAGCCCTCGGCCGGCATCGTGATCAACTTATGCTGAGCGGCATCACGGCCGGCCGAGCCGTCGCCCACGGCTACCCGGGAGACGGAAATGAGCCGTCACCCACGGCTCGGGATTCCCCGCCGTCGCTCAGGACCGCTCCCGACGCATCAACGAACCGTGACCGACGGCTCAGGTCGCCCGGCCGCCGTTGACGGTCGTTCTCGACTCACGGATCGACCACCACCGACGGCCACGCCGACCGAGCCGTCGCCCACGGCTACTCGGGAAACGAAAATGAGCCATCACCCACGGCTCAGGGTTCCCTGCCGTCACTCGGGGTTCCCAGCCTGACGCAAGCACAGACGAGCCGACGAACAGGCAAACGCGACGCAGACGAGCACGAACAGGCCGACACGAGCCGGCGCGAACAGGCGGGCGCGAGCCGACGCGAACAGGCCGACACGAGCGGGCGGGTTGCGGCGGGACTGCTTTACGGCGTACCCGAGAAGAGGCTGAAGCCCTGCCGCCCAAGAGTGACGAACGAACGGCCCCGGGCGGGAAGCCCGAGGCCGTCGACAGTGAAGAGCAGCGCAGAGCAGGAGACTAGTGGGCGTGGCCCGCGTGGTCGTCCTCGTCGTCCGGGAGGAACGGGTGCTCGTCGAGGCGGCCGACCAGCGCGTCGCCCTCGGCCGGGGAGAACGGGCCGGTGCCGTCGGCGTCGTCGAAGGCTTCGAGGTCGAGGGGCTCGGTGACCTCGGTGACCGTGAGGAGGCCGTCGAGCGGCTCCAGCTCGGGCACGTCCAGGGAGGCCAGGGAGCCGTCACCGGCCTGCAGCAGCTCGAGGACGGCCTCGCCGACCGATTCGACCGGGCCGGCGTCCTCGTCGTCGGGGACGGAGGCGCGTCGGGCGGTCTCGGCGACGCGGAGCAGGGCCGCCACGCTCGGGACGCGGTAGTCGCGACGCTGGCGGACCGAGATGACCTGCGGGTACGGGTCGGCGGCGCCGTCGCCGGATCCGTCCGCGGAGGTGGCGAAGCGGTGGTCGGCCTCGTCGGGGTCGATGGATTCGACATCCCAGGGGGTGACCTCGCCGAACGCGTCGAGCAGCTTCTCGTCGTAGGCGAAACTCGCGTTGTTCAAGTCGACGTACGCCTGCCAGACGTCGTCGTCGTCGATGCGGCCGGCGGCTGCCTTGACGGCGGCAAGGTGAGCCCGCGCCGCCTCGACAACCCGCTCGAGGGCGGCGTCGAGTTCAGCGTTCTGGTCGCTCATGAGTATCGGGGTCCTTCCGGATTCAGCTGTTGCGGAGCAGACGGTCCAGCACACGCACGCCGAACTCTAGCCCCTCCACCGGTACCCGCTCGTCGATGCCGTGGAACAGGGCGGCAAAGTTGAGGTCGGGCGGGAGCCGCAGCGGCGCGAAGCCGAAACAGCGGATCCCCAGCGTGGCGAAGGCCTTGGCGTCGGTGCCGCCGGACATCAGGTACGGCACGGTACGCGCCCCGGGGTCCTCGGCACGCAGCGCCGCGCCCATCGCCTCGACCAGGTCACCCTCGAAGGCGGTCTCGACGGCCGGTTGCCGGTGGATGTGTTCGATCTCCAGGTCGGGCCCGATGATGTCGCGGAGTTCGGCGAGGAACGAGTCGGCCTGGCCGGGCAGGGTGCGGCAGTCGATCGTCGCGGACGCCTTGCCGGGGATGACGTTGTCCTTGTATCCCGCGGCGAGCCGGGTCGGGTTGGCGGTGTTGCGGATGGTCGCGCCGATCAGGTTGGCGATCGGGCCCAGTTTCGCGATCGCCAGCTCCGGGTCGTCCGGGTTCAGGTCGATCTGCAGGGCGTCGCTGACCTGTTCGAGGAAGGCCCGCACGGTGGGGGTGACGACGACCGGGAAGCGGTGGTTGCCGACCGCGGCGACGGCCTCGGCGAGCCGGGTGACCGCGTTGTCGTCGTGGATGAAGGAGCCGTGGCCGGGCCGCCCGTGGGCGTGCAGGCGCAGCCAGTCGAGGCCCTTCTCGGCGGTCTGCACCAGGTAGAGGCGCAGGTCGTCGTTGACGGTGTAGGAGTAGCCGCCGACCTCACCGATCGCCTCGGTGCAGCCTTCGAACTGCTCGGCGTGGTTCTGGACCAGCCACTGGGAGCCGTACTCCATGCCGGCTTCCTCGTCGGCGGTGTACGCCAGGACGATGTCGCGCGGCGGCACGTATCCGGTGCGCTGCCAGTCGCGGACCACGGCGAGCACCATGGCGTCGAAGTCCTTCATGTCGACGGCGCCGCGGCCCCACAGGTAGCCGTCCTTGATCTCGCCGGCGAACGGCGGGACCGACCACTCGGCGGCGTCGGCGGGGACCACGTCGAGGTGGCCGTGCACGAGCAGCGCGCCGCGGCTGCGGTCGGCGCCGGGGATCCGGGCGACCAGGTTGGCGCGTTTCGGCGCCGACTCGAGCAGCTGCGACTCGATGCCGACCTCGCCGAGCTTCTCGGCCACGTATTCGGCGGCGACGCGTTCGCCGACGGTCGTCAGCGGGTCGCCGGTGTTGGTGGTGTCGATGCGCAGCAGGTCACGGCAGAGCCCGGTGACCTCGTCGGCCGCGGTGGTGGTCATCCGCCATTCTTACCAGGAAAGTGTTTCTTCACCTCCGCTCAGGGGCGGCGGGACGGGAACGTCGTTTGGTCGAGGCCGGGTGCGGGGTATCACGTCGGACGTGTCTGACGTGAATCTTCCCCCGCTGCCGCCGGTCGGTGGCGAGACCACCGGGCGCAACATCATCGATGTCGTCGCCGAGCAGCACCGTGAGCTGATCTCCCTGGCCGAGCGTCTCGCCGACGCTCCCGATGACAAGAAGGTGGCGTCCGTTCTGGTCGCCACCGCCTCCCGCCATCTCTCCGGCGAGGAGCAGTACCTCTATCCCGCGGTCCGGGCCACCGTGCCGGGCGGCGGGGCGATCGCCGACCGGGAACTGGCCGAGGATCTCGCGCTGCTGGAGTTGTTGCGGGATCTGGAACGCGGCGGGGATCCCGGGCGGGTCGTGGCGGCGGTCCGGCGGCATGTCGAGGCCGACGCGGAGGAGTTGTTACCGCTGTTGGAGCAGATGGTGCCGATCGAGACTCTGATCCGTCTGGGGAACCGGCTGGAGACCACCGAGGAGGCGGCACCGACCCGTCCGCACCCGCGGACGCCGAGCCGCCCACCGTGGAACAAGGTGGTGGATCCGCTTCTCGGCGTGGTCGACAAGATCCGCGATGTGGCGACCGCGCGTACTACATACATGCGCGATCTGTAATCAAACGCCAGTAGCGGGCGGTAAGTCGAGTCTGTCCTGTTCGTTAATACGTTTGTCACAGGATGCGGATCTTTCTCCGGCTCGCAGGGCTAGCCTTCGATCCCTTTCTAGTCCTAACGTCACGCTATGAACCTCGAGCTGCGGCATCTGAAGGTGGTCTGCGCCATCGCGGAGACCGGCAGCGTGACCAAGGCCGCGTCACAGTTGGGCCTCGCCCAACCAGCGCTCACCGCGCAACTGCAGCGCATCGAGCGGACGCTCGGTGGCCCGCTGTTCGACCGCGACCGCCGTGGGGCACGCCCAACCGCGCTGGGAGAGCTCGTGCTCTCCCGCGCCCGGGTGCTGCTGCCCGCGATGAAGGGCCTTCAGGACGAGGCCGCCCGCCTGGCCGCCGGCAGCCACGACGTGATGAGCCGGTACCGGATCGGCGCGATCGGCGGGCCGGTCGTCGCGCACCTGCTGCACCGGCTCTCCACCACCCAGCCGGACGCCCAGATCTCCACGCACGCGTCCTACTACGTCGACGAGCTGGCCACCATGGTCCTCGCCGGCAAGCTGGACTACGCCCAGGCCGGGGTCTGCGGGGACGCCATGCCGTCGGCGGACTACGGCCTGATGTGGGAGACCATCGCGGTCGACGGCGTCTGCGTGCTGATGCCGGAGGACCACCCGCAGGCCAAGGGGGCCGAGGTCGACCTGGCCGAGCTGGCCGAGGAGCAGTGGGTGGCCGGCACCGGCGACGGCTGCTTCGCGGACTGTTTCGCGGCGGCCTGCGCCCGGGCCGGGTTCGCGCCCCGCAAGATGCTCGAGACCGACCCGCGGGCCTGCGTGGACATGGTCGAGCTGGGACTGGCCGTCGGCCTGTGCCAGCCGACGTTCCGGCCACCGGCGGGCCTGACCACCCGGCCGTTGCGCGGCGCGCCGCTGCGCTGGCGGCTGGTGCTCGGCTGGCACCCGGAGTCGCCGGCGGCCCGCAGCGCGTCGCGGCTGATGGAGCTGGCCCAGGAGGCCTACCAGGACGTGATCGCCCGCAACGAGGGCTATGTCGAGTGGATACGCGGACACCCGCACCTCGGTGCCAGCGGCGGCGGAGGCAACAGCGCCGGCGCCGAACTGGCCGCGGCGTAACCACGTCGGGCGGCACGAACAGACGACATCGGGGGCACCGGATCCTGCCGGCGCCCCCGATGGATGAAACTCAAGGGAAAACCCTCACCTCGCCACGGCCGGTGCCGTCGTCGACTCCACCGCGAAGGTCAACTCGCTGTCCCGGGCGTCCACCCGTACCGTCTGGCCGGGCGCCAGATCCGCCGCGAGCAACATCTTGGACAGCCGGTTGTCGAGCTCGCGCTGGATGGTCCGGCGCAGCGGCCGGGCCCCGAACTCCGGCTGGAACCCGCGGTCCGACAGCCAGTCCACCGCGGCCCCACTGACCTCCAGCCGGACGTCCTGCGCGGCCAGCCGCCGCCGGGTCTCCTCGAGCATCATCTCGGTGATCCGGTGCAACTGGTCGTCCTCGAGCTGCCGGAAGACGATGATCTCGTCGATCCGGTTGATGAACTCGGGACGCAGCTGTTCGCGCAGCCGCCGGTCGAGCCGGTCACGCAGCTCCTCGTCGGCGGAGCGGCCGGTGTCCGGGCCGCCGAAGCCGACGCTGCGGGTGCTGCCGGTGATCAGGTCCGAGCCCAGGTTGCTCGTCATGATCAGTACGGTGTTCTTGAAGCTGACCGTCCGCCCCTGACTGTCGGTCAGCCGCCCGTCGTCGAGCACCTGCAGCAGGATGTTGAACACGTCCGGGTGGGCCTTCTCGATCTCGTCGAGCAGCACCACGCTGTACGGCCGGCGGCGCACCGCCTCGGTCAGCTGGCCCGCCTCGTCGTACCCGACATAGCCGGGAGGCGCACCGACCAGGCGCGACACCGTGTGCCGTTCCTGGAACTCGCTCATGTCCAGCCGGATCATCCGGTCCGCCTCGCCGAACAGCGACTGTGCCAGCGAGCGGGCCAGTTCGGTCTTGCCGACCCCGGTGGGCCCGAGGAACAGGAAACTGCCGACCGGCCGGTCCGGGTCGCCCAGTCCGGCCCGCGAGCGGCGGACCGCCTCGGCGACAGCCTCGACCGCGTCGTCCTGCCCGATCACGTGGGCGTGCAGGTGGTCCTCCAGCTTGAGCAGGCGGTCCCGTTCGGCCTCGGTCAACTGCGCCACCGGGATCCCGGTGGCGCGGGAGACCACCTCGGCCACGTCCGCCCCGGTCACCTGCGGCACACCGCCCGAGCCGCCGCCGACGCCGGCGATCTGCGCCTTCAGATCGTTGATCTGGTCGCGCAGCCGGGACGCCTCCTCGTAGTGCTCGGCGGCCACCGCCTGGTCCCGGTCCCGGTTGAGCTGCTCGAGGCGGCGTTCGCGTTCGCGCAGCCCGGCATCCGGGGTCTTCATCCGCAGGCGTACCCGGGCGCCGGCCTGGTCGACCAGGTCGATCGCCTTGTCCGGCAGGAACCGGTCGGTGATGTAGCGGTCCGAGTAGACCGCCGCGGCGTCCAGCGCCTCGTCGGTGATGCGTACCTGGTGGTGGGCCTCGTAGTTGTCCCGCAGGCCGCGCAGGATCGCCACGGTGTCCGCCACCGACGGCTCGCCCACGTGCACCGGCTGGAACCGGCGGGCCAGCGCGGGGTCCTTCTCGATGTTCCGGCGGTACTCGTCGAGGGTGGTCGCGCCGATCACCCGCAGCTTGCCGCGGGCCAGGGCGGGCTTGAGCATGTTGCTCGCGTCCATCCCGCCGCCGTCGCCGCCACCACCGGCCCCGACCAGGGTGTGGATCTCGTCCAGGAAGACGATCAGGTCGTCGCCGGAGCCCTGGATCTCGTCGAGGACCTTGCGCATGCGCTCCTCGAAGTCGCCGCGGTAGCGGGTGCCGGCCACCAGGGCGGCCAGGTCGAGCTGCACGACCCGCATGTCCTGCAGGGTCAGCGGGACGTCGCCGTCCACGATGCGCTGGGCCAGCCCCTCGACGATCGCGGTCTTGCCGACGCCGGCCTCACCGATCAGGACCGGGTTGTTCTTGGTACGCCGGGACAGGATCTCCACGGCCTGTTCGATCTCGTCGGCCCGGCCGATCACCGGGTCGATCTCGCCGCGGCGGGCCGACTCGGTCAGGTCCACGCCGAACTGCTCCAGCGTGGGCGTCGACGACGGGCCGGAGCGGGGACCGCCCTGGCCGCCCGGGTTCTGCCCGGCCGGCGGCTCGGCGTGCGGGATGGCGCGCGCGTCGAGGCGCCCGGCGAGCAGGCGGCCGGCGACCGAGTCGGGGTTGAGGCCGAGTGCCATCAGGATGTGTTCCGGTCCGATGTAGGAGGCGCCGACCGCGCGGGAGATCTGCAGACTGTCCAGCAGCGCCCGCTTGGCGGCCGGGGTGAGGGCCACCTGTTCGGGCAGGTCACGGCCGGCGGTCTCGCCGCCACGCGACTCCAGCTCGCGCAGCAGGGTGTCGGGGTCGGCCCCGGCGCGGCGCACGGTCTGCTTCATCGGGTCCTGCTGGAGCACGGCCCACAGCAGGTGGTCGGTGTCGAGGTCGGCGAGGGGCCGGGCGGTGCCGGCCAGTTCGCCGGCCCGGCGTGCGGCGTCGGCGAGAACGTGCCGGGCGTCGTTGCTCATGTAGCGGGCGATGTCGAATCGCTGCGCCGCGCGGCGCGGCTCGGCCGCACCGAAGAAGCGCGCGAACAGGTCGTCCCACTGGCCGGGCCCGGTGGGCCCGAACGGTCCGATGCTCATCTGTGCTCTCTCCCCTGGTACTTCGGTGGGCTCCCGGGACATCAGGGAACCCACGTGTCAGAAGCGCGTGAAGCGGGCCGGTGATTCCCGGATCGCGAAAAAAGTTGACTGGAGTACGCTCAACTTCATGGCCGAACCGCCCCTGACACCCGTGTTCCAGGAGCCTGCGCCCCCGGCACCTCAACATCAGGATGCCCCTCCCGGTGCGTCCGCAGGCCCGGAGCGCGGATCTGCGCCCCTGGTGATCGTCGACGGCGCCAACGTGGTCGGCTCGGTGCCGGACGGCTGGTGGCGCGACCGGGCGGGCGCCGCGATCCGGCTGCGCGACGACCTCGCGGCGCTGCCGGCCACGGGACTGCCCGGCCTTCCCGGCCCGGTCGAGGTGGTCCTGGTCGTCGAGGGCCGGGCCCGGGACATTCCGCAAGGTCCGGGTGGGGTGCGCCTGGAGCGCGCGTCCGGCTCCGGCGATGACAAGATCATTGATGTGGTACGCCAGGAGTCCGCCGGCAGGCGCACCGTGGTCGTCACCGCCGACCGGGAGCTGCGCGAGCGCGCCACGGCCCTGGGCGCCGAGGTCCGCGGCCCGTCGTCGGTCCCCCGCTGATCGGGTGACGGCCCGGCCGGGCCACTTCGATGCGGACGACGGCCCCGCGGGTTATCATGATCCACAGTGGACTGCGGGCCGTACAGCAGGCCAGCTGGGTGATCGTCGTCGACGGCGGGTGCCGGTGTGCCGGATCCGGCCGGTGGACCGCGGTGATCGGGGTCTGCCAAATAGGGCATCCGAACACGGCACGGCGAGAACCGGGCGGTAGGCTGGGAACGCAAGTGGGAACGCCGTACAGGAGGCTGCACGGGTGGCCAGTGTCGCCGAGGTAAGAGCTGCCGTGGACGCCGCACTTCAGCAGGTCTCCGAGGGGCAGGCGGCGATACAGGCGGCCCGGGAGAAGATCGGTGAGGCTCAGCAGAGCCTGGCCGCCGCCCTCGACGGCAGCACCAACGACGCCGTCGGGGCCGCCCACGCGTCACTCTCCCAGGCCGATCAACAGCTCGAGGAGTGCCTCAGCGCCACTCTGGTGGCCGTCGAGCAGGCGCAGACCTACACGGCGACCCTCTGACACGATGTCGCTGCTGCAGGAACTCGGCGCCCAGCTCCGCGCCACCTCCGACGAGCTTCCCACCGGTCAGGTGACCGCGGCGATGGAAAAGCTGCGCAGCGCCACCGAGATCCTGATGTGGGTCCGCGAGCAGTCCGTCGACCCGATGGGCGTACCCCAGCTGGGCAACGCCACCGAACACGTGGAACGCGCGGCAGCGGCCCTGCGCGCCGCCCAGGACGCGATCGACGCCTACCTGGCCGCCGTCGGGCTGGCCGGCACCCCCGGCGCGGCCCCCGGCCAGGAGTGGCGGGCCTCGATGCGGCCGGACGACTCGGCCCGCGGCGACGAGCAGGCGACCGCACCGGCGACCGAGAGGCTCGGCCCGTGGTGGCAGCGGCGGGTCGCCGAGCTGACCGGCGAGCCCGCCCCGGAGAAGACCCCCGAACCGGACGGCACCGACACCGCCGAGCTGCTGCGCCGGGTCGCCGCCGGGGTCCGCGCCGGTGACCGGTCCCGGCTGGGCCGCGAGCTGCACGCGGTGAACGCGTCGACCGGCCTCGGACTGGCCGCGGTCACCCCCGCGGTGCTGCACCGCCTCGCCGGTGACCTGCTCGGCCACGAGCCCCGCCCGGAGGACGTCCCCCGTTTGCGCACCGCCGCCGAGGGACGGGTGAAAGCGCTGCTGCCGGGGAATCAACCCGGTGTGCTGGAGACGCTGATCGACCGGATCTGCCGGGTCCCGGTGGAGAAACAGCAGGGGGCCGACCGGCCGGCCGGGCACCCTGCGGACACCGCGGTCACCGCGAGCGTGCTGACCGGCGTACTACTGGCCCGGCTCGGACGCGACGCCGGTGCGCTGAACCCGGACGCCCCCGAGCCGGTACACCCCGGTGCCGGGGCCGCCGAGGGCGACCGCCGGTGACCCCCGCACCACCCGAGATGCCCGAGACGACGATGCCGGCGGGACATGGCTGAATCCACCAAGCAACAGGTGATGGAGATCCGGGCCGGGCTGTCGCACGCCCTGGGTCTCGCCCAGACCGCCCTGGATCTGGCCCGCAAGGCCGAGACGGCGGCGCTGGACCAGTGGCAGCGGATCAGCGCGGCCGCCGAGGCCCGCCGGCACAAACTCAAGGCCACCCGGGACCAGCGGCTGGCCGAGATCGAGACCTGGCACGCCACCGAACTCGCCGGCCTCGCCGGTGCGGCGGCGGGCGCCGCCGAGCGGGCCGCGCCGGGCGCCGCCGGGGAACCCTGGCACAGCTGGGAGGCCACCCCGCTGGCCCGCGCCGCCGAACTGCGGATCGGGCGCCTGATGCTGCCCGAGGCCCCACTGCCCGAACCGCGCCGCGCCGAACGCCCGGAACGGGCCGGTGGCGCGTGGTCCGGGGCACCCGGGTCGGCCCCACCGCCCCCGGACGACCCCGAGCCGCTGCCCGAGCAGGCGTCCCCGCAGGTCCCGGCCCTGGTCCGGCTCCTCGACCACGGGCACATCGTCGTCGACGGCGACCGCCGGACCGGCGACGACGTGGTGGCCGGTCTGCTGCTGCGGGCGCTGGGCACCAGCATCCCCGGGTCGGTGCAGCTGATCGGGTACGACCCGGAGCACCTCGGTGGCGGACTGGCCGGATTCGCGCCGCTCGCCCCGGCCGGTGTGCTCACCTTCGTCGGGCCGGACGGCCTCGGCGGACTCCTCGACGAACTGGTCGACCACGTCCGGCGGATCAACGAGACGGTCCTCGCCGGGGAGTACTCCTCGGTGCGGGAACTCCACGCCGCCACCAAACGGCGCCCGGAACCCTGGCGGGTCGCGGTACTGCTCGGGGCGGGCGAGCTGTCCCGGCACGAACGGTCCCAGCTCGACCGGCTGTTGCGTACCGGGGCGGCCTGCGGGGTGCACCTGGTGATCCGGGGACTCGCGGTGGACCAGACCGACGGCATCGAGTTCATCGAGGCGGCCGCCGGCGACGACGCCCGCGTCCAGAGCGCCGGTGACCTGCCGATCCGCCTGGACCCGGCGCCACCGGCCACGGTGGTCACCGCGACCTGCCGGCAGATCGCCGAGGCGGTGGCCGCCGGACCGGCCCCGGTGGCCCTGGACAGCCTGCTGCCCGACGCCGGCGAGGAGTGGCGGGAGAGCTCCGCGACCGGGCTGACCGCGCCGCTCGGCGACAGCCCGCACGGACCGCGCGTGCAGGTGACCCTGAGCGACTACCCGCCGCACGCGCTCATCGCCGGCCCGTCCGGCACCGGCAAGACCAACTTCATCTACGCGTGGATGGGCGCGCTGGCCGCCCGCTACTCCCCCGAGGAACTCGCGTTCTACCTGCTCGACTTCAAGGAGGGCGTGTCGTTCGCCCGGTTCGCGCCGGGCCGGCGCGACCCGAGCTGGCTGCCGCACGTCCGCCTCGTCGGGGTGAACGTCAACACCGACCGGGAGTTCGGCCTGGCCCTGCTCCGGTTCCTCGGCACCGAACTACGGCGCCGGGCGGACGCCGCCAAACAGCACGAGGTGACCAGCCTCGCCGAACTGCGCGCCGAGGACCCGGACGGCTCCTGGCCGCGGATCGTGGCCGTCGTCGACGAGTTCCAGGTCCTGCTCTCCGGGCGCGACGCGGTCGCCAACGAGGCGGTCGACCTGCTCGAAGACCTGGCCCGCCGCGGCCGGTCCCAGGGCATCCACCTGGTGCTGGCCAGCCAGGACGTCTCCGGCATCGAGGCCCTGTGGGGACGGCCCGCGCTGGTCGCCCAGTTCTCGCTGCGGATCGCGCTGCCCCGGGCCCGCCGGGTACTCGCCGAACTGAACGCGGCAGCCGACTCGCTGCCCCGGTACCACGCGGTGGTGAACGCGGACTCCGGCGCGTCCGGGGCCAACCGGATCGTCCGGGTGCCGTCCGCCGGCGACCGGGACCAGTGGAGCGCCCTGCAGCACCGGCTGTGGCGGCGGCGACCACCCGAGATCGGGCCACCCCGGCTCTTCGACGGCGACGTGGTGCCCCGGCTCGCGGACAGTCCCGACTTCCGGTCGCTGCGCGCCGCCGAATCCGCCCCGGCACCGATCGCCCTGCTCGGCGAGACCATCGACGTCGCGGCGCGGTCGGCGCGCACCGTGATGCGCCGGGCACCCGGCCGCAACCTCGCCGTCCTCGGCACCCGCACCGACGAGGCCTGCGCGATCCTCTCCACCGCCGGACGGTCCCTGGCCGCCCAGTTCGGCCCGGACGGCGCCCGCTTCTCGATCGTCTGCCTGGACCCCGACGCCCGGGCCGCGGCCGACTCGCTGGCCGCCCGGATCCCCGGCTCGGGACGCTACGACAACGACAACGTGGACATGCTCCTCGAGGACGCCGCGGCCGACGCCTCCTCCGCGTTCCCCGCCGACAAGCCGCACTACATCCTGATCTACGCCGCGGACGCCCTGCCCGGCGGCCGGACCACCGGTGACCAGATACGGACGATCCTGCGGCAGGGGCCGGAACGCCGCCTGCACGTGATCGGATGGTGGCGGGGCGCCGGACTACTCCGGGACACCCTCGGCGGGCAGGCGTCGCGGACCGACCCGATCGGCGCCTGGGTGGCGCTGGACGTGCACGGCAGCGAACTCTCGCCGTTCTACCCGGGCACCGGGGCGCCGAACTGGTACCCCCGCCCGTGGCGAGCACTGCATTTCGACCGCTCGGTCCACCGCGGCGCCGAGGTGATCATCCCCTACGGAACCTCATGAGCGAACTCGAACCGGCCGACCTCGATCGGGCCGACTACCGCACCGTGCTGCAGCGTCTCACCACGCTGGACGAGCGCGCCGCCGACCTGCGCCAGGAGGCGGCCACCTGGCACGCCGAACGGGCCCGGGCCGCCCTCGGCGCCGTCCAGGAAGCCGAGAACGAACTCCGTGCCGCCCAGCAGGACGTCCGGCAGGCACAACGCGACCTCGAACAGGTCGACGCGCGGGCCGCCGGACTCTGGTCCGAATACGTCCACCGGGTCGGACCGGTGGCCGAACGGTTCGGGCACTCCCTGCCCGAGGCGAGCATCCCCCGGCAGCGCGGCGACCGGGACGCCACCGACTACCTCGACGAGGTGGAGACCCGGGTCAAGTACACCCCGCCGGCCCGGCCCCTGACCTTCGGGCACACCGTGCTGTTCGGCGTGTTCGGGTTCGCCGGCGGGCTCCTCGGCGTGATCGGCAACACCGTGCTGCGCCGCACCGGCGAAGCCTCGGCCGGCGACTGGCACCAGGCGGCGCCGGTGGTGGCCCTGCTGGTGCTGCTCTGCTTCCCGGTACTGGCGGTGGTGAGCGCCAAACTGGTGGCCGACCGGCGAGGTGTCGGACTGGACACCGCGGCGGTGGCGACCGTGCTGACCACCGGGCTGGTGACGGCGGGGCTGCTGTTCGCGGCGGTACAGTTCGCGCAGACCTGAGCCGTCACGTGCTCCTGCTCGCGGGCGGGTTCAGGTCCCGTCGGCGGTCGGCCTCGGCGCGCAGGGCGTCGGGGACGGCCTGACCGGTGCCCTCGCTGTGCGCCTCGTCGTACTCGTAGTCGCCGCCATGCGGATCACCGTCGGGTTCGGGCGGCTGCGACTGCTCGTCGGGATTCCGGATGTCCGTCATGGGGTAGTGGATACCCGGCCTTCGCCGTCCGGAACACGCTCGGCCGCTCGACGTGACTCCGGCCGTCGGCTGAGGCGTCACCCGCCCGCTCGGACCGTCGTCTGCACTTCGGCCCGCACTACCGCGGTCCGGAGTGCCTGACCGTTCAGAGATTCGCCACGGCCGGCGATCCGGACCGGTTTCACCGCGTCTTCGCCACTACTGCGGTCCGGACGGGCTGGTGCGCCCTGCGCCCTCGCCACGGGACACCGCGCCGGCACCACGGGTGCCGCGAGGATCTGGGTGGCGGTGGGACGGGTCATCTGTGGTTGTGGGAGGTGGAACGCGTACCCCGGAAAGATCTGACAATGAGCATCGCCGGGCGGTGACCGGAACGCCGCTCTTTGCCGTGGAAATGGGGCGGCCGCGCATTTCACCCACGACCGTCCACCGTGGACCTGCGATTTCGGGGCCCACTCCGCCGGCAGGCCCCGGAAATCGTCAGCTGGCGCGGCGCTCGCGGACCTGCTTGCAGTTCACACACGACGTCGCGGACGGGAACACCTCGAGGCGCTCCACCGGGATCGGGTGGGAACAACCCTCGCAGTTGCCGTAGGTGCCCTCGTCGAGCCGCTGCATCGCGTGCTCCGCCTGGGTGCGCCGGTCGAGCAGCGTGCGCAGCAGCGACGACGCGGCGTCGCGCTCCGCCGTCTTCGACCCGCTGTCGGCCTGGTCGTCGCCGGCCGCGTCGCCGATCTCGACCAGCCGAAGCCGATGATTCTGGGCGACGGCCTCTTCGTACTCGGTGTTGAGCTCCTCGAAACGGTCCCGCAGGAGCGCCCGGATCTGCTCGATCTCCTCGACCGAGCGCAGCTTCGCCGTGCTCGAGCCCTTACCCGCAACAATCGCTCCGTTGACGAGCATGCTGTCCCCCTGCCCTTCCATCAGCCCCAGCCGGTGGACCATCGCCGGGTCACCCTCGTCCCGGTACGGCTCGACTTGTGGAGCCGGTCGATACCCACCGCCGAAGATCCCAAACGGGACCCCCGCGAAAAAGTAACCGGAGCATAACTGTCAGTGGTCGAATCCGCCACGGACTCGGCACACGGGTCTTGCGCCGCGGCTCAACGATCGCCCACCACGAGCGCCGGCCGCCGCGGATCGTCGACCCGGACGACCACGTCGGCGAACGATCCGGGATTCACTTCCTCGACGTACCGCCGATGCGCCGGCACAGTCCAGAGCAGGCCAGAGGGCGTCCGGCGCTCCAGAGCAGCAGCCGACAGTTCAAGATGGACAGTGAAGTCGAAGGGCAGGCCCGCGCCGAGCAGCAGCGGCCCGCTGACCACGACGATCGTGTTACCGGCGAGTTCGCGATAAGGCTCACGCGCCGCACGATCGATGTCGGCGTCCCACAGTTTGAGCAGGATCCGCCCGGAGCCGCCCGGTCCGGCCGGGTCCAGAACCTCCCGGATCAGGCCCGCCTCGTCGAACCAGCCGGAGTAGAACGAGTCCGGATTGGTCCGCCCGAACTCCAGCCGCACCGAGGCCGGACGAAGAAAATCCCTGGTGTCGACGCGGACGACCGGGCGACCGAGGACCCGCAACGGATCGACGAGGGCGTCGGCGAGGGCTCCGGGGGCGGCAGCGTCGGCGCCGTCGACGGCCACCCGGAGGCGACTGTCGGATTCCCGACTCGCGAGACGATCGGCCAGATCATCGATCAATTTGGGGTACGAGACGGGGGTGACACGCATGCGTCGATCATGCTCGCCGGGCGGCGTTGTCGCACTCACCGGGCCGCGTTGCCGCACTCGCCGAGCAGCACTGTCGCACTCACCGGGCCGCGTTGCCGCACTCACCAGGCCGCGTTGTCACAGCACTCCCCCGGGTGCTTCCGGCTTTGCGGGGCAGGCCGGTCAGTCGTGCGGCATGATCAGGACCCGGGCGTCGTCGGCCAGCCGGTAACCGACCCCGTAGACCGTAGTGATCAGCGAGACCTGGGAGCCGAGCTTGAGACGCACACGGCGAACGTGGACATCGACCGTGCGCTCGCCGGCCCGCTCGTAACCCCAGACCGCGGCGAGCAGCTGAGCCCGGCTGAACACCCGCCGAGGGCGCTCGGCGAGGAAGAGCAGCAGGTCGAACTCGAGACGGGTCAACGTCAGCGGGACACCCTCCAGCAGCGCCTGGCGCGACGAGACCTGCAACCGCACCTCCGGACCGTCCGGCAGGATCTCCTCGACGAACTCCTCCGGCGCCTCGGCCTGCTCGACGGTCACCGTGCCCCGGCTGAGCTCGACCAGCTCCCGCACCGCGGCGAGCAGCTTGTGGGCCTGCGGCGACACCACGTCACCGGTGAGCGGGATGGCAACCGTCACGGTCAACGCCGGCTCGGCGGAACGACGGCCGGAACCCCGGCCCGGTCCCGCGGAACCGCGATCGGCTCGCGGCGACAATGCGCTGACCGGCATTGATTCATCCCCCAGAATTTGCTGCGGCAAGCGAATATGAACGATCACTGTGCGTAAAGCGGGGACGATATTTCCCGCCCGCCCGTTCGCGGGTCAAGTCGCCAACCACAGTGTGGGAAAGACGTTCCACATTGTTCACGGTCACACAAATGCATTCCGGTAACGCTATCTGTCAGCCTCATTAAGCATTGCCGAATGACGGCCAGGTCGCCGGTCCGCCGAACCCGTGGCGCGGCCCACGCCAAAGCCCTCACCCGAACCCCCGTCAACGTCCAGAATCGGCAGCTAGATCAACCTGCACCGCGCTGCACCGCGCTGCACCGCGCAGCACCGCGCAGCACCGCGCAGCACCGCGCAGGATGAGCAGCATCGCGCAGGATGAGCAGCATCGCGCAGGATGAGCAGCACACCGGCCAGTGGCGGCACCCGATGACATATCGGGTGTGCTGACCGCCGTCACCGGCATGGCGAGCCAACCCAACAACATGATCGGGTACGACAGCCACCTCAACCAGACGGTAGCCGCACCCAACAACCGCACCGGGTGCACTCACCGACCTGGTCTCAGACCCCACGGAGCACGAGGCGGCTGCGGCACCCGATGACGTATCGGGTGCGGCTACCACCGTCACCGGCGCGGCGAGCGCACCCAGCGCCGTGATCGGGTAAGACGACCGACCCAAATCAGACGGCGAACGCACCCGACGACCACACCGGGCGCGCCCACCGCCCCAGGCCGGGGCCACGGGCCACGGGCCATGCGGGACATGCGGGACATGCGGGACATGAGGCGGTGGCAGCACCCGACGGCAGGCGGTGGCAGCACCCGATGATGCAACGGGCGCAACGACCGTCCTGCTCGATGGCGGGCGCACCCGATGACAAGATCGGGTGCGACGACCGCCTCGAACGGGATTTGAGCGCACCCAACAACATGGTCGGGTGCAGCGGCCTCCCCGAACGGGACGGTGAGTGCACCCAACGGCCTCACCGGGTGCCGTCACCGGCCCGGGCCTCAAGACTCGCGAAACATGAGGCGGTCGCGGTACCCGATGACATATCGGGTGCGCCGACCACCGTCGTCGGCATGGTGCGTGCACCCGTCAACATGATCGGGCGCGACGATCACCCCAAATCAGACGGTGACCGCACCCGACGGCGACACCGGGTGCAGTTACCCACCTCAGCCCCGGGACCCACAAACACGATCTGGCGGCGGCAGGCGGCAGGCGGCAGGCGGCAGGCGGCAGGCGGCAGGCGGCAGGCGGCACCCGATGATGTATCGGGTGCGATGGCCGCCCTTACCGACACGGTGAGCGCACCCAACGACATGATCGGGTGCGATGGCTGCCCTCAACAGCACGGCGAGCACACCCGACAACATGATCGGGTGTGATGAAGGCGAACTGTCCGGGCGCTCGGGCAGGAGGGCGGAAAGGGTGCCCGCCTGCCCGAGGGAGGTCGGTCTGTCAGCCGCCGGAGGTCAGGCGGCGGCCGACTGCGGCGATCAGGCGGTCGAGTTCGGACCCGAACGGGTTGTCGTGCACCAGGTAGGTCCAGGTGGCGCTCGGGCGGACGATCTCGGCCCGGTCCGGCTGCCAGCCGTCGGTCAGGTCGACCTCGTCGAACGTCTCGATCGTGCGGGTTTCGACCTGGGTCAGCAGCTCCTGGAAGGCCGGCACCGCCGCCCGGTGGAACTCGTCGAGCGGGTCCAGCTTGCCCAGGGCGCGCAGGTGAACGCCCTCGCGGACCTCGTTCAGGTACGCGATGTGCTCGGCCCACAGACGGTCCAGGTGGTAGAGGGCGATCGCCCGGGCCGAGTCGGACAGCACGTCCTCGTCGGTCTCCTTCGCCTTCTCCTCGGACTTCTCCAGCAGCATGATCGCGGCGACTTCGGAGGTCAGCAGGCGCTCGCGGCGTTCGGCCAGGAGCAGGCGCTGCTGTTCGATGACGACGCTGTACCGCCAGGTGTTGCGGTGGATCTCGTGGTTGACGCCTTCGGCGACCCGCTGGGCGTGCTCGACCGCGTACTCCACCTGGGCGTCGTGGACGACACCGTCGATGTCCATCCGGGGCGACGCCGGCAGGATGTCACCGGCGTGCCGGGTGACCAGTTCGTCCTCGAGGCTGACGAAGAACACCGAGGCGCCCGGGTCGCCCTGCCGGCCGGCGCGGCCACGCAGCTGGTCGTCGACGCGGCGGCTGTCGTGGCGGCCGGAGCCGATCACGTAGAGGCCGCCGAGCTCGACCACCGCGTCGCGGTCCTTCTCGTCGGAGCCGCCGAGGCGGATGTCGACGCCGCGGCCGGCCATCTGGGTGGAGACGGTGACGGCGCCGAGCGCGCCCGCCTCGGCGATGATGGTGGCTTCCTCGACGTCGTTCTTCGCGTTCAGTACGCTGCTCGGCACGCCGGCCGCTGCGAGCTGCTCGGCGAGACGCTCGGACGCCTTCACGTCCAGGGTGCCGATCAGAACCGGACGGCCCTTGTCGTGCGCGATCTTGATTTCCTCGACCAGTGCCTCGTCGCGCATGTCGTGCGCCGAGTAGATCCGGTCCGGGTCGTCCTCGCGGATGTTCGGGGTGTTCGACGGGATGACCGCGACCTCGAGTTTGAAGTACTCCCGGAGCTGCTCGCCGACGTGCACCGCGGTCGCGGTCATGCCACACGCGTTCTTGTACAGCGCGATGAAGGCCTGCACCGTGAGGGTGTCCAGCACCTCGCCCTCGGCGGTGGAGGTCAGACCCTCCTTGGCCTCCACGGCGGCCTGCAGACCGTCCGGCCAGCGGCGGCGCTGGGCGACCCGGCCGCGCATCTCGTCGATCAGCTCGACGCCGCCGTTGCGGACGATGTAGTCGACGTCGCGGCGCAGCAGCGCGTGCGCGTGCAGGGCGACGTTGACCGCGGAGAGGTGCTCCACCTGGTCGTCGGCGTACAGGTCGACGCCGCCGAGCTGCTCCTCGACGTTCTTCAGGCCATCGTCGGTGAACGCCACGCTGCGGCCGTCCTCGGCCACCTCGTAGTCCTTGCCGTTGCGCAGCCCGCGGACGATCTCGGCGGCCTCGAGCACCGGGTTGGACTCGGTGGCCACGCTGCCGGCGAGCACCATCGGCACGCGGGCCTCGTCGATCAGGATCGAGTCGGCCTCGTCGACGATCGCGGTGGCGAGTTCACGCTGCACCCGGTCGGCGACGTCGGTGACCAGCTGGTCGCGCAGGTAGTCGAAGCCGGCCTCGCTGACCGACACGTAGGTGACGTCGGCCGCGTACGCCTCCCGGCGCTCCTCCGGCGTCATCGCCTCGGTGATCCAGCCGACGGTCAGGCCGAGCAGCGTGTAGATCGGCTCCATCCAGGTGGCGTCACGCTTGGCGAGGTAGTCGTTGACGGTCAGCACGTGGACCGGGCCGTCGCCGAGACGGACATGCCCGTACGCCGCGATGGTGGCGGTGAGCGTCTTGCCCTCACCGGTGGCCATCTCGGCGACCCGCTTGTCGAGCAGGGCCATGGCACCGAGGAGCTGAACGTCGTACGGCCGCTGGCCGATGGCCCGCCGGGACGCCTCCCGTCCGATGGCACAGATCTCGACGTAACTGTCGGCCTCCCGGGCCGCTTCGGTCAACGCGGCGTCGTCCAGTTCCTGGAGCGCCTCTTCTCGCGCCTCGATGGCTCCCAGGCGCTTCGACAGCGGGCCGAGGTCCACTGTTGTCCCGGGACGCTGCAGAAACTTGCGGAACCGGTTCTTCAACCGCTGCGACACACCCATGGCGCGCAACGGTACTTTATTTTGCCCCGTCTCAAGCGCCGGACTCCCGGCCATGCTTCAGAAGGTGCTTTTTCTCCGTTTGCCGGAGCTGCTCACCGGGCACCCTGGGGGGTCTGCGATTCCTGGTACCCGGAAGGAGCGCCCATGCCGAGCCAGCTCATCTGCCGGCCGGAGGGGAACCTTCCGGTCGCTGTCCTGACCGTCGCCGGCACCCTGGACCGGATCACCGGTGACGCCTTCGGCGCGGCGGTCCGGCGCAGCCTGTCGGTGATGCCGGACCGTCTGCTGCTCGACGTCGCCCGTCTGCGGGTCGCCGAGCCGGGGGCGCTGGAGCCGCTGGCCGCGGCGATCCGGGCGGCCACCGAATTCCCGGACATCCCGATCGTGATCTGCGGTGCGAACGCGGACACCCGGGCGGCGCTGGCGACCGACCCGGCGCTGGCGCTGGTGGACGTGGCCGGCAGCCGTTCGGACGCTCTGGAGATCCTGGACGGCGAGGGTGCCCGGGTACGCGTCCGGCTGCGCCCGCTGCCGGAGGCCTGCCGTCAGGTGCGCCGGCTCGTCGGGGACGCCTGTTCGGCGTGGGCGCACGGCGCGGAGGTGACTTCGAACGCCACTCTGGTCGCGACGGAGCTGGTGGCGAACGTGGTCCGGCACGCGCACACCACCATGCAGGTCACGCTGGGCCGGCGCGCGGGACGGATCACCCTGGCGGTCCGGGACGGCAGCCGGCGGATGCCGCGCGCCCTCGAGCCGACGGTCGCCGACGCGGGCGGTCGCGGACTGCACCTGGTCCGAGACCTGACCGACGCGTGGGGTGTGCTCCCGGTGACCGGCGGCAAAGTGGTGTGGAGCCGGCTGGTCGCCTGACCGGACAGGGCCAGATACGAAAAGCCCGGCAGCACCGTGGGCCTGGCCGCGCATCGCGCCTCGCACAGGCACGGCCCGACCGCACGACCGTGGTGGGGTGGGGTGATTACGGCCGCGCTGGACGCCCCAATTCACCACACCCACAACAGCGTGGTGATTTCGGGCGTCCAGCGCGCCCGTATTCACCACACCACCAGGGGTGTGGTGACTTGGGGCGTCCAACGCGCCCATAATCACCACACCGCCACGGGTGTGGTGACTTCGGGCGTCCAACGCGCCCATAATCACCACACCGCCACGGGTGTGGTGACTTCGGGCGTCCAACGCGCCCGAAATCACCACGCGGACGGGCTTCGCACCCTGACCACGAAACATGTCTAGAAGCGGGGCAGTCCGCTCGGCGCCGCGGAACCGTCGCCAGGCCCCTCGGACGGCGCCGGGGCGGACGGCGCGACTGCCGACAGACCGGAGAGACCCGACGCCTGCGCACCGTGCTGGCCCATGTCCGGAGCCTGCAGACCCGGAGCGCTCTGCCCCATGTTCGGAGCCTGCAGACCCGGAGCACTCTGCCCCATGTTCGGAGCCTGCAGACCCGAAGTGGCCTGGCCCAGGCCCGAAGCGCTCTGACCCGTACCTGAAGCGCTCTGGCCGAGTCCCGAAGCACTGTGGGCGAGTCCCGAATTCTGCGGAGCGGCACCGGCCGTCCCCGCGTCCGGGGTCTGCGGGCGCGCGTACTGTCCCAGATCCGGCGCCTGCAACTGCGGACGACCGGCCGCCTGCGGCGTCTCGGTCCCCATCCCGGTCACGGCAGGTGCGGGTGTCGTTCCTTTCGGGGGTACGCCGTGATCGCCGGCCTGGTGCCGTACGCCGCTCCCGGGAGGCGGCGGCAGCGGCACCGCACCGCCGTCGGCCGTGGTGCTGTGCTGCATGGGACGGGCCGAGCGGGTGAACCGGGGAGCGTCGAGCGGGCTGTTCTGCTGGCTGTAGGTGGCCGGCTGTCCCAGTTCCGGCGTCGGAATCCCCGGGGCGGGCGGGGCCGGCGGCGTCTCAGCCTGGGGCGCCGGAGCCTGCAGAGTGGACTCCTGAAGACCGGGCGCCTGCAGGGTCGATGCTTGCAGGGTCGATGCCTGAAGACCCGGCGCCTGAAGAGTAGGTGCCTGGGGCGCCGACGCCTGCAGGGTCGGTGCCGGAGCCTGCAGGGTCGGGGCTTGCGGCGCGGGAGCCTGCGAAGTGGAGGGCGGGGACGCCGGAGCCTGGAACGTCGCGGCCGGCGGCGGAATGTGGGTGGCGGCCTGCCCGACAGGCGGGGCGGGGGGCGGTGCCGCCGGGAGACCGGAGGCCGAACCGGCCATCTGGAAGCCCCCGGCCGGTGCGGCCGGCTGGAGCCCCGAAGAGGGACCAGCCGTCTGGAGTCCCGAAGAGGGACCAGCCGTCTGGAGTCCCGAAGAGGGACCAGCCGTCTGGAGCCCCGAGGATGGTGCGGCTGGCTGAAGCCCCGAGGACGGCTCGTCCTGGTAGGCCGGGGTGGTGGACGATTCGGTGTTTCCGCCGGCCGCGAATCCACCCGAGGCGAATCCGCCGGCCAGCGACGGGCCCATCGGTGCGGGGCCCGCGGACAGGCCGGAAGGGGATTCGGGGGCGGGCGGCGGCGCGAGCCGCGACGCCAGGTCACCGCCCGGACGGGACAGACCGCCCAAGCCGGGTCCCCCCTGCGGGAGGCCACCCTGGGAGGGGCCGCTGTGCGAGGGCTGGCCGAGACCGGAGGCCAACTGCGCGGCGCCGAGACCGGAGGCCGTGGAAGGCCCGAGACCGGAGGCTGTGGAAGGCCCGAGGCCGGACTCGCCGCTCGACGGGCTTTCGTCCGGCCGGGTCGGGGCGGCCCAGGTCGGCGGGAGTTCCTGGGAGTCCTCGGTTCCCGCTTTTCCGGGCAGCGGGGGCAGGGAGATCCGCGGGGTTGGCGGCGCGGAGTTCGGGTTCGGCAGCGACAGGGCGTTCAGGCCCGTGCCGTCGCCGGAGAGCGGCGATTCCTGGTAGGGCCGGGCCGACCCGTTCGGCTCCGGCGTGGAGAGGCCACCACCATGGGAGAAGTCACCACCATGGGAGAAGTCACCACCATGGGAGAGACCGCCGCCATGAGAGAGACCGCCGTCATGAGACGGACCGCCACCGTGAGACAGGCCGCCACCGTTCGCCGGACCGTAGCCGCCACCGGCAGGATCGTTGAGGCCACCGCCCGCGGAGCCGTAGCCACCGCCCGCGGGACCGCTCAGGCCGCTGCTGGCCGGGGAGTTGAAGGTGCCGAGGGGTGCGTTGAGGTCACCCCGGAACGCCTCCTCGAACGGGATCCTGGCGCGGCGGGCCAGTCCGGACGGCTGGTCGGACGAGCCTCCGCGGGACGAGCTTGCGCCCTCGGACCCACTCGAGTCCCCGGACGAGCCCGAGACTCCTGACAGGGAGGCGCCGGACAGGCCGGTGGGGCGGGACGGGTTGCCGCCGGTGGGGAGACCGGGACCGCCGGACGGCGCGGTGGCCCCGGACGGCCGGGACAGCCCGGCCGCCGGTGACGAGTGTCCGTGGATGCGGCCGGCGAGACCGGTCGGGCTGCCGCCTCCGGTGTATTCCGGGTGGGCCGGCGGCGCGGGCTCCTCCGGTTCCTCGTGGTCGGATGCCCCGGTCACCCATGACGGCGAGGTGTACCCGGTGTCGGCCTGCTGGGATCCGCGTCCCCTGCCCCGGGGCTGCGGTTCCGGTTCGGCCGCCCACGGGGAGGTGTAGCCCCTGTCGTCGGGGTCAGTGGGCTCTTCGCTCGTACCGTGGGAAGGGTCTTCGCCCGGGAGGCTGTATCCCCGGTCGGCGTTTGCGGCACCGGTCGGCTCGGGGTCGTTCGCGGGGTGACCGGTCTCGTCGATGGAGGGGAACGCCCAGGGTGGGGCCGGGGTGGGGGTGCGGGCTCCGGCGCCGCCGTTCTCCGGTTCCGGCTCGGGCTTGGCCCAGCCGCTGTCCTCCCAGGCACCGACCGGCGTGGGTGAGACCGGCTGCGCGGACGAGGCGACCGGCCTCGGTGAGACCGGGGGCGCGGACGAGGCGACCGGCGTCGGCGAGACCGGGGGCGCGGACGTTCGGATCGGCGTGGGCGAAATCGGTCGCGCGGACGAGTGCGGCAGGTCGTCCTCGACCGGTTCGCTGTGCAGGCCCCGGCTGTGCGAGTGCCGGCCGTGCGACGGCTGGTACGCCGGGACCGGCTCCTCGGCGTCGTCGTCGCGGTACCGTGATCGCGACCGGGTACGCGCCGGCGGCGGCTCCTCCGGTGTCGACCACGAGTCCTCCCAGACCGGTTCCTCCAGGGGTGTGGCCCAGGGTGGGCGGGTGTCGTCGCGGAGCGCCGCCGGCCGGGTCAGCGCCACCAGGCCGGATTCCTCGGCCAGTCCGGCGGCGGCCAGCACCTCGGCGGCGGAGAGTGCGATCCGGCAGGGCAGCCGTTCGCCGCAGGTGGGGCAGAGCGTCATGCCGTCGCGTGGGCCGGAGCCGCCGCCGTGTGCCTCGACCATGGTGCGGGCGGTCTGCGCCAGCAGGCTCTCCGGCTTGACGTACGCGTTCGTCGACGCCACTGGGCTTCCTCCCCCATTCCCGGCCTGCCGTGTGCCTCCGGCCGACCGGATGCCATCCCCGGGTTGCCGGATGGATTTCCGAGAACAGTTCACCTCTTCGAGGGTGCCCGGAGGGTGTCTTTGCCCAGATCAGTAGCGAATTCGGCAGTATTGCGCCACAGGCATGAGGAGAAGGAGGTAAGCAGAGAGATCAGGATGCGCTGATTCACTCACGGTGCTGGAGCCATTTCACTCCGTAGCATTGAAGAACATCCAGGAGGTGACCCCCAATGGAAGACACCGAGCTGCACCGCGAGCGGATCCTCCGGCACGTCAGTCCCATCATCACCGGCCGTTTCCTCGGCTTCCAGGCCTCGTACACGCGCGAGGTCCAGGTCGGCCGGCCACTGGCCGTCGCCGTCTTCATCGCCGCCGGCATCGCGCAGATGGTCGGCGCGCTGCTCCGGATGAAACCGGCCCGGCGGACCCTCAAGGAGCTTCGCAAGGGTCCGGAGTTCCTGGTCACCCCGGTCCGCCTGCGTGACGACCTGGGACAGACCTACGAGATCGAGATGCACGGACAGCTGCCGCAGTCGGCGCTGCACCGGGGCGATCTCGTCCAGGTCCGCACCCAGCCGCAGGCCGACCCCACCCTGCCGGTCAAGCTGATGCAGGTGGTGAACCTGACCACCATGCAGCCACTCACGCCCCGCATCCCGACCCGCTGGTCGCACCTCGGCCCGGTCCTGCTCATGCAGGCCACGCTGGGGCTCGTCATCTTCGGCGTGGTGCTCGCCGCCTGGCTGCGCTGACGCCGCACTCCGGGGCCCGTCACCAGCGGGCGGTGTGGAAGGCGGGGCCGGCGGGTATACCGGCCGTCCATGGTCAACCTGACACGGCACCGCACCGTTCGCCTGGCGGCAATGGTGAACCGAAGCGGTGAATCCGCAGTGGACAGCGGTCATCATGAGGCCGAGGGGAAGCCCGCCGCCCCGCGCGCTCTCCCCCGCCGCTGACGGCTCGGAAGGTGGTGCGACATGGGCGAGAAAGTCGACCAGACCAACTTCACCCGGGAGGACCGGACCAGGTACCGGCAGAAGATCCGCCGGAGCCTGGACGTCTTCGCGACCATGCTGCGGGAGTCCCGCTTCGACTTCGAGCGGCCGATGACCGGCATGGAGATCGAGCTCAACCTGATCGACGAGGCGGCCGATCCGGCGATGCGCAACGCCGAGGTGCTCGGCGCCATCGCGGACGAGGACTTCCAGACCGAACTGGGCCAGTTCAACGTCGAGATCAACCTGCCGCCGCGGCGGCTGGCCGGTGACGACTTCGCCGAACTGGAACGCGGCCTGCGGGCCAGCCTGAACGAGGCGGAGCGCCGCGCCCGGACCGCCGGGGCACACATGGTGACCATCGGGATCCTGCCCACCCTGCGGCGCGAACACCTGACCGGCGAATCGATCTCCGCCAACCCGCGGTACCAGCTGCTCAACGAGCAGATCTTCGCGGCCCGCGGCGAGGACCTGGACATCCGCATCGACGGCGTGGACCGGCTGGCGGTCACCACCGACACCATCGCGCCCGAGGCCGCCTGCACCAGCACCCAGTTCCACCTGCAGGTCAGTCCGGCGGACTTCGCGGCGTACTGGAACGCCTCCGAGGTGATCGCCGGGGTGCAGCTGGCGCTGGGCGCGAACTCGCCGCTGCTGTTCGGGCGCGAGCTCTGGCGTGAGACCCGGATCCCGCTCTTCGAGCAGGCCACCGACACCCGCTCGGAGGAGATCCGGGCGCAGGGCGTACGCCCGCGGGTGTGGTTCGGGGAACGCTGGATCACCAGTGTGTTCGACCTGTTCGAGGAGAACGTCAGATACTTCCCGGCGCTGCTGCCGATCTGCGACATCGACGATCCGGCGGACATCCTGGAGCGCGGCGAGATCCCGGAGCTGAGCGAGCTGCGGCTGCACAACGGGACGGTGTACCGGTGGAACCGCCCGATCTACGCGGTGGTCGACGGGCGGCCGCACCTGCGGGTGGAGAACCGGGTGCTGCCGGCCGGGCCGACGGTGGCGGACACGATCGCCAACGCGGCGTTCTACTACGGTCTGGTCCGGACGCTCGCCGAGGCCGACCGCCCGGTCTGGTCGCAGATGAGCTTCCGTGCGGCCGAGGAGAACTTCCACAACTGCGCCCGGCACGGCATCGACGCGAGTGTCTTCTGGCCCGGTCACGGCACCCTGCCGGTCACCGAGCTGGTGCTGCGCCGGCTGCTCCCGCAGGCGGCCGAGGGGCTGGACGCCTGGGGTGTCTCCCCCACCCACCGGGACCGTCTCCTCGGCATCATCGAGCAGCGCTGCCTGCGGCACCGCAACGGCGCGGCCTGGCAGGTGGAGACGCTGCACGCGCTGGAGGCGCAGGGCCAGGACCGGCAGCGGGCGCTGCACGAGATGCTGCGCCGCTACCTTCCGCTGATGCACGAGAACATCCCCGTCCACGAGTGGCCCGGCGTCTGAGGGTCGTCATCGCCGGGTGCGGCGGGCGGCGTGCCGGAACCGGGTCTGCGGGTCGCGGGCGTGCCGGAACCTGTTGTCCGAGACGGTCAGCGGGTCGTTGCCGCGGACCAGGAGCAGGATGCCCGCGCCGCCGGCCAGTGCCAGGACCGCCAGGGTCGCCATTCCGGTGACCTTGGCGCCGGTGGTGGCCAGCGACGCGTCGTCGCTGCCGGTCCCGTCGCTCTCGTCGGTGCTGCCGCCGTCGTCCTCGTCCTCGCCGGCGGTCTCGTCGTCGCTGTCCGCGGCGGCCAGCCTCATCGGCACCTCGAGGGCGTTGTCCGCGGCGTTGCCGTCGTCGTCCACCGTGCTGACGGTGATCTTCAGGGCGTGCACGCCGGCCTTCTCCACCGTGCCCACCTTGAGGGTGACCAGCAGCTGGCTGCCGCTCTCGGCCGCCGAGTCGGGGCCCACGCAGCGCACCGCGCCGGCCGCCACGTCGGTCGCCGCCGTACAGGTGGCGGTGGTGGCCGACGCGATGCTCGCGGTGCTCTCGTCGGTGTCCCCGACGATCTCGACGCGCTGCACGGTGGTGGCGGCCGGCGGGACGAGCAGGAACTCGACGTCCTTGGCGGTCTGGGTGCCCTTGTTGCCGTAGTCGACGCGCAGCAGCACCGACCCGCCGTTGGTCGCGGACACCGTGCCGCCGGAGTACTGCAGGCTCAGGTCCACCGGGAACTGCTTGACCTTGAGGCTGGGCAGCGCCACGTCGGTCTTCCCGCCGCAGGCCAGGTCGAAGACCGGGGTGCCGGTGGCGAGCGCGGAGTCGAGACAGCCACCGCTGAGCGTGCTGCCCGGCGTCGCGCCGGTGCCGACCACCACCGGCAGCGCGATCCTGGTGGTGCCGCCGGCCGCGACGTTCACCGTGCAGGTGACGATCCGGGCGGTGCTTCCCGCGGTGCACCCGGCCGGCAGGGTCCCGCGTGTGGTGCCCTGAGGCAGGACCGCGGTCACCGGGTACGCCACCGCCGCCCCCGTTCCGGAGTTGGACAGGGTGATCGGCAGGACGGTCGTCTCCCCGCGGGCCGGCGTGGCCACCGAGGGCGCCCCGACGGCGACGCTGACCGCGGTGCTCGTCCGGTCCGTGCTGACCAGCACGCCGGCGACGGTGACCTGGTCGGCCGGGTCGGCGGGTTCGACCAGGGTGACGCCGGTGACCTGCCAGGTCGGCGGGTCCTCGCTGTTCTCGGTGCTCCTGGCGAGCGTCACGCCCAGGTTGAGGGTGCGCGGGGTGCCGGCGGCCAGCGCGATCCGGGTGCAGCGGACCGCGTCCTTGGCGATCGTGCAGGTGTCGCCGCCGATCGCCGCACTGGTCAGGCTGATCTCGGCGGGCAGGGTGGTCAGCGGGACGGTCAGGCTGAGGCTGCTGAACCCGGTGGTCGTGCTCATGGTCACCTTGGCGGTGCCCTTGCCGCCCGGCTTGACCACCGCCGGGGTCAGCGTGAGCGTCGCCTTCTCCCGCAGCGGCTGGTCGACGGTGGTCCGGCCGAACCCGGTGTCGCCCTGGTCGCAGGTGGTGTTGCCGTCGGTGGAGAGGCAGCCGTCACCGATCTCGACGCCCTCCTCCAGGGTCGGGTCGACCACCAGCGGCAGGGCCCAGCTCACCGAGGAGCCGACGTCCAGGTTGTACGCGCAGGTCAACAGCCGGTTCCCGGGTACGGCCTGGCAGTACTGCGCGATCGTGCCGGTGAGGGCGCCGAACGTGGTGCTGGTCGGTGCCACCACCGTCACCTTGCCGTCGCGGGCGTCCGAGGGACCGTAGTTGGTCGCGGTCGCGGTGATCGTCTTCGTCGCGCCCGGTGTGGCGGTCCCGCCGGTGCCGGTGATCGTCCAGGTCACCTTCGACGACCGGTCGGCCACCGTGGTCAGCGCGGCGCTGCCGGTGACGACCTGTCCGCCGGCGGTGACCGTGATGCCGGACGGCGTCCAGGTCACGCCCGGGGCCACCGTGCCGGCCACCTGGGTGATCACCGAGACGGCGTTGTTCTTCCCGGCGGCCAGGTCGATGCCCGTGCAGGTGACCAGGGCCGGGGTCAGCACGCAGGCGGAGCCCTCCGGTCCGCCGGCGGCGGTGACGGTGACTCCGCTGGGCAGGCCGGTCAGCGGGATCGCGATGGTCGCCGCCGTCAGCGCGCCGGTGCTGGTCACCCGGATCACGCCGGTGCCGCTGCGCCCGGGGACGACCGTCGCCGGGACGCCGTCGACGGTGAGCCGGCCGAGCAGCGGGACGGCGAGCGTGACGACCGGGATGGCGGTGTCCGCGAGCGTGCAGGCGCTGTCCTCGTCGAGGTCCACGCACCCGCCGGTGAGCGGGATCCGCGGGTCGGCGGTGGGCGAGACGGCGAACGGCAGCGGCAGGCGCACCTTGGCGTTGCCGCCGACGTCCACGGTGCAGGTCGTGGCGGCGCCGGACGCGCCGACCGCGCAGAGCGAGGCGGTGGTGCCGGCCGGCGGGGTGAAGACGGCGCCGGCCGGGGCCAGGAAGGTGTAGGTGACGTCGTGGGCGGTGGAGCTCCCCGCGTTGGCCACGGTCACCGCGAGTTCACCGGCGTCCCCCGGGTTCAGCAGGCCGGCGAGCGGGGCGGTCACGTCGACCGTGACGTCGGTGTCCGCATCGCCGATGGTGGCGGCGGTGAGTGTCCGCGACACCGACTGCAGCCCCTCGGTGACCGTGGCGGTCGGCGTCCAGGTGTCCCCCGGCGCCGCCGTGCCCAGCACCGTGGTGTTCAGGGTGACCGTGGTGGTGCCGCCGGCTTTCACGTCCACACCGGTGCACGTCACCGTCACCAGGTCCAGGCCGCACACCGCGCCGGGTGCCTGGGCGCCGGTGATCGCCATGCCGGCCGGCAGCGACACCAGCGGCACGCTCACCGCCAGACCGGTCCGGGCCCGGGTGGCGGTCAGGTCCACCCCGACGCTGCCGGTACGCCCGGGCTGGATCGTCGGCGGGTTCGGCACCGTGACGGTCAGCCCCTGCGCCAGGGTCGGGGTGAGGTGCAGGGTGGGCAGCAGCGTCTCGCCCGCCCCGCAGGTCGAGTCCCGGTTGGTGTCGACGCACCCACCGGAGAGGTCGGTGTCCGGGTCGGCGTTCGCCGGGACCTGCACCGGGAGCTGCCACTGCAGTGCCGGGGCGCCGGGTGCCAGGTTCACCGTGCAGTCCAGCTGGGTGACGCCGACGGTGGCGCAGTCCTGGGCGGTGGTGCCGGTCAGGTCGCCGAAGGTGGTGCCGGCCGGCGCCTTGATGCGGGTGACCGCGGCGAGGGCGTCGGACGGGCCGGCGTTGGTCACGCCGACGGTGAGCGCCGCCGTGCCACCGGGGGCGATCGTGCCGGCCGGGGCGGTGATGGCGTATTTCAGGTCGGAGACCGGCGTCCCGGTCCGGATCAGCGTGCCGACGGTCTCGGCGACGTCGCCGGCCGCGTTGGTGACGGTCACCGCCGGCGGGGTCCAGGCCACGTCGCCGGGCATCGACGACGCGGCTTTCAGCGCCACCGTGACCAGGTCGGTGGTGGCGTTCGGCGCGGTCACGCCGGTGCAGACGATCGCGCCGGCCAGGGTGCAGATCGAGCCGGCCGGGCCGGTCGCGCCGGTCACCGTGAGCCCGGTGGGCAGACCGGTGAGCGGGACGGTGGCGGTCAGCCCGCTGAGGGCCCGGTCGGCGGTCAGCCGGAGCACGCCGGTGCCGGTACCGCCCGGGACGATCGTGCCCGGTTCCAGGCTGACCTGGGCCTGGGCGCCGAACGGCTTGCCCAGGTCGAACGCGGGCAGCGGGGTGTCCGGCGAGCCGCAGACGCCGTCGACGTTCAGGTCGAGGCAGCCGCCGCTGATGGTCGAGCCGGGTGTGGTGGTCGCCGGGATGTCCAGCGGCAGCCGGAACGGCAGCGCGCCGACGGCCAGATCGGTGACGCAGGTGACCAGCGTGGACGAGTCCTTGGCGCACAGGCCGGAGGCGGGCGCGTCCAGGACGCCGAAGGTGGTGCCGTCCGGCGCCTTGATCGCGGCCAGGGCGTGCGGCAGCAGCGACGGCCCCGGGTTGATCATGCTGATCCGCAGGTCGGCACTGGTGCCGGGCAGCACCGTACCGTCGGCCGGCACGGTCACCGGCACGGACAGGCCGCTGCCGTTGTCGGCCGCGCCGACCGTGGCGACCAGGTTCTTCAGCACGGTGGTGTCGGTGAGGCCCTGGGCCAGCGTGATCGCCGGGGCCCAGGTGTCGCCGGGGTGGGCGGCCGGGTCGGCGGCCAGGGTCAGGTTCAGCTTCGCGATGTCACCGCCGGCGATGTCCACGTCCGGGCAGGAGACCGCACCGGCGGTGACGGTACACCCGGCCCCGGCCACGGTCGCCGCGGTGACCGCGAGGCCGCCCGGCAGCCCGGCCGGGTCGACGGTGAGCTTCAGGTCGTCGCGGTCGAGGGTGGTGCCGAGCTGCACGGACGCGATGCCGGTCTTTCCCGGGGTGATCGTGGCCGGGGCCGCCGAGACCAGCGAGAGGACGTCGGTCAGCGGCTCACGCAGGTCGAAGTCGCCGATCTTCACGTCGGCCGGGTCGCACTTGCCGTCGCCGCCCAGGTCCAGGCAGCCGCCGGTGATGGTGGACGCGGGCGCCGGGTTCGGCACGGCGATCGGCAGGTTCAGCGTGGCGGAGTCGCCCGTGTTCAGGGTGATCCCGCAGCTCAGCGCGGTGCTGGTGAGCGAGGTGCAGCCGGCCGGGAGGGCGTTCGGGTCGAACGTGGTGCCGGCCGGGGCGAGGGCGGTGACCGGGACGGCGTCGGCAAGTCCGGTGCCGGTGTTGTCGACGACCGCCTTGACCAGCGCGGTCGTGCCGGGCAGCACGGTGTCGTCGGCGGGCACGTCCACCAGCGCGCCCAGCAGGTACGGCACGACGCCGGTGTTGACCAGCACGCCGCTGCCGCCGACCGCCTCGCTCAGGGCGTTCAGGACCTGCGAGCCGGTGACGCCCCAGACCTGGTCGGTGGGGGCGGCCGCGTCCACGGTGACCGGGATCGACACCGTGGCGACGCCGGGCGCGCTCAGGTCGATGCCGGAACAGGTGATCGTGCCGGTGCCGGTGACGCAGGTGCCGCCCTGGTCCACCGTCGGGGTGCCGATCTGCATGGTGGGCGGCAGGTTGCCGACCGGAACGGTGATCGACAGCGGCTGGCTCTGCCCCTGCAGGGCGTCGATCAGGAGACCGGCGGTGCCGGTGTCACCGGGCGCGATGGTGACCGGCGCGGTGTGCACGCTGACCTGCCGGTCGAACGGCGTGCTGACGGCGATCGGGCCGATCGTCACGTCCGGCGGGGCCAGGCAGTGCCCGTCGTTGTCCAGGTCGACGCAACCGCCGGTCAGGGTCTTGCCGGGACTGGCGCCCGGGTCCACCACCAGCGGGATCGAGGTGACCGCGCCGGTCGCGCCGGCGAGCAGGTCGGTGACGCAGGTCAGGCCGCCGGTGCCGGCGTTCGCGGCGCAGCCGGCCGGCGGGGCGCCGACGGTGACGCCGACCGGCGGGATCACCCCGACGGCGACGCCGACCGCGTTCGAGTCGCCGTCGTTGGTCAGGGTGACGCCCAGCGTGCCGGTCTTGCCGGGGTCGATCGGGCCGGGCGTGGTCACCACCGGGACCAGGTCGATGTCGGGCAGGCCGACGGTCGCCAGCTGCTTGGTGGTGGTCAGCAGGTCGGCGCCGAGCCCGGTGGTGATGCCGGCCGCGTTCCACACCCCGCCGGGGGTGGCGCCCGGGTCGGCGGTCAGATCCAGCTTGATCGGGGCGACCGTGCCGGACGCCACGTCGACGCCGGTGCACACGTACGGCAGACCGGCCGCCGCCTGCAGGCAGCTGCCCGAGTCCGGGGTGACCGCGTCCAGCGTGAGGCCGCTGGGCAGCCCGCTCACCGGGACGGTCACCACCAGGTCGTCCAGCGGCGTCTTGCCGCCGGTCAGTCGGAGCGTGGCGTCGTCGCTGCGGCCCGGCACCACGGTGACCGGGTCGGCCTGCACGGTCAGCGCCCGTTCCAGCGGCACCGCCAGCGAGATGTCCGGGATGACCTTGTCACCGGTCCCGCAGCCGGCCACCCCGTCCAGGCTGACGCAGCCGCCGGTCAGCGCGGTGAACGGGTCGGCGCCGGCCGGGACGTTGACCGGGAAGGTCAGCGGGCCGGTGCTCGCCCCGGCGGCCAGCGGCATGGAGCAGACCGCGGCCAGGCCGAGCGCGTTGAGACAGCCGGACGGGACGGTCCCGAGGGTGGTGCCGAGCGGGGCGGTGACGGTGAAGACCGCCGGCTTGGCGTCCGAGGGTCCGGTGTTGGTCACGTCGACGGCCAGGTCCGCCACCCCGCCGAGGCCGACGGTGCCGCTCGCCGGGACGGTGACGGCACCGGTCAGGGTGCTCACCGGCGGCTCGACCACGGCCAGCGGACCGGCGGCGACGGCGCTCTCGGTGGCGTTCTTCACCCCGATGCCGACCGCGGTCCACAGCCCGGCCGAGCCGCTCGACGCGGAGGCCACCTTCAGGGTGACGGCGGTCGGCGTACCCGCGGTGAGGGAGATCCCGGTGCAGGTGACCGGGCTGCCCAGGGTGCAGGTGCCGGTCGGCACGCTCGCGGCGGTCACCGAGGCGCCGGCCGGCATGCCGGTGGTCGGCACGGTCACGGTGAGGCCGCTCTCGGCGCCGGTCGAGGTCAGCGTGACCTTGGCGTCGCCGTCCTGACCCGGCTTGATCCGGGCCGGCGTGGTGGTGACCGTGGTCCGCAGCTGCAGCGGCACGGCGACCGTCAGGTTCGGGATCAGCTTGTCGACCGCGGCGGTGCAGGCGCCGTCCGCGTCCAGGTCGACGCAGCCGCTGGTGACCGCTTTGCCGGGCAGCACGTTCAGGCCGACCTGCAGCGGGACGCTCAGGGACAGCGCCGGGTCGCCGGCGGCCAGGTTGACGGTGCAGGACGCCAGGGTGGTGCTCGCCGCCACCGTGCAGGCGCCGGCCGTGGCCCCGGTCAGCGTCCCGATCGTGGTGCCGAGCGGGGCGATCACGTTGACCGGCGTGTTCGTCGCGTCGGACGGGCCGGTGTTGACCAGGTTGACGCCGAGCAGCCCGCCGCCGCCGGGCAGCAGGCTGCCCACGTTCAGGCTGAGCGAGGCGTCCAGGTTCGGCTTGGCGCCGGTGACCCGGGCCAGCTCCGGGCTGCTGGTGATCGACTGGCCGCCGGCGGCGACGGTGACGCCGGCGGCGGTCCACGACGTGCCGGTCGCGGCCGACGACGCGGCGGCCACGGTGAGTGTGACGTCGGCGGAGGCGCCCTTGGCGATCGTCAGGCCGGAGCAGCCGGCCTGCGACGCGGTGAGCGCGCAGGAGGCCCCGGACGGGCCGGTCACGGCGGTCGCGGTGAGACCGGCCGGCAGGGCCGCCAGCGGCACGGTCAGCGCCGTGCCGGTCAGCTCGTTGCGGGGCGCGGTCACGTGCACGGTGGCGGTGGCGGTGCTGCCGGGCGTGACGTCGGCACGGTCGGCGGAGAGCGCGGCCTGCGCGGCGAACGGCACCCGCAACGTGAACGCCGGGATGGCCCGGTCGGCGCTGTCACAGCCCGGGATGCCGTTGACGTCCACGCAACCGCCGGTGACCGCCTTGTCCACGTCGGCGTTGGCGGCGACCTTCAGCGGGACGGTGAGGGTGCCGGTGGTGGCGTTCGCCGGCAGGTTCGCCGAGCAGAGCAGCATCGAGCCGATGCTCAGCTTGCAGACGGTGGCCGCCTGGCCGGTGAGCGTGCCGAAGCTGGTGCCGACCGGCGCTACCACGCTGAACGTGGCCAGCGGGGCGTTCGACGGGCCGCTGTTGGTGACGCCGAACGTCATCGTGGTGTCGCCGCCCGGCTCGACCGTGCCGTCGGCGGGCGCGGTGGCGGTGGCCGCCAGGGTGTAGCTGACCGTGCCGGTGCCGGCCAGCGGACCGGCCGCCAGGGTCGTCTCGTTGGCGGTCGTGAGGGTCACGCTCGGCGCCCAGGCCTTGGGCGCGATGGTGGCCGGATCCACCGTGATCCTGACGGCGATGTCCTTGCCGACGCCGGCGGCCAGGGTGATGCCGGTGCAGGTGAGCGCGGTACCGCCGGTGACGCAGGTGCCGCCGGGCACGGTCGCCGAGGTGATCGTGAAGCCGGACGGCAGCAGCAGCGTCGAGATCGCCGCGTTCAGCGCCGTCTCGGCCTTGCTGGAGGTCAGCGTGAGCGTGCCGGTGCCGGTCGCGCCGGGCGTGATGGTGGCCGGGGTGAACGTGGTGCTCAGCCGGGTGGCCAGGCCGCTGCGCAGCACGATCGCCGGGATCTTGACGTCCGGTGAGGCCCCGCAGGCGCTGTCGCCGTCCACGCTGAAGCAGCCGCCGGTGACCGGGGTGGACGGGTCCGCCAGCGGTGACACCACCAGTGGCAGGGTCAGGCTCACGCCGGTGCCGTCCGCGGGGATGTCCGCGGCGCAGTTCAGCTGCAGGTTCAGCAGGGTGGTGCTGCACAGCGTCGCGGCGGTGCCGGTCAGCGGACCGAACGAGGTGTTGTTCGGCGCGACCACCACGAACTTGCCCTGCTTGGCGTCGGACGGCCCCTGGTTGTAGACCTTCGCGGTGACCGACGCGGTCTGCCCGGGGCTGACGGTGCCCTCGGCCGGGACGTCCGCGGTGACGCCCAGGGTGTACCGCGGGGCGGGCGTGACGATCGTGCCGGTGGCGGTGCCGCCGGCCGGGCCGGCCGTCGCGGTGACCGGGGTGCCGGTGGCGGCGGCCCAGGTGGCGGTGGCCCCGGAGGCGAGGGTGACCGGCACCGAGATCGTGGTCGACTTGCCGGCCGGCACCGTCACCCCGGTGCACGTGGTGACGCCGGACGTGGCGGTGACGCAGGTGCCGCCGTTCGTACTGGTGACCGTGCCGACGGTGTACCCGCTCGGCGGCGCCGGGATCGTGATGGTGGTCGATTGGGACGCCGCGGCGCCGGAGTTGGCCACCTGGATCGTGGCGGTGGCCGGCGCGCCGCCGGGTGTCGCGGTGGCCGGGGTGATCGTGACGCCGCCGGTGAGGTTGACGTCCGGGTACCCGATGGTGAGCAGCCGGCCCGCACCGGTCACCGCGGTGCCGTTGAGCGGTGCGGTCACCCCGGAGACGTCCCAGGTGGCGTTGACGGCGGCGGCGAGGGAGGCGGAGGTGCTGAGGTCGACGGCGACCGACCCGCCGCCCGGCACGGTGATCCCGGAACAGACGATCGACCCGGTGACGGTGCACGCCGTGCCGCCCGCGGTCGCCGACTCGACGGTGACACCGGCCGGGAGACTGGTCAGCGGGATCGTGATGGTGGTGAGGGCGTCCGACGGACCGGCGTTGGCGACCGTCAGCCGCGGCGTGACGATCTTGCCGGCCGGCAGGGTGACCGGGGTCGTGGTGACCGTCCCGGAGAGCGACTTGCGGGCCAGCCCGGTGGCGAGCGTGCCGCCGCCGGTGATCTCCATGGTCGCCGTCGGGGCCTGCGGCACCGGCACGCTGGTGCCACTGATCGTGCCGACGGCCGGGGCCCAGGCGGCGGTGTTCGAGGCCGCCGACGCCTTGAGCCGGACCGGGAGCGAGATCTTCGCGTTGCCGGTGCCGGGCACGGTCACCCCGGTGCAGACGATGTACGCCGGATCCGCCGTGCTGCACGTCCCGCCGCCGGTGCTGGTCGGCAGGTCGACGACGTACGTGGCCGGCGGCTGCGGGATCTTCACGGTGGTGTTCTGCGCACCGGTGTCGCCGACGTTGGTCACCGTGACGGTGGCGGTGCCCGATTCGCCCGGCGCCAGCGCGACCGGCGTGGTGGTGATCGTGCCCAGTTTGATCGTGCCGGAGCAGACCGACTCGGCGACCACCACGCTGCCGTTGGCGATCACACCGAGGGCGCCGTTGAGCAGGCCGACGTCGAGCGCGCGGACGTTGTAGTCGAACTTGCCGGTGCTGGTGTTCCAGGTCGCGGTCCGCTTGTCGATGGTCACCGACGCCAGGCCGGGCAGGTTCAGCTTGAGGTTGGCGTCCGGGTTGAGGATCGGCGAGCCGCCGAGCTTCAGGTTGGCGATGTCGACGGTGGTGGTTATCCCGGAGGAGTTGACCACGCAACTCGTCTTGATCGCGCCGGTGCTGATGCCGGCCGCCCCGAGCAGCCCCAGCCCGGCCACGTCGGCCTGGGCCCGGCCCCCGCCGCCGCTGGTGGCCGGCCCGGCGGTGGCGGTGACCGCGCCGAGGTTCAGCACCGAGACGCCGAGCGCGTTCAGCCCGCCGTTGGCTACCGACTGGGTGGCGGTGGGGCCGCCGTCCACCCAGGTCTGTGCGGCGTTCGGACTGTTCAGGGTCAGCGGCACCACGCCGTTGAGCACGTTCAGGCTCAGCCGTAACGCCTGGGCGGACGTGGCGTAGCTGTTGGACGCGGCCAGCACTGCGGACCTGCCGCTGGTGGCGACGGCGACCGCGGCGACGACCACGATCGCGACCCACCGGCGCACGTCCCTCCGAGACGAGAGCACGAGCCGATTCTCACGGCCGGGAACGGGTCAGGTCCGACTTTCCGAATGTTTCTCGCAAATGGTCGGATCGCCACCCGGACGAGGTATGGCGATCGCAACGGTCACCCGAGCAAAGACCTGTTTGGGTAGAATCAGCCGACTTTGCACCCCGGCGGCCCGTAACGCCGCGGCTTCGGCCACCGACGGCGTTCCGACCGCGGCCAGGACCGCGGCGCTCGGGCCCGGCACCGTCCGGCCGCCCAGCGCGGCGGCCGGATACCCCACCAGGCGCCAGCCGAGCTCCCGGGCGAGCAGCCGCACCGGCTCCTCCGCCGCCCGCCGGTCGAGCGTCGCCAGCACCGTGACCGCCTCCGGGGCGAGCCCGGCCGTCCGCAGCGCCGCCGCCACCGCCGCGGACAGGTCCGCCCGGCAGGTGCCGGCCCGGGCGCCCAGGCCTAGGAACAAGCCCCGACCAGACGGGCCGCCATCTGCGGATGCCCCGCCCAGTGCAGATGCAGGTACGACGCGTGCACCGCCGGACCCGCGAAACCCTCCGGATCGGCGCCCCGCCACGCCCACGCCGCACCGCCGGCCGGCGACAGCAGCACCCCCGACCGCGGATGCACCACGGTCCGGTGGAACTCGTGGCCGGTCACCCGGTAACCCGCCGGCGCCAGGGGACTGTCACTCAGCGCCACCGCATCCCGGTAGCCCAACGTCAGCGACGGCGTCATGGCGGCCTCCGCGTCGAGGACACCGCACATCGGCGCGCCGTCCAGCGTCCGGCACAGCCACAGCAGCCCCGCGCACTCCGCCGAGATCAGCCCGCCCGCCGACGCGAACTCCCGCACCGCCGTCCGCAAATGATCGTTGGCGGACAGTTCGGAGGCGTACACCTCGGGGAAACCGCCGCCGACCACGAGCGCCCGGGTCCCTTCCGGCAACGCGGTGTCGTGCAACGGGTCCACGGTCACCACCGTCGCTCCGGCGCCGGCGAGGAGTTCCGCCGTTTCCGCGTACGCGAAGGAGAAAGCCGGACCACCGGCGAGCGCGACCACCGGAGCGCCCTGCGCCGGCTCCTCGGCGACCGGACTCCACGGGGTGACGTCGAGCGGCGGCGCCGACCGGGCCACCGCCGCCACTGCATCGAGGTCGATCGACGACGCGACCAGCGACGCGAGGGCGTCGACCGAGGCCAGCGCCTCGGTCCGGCGCTCGGCCGCGGGCACCAGACCGAGGTGGCGGGACGGCGCGGCGACCGCGTCTGCCCGGCGCATCGCCCCCAGCACGGGCGTGCCGACCTCTTCGCAGGCGTCCCGCAGGATCTGCTCGTGACGGTCCGACCCGACCCGGTTCAGGATCACCCCGGCCAGCCGGACCGTGCCGAAGCTGCGGAAACCGTGCACCAGCGCGGCCACCGAACGGCCCTGCGCGGCGGCGTCCACCACCAGGATCACCGGGGCCTGCAGCAGCTCGGCGACCTGCGCGGTGGAGCCCTGCTCGCCGGCGCCGGTCCGGCCGTCGTAGAGGCCCATCACGCCCTCGACGATCGCGATGCCGGCGCCCGCCGCACCGTGCGCGAACAGCGGGCCGACGGTCTCCTCGCCGACCATCACCGGATCCAGGTTGCGTCCCGGACGGCCTGCGGCCAGCGCGTGGTAGCCCGGGTCGATGTAGTCCGGCCCGACCTTGAACGGCGCCACCGTCATGCCCCGCCGGGCGAACGCGGCGAGCAGGCCGGTGGCCACCGTGGTCTTGCCGTGCCCGGACGCCGGCGCGGCGATCACCACCCGGGGGATGCTCACCATTCGATGCCCTGCTGTCCCTTGCGGCCGGCGTCCATCGGGTGCTTGATCTTGGTCATCTCGGTGACCAGATCGGCGGCCTCGATCAGGTCCGGGTGAGCGTCCCGTCCGGTGATCACCACGTGCTGCGTGCCGGGGCGGTCCCGGATCACCGAGATCACCTCGGCGACGTCGACCCAGCCCCACTTCATCGGATAGGTGAACTCGTCGAGCACGTAGAACCTGTGCGTCTCGGCGGCCAGGTCCCGCTTGATCTGTTCCCAGCCCTCGGCGGCCTCGGCGGCGTGGTCACGCTCGGTGCCGGCCCGCTGGATCCAGGACCATCCTTCGCCCATCTTGTGCCAGGTGACCGGCGTACCGTTGACCCCGTTCAGGGCCTTCAGCGCGGTCTCCTCGCCGACCTTCCACTTCTGCGACTTCACGAACTGGAAGACGCCGACCGGCCACCCCGCGCTCCACGCGCGCAGCGCCATCCCGAACGCGGCCGTCGACTTGCCCTTGCCCGGCCCGGTGTGCACGGCGAACACCGCCTGCCGGCGTCGCTGCCGCGTCGTCAGTCCGTCGTCCGGAACAGTGGTGACTTTCCCTTGCGGCATGCTCGCTCGCCCTCTCCAAGATCGAATTCATGTGGGGTACGCACGGATCCGTTCCCGCCGAATACCGGTCGTCCCGGGACCCGCGGCGATCACGCACGGCCCGGCTCATGCCACCCACCCACCGGCGGTGGCCCGGCCCGGCGGCGGTGGCCCGGCCCGGCGGCGGTGGCGCACCGCGGCGACCGGGGACTCTCCGTGGCCGGCGGCTTCAGAACCGGTGGATCACGCCGCCCGGCGGTAAGCCCGGTCGCCCGCGACACCGGCCGTGGAGCCGGCTCCGGACGGAGAGCCGGCCGCGGCACGCCCACCGAGAACGGTCGCGGCCTGCAACTGCTCCAGGGGCATCACGTCGGCCCGCAGCGCGGCGGCCAGCCGACGGGCACGACCGATCCGGATCGGACCGGACTCGCAGTCGACGACGACCGCCGAGACACCGCTGAGCAGCGGCGCTAGACCCACCGGGTCCGGCCCGCTGGTCGCCCGGCCGTCGGTGACCAGCACCAGCAGCGGCCGGCGTCGCGGGTCCCGGCGGCGCTCGGTGGCGATCGTGGCCGCGGCGGCACGGAGTCCGGCCGCCAGCGGTGTGCGCCCGCCGGTCCGCAGCGCGGCCAGCCGCATCACGCCGACCTCGTGACTGGACGTGGGCGGGAGCACCACCTCGGCGTCCGCACCCCGGAACGTGATCATGCCGATCCGGTCCCGTCGCTGGTAGGCGTCCCGCAGCAACGACAGCACCGCGGTCTTCACCAGGGTCATCCGCTTACGGGCCGCCATCGATCCGGACGCGTCCACGACGAACAGCACCAGGTTCGCCTCCCGGCCGACGTGCACGGATTCCCGGAGGTCGCGGGGCTCGACCCGCACGACCGGTCCCGTCCGCACAGGCAGTCCCGGCGTCCCGAAACGTCCCGGCACCACGGATCGTCCCGGCTCCCCAGAAGGTCCCGGCGTGACGGATCCTCCCGGCGTGACGGATCGTCCCGGCGCGGCGTCGGCGCCCGCGGCGGCCCGTTCCAGAGCCGCCATCAGCGTCGCCGTCAGATGCGGCGCCCCGGCCGGCTTCCCCGCCGGAACGCGACTCCCGACGACACGGCCCCGGCGCGCGAACGCCGGCGACCGCCGTCCGGCATGTCCCCCCTCGCCGCGGGCCGAGATCCGCAGGGTCCGGGTACGGTACGCCGCCCCGGCGCTCGCCATCGCCCCCGAGGTCTGCGGCTGCCCGCTCGCCGGGTCCGGCCCCGGATCCGCCGGGTCGTCAGTCGCGGTGCTCCCCTGCGTACCGTCGCCGGGGTGGGAACCGCCCTGCGGCCCGCCGCCGTCACGCGGACCTCGCGGCTCACCGCCCCCCGGAGGACCGTCACCGTCACCATCGGGACCGTCACCGTCGGGACCGCCGTCCGGGTCCCGATCGGCCTGATCCTGCGATGCGCGCTCCTGCTCGGCCTGACGCTCGGCCTCGGCCAGCGCCTCCTCGAGCCGTTCCTCGTCGGTGCCCGGCGGGTCGAGCGGGTCGGTGCGCCGCCGGTGCGGCAGGGCCAGCCGCGCCGCGCCCGCCACGTCCTCGGCCGTCACCGTGTCCCGGCCGTGCCAGGCGGCCAGTGCCACCGCGCACCGCGCCACCACGATGTCGGCCCGCATCCCGTCCACGCCATAGGCGAGGCAGACCCGGGCGATCCGGTCCAGTTCCTCGTCGGGCAGGGTCACCAGCGGCAGCCGGGCACGGGCCTCCGCGATCCGGGCCGCGTAGCGTCGCTCGTCCGCGGAGAACCGGGACGCGAACCCGGCCGGATCCGCCTCGTACGCCAGCCGCCGCCGCACCACCTCGGCACGCTGCACCGCGTCGCGGGGCGCCGCCACGTTCACCACCAGGCCGAACCGGTCCACCAGCTGCGGGCGGGGCTCGCCCTCCTCCGGGTTCATCGTGCCGACGAGCAGGAACCGGGCCGCGTGTTTGACGCTGACCCCGTCGCGTTCGACGTGGGCGCGTCCCATCGCGGCCGCGTCCAGCAGCAGGTCCACCAGGTGGTCGGGGAGCAGGTTCACCTCGTCGACGTAGAGCACGCCGCGGTGCGCGGCGGCCAGCAGGCCGGGCTCGTAGGCCTTCACCCCGTCGCTGAGCGCGCGCTGCAGGTCGAGTGTGCCCACCACCCGGTCCTCGGTGGCGCCGACCGGCAGTTCCACCAGGTTCGCCGGGCGGTCCTTGTCGGGTCCGCCGTCCGGGTGCGGGCCGTCCGGGCAGTCCGGGTCGGGCGCCTGCGGATCACACGCGAACCGGCAGCCCTGCACCACGGTGACCGGTGGCAGCAGGCCGGCCAGCGCGCGGACGACGGTGCTCTTGGCGGTGCCCTTCTCGCCGCGGACCAGCACGCCGCCGACGGCCGGCGACACGGAGGTGAGGAGGAGGGCGAGCCGCAGATCGTCCAGGCCGACCACGGCCGAGAACGGGTACGGAACAGTCACGGGGTTCCCTTCCGGCGGGTATCCACGCCCGCGCGACGGTGGCACGAGCGGCCGGAGTCTCCTGACTCCCGGATCGACGCTCCCCGCTCCGCCTTCCGGCCCGCCGTTGCAGGTCGTGGCGTCTCTGCCGGCAGGTCGCTCCCCGGTCACAGTGGCGGGACCGCCCCGGATTCGCACCGGGTTCCTCCGCTACCGCTCCCGGCCACTCTTTCCTACCCGGGGTGGAACCGTCAACGCGGCCCCCGCCCGCAGGACATCCCTCACACCGGCCCCGGAGGTCAGACGGCCTTCTCCGTCCCGGGCAGGGGCTCGGGCGCCAGTTCGTCGAGTTCGGTCACCACGTCGAGGACGGCCAGCGCGGAGCGTTCCACCAGTGGGCGCAGGCGCCGGTAGAGCGCGGCGTCCCGCGGGTCGGGCCGGGTCGTCTCGCCGGTCGGCACCAGGGCGGCGGCCCGGTCCAGGTCGGGCAACTCGCCGAGGGCGTGCCAGGCCAGCAGGCAGGTGCCCAGGGCGGTGCCCTCGGGGATGTCCGCCACCGACACCGGGAGGTCGAGCGTGCCGGCCAGGGTCGCCACCCACAGCGCGGAGGCCGCGGCGCCGCCGGTGGCCCGGATCTCGGTGAGGGCGACACCCTCGGCCTCGAAGGAGTCACGGACCAGGGCCAGCTGCTGGCAGACGCCCTCCACCGCGGCGCGGACCAGGTGGGCGCGGTGGTGTTCGCGGCGCAGGCCGAGGTAGGCGCCGCGCATGCCGGGGCGCCACCACGGAGCCCGTTCGCCCAGGAAGTACGGCAGGCAGAGCAGTCCGTCGCTGCCGGCCGGGATCGTGGCGGCCTCGGCGAGCAGCTCCGCGTCGAGGCCGTCGGCCGGGTCCACCGGGGAGGAGCCGTCGGGGTCCGGGACACCGGTCAGGGACTGGGCGGCCCAGCGCACCACCGACCCGGCGTTGTTGACCGCTCCCCCCACGACCCAGCGGTCCTCGGTCAGCGCGTAGCAGAAGAGGCGCCCGGCCTCGTCGGCGGCCGGGCGGTCGACCACGGTCCGCAGTGCACCGGACGTGCCCAGCGAGACCGCTGCCACGCCGGGCGGGGTCGCGCCCACGCCGAGGTTGGCGAGCGGGCCGTCGGCGGCACCGATGATCAGTGGGGTGCCGGGTGGCAGGCCCGCGGCGGTGGTCACCGCGGTGGACAGGGTCAGCCGGGACGTGGTGGGGACGACCTCGGCGAGTTGCTCCGCGCGTACCCCCGCGATCTTGACGGCCGTGGGGTCCCACTGCCGTGCGTGGATGTCGTAGAGGCCGGTGCCCGAGGCGACCGACAGGTCGACGAGGAAGGGACCGCCGGTGAGCGCCGCGACGATCAGCTCCTTCACCCCGCCCCAGCGCGGGGTGTCGCGCAGCTGATCGGGATCGGTCTCGGACCACCAGGCGAGTTTGGTGAGCGGGGACATCGGGTGGACCGGCGTACCGGTACGCGCCTGCAGCGCCGCCCCCGCCCCGTCCGCCGCGATCCGGCGGCTCTGCGCGGCGGAACGATTGTCCGCCCAGGTGACGACGGGTCCCAGTGCCCGCCCGGCATCGTCCATCGGGACCAGCGCGTGCAGGAACGAGCTGAGGGCGACACCCGCCACCCGGTCGCCGCGCTCCCGGCACTGGTGGGCCACATCGGTCAGCGCCTGCAGGGCGGCGTCGACCAGGGCGGCCGGGTCGAGTTCGGCGCGGCCGGGCCCGGGGACCGACAGCGGGTAGTGGACGCTGGCCAGTGCCCGGAGTTCACCGGTCGTGGTGGCGGCCACCCCCTTGGTAGCGGTGGTCCCGGTGTCGATGCCGATCACGACGTCCATGCATGCCCCTCTCCGATGTCTGCGGACCCTCATACCCCGACACGAGAGCGCCCCACCGGCACGAAGCCGGCGGGGCGCTCTCGAAATGCGTACGAAATACGACGGTCAGCGCTGATCCAGCGGCACGAAATCGCGCACCGGAGCACCGGTGTAGATCTGCCGCGGGCGACCGATCTTGTTAGCCGGGTCGAGCATCATCTCCTGGTACTGGGCGATCCAGCCCGGGAGACGGCCGATGGCGAAGAGAACGGTGAACATCTTGGTCGGGAAACCCATCGCCTTGTAGATGAGGCCCGTGTAGAAGTCGACGTTCGGGTAGAGCTTGCGGGAGATGAAGTACTCGTCGGAGAGGGCGATCTCCTCGAGCTTGAAGGCGATCTCCAGCAGCGGGTCCGGCTTGTCCAGGGTGGAGAGCATCTCCTGGGCGGCCTTCTTGACGATGGCGGCGCGCGGGTCGTAATTCTTGTAGACCCGGTGGCCGAAGCCCATCAGTTTGACGCCTTTCTCCTTGTTCTTCACGCGAGTGACGAACGAGTTGACGTCTCCGCCGTCCTTGCGGATCTGCTCGAGCATCTCGAGGACCGCCGCGTTGGCGCCGCCGTGCAGCGGGCCGGAGAGGGCGTTGATGCCGGCCGAGACCGACGCGAACAGGTTGGCCTGCGACGAGCCGACCAGCCGCACGCTCGACGTGGAGCAGTTCTGCTCGTGGTCGGCGTGCAGGATGAACAGCATGTCGAGGATCTTCGCGACCTTCGGGTCCACGTCGTAGCCCACGGTGGGCAGGCCGAACGTGAGCCGCAGGAAGTTCTGCACGTAGTCCAGCGAGTTGTCCGGGTACGGCAGCGGGTGGCCGATGGACTTCTTGTAGGCGTAGGCGGCGATCGTCGGAAGTTTCGCCATCAGGCGGATCGCGGAGATGTCGACCTGCTCGGCGTCCAGCGGGTCGAGGGCGTCCTGGTAGAACGTGGACAGCGCGGTGACCGCCGAGGAGAGCACGGCCATCGGGTGCGCGTCCCGCGGGAAACTGGAGAAGAAGGTGCGCATCTCCTCCTGGAGCAGGGTGTGCACCCGGATCCGGTCGGCGAACTCCCGCAGCTGGGCGGCCGTGGGCAGCTCGCCGTTCATCAGCAGGTAGGACACCTCGAGGAAGGTGGACTTCTCCGCGAGTTGCTCGATGGGGTATCCGCGGTAGCGGAGGATCCCCTGGTCACCATCGATGTATGTGATCGCCGAGGTCGTCGACGCGGTGTTCACGAAGCCCTGATCGAGGGTGACGAAGCCGGTCTCCTTGAGCAGAGCACTGACGTCGATGCCGCCCGGTCCGTCGACGGCCTTGCGTACCGACATCGACAGCTGGCCACCAGGATGGTCGAGCTTGACATCCGTCATGTATTTCCCTCACTTCACCGGCAGATGTCTCGAATATTTTGCCGTTCACCGTAAACCCTCAACCTGAATGGGTCATCAGGTGCCTGGCTGTTGAGGCATTGGTCACCAGTACGTATGGACCGTTGCACCATAGACAATGGTCGGTATATTGCGACTCTGTTACGCCGAGCGGAGGTCGAACCGATGCAGATCCCGGCGCAGGGACCCGTGGTGGCCGGTGTCGACGGGACCACGGCCGGCCTGGCCGCCGTGCGGCTGGCCGCGCGGGAGGCCGGCTCCCGCGGTCGGGTACTCAAGGTCGTGCACGCTTTCACCTGGCCCGATCCCCGGTCCGGAGCCGCCGGCGCCGATTACGCCCCGGCTCGCCGGGCCGCCTCGCGTGTCGTCGAGGAGGCGGTCGTCACGGCCCAGCGTTCCACACCCGGCGTGGATGCGCGCGGCCAACTGGTGGATGGACCGGCCGGACGGGTGCTGTTGCGCCTGAGCCGGCACGCCTCGCTGATCGTGCTGGGCGCCGGGCGGATGGTGATCACCCCGGAGGTGGCGGCCCAGGCGTGGTGCCCGGTGCTGGTGACGCGGACGGCCCGCCCGCCGTCCGGGCCGGTGGTGGCCGCGGTCGACGGCTCGGCGTACTCGGTGCTGGCTCTGCGGTTCGCAGCGGAGGAGTCGCGGCGGCGCGGGGTCGCCGTGCACGCGGTGCACGTGGTCCTCGACGACGGGCAGGAGGCCGCCGGGCACCGGGTGCTCGACGAGGCCATCGCGGCGGTCGCGGAGCTTCCGAGCGTACGCCGGATGGTGCTGACCGGCTCGGCACCGGCCACCCTGATCGCGGCCTCGCGCCGCGCGGGTCTGATCATTCTCGGACCTCGAGGTCTGACCGCTTCCGGACGGCTCGGTGCCGTCGCGAGCGCGGTGCTGCGCCGTGGACTGTGCCCGGCGGTCTTCGTGCACAGTGCGCGGGTGCCGGCCCGCCGGGTGCCACGGTCACCGAAGTTCCACGAACCGAGACTCGCGACCTGACCGATTTGCTACGGTTGATCCCGACAGCTATTCCGGGCTGAAGCGGGAGGAAGAACCCGTGGCACTCGCCCGACGGTTGTGGCAGCTCCAGGCCGTGGGCGGCGTCGCCGCCACCGTCGTCTACGCGCTCTTCCCGTCGTCGTCGATCGGTACGACCGCGTTCGTCCTGCTCGGCGTGGCCACCGTCAGCGCCTGCTTCGGCGGCCCCCGGCACTGGGGCGCCGAACCGCCGGCCGCCTGGCTCCTGATGGGCGCGTCGGCCCTGCTCTTCCTGGTCGGCGTCCTGATCCGGCCGGCGGTCACCGACCAGCCGATGCCGCTGCCGCTGCTCGCCGACGCGGCCAGCTTCAGCGGCTACCTGCTACTCGGCGCGTTCCTGGTGGTCCTGCTCCGGGCCCGGCAGGGACTGGACCGGCACGCCGTGCTCGACGGCCTGATGGTGGCGCTGTCCGCCGGCATGACCAGCACCCTGCTGCTGGCCGCCCCGGCCGCCGGGGTGCCCGGTCGCTCCGGCGTGGTCGCCGCCATCCAGGGCACCTACCCGCTGCTCGACGTGCTGGTGCTGATGCTGGTGGTGAACCTGAGCTTCACCGCCAAGACCTGGCCGGCCAGCCTGGTCGCGGTCCTCGGCACGATGGCGATGATGCTGATCGGCGACACCGTGTACGCGGTCGCCGGCGCCTCCGGCCACATCTACGCCTCCCCGCTGCTCAACGTGCCGTTCCTGCTCGCGTACACGGCGCTCGGGGTGGCCGCGCTGCACCCGTCGGTGCTGGAGATGAGCCGGGCCGACCGGCCGCCCGTGCAGGCCTGGTCCTGGCCCCGGCTGGCGCTGATCGTCCCGGCGCTGACCATGCCGTTCGTGCTGCTGGCGGCGGAGGCCCGCAACGACTGGAGACAGGGCCTGATCGCGGTGGTCGGCCTGCTGGTCGTCGCCCTGCTGCTGGCCCGGGCGATCGCCGCGGTCCGGGCGCACGTCGCCGCCCAGCTGCGCAGCGAGCACCAGGCGATGCACGACCCGCTGACCGGCATGCCGAACCGCAAGTCGATCACCTCGAAGATCGAGCGCCTGGTCCGGGCGATCGACCCGGCCGGACCGGACCGGGTCTGGGTCTACATGCTCGACCTGGACGGCTTCAAGTGGGTCAACGACTCGTGGGGGCACGACACCGGCGACCAGCTGGTGATCGATGTCGGACGCCGGCTGCGCACCACGGTGCCGGCCCGGATCCCGCTCGGCCGGGTCGGCGGTGACGAGTTCCTGATGGTCTACGTCGGGGAGAAACCGGACGCGCTGCGCCTGGTCGAGGACATCCGCACCTGCTTCGCCCGCCCGTTCCCGGTGATCAACCACGAGGTGGTGATCAGCGCGTCGATCGGGCTGGCGCACGCCGGCGGTGACCCGGTCGGGGCTCCGGTGATCGCCGAGGCACTGATGCGCGACGCCGACACCGCGATGTACCGGGCCAAGGCCGAGGGGCCGGGCCGGTCGATCATCTTCGACACCTCGATGCACGCGCAGGTCCGGGAACGCATCGAACTGGAGGTGGCGCTGCGGGTGGCGCTCACCGAGGAGCAGCTGCACGTGGCGTACCAGCCGATCGTCCGGCTGGACACCGGCCTGCCGGTGGGCGCGGAGGCGCTGGTCCGCTGGGAACACCCGGAACGCGGCACCATCCCGCCGATGACGTTCATCCCGATCGCCGAGGACGCCGGGCTGATCGGCAGCATCGGCGCCTGGGTCCGCAAGGAGGCCCTGCGCCAGCTGGGCGTCTGGCGCTCGGAGGGCACCGTCGGCGACGACTTCTACCTCTCCATCAACGTCTCGCCACGGCAGCTCACCGACGCCGACCTGCCCCTGATCGTGTCCGGCGAGATGATGCGGTACGGCGTACCGCCCCGCTGCGTGGCCCTGGAGATGACCGAGTCGGTGATGGTCGACGGCTCCAGCCTCACCGCCCGGGTCCTCTTCGAGCTCCGCGAACTCGGCGTCAAACTGCTCGTCGACGACTTCGGCACCGGTTTCTCCGCCCTCGGCTACCTGCGCCGCTTCCCGGTCACCGGCGTGAAGATCGACCGCTCGTTCGTGATCGGGCTCGGCATCAACGTGGAGGACGACGAGATCGTCCGCGCGGTGGTCGCGATGAGCACCGCCCTGGGACTCAGCGTGATCGCCGAGGGCGTCGAGACCACCCTGCAGCGGGACGCGCTCGGCGCGGTCGGCGTGGTGAACGGCCAGGGCTGGCTCTGGGGCAAGGCGGTCCCGGCACCCGAGTTCGCCGAGCGGTGGCGGGTCACGAAACCGGACCGGACGGGACTGGTGTCCGGCGCCTGAGTCGGGCATTATGCGGCGATGGCCACACCTCTCATGGTGCTTCTGCTTCTGCTGCTGGTGACCGGTCTGGCCGCGGCCCTGGCGGCCGCCACCCGCGACACCCGGGTCCCCCGTCGCCGCTGAATCACCCATGCGTCACCCTGGGGTGATGCGCTTCGCCACCTGGAACGTCAACTCGGTCAAGGCCCGCCTCCCCCGGCTGCTCGACTGGCTCGGATCCACCGCGCCGGACGTCGTCTGCCTGCAGGAGACCAAGCTGGCCCAGGACGCGTTCCCGGTCGACGAGGTCGCCGCGCTGGGCTACGCCACCGCCCACCACGGGCAGGGCCGCTGGAACGGGGTCGCCCTGCTGTCCCGGGTCGGGCTCGACGACGTGCGGCGCGGTTTCGACGGGGAGCCCGGGTTCCCCGAACCGGAGGCGCGGGCGGTCAGCGCCCTCTGCGGCGGCATCCGCTTCACCTCGGTGTATGTGCCGAACGGGCGTACTCCGGAGGATCCGCACTATACTTACAAGCTGCGCTGGCTCGCCGCTCTGCGGGACAGTGTGGTCTCGGATCTGGCAGCGGGACCGGTCGTGGTCGCCGGCGACTACAACGTGGCCCCCACCGACGAGGACGTCTGGGACCCGGCGGTGTTCGCCGGATCCACGCACGTGACCCCTCCGGAACGAGAGGCGCTCGCCGCCCTGCGCGCGCTCGGACTCGACGACGTCCCGGCCCGCCCCCTCAAAGGTGACCGTCCCTTCACCTACTGGGACTACCGTGCCGGGATGTTCCATCAGAACAAGGGGATGCGGATCGACCTGGTCTACGCCGACAGCGCGGTACGCGACCGCGTGACCGACGCGTACGTGGACCGGGAAGCCCGCAAGGGCAAAGGCCCCTCCGATCACGCTCCGGTGATCGTCGACCTGTCCTGACCGTCGCTGATGCCCGATTCGCTGGGAAAAGCACGTAGGCTGAGACCGCAGAGGAGGAGAGGCATGACCGTCGTCATCGCGCCAGGCCTGCTCCAGGCCGTGCTCGACGCGTCCACCGAAGCCACGGTGGTGTGCTCCGCGTCCGGTGAGGTGCTGTTCACCAACGAGACGGCACGGGCGCTCCTGCCCGACCTGCCTCCCGTCCTGACCGGTGCCTCCTTCCACGGGGAGCACATCCAGGGGTTCCGTCGCCGGCTCGACGACGACCACTACGCCTGGTTCCTGCGCGACCACACCGACGAGGCCGAACGGACCGCCGCGCTGGAGGTCGAACGGTCCCGCAGCGCGTTCCTGGCCGAAGCCGGCCGCCGGCTCTCCGCGTCCCTGCACATCCGCCGGTGCGTCCGGACGACCGTCGAACTCGCCGCCGGTCACCTCGCCGACGCGGCCATGGTGATCCTGCCGTCCGTGCGCCGGCAGAGCGCCTGGACCCGGTTCGTCCCCGGCCGCCCGGTCGAGGAGGGCACCCTGCACGAGCGGATGCTCGAGGAGGTGCCCGGCCTGACCGAGGCGCTCGGTGGCTTCCCGCCCATCCCGAGCCGCTGGCTGGACCCGGCGCAGGCCCCCGAATGGCTGTTCCCGGCCGACCTCGGACCGGTCGGCGGCCTGCTGGTCACGCCACTGCCCGGCAACGCCGAACCGGCCGGGGCGCTGATCCTGGTCCGGCGCACCCCGTTCACCACCGACGACGAGGCGCTCGCCCGCGTCTTCGCGGCCCGGGCCGGTGCGGCGATCGCCGCCGCCGTGCTCTACCGCGAGCAGGTCGACACCACCGAGGTGCTGCAGGCCGACCTGCTGCCGCCGGTGCTCCCGGACACCGAGGGCTTCGAACTGACCGGGTCCTACCAGGCGGCCCGCGACACCCTGCGGATCGGCGGCGACTTCTTCGACGTCTTCGAACCGCTCACCGACGGCGGCCCGACCGCCCTCGCCCTCGGCGACGTGTGCGGCACCGGGCCGGAGGCCGCCGTGCTCACCGGCAAGGTCCGGCAGACCCTGCGCGCCCTGCACCTGGTCGGCACCGACCCCGTCGACATGCTGCGCGTACTCAACACGGCGCTGATGAGCGGCGGCCGGGCACGGCGCTTCGTCACCGTGGTGACCGGCGCGGTGACCCGCATCGACCACGGCCGGGTCCGCCTCGACCTGGCCGCCGGCGGCCACCCCGCGCCCCTCGTGCTGCGCGGCGACGGCACCGTCGAAGAGGTGCCCACCAGCGGCACCCTGATCGGCGTGCTCCGCGACGTCCGGGTCCAGCCCGCCACCGTCGAACTGGCCGCCGGCGAACTCTGCCTGCTCTACAGCGACGGCCTCACCGAGGCCCGCGGCGGCCCGAGCGGCGGCGAACAGTTCGGTGAACACCGGCTGCGCCGCGCCCTCGCCGAATGCAGCGGCATGCCCGGCACGGTCGCCGTGGAACGCCTGCGCCAGCTCGTCTCCGACTGGACCCACGGCGGCGCCCGCGACGACATCGCCATGCTGGCCGTCCGCGCCCCGGCCCGCCCCCACCTGAGCCTGCGCGACGGCGGCGCCTCCGACACCTCCCCCTACCTGATCAGCGCGCGGCAGAACGACCGGCGATCCCGGAACCGATCATGACCACGCCCACGAAACGACTCTCCCTGCCCGATCCGGTGCTCACCGACCGCTACCTGCACGTGGTCGGCGACGGCGACGAGGCAGCCGCGATCGCCCTGGTCACCGGGCTGCTCGCGGACGGCGTACCCCCGGCCCGGGTGATCGTCGACCTGATCGGCGCGGCCCAGCGCCGCGTCGGCGAGCTGTGGGCCGCCAACGACTGGTCCATCGCCCGGGAACACGCGGCGACCGCGGTGAGCGAACGCGCCCTGGCCACCGTGGGCGCGCTGAGTCCCGCCCAGGCGTACCGCGGGCGCATCACCCTGGCCTGCGTCGACGGCGAATGGCACGGGCTGCCCGCCCGGATGTTCGCCGAACTGCTGCGCCTGGACGGCTGGCGGGTCGACTTCCTCGGCGCGAGCGTCCCCGGCCGCCACCTGATCACCCACCTGCACCAGACCGGCCCCGACGCGGTCGCGCTGAGCTGCATGATCCCCACCCGGCTGCCCCGCGCCCACACGGCCATCACCGCCTGCCGCGCGGCCGGCATCCCGGTGATCGCCGGCGGCCGCGGCTTCGGCCCGGACGGCCGCTGGGCGCAACTGCTGGGCGCGGACGCCTGGGCGGCGACCGGCGAGGAAGCCGTCGACCGCCTGGTGACGTTGACGGCGTCGAGCGCCGCCGACATCCCGTCGTTCGGCGACCTGAACGGCTTCGCCTCCCCCAGCGACGAGGAGTACACCCACCTGGTCCGGGCCCGCCCCCACCTGATCGCCACCGCGATGGAACGCCTCGCCGCCACCTACCCCGAGGCCCACCAGTACACCCGCGACCAGGCCGACGCGACCGCCGAGGACCTGGGCCACATCGTCGACTTCCTGGCGGCCGCCCTCTACATCGGCGACCCGCAGATCTTCACCGACTTCACCTCCTGGACCGCCGAGGTGCTGGCCTCCCGCCACGTACCGCCGGCCGCGCTCGAAGCGGGCCTGCGCCTGATCCAGGACCAGCTGATCGACTTCCCGACGGCCACGACCATGCTCGACGCGGGCTTGGCGACTCTCTCCCGCTGATTCATCGGG
>NZ_JZKF01000057.1 GCF_000962825.1 Actinoplanes rectilineatus
GCGCTGCTCCTTGATCAGGATCGCCCGGGTGCGGAACTCGGGGTCGGTGTTCGCCTGGTACTTCTCGGCGATGGCCTTGATCGACTCGGCCTCGATCCGAGCCTGCGCCGGGTCGTAGACGCCACACGGCAGGTCGCAGTGGGCGCTGACCACGGTGCGCGGGGTGAGGAAACGCGGAAGTCGCATCAGGACTCCTCCATGAGATTTGCGATGATCCGGGTTGACAGTACCCCTTACATCCATGGGGTAACGCGACGGAGGCTTGATGCCTTGAGATGGCAATTACCGCTGTTCGCTGTGTCGGTGGAGGGTCCGTCGATGGTCCCGGCGCTCCGGCACGGCGACGCTCTCGTGGTGCTGCGCACCCCACGGGTAAGGACCGGCGACATCGTGGTGGCGCGTTTCTCCGGACTGCCCCGCCTGGTGGTCAAACGCGCGGTCCGGGAGCAGGACGGCGGCTGGTGGGTCGAGGGCGACAACACGTTCGCCTCGGACGACTCCCGTGTCTACGGGCCCGCCGACGTCGTTGGGCGGGTGTTGTTCCGCTACTACCCGCGTCCCTGGAAGCTAAGTTAGGCTCCAGTATCCCCAGCGCACACTCGTGCTGCGGTCGCTATCCCGGGTGATCCCCGCTCGCACCGCCCACTGGCGCATACTCGCGACCAGGTAGTGGCGGGTGCCACGTATCAACGACGATGCCGTGTGGAGTCACCGTGTCTTACTTCAGTTTCGAGCTCGACCCCGCCCTCGCCGCCGATCCGGTCTTCGACCTGCATCGGCACGGCAAGATGACGATGAGCTCGACCGTCCCGCTCGCCAGCCGGGACGACCTCTCCCTCGCCTACACCCCCGGCGTCGCCCGGGTCTGCGAGGCGATCGCCGAGGACGAGACCCTCTACCCCGATTACACCTGGACGGCCAACACCGTCGCCGTGATCACCGACGGCTCGGCCGTCCTCGGCCTGGGCAACATCGGCCCCAAGGCGGCGATGCCGGTGATGGAGGGCAAGTCCGTCCTGTTCAAGCAGTTCGGCGGGGTCGACTCGATCCCGATCTGCCTGGACACCCAGGACGTCGAAGGCATCATCGCCGCGGTCAAGGCCGTGGCGCCGTCCTTCGGGGGCATCAACCTCGAGGACATCAGCGCCCCGCGCTGCTTCGAGATCGAGCGCCGGCTCGACGCCGAGCTGGACATCCCGGTCTTCCACGACGACCAGCACGGCACCGCGGTGGTCACCCTCGCCGCGCTGCGCAACGCGGCCGCCCTCCAGGGCCGCCGGTTCGCCGACCTGCGAGTGGTGGTCAGCGGCGCCGGTGCCGCCGGTGTCGCGATCACGCAGACCCTCATCGCGGCCGGCATCCAGGGCGCCAACATGATCGTCTGTGACTCGCGGGGCATCATCCACGCCGAGCGCACCGACCTCACCCCGGTCAAGGCCGAGCTGGCCGCGACCACCAACATCTCCGGTCGCACCGGCGGGACCGCCGAGGCGCTGATCGGCGCGGACGTGCTCATCGGCGTCTCCGGCGGCAGCATCGCCGAGGACGCGCTGGCCGGGATGGCCCCCGAGGCGATCATCTTCGCGCTGGCCAACCCCACCCCGGAGGTCCTGCCGGTGATCGCCCACAAGTACGCGGCGATCGTGGCCACCGGCCGCAGCGACTTCCCCAACCAGATCAACAACGTGCTCGCGTTCCCGGGCATCTTCCGCGGCGCGCTCGACGTGCGGGCCCGCACCGTCACCGACCGGATGAAGGTGGCGGCCGCCGACGCGATCGCCGCCATCGTCGCCGACGACCTGCGTCCCGACGCGATCGTGCCGTCGCCGCTGGACCCGCGGGTCGGCCCGGCGGTCGCCGCGGCCGTCGCCGAGGCCGCGGTGCAGGACGGCGTGGCCCGCCGGACCACCGTCCCGGTCCCGGCGCAGGCCCAGGAGCCCCTGCCCGCTTGATCCGATCTGCCCCCGCTGCCCGGCCTTTCATCAGGGTCGGACAGCGGGGATCACGGCGTTAGGGTCGGAGGATGCGAGCCGCCTACGCCTCCGCCCTGCACCCGGACGAGCCCCTGCGCGGGCTGACCGTCGCCGATCTGCCCGAACCGCATGTGCCGGACGGCTGGGTGCCGGTCGACGTGCGGGCCTCCTCGCTCAACCACCACGACCTCTGGTCGCTCCGCGGCGTCGGCCTGCCCGCCGACCGGCTCCCGATGATCCTCGGCTGCGACGCCGCCGGCGTGGACCCGGACGGCGCCGAGGTCGTCGTCTTCCCGGTGGTCGAGGACAAGGCCGACCCGCGGGGCTACTCGCTCTTCTCCGAACGGCACCCGGGCACCATCGCGGAACGCCTGGCCGCGCCCCGGGAGAACCTGATCCCCAAACCGCCCGAGTTGTCCTTCGTGGAAGCGGCCTGCCTGCCGACGGCCTGGCTGACCGCGTACCACATGCTGGTCACCCGGGGCCGGATCGCGGACGCCTCGGCGGTGCTGGTCCAGGGCGCGGGCGGTGGCGTCTCCACGGCCGCGGTCGTGCTGGCCGCGGCCCTCGGCAAGCGGGTCTACGCCACCAGCCGGGACGCCGGGAAACGCGAGCGGATCGCGGCCCTCGGCGCCACCGCTGTCGAACCCGGTGCGCGCCTGGCGGAACGCGTCGACGTCGTCATCGAATCGGTCGGCGCACCCACCTTCGACCACTCGATGAAGTGCTCGGCGCCCGGTGCCCGCATCGTGGTCTGCGGCGCCACCGCCGGGCACCGGGCCGAGATCGACCTGCGCCGCGTCTTCGCCATGCAACTGGAGATCCTGGGCAGCAGCATGGGCACGGCCGCCGAACTCGCCGGCCTGCTCGAACTCTGCGCCACCCGCGGCGTCCGCCCGGTGATCGACACGACCGTCCCGTTCAGCGAGGTCGGGTCGGCGTTCGCCCGCCTCGCCTCCGGTGACGTCTTCGGCAAGGTCGCGGTGGACCATCAGGCGTGATTCTCACGCTTCCTCGGGCCGGTAGCCGGGGGTTCCGGGCCGCCGGCCGGAACGTGATTCACCCCTGGGCGAGGACAATGGTCCCCATTGATCGACAGACGTTTGTGTGCGGGCGGCCGTGCGAGGAGATCCCGTGATGCGGGTCATCGGCCGAACGGGACTTTCGACCCGGTCTCCACCCATCCCGGCCGGTAGTTTGAAGCCGTGGCACGCAGCGTTTACGTGGCGGGGTTGGCCCCGTCCGTCGGCAAGGGGACCGTGGCGCTCGGCATCGTCGAGCTGCTGTCCCGTCAGGTCGCCCGGGTCGCCGTCTTCCGGCCCCTGGTCTCCGGAGCGGGGCAGGATCCGATGCTCACGCTGTTGCGTGAGCGCTATCCCGGAACGATCGATTACGACGACTCCTACGGCGTCACGCACGCCGAGGCGTCCGCGCTGGTCGCCGACGGCCGTCGCGAGGAGCTGATCGGCCGGATCGTGGAGCGTTACCGCGAGGTCGAGCGGAAGAGCAGCGCCGTCGTGGTGATCGGCAGCGACTTCACCGACAAGCCCGAGGAGGGCCGCGGCGAGCTGCCCCGTGAGCTGGCGTTCAACGCCCGGCTGGCGACCGAGTTCGGCAGCGTGGTGATCCCGGTGGTCAACGGCGAGGGACGCACCGCGGAGGCGCTGGCCGCCACCGCGCGCAGCGCCTACCACTCGCTGACCGATCTCGGCGCGACCGTGGTCGCGGTGATCGCCAACCGGGTGACGGACGGCGAGAGCGCCGCGCCCGAGGGCCTGACCGTGCCGTTCTGGGCGATCCCGGACGTGCCGATGATCGCCGCGCCGACCGTCGGCGAGGTGGCCCAGGCTCTGGACGCCACCGTGATCAACGGGACGCCGGCCGCGCTCGAACGCGACGTCCTCGACTACGTGGTCGGCGCCGCGCAGGTCCCGACCGTGCTGGACCACCTGACCGACGGCGCCCTGCTGATCACCGCCGGCGACCGCGCCGACCTGCTGGTGGCGGCCAGCGCCGCGCACGCCGCCGGCAGCGTCACCCTGGCCGGCCTGGTGCTGACCCTCGGGGAGCCGGCCGACGAACGCGCGGTCCGGGTCATCGAACGCCTCAACACCGGCCTGGCCATGCTGGTCACCAAGGCCGACAGCTACCACACGATCGCCGGCGCCGCCAAGATCGAGGCGCAGCTCAGCACGCCCCGCAAGGTGGAGGCGGCCCTCGGTGTCTTCGAGGAGTCGGTGGACACCGCCGAGTTGATCCGCCTGCTGGACGTGTCCCGCTCCAGCCGGGTCACCCCGCTGATGTTCGAGAACGACCTGATCGACCGGGCCCGCGCCGACCGCCGGCACCTGGTCCTGCCGGAGGGCACCGAGGAGCGCATCCTGCGGGCCACCGAGACGCTGCTGCGCCGCGGCGTGACCGACCTGACCCTGCTCGGCGACCCGGACGAGATCCACCGGAGGGCCCGTGAGCTGGGCGTGGAGATCGGCGACGCCCGGCTGGTCGACCCGGCCACCAGCCCGCTGCGGGAGGACTTCGCCGCCCGGTACGCGGAGATCCGCAAGCACCGGGGTGTCAGCCTCGACCTGGCGTACGACGTGGTCCGCGACGTCAACTACTTCGGCACCCTGATGGTCGCCGCCGGACTGGCCGACGGCATGGTCTCCGGCGCCACCCACACCACGGCCGCCACCATCCGTCCCGCCTTCGAGATCATCAAGACGGTTCCGGACGTCTCGGTCGCGTCGAGCGTGTTCTTCATGCTGCTCGCCGACCGGGTCCTGGTCTACGGCGACTGCGCGGTCAACCCCGACCCGGACGCCGCGCAGCTGGCCGACATCGCGCTCTCCTCAGCACAGACCGCGGCCGCGTTCGGCATCGAACCGCGGGTGGCGATGCTGTCCTACTCGACCGGCAGCTCCGGCTCCGGCGCCGACGTCGACAAGGTCGCCGCGGCCACCGCCCTGGTCCGGGAACGCCGCCCCGACCTGCCGGTGGAGGGCCCGATCCAGTACGACGCGGCGATCGACCCGGCCGTCGCCGCCGCCAAACTGCCCGGCAGCGCGGTCGCCGGCAAGGCCACCGTCTTCGTCTTCCCCGACTTGAACACGGGCAACAACACGTACAAGGCCGTGCAGCGGTCGGCCAACGCCGTCGCGGTCGGCCCGGTCATGCAGGGCCTGCGGCGGCCGGTCAACGACCTGTCCCGCGGCGCCACGGTCAAGGACATCATCAACACGGTCGCGATCACGGCCATTCAGGCAGGAGCACGATGAGCCGGGTACTCGTTCTGAACTGCGGCTCGTCCTCGGTGCGCTACCGGCTGTTCGACGGGTCGCAGGTCCTGGCGAAAGGCCTGATCCAGCGGATCGGCGAGGACGGCGGTGACGCGGCCGACCACGAGGAGGCACTGCGGGACCTGATGGCGAAGGTCGACCTCAGCGATCTGACCGCGGTCGGCCACCGGGTGGTCCACGGCGGCGAGCGTTTCAACACCTCGACGGTGATCACCGATGAGGTGGCGGCCGCGATCGAGGAGTTGATCCCGCTTGCGCCGCTGCACAACCCGGCCGCGCTCACCGGCATCACGGTGGCCCGCAAACTGCTTCCCGACGTGCCGCAGGTGGCGGTCTTCGACACCGCGTTCCACTCGACGATCCCCGACGAGGGCGTGCTCTGGGCGCTGGACCTGCCGACCGCGAAGCAGTGGGGGATCCGGCGGTACGGATTCCACGGGACGTCGCACGCGTACGTGTCCCGGCAGACCGCAGCGGTGATCGGCAAGGACGTCGCCGACACCAACGTGATCACCCTGCACCTGGGCAACGGGGCGAGCGCGACAGCCGTCCAGGGCGGCCGCAGCGTGGCCACCTCGATGGGCATGACCCCGCTGAGCGGCCTGGTCATGGGCACCAGGTCCGGCGACGTCGACCCGAGCGTGATCTTCCACCTGCACCGCGTCGCGGGGTTGCCGCTCGACGAGATCGAGAACCTGCTGACCCGCCGGTCCGGCATGCTCGGGCTCTCCGGCCACAACGACATGCGTACGGTCGAGGAGCGGTACGAGGCCGGGGACGAACAGGCCGAGCTGGCCTTCGCCGTCTACGTCCGGCGGCTGCGGGAGTACATCGGGTCGTACCTGACCGTGCTCGGCCGGGTGGACGCGATCACCTTCACCGGCGGGGTGGGCGAGAACTCGCGGCACGTGCGGGCGGCGGCGCTCGCCGGGCTGGAGGCGCTCGGGATCGTGGTCGACCCGGAACGCAACCAGCGCAACGAGACGGTCATCTCCCCGGAGGGCTCGCCGATCACGGTCTGCGTGGTGCCGACCGAGGAGGAGTTGGAGATCGCCGAGGAGTCCCGGCGGGCGGTGCTCTGACCGGCCTCTTCTCAGCACCTGCTCAGAACTGTCGTCCGTGACTCCGGCGGCACTTCGCGGGCTGGTCTGCCCGGCAGCGACCTATGACGGACGGAACCTTCGGTCGACGTGCTCAGAGGACCAGGAAGGCGATCACGGCGATCACCACGACGGCGGCGACCACACCGCCGATGATGAGGGGCGCCTTGGACGGGGCCTTCGCCTCCGGGGTGTCCCGGGTGAAGGCCCGGAACGCTTCGGTGTTGCCAGCGGGGTCGACGTTGTCAGACATGCGCCTGACCCTAGCCAAGGGTTTCAAGGTTTGGCCACCGCGTGGCACCTGTTCGACGGACCCGCTGTGACGTCGGCTACCCGCCGCTACCAGGAACCTCTGATCAATAGGCGGCAGAATGGTCCGGGTGCATCGTCGTTCTGTTCTCACCCTCGCCATCGCCGCCGTCGCCGGCCTGAGTGCCTGCACCACGGAGTCGGAGAACACCGACGCCACCTCCGCGACGGCCGGCACCTCGTCGCCCGCGCCGGCCACCGGCGCGCCCCAGCAGACCTATCAGGTCACGACCCAGGAGTTGCAGCTCAGCCGCGGCACCGACCGGCCGCTGCCCACCAAGATCTGGCAGCCGGTCGGCGACGGCCAGTTCCCGATGATCTATTTCAGCCACGGGCTGACCTCCCAGCCTGACGACTACGCCGACCTGCTGAACGCCTGGGCCCAGGCCGGATTCGTGATCGCCGCCCCGAAATATCCGCACACCTGGAACCAGGCGACTGTCTACAACGCCGACGACGTGGTCAACCAGCCCGCCGACGGGCAGTTCGTGATCACCGAGGTGCTGAAGGCGTTGCCGGCCGCGATCAACACCGAGAAGATCGCCGCGGCGGGGCACTCGGCGGGCGCGATCACCACGGTCGGTCTCTTCACCAGCAGCCGCGACGAGCGCCTCAAGGCCGGCGTGCTGATCGCCGGCCGGCAGATGCCGTCGCCGGCGCCGTTCTCCGGCACTCCCGCGCCACTGCTGTTCGTCCAGGGCAAGCTCGACGAGACGGTCACCTACGAGGAGGCCTACGGGGCGTACAACCAGGTCACCTGGCCGAAGGCCTTCCTGGAGATCCCGAAGGGAACCCACCTGCCGCACCGCGACCAGCCCGCGGTGGTGGCATCGACGACCACCGACTTCTGGCGCTGGACGCTCTACGGCGACGAGGCCGCCAAGGCGAAGATGCCGGCGGACGCGTCGGCGGGCGGGGTCGCGGGACTCACCGAGGCTTTCTGACCACTTTCGGTCCGGCTCGGGTCCGTCGCTGGTTCCTGCCGGCGGCGGACACCGGGCCGTTTCGTTTTGTGGGGTACGACACCCGAACGGGCGAACCGGCTACCCGCATCTCCGCGGCCGACCCTGGTCAGCGCGGCCCGCCGCGGCCGGTCGTCCAGCGCAACGCCCGCGGGGAGTGGTTACTCCTCGTCCTCGTCGTCGCGGGCCAGCCAGGTGGCGAAACGCTCGATCGGAGTCTCGAACTCCGGGTTGGCGTCGACGAAGGTGCGGAGCTGGTCGGCCAGCCACTCGAGGGTCACGGTCTCCTCGCCGCGCCGCTCGATCAGCTCTTCGATGCCACGATCGGTGAAGTACATGCCCGGATACTAAGAGGGGGCGCCCCGCCGCAGCGGAGCACCCCCTCTAGGAACAGATCGTCACTGGCGCGGCAGCGACGCCTCGATCAGGGCCTGCTGCTCGGCATCGTGCATCTTGACCGAGCCGACCGCGGGAGCGGCCGCCGCCGGGCGGGAGATGCGGCGCAGCCGCACGCCCTCCAGGTGCTCGAGCAGGTTGAGCGCCACGAACGACCAGGCGCCCTGGTTGGCCGGCTCCTCCTGCACCCAGGCGAAGTCCTCGGCGTTCGGGTACTGCGCGAGGACCGCCTTGAGCTCCTCCACCGGCAGCGGGTAGATCTGCTCCATCCGGATGATCGCGGTGTCGGTGACACCACGGTCGGCCCGGGCCTGGAACAGGTCGTAGTAGACCTTGCCGGAGCAGAGCAGGACCCGCTTGACGGCGCCGGCGTCCAGCGGCTGGCCGTTGATCCCGGCGTCGCCGAGGATCGGCTGGAAGGTGCCCGTGGTGAAGTCCTCGACGGGGGAGACCGCGAGCTTGTGGCGCAGCAGGGACTTCGGCGAGAAGACGATCAGCGGCTTGCGCTTCGGGCTCAGGCCCTGGCGGCGCAGCAGGTGGAAGTAGTTCGCCGGGGTGGTCGGGTTCGCCACCCGCATGTTGTCCTGGGCGCAGAGCTGCAGGAAACGCTCGGGACGGCCGGACGAGTGGTCCGGTCCCTGGCCCTCCATGCCGTGCGGCAGGAGCAGCACCAGCGACGACTGCTGACCCCACTTGACCTCGCCGGACGAGATGAACTCGTCGACGATGGACTGGGCGCCGTTGACGAAGTCGCCGAACTGGGCCTCCCAGAGGACCAGCGCGTCCGGGTTCTCCACCGAGTAGCCGTACTCGAAGCCCATCGCCGCGTACTCGCTGAGCAGCGAGTCGTGCACGAAGAACCGGGCCTTGCCGGTGGCCAGCGTGGAGATCGGCAGGAAGTCCTTGCCGGTCTTGGCGTCCACGATCGCGGCGTGCCGGGAGACGAACGTGCCACGGCGGGAGTCCTGGCCGGCGAGCCGGACCGTGACGCCCTCGTTGAGCAGGGTGCCGAAGGCGATCAGCTCGCCGAAGCCCCAGTCGATGCCGCCGTCGGAGGACATCTTGGCGCGCTTGTCGAGCAGCTGCTGGACCCGCTTGTGCGGGGTGAAGCCCTCGGGCAGCTCGACGTGCGCCTGGCCGACCGCGCGGACGGCGGCCGCGTCGACGGCGGTCTGCGCGCCGGGCTCCGGCTCCTCGGAGATGATCCGCGGCCGGGGCGGGGAGCCCGCCGAGTCGCGGGTGGCCTTGAAGACGTCCTCGAGGCGGCCCTGGTAGTCGCGCAGCTGCTCCTCGGCCTCCTTCACGGTGATGTCCCCACGGCCGATCAGCTCCTCGGTGTAGAGCTTGCGGACGCTGCGCTTGGTGTCGATGATCTGGTACATCCGCGGGTTGGTCATCGAGGGGTCGTCGCCCTCGTTGTGACCGCGGCGGCGGTAGCAGATCATGTCGATGACGACGTCCTTGTTGAACGTCTGGCGGTACTCGAAGGCCAGCTTGGCGACCCGGACCACGGCCTCGGGGTCGTCACCGTTGACGTGGAAGATCGGCGCCTCGACCATCCGGGCGACGTCGGTCGAGTACATCGTCGACCGGCTGTACTCCGGGGCGGTGGTGAAGCCGACCTGGTTGTTGACGATGATGTGGACCGTGCCGCCGGTGCGGTAACCGCGCAGCTGCGACAGGTTGAGCGTCTCGGCGACCACACCCTGGCCGGCGAACGCGGCGTCACCGTGCACCAGGACCGGGAGCACGGTGTATCCGTGCAGGCCCAGGTCGAGGCGGTCCTGCTTGGCGCGGACGATGCCCTCGAGCACCGGGTCCACCGCCTCCAGGTGCGACGGGTTGGCGACGACGCTGACCGTGGTGGCGTGCTCGCCGTCCGGCGTGGTGTATTTGCCGGTCTGGCCGAGGTGGTACTTCACGTCGCCGGAGCCGTGGGCGGACTTGGGGTCCATCCAGCCCTCGAACTCGTTGAAGATCTTCTCGTACGGCTTGCCGACGATGTTGGTGAGCACGTTCAGCCGGCCGCGGTGCGCCATGCCGATCACCATCTCGTCCAGCCCCGCCTCGGCGGACGACTGGAGAACCACGTCGAGCAGCGGGATCAGCGACTCGCCGCCCTCGAGCGAGAACCGCTTCTGCCCGACGTACTTCGTCTGCAGGAAGGTCTCGAACGCCTCGGCCGCGTTGAGCCGGTGCAGGATGTGCTTCTGCTCGTCGGCGTCCGGCTTGGTGTACTTGACCTCGACCCGCTCCTGGAGCCAGTGGCGCTCCTCGGGGTCCTGGATGTGCATGTACTCGATGCCGACCCGGCGGCAGTAGCTGTCGCGCAGCACGCCGAGCACGTCGCGCAGCTTCATCTTCTGCTTGCCGGCGAAGCCGCCGACCGGGAAGCTGCGGTCCAGGTCCCACAGGGTCAGCCCGTGCTGGAGGACGTCCAGGTCGGGGTGCTTGCGGATGGTGAACTCGAGCGGGTCGGTGTCGGCCATCAGGTGGCCGCGGACGCGGTACGCGTGGATCAGCTCGACGACCCGGGCCGCCTTGTCGATCTGGCCCTCGGAGGTCCGGACCACGTCGCGCACCCAGCGGACCGGCTCGTACGGGATGCGCAGCGACGTGAAGATCTCGTCGTAGAAGCCGTGCTCGCCGAGCAGCAGCTCGTGCATCACCTTGAGGAACTCGCCGGACTGCGCGCCCTGGATGACCCGGTGGTCGTACGTGCTGGTCAGCGTGGTGACCTTGCTGACGCCGTGCTCGGTCAGCGTCTCGTCGCTCATGCCGGACCAGGGAGCGGGGTACTCCATCGCGCCGACGCCGATGATCGCGCTCTGCCCGTTCATCAGGCGGGGGATGGAGTGGACGGTGCCGATGCCGCCGGGGTTGGTCAGCGAGATGGTGGTGCCGGAGTAGTCGTCCATGGTCAGCTCGTTGCGGCGGGCGCGCCTGACGACGTCCTCGTACGCCTGCCAGAACTGACGGAAGTCCATCGTCTCGGTGTTCTTGATGGACGGCACGACCAGCGTGCGGGAGCCGTCCTTCTTCGCGAGGTCGATGGCGATGCCGAGGTTGATGTGCTCCGGCGCGACGAGTGCGGGCTTGCCGTCGATCTCGGCGAAGGAGTTGTTCATCTCCGGGTGCTTGCGGACCGCCTGGATCAGCGCCCAGCCGATGAGGTGGGTGAAGCTGACCTTGCCGCCGCGACCGCGGGAGAGGTGGTTGTTGACGACGATGCGGTTGTCGACCATCAGCTTGGCCGGGACCGAGCGCACCGACGTGGCGGTGGGCACCTCGAGCGAGGCCGACATGTTCTGCACGATCTTGGCCGCGACGCCGCGCAGGGTGGTGACCTTGGCGCCGTTCTCGGCGGGCTTGGCGGCGGGGGTCGCCTTGGCCGCGGGGGCGGCGGCGGGCTTGGCCGGGGCCGGCTTGGGGGCGGCGGGCGGCGGCGTCACCGGCTTGGGCGGGGCCACGGTGGACGCGGCGGGCGCGTCCGTGCCGGCCTTGGCGGCGCTCGCGGTCGCCGTGGCTGCCTTGGCCTCGTCCGGTGTAGCGATCGAGCCCTTGGCCATCGCCGGCTTGTAGTCGGCGAAGAAATCGTGCCAGGCGGGGTCGACGCTGGTCGGGTCGGCCAGGTATCGCTGGTACATCTCATCGACGATCCACTCGTTGGGACCGAAGTCCGCGAGCGGATTGTCCTGCGAAGTCTGCTGCGTCGACACTGCCGCGTTCGCCTCTTTCACCGTGTTTGTCATCACGTGACTGCTTCGTCACGCGGGACGAGTAGGAATCGGTGTCCAGGCTACGCCGTGCACGAGCGCTCTCCGTCCGGACGTCCGCTCTGTGGCGAACATACGGCTCAGGCCCCGGTCCCGCCGGGGTACGGGGTGGACCGCTCAGGAGATGTCGCGGCTCTTGGTGATCAAGGTCCCGACCAGGCCGGTCACCACCGCGTAGCCGATCAGCACGACGGCGCCGACCCACTGCGGCGGGCTGCCCGGCAGATCCGTGCCGGAGATCATCAGCTGGGACGCGGTCACCGGCACCAGCACCTGAAGGTTGCCGATCCACTCGGCGACGTTCTGGGTCAGCAGGAAGAAGACCAGCGTGATCGCCTGGGTGCCGATCACGTACAGCAGCGACAGGGTCAGAGCGGCGGCCATCTGGCTGCGGAGCAGTACCCCGCACCCGACGCCGAGCACCGCCCAGAGCAGGAAGGCGAGCAGGTTCAGGGCGATCGCCCGCCACACCGCCGTCTCGTCCAGCTGCGAGCCCAGCTCCATCGCGTCGAGCAGCAGCGGGACCAGGATCAGGTTCAGCGCGGTGAGCACCACCCAGACCACCGCGCCGGCGATCGCGGCCGCCGCGTACTTGGCCAGGATCACCTGCCCGCGACGAGGGCTGGTGAGGAAGGTGCTGGTCGCGGTCAGGTGGAAGAACTCGTTGGTCATCAGGATGGCGCCGATCAGCAGCACCATCAGGATCCCGAAGAACTGGCCGGTGGTGTAGAGATCGGAGGCGACGGCCACCGGGGTCGCGGCGTCATCGACGATGTCGCCGCCGGCCGGCGAGCTCCCGCGGTACTGGAACCAGTTGAACGCCAGGGAGAGGGCCCAGAGCGGCAGCAGGACGATCCCGAAGATCCACCAGAGCGAGGTGGTCCGGATCTTCAACAGTTCGGCGCGTACCAGGTTCATCGGATGTCCGCCTTCCCCGCGGTCAGTTCCAGGAAGACCTTCTCCAGGTCGGCGCGCTCACCGGTCAGCTCGTGCAGCTCGACCCCGGCCCGGAAGGCCGCGTTGCCGACCTGCGCCGGCTCCACCCCGGTCACCATCAGCGAGCCGTCGCTCTCCGGCTGGACGCCGGCGTTCAGCGCGGCCAGGGCGGCGGTCAACTCGGCCGGCTGCGGCGTGCGCACCCGGACCCGTGCCGTGCCCGCGCCGCCGAGCACGGCCTCCACCGGGCCCTGCTGGATCAGCCGGCCGGCCGCGACGATCACCACGTCGTCGGCGAGCAGCTGCATCTCGCCCAGCAGGTGGCTGGAGACCAGCACCGTGCGGCCCTCGGCGGCCAGGCCCTTGAGCAGGTCGCGCATCCAGCGGATGCCCTCCGGGTCGAGGCCGTTGGCCGGCTCGTCGAGGATCAGCACCCGCGGGTCGCCGAGCATCGCGGTGGCGATGCCGAGACGCTGGCGCATGCCGAGCGAGTAACCCTTGAACTTGCGCGTGGCGGCGGGCTCCAGACCGACCAGTTTCAGCACCTCGTCGACGCGGCTCTGCGGCAGGCCGGCCGCGGCGCAGACCACCCGCAGGTGATTGCGGCCGGTGCGCCCGCGGTGCGCGCTGGACGCCTCCAGGACGGCGCCGACCTGGCGGACCGGGTCGGTGAGGTCGACGTAGCGGCGGCCGCCGAAGGTGGCCGTGCCGGCCGTCGGGGCGACCAGCCCGAGCAGCATGCGCAGCGTGGTGGTCTTGCCGGCGCCGTTCGGGCCGAGGAAGCCGGTCACCCGGCCGGACCGCACCGAGAAGGAGAGGTCGTCGACCGCCTTGAGCTGTCTGTACTGCTTGGTGAGGCGCTCAACGACGATTTCCGCCGAGTCCGCTCCGCTCATCGTCTCGGCCCCTCGAACTCGGCTGAAGACACTGAAAGTACTTTCAGCGTCTACTGGAAGCGATCAACCTACTAGACCACCGCCAACCATGTGGCCCGGGCGACCGCGAGCCGCCGGCCGGACTCGTCGTACAGGGCGGTGCCGACCGTGGCCTTACGGCCGTCGACCTTCGACAACGCGCCGACGACCAGGCAGGACGAGCCGGGAGCGGGCAGCGCGTCGATCTCGGCGGCGATCCGGCCGAGCACGAACGTCCGGCCGTCGGACATCGCCGCCCAGCCGCCGGGGCAGTCCAGGGCGGCCCACATCGTCTCGGCGGACACCTGGTTCGGGACCGTCCACGGCGCCGCGGCCCGCCCGTCCGGCAGCGGGCCCGGGAAGATCCGCAGACCGTCCCCCTCGGCCCGCTCCGGACCGCACACGTAGCAGCCGGGGAACGGGTGCCGGGTGAATCCGGGGAACCGTTGCGAGGCGGCGTCCGCCTCCGCGCGCGTCACCGGGGGCACCCCGTCGCCAGCCGTCGCCGTCGGCGCCACCTCGGCGACCAGCCGGTCGCCGGCGTAGACCGCGCTGTCGCGCAGCTCGAGCACGGTGTCCAGCGGCGGTGGTACCCGCAGCGTCACCTGATAGGGCGGGCCACCGGGGCCGGCGCCCGCCGCGACCGCGAAGGCGCCCGCGCACCAGCCGCCGTTGCCGCTGCCGGGAGGTCCGTTGAAGCGAGCCGGAATCCGCATCCACCGACCTTCCCACAGGGCCCTCGCACACGCCGTTCATTCAGCTGTCACACATCGCCACCTGCCACGACATCCCATCGGCAGGTGTCGCCCTTACAAAAATCCCATGGCTGTTCTGATGACCGCCGCCGCACCCACCGGGACCAGCGGCTACTCCCTCCTCCTCGCCGACGACTCCGCTCTCGTCGAGGACGCGCAGCGACTGCGCCACGACGTCTTCGCCGGCGAACTCGGTGCCGACCTGACCGGCGCCCCGGCCGGCCTGGACGCCGACGAGTTCGACCAGTACTGCGACCACCTGATCGTCCGGGACGACGCCACCGGCGCGGTCGTCGGCACGTACCGGATGCTCCCGCCCCGCGCCGCCGAACTGGCCGGCCGCCGGTACGCCGACACCGAGTTCGACCTGAGCGCGCTGCGCCCGCTGCGCGACCACCTGGTCGAGATCGGCCGGTCGTGCGTGCACCCGGACCACCGCTCCGGCGCCGTGGTCAACCTGATGTGGGCCGGCATCGCCCGGTACCTGCACCTCAACAACCTGCGCTGGCTCGGCGGGTGCGCGTCGGTGCCGCTCGCCGACGGCGGTCACCTGGCCGCCGGCGTCCGGGCCCGGGTGCGGGCCAAGCACCTGTCGCCGCCGGCGCTGCGGGTCCGCCCGCGCCGTCCGTGGGAGGCGCCGGCCGGCGTCGTCGCCGACCCGAAGGTGACCGTGCCGCCACTGCTGCGCGGATACCTGCGACTGGGCAGCTGGGTCTGCGGCGACCCGGCCTACGACCCGGCGTTCGACTGCGCCGACTTCTACGTGCTGTTCTCGATGGACCGGCTGGACCCGCGGTACCGCCGGCACTTCCTGGGCGCGACGCGGTGACGGCGGTGCTCTGGCAGCCCGCCTCGGGGTGCGACGACCGCTGCCGGCCCGGCGGTCTCCCCGCCGCGGCCCGGGTGACCGTCCTGGTGCGGGTGACGGCGCTTCTCGGCGTACTCCTCGGCGGTGTCCTTCCGGCGGCGCTCCTGCGTGGCGCCGCCCTGCGTGGCCTGTGCCGCGCCCTGCTCGCGGTCCTCGGGGTCCGGATGCTCTGGCGCGGTCCCCGGCCGCGACCGGGCAGCCTGCTGGTCGCCAACCACGTCTCCTGGCTGGACATCGTGGCCCTGACCGCGATCCTGCCGGTACGCCTGGTGGCCAAGCACGACGTGCGGTCGTGGCCGGTGATCGGCGCGTTCGCCGGCCGGATCGGCTCGATGTTCGTGGACCGGACCCGTCCGCGGACGCTGCCCGGCACGGTGGCCGAGGCGGCCGGTGTCCTGCGGGACCGTCGTTCGGTGGTGGTCTTCCCGGAGGGCACCACCTTCTGCGGCGCCGAGCACGGGCGCTTCCGGCCGGCCTTCTTCCAGTCGGCGATCGACGCGGGCGCTCCGGTGGTGCCGGTCTCCATCCGGTACGACTCGGCCGAGGCCTGCTTCATCGGTGAGGACACTCTGTGGAGTTCGGTGCTGCGCATCGCCCGGATCCGGCAGTTGACGATCACGCTGGTCGCGGCCCCGGCGCTGCGCCCGGAACCGGGGGCGGACCGGCGGGTGCTGGCCCGGGCGGCGCAGGCCAGTCTGGGGGAGAGCGGGTATCGCCTGGCAGCGTGACCTCACAGACAATTTTCAGGAACTGCGCAGGCGAGCTGCAGCGGGTGGGGCAACAATGGCGGCATGGTCGCTCAAACCCAGCCCAAGCAGAGCGAGGCGAAGCTTCTCGTCGTGGAGGACGACGCGAACATCCTCGAGTTGCTCTCCGCCAGCCTGCGCTTCGCCGGGTTCGACGTCACGACGGCGACCAGCGGCAGCGCCGCTGTCAGCGCCGCGCGCAGTTCCGCCCCCGATCTGGTCGTCCTCGACGTGATGCTGCCCGACCTGGACGGCTTCGAGGTCATCCGGCTGATGCGTGAGGGGGGCCAGCGGACACCGGTGGTGTTCCTGACCGCCCGGGACGGCACCGACGACAAGATCCGGGGCCTGACGCTCGGCGGCGACGACTACGTGACGAAGCCGTTCAGCCTGGAGGAACTCACCGCCCGGATCCGGGCGGTGCTGCGCCGCACCAGCGCGAGCGACGAGCAGCCCTCCCGGCTCGTCTTCGCCGACCTGGAGCTCGACGAGGAGACGCACGAGGTCTACCGGGCCGGCAGCCGGGTGCAGCTCTCGCCGACCGAGTTCAAACTCCTGCGCTACCTGATGCTCAACGCCAACCGGGTGCTCTCCAAGGCGCAGATCCTCGACCACGTGTGGAAATACGATTTCCGCGGTGACGACAACATCGTCGAGTCGTACATCTCGTATCTGCGGCGAAAGGTCGACAACGTGCAGCCCCGGCTGATCCATACCCTCCGCGGTGTGGGTTACGTGCTGCGCAAACCAGCCGTCTAGGCCCGCCGTGACTCTTGCCGAGCGGGTGCGAGGATCGCTTCCGCGTCAACACAGCCTGCGCAAGATCTCGCTGCAGACCAAGCTGGTCGCCTCGGTCCTGGTGCTCGTGCTGGCGGCCCTGGCCCTGATCAGCGCGGCCAGCACCTATTTCCTGCACAACTACATGCTGACCCGGCTCGACTCGCAGCTGGTCGCGATGGCCCAGCACGCCGAGGACAAGCTCGCCCGCCGGACCTTCCGCCCGGTCTTCACCCCACCGGACTACGTCATCGCCTTCTCCGCGGTCAGTGGCGCCGCCGGGGTGATCACCCCGGGTGCCGGCGTGGAGAGCGAGGAGGTGCCGAGTCTGCTCAGCGGGGTCGAGACGATCGAGTCGCACCTCGGCAAGCCGTATTCGGCACGCGGCCAGGACGGCAAGTACATGTGGCGGATGCTCGTCGTCCGCCTCTCCGACGACACGGTCATGCACGTCGGCCAGCGGATGACCGGCATCGACGCGGTGATCGCCCGGCTGATCTGGGTGGACGTCCTGGTCGGCGTGGGCGTGCTGGTCGCGCTCGCCACCATCGGCGCGGCCCTGGTCCGGCAGAGCCTGATCCCGCTGATGCAGATCGAGCGCACCGCGGCCCGGATCGCGGCCGGCGACCTGGCGCAGCGGGTGCCCGACCCGGAGGAGGACGGCGGCGAGCCGACCACCGAGCTGGGCCGGCTCTCCAGCGCGCTGAACGCGATGCTCACCCAGATCGAGACGGCTTTCATCGCCCGCGCCTACTCCGAGCGGGCGGCCCGCGACGCGGCCGAGTCGGCGCAGCGCTCCGAGGCGCGCGCGGTGCAGTCCGAGGGCAAGATGCGGCAGTTCGTCGCGGACGCCTCGCACGAGCTGCGTACCCCGCTGACCACCATCCGCGGCTTCGCCGAGCTCTACCGGCAGGGTGCGGTCTCCGACCCGGCCGACGTGGCCCGGCTGGTCCGGCGGATCGAGGACGAGGCGGCCCGGATGGGTCTGCTCGTCGAGGACCTGCTGCTACTGGCCCGCCTCGACCGGGAACGCCCGATCGTGCTGGCACCGGTGGAGCTGCCGGTGCTGGCCATGGACGCGGTGCAGGCCGCGCAGGCGACCGCCCCGGACCGCGAGATCACCCTGGACGTCCGGGACGAACCGGAGCGGCTGGTGGCGTATGGCGACGACGCCCGGCTGCGCCAGGTGATCGGCAACCTGATGACCAATGCCCTGGTGCACACCCCGCCCGGCGCGGCCGTGACGTTGCGGGTGCACGCCGGGACCGGTGACACCGCCGTGGTCGAGGTGGAGGACAAGGGGCCGGGTCTCAGTCCGGAGCAGTCCCAGCACGTCTTCGAACGGTTCTATCGGGTGGACGGCGCGCGAACCCGCAACACCGAGCGGGAGGCGACGGGTACCGGGTTGGGACTGGCCATCGTCGCCGCGATCGTGCGGTCGCACAACGGCTCCGTCGAGGTGCTGAGCGATTCCGGCCGGGGTGCGACCTTCCGAGTCACGCTACCCACCGTAAAAGTGGATAAAGGGTTCACAGAAAACGTCCAGGACTAACACAGTTCGGTACGAGTGCGACGGGGCAGAGTTACCTACATGAACGAGAACGAGACCAACCCGCGGCCCGCGGACGCCGCCGCTGAGTTCACCAGCGCGGAGCGGGTGGAGTCTGAGCAGGCGACTCTTCAGCAGCCGCCGGTTGCCCCGCAGTCCGCCGCTCCCCAGTCCGCGGCACCCCGACAGGCGGGCGCCGAACACCCCTCGGCCCCGCACGCGCCGGTCGCCCACCCCGCGGCCCCGCAGAGCCCCTGGGCCCCGCAGCAGCCCACCCCGCCGGTCCAGTCCGCCGTTCCGGCCTGGCCGCAGCAGCCGGTCTCCGCTCAGCCTGACTACACCGCCCAGCAGCAGCTGCCCTACGGTCACCCGCACCAGGGTTACCAGGCCCCGCAGGGTTACGGGCAGGGCTACCCGGCCGACTACTCGCAGACGGCCTACGGCGCCTGGCAGGCAGCCGGCGGCGGCGGTCAGCAGCCCCCACTCGGCCCGCCGGCCTTCGGTCCGCCCCCGCCCGGCAACGGCAACCGTCGCGGCCGCAAGATCCTGCTGGCCGGTGCGGCCGCCCTGGTGCTCGCGCTGACCGCCGGTGGCGTCGGCGCCGCGACCGCGATCGCCCTCAACGACGGCGGCTCCCCCGCCAGCGTGCTGACCGGCAACTCCTCGGTCACCCGGGTGGTCGACCGTTCCTCGCTGGCCCAGATCGCCGCCGCCGTGCAGGACAGCGTCGTCTCGATCACCACCGACTCCGGTGAGGGCTCCGGCGTGGTGCTCTCCGCCGACGGCTACATCGTGACCAACAACCATGTGGTCTCCTCGGCGACGGGCGACACCGTCAACATCATCTTCGCGGACGGCACCAAGACGACCGCCACCGTCGTCGGCACCGACGCCCGCACCGACCTCGCGGTCGTCAAGGCGACCGGCGTCTCGGACCTGCAGGCCGCCACCTTCGGCGACAGCTCGCAGACCCAGGTCGGCGACACCGTGCTCGCCCTGGGCAGCCCGCTCGGCCTGGAGGGCTCGGTCACCGCCGGCATCATCAGCGCCAAGGACCGCACCATCCAGTCCAGCAGCGAGGAGGAGCAGCAGCAGGAGCAGCAGAGTCCGTTCGGCAGCCAGCAGCAACAGCAGCAGTCGAGCAGCACCACGATGACCGGCCTGCTGCAGACCGACGCGCCGATCAACCCGGGCAACTCCGGCGGTGCCCTGGTCAACACCAATGGCGAGGTGATCGGCATCAACTCGGCGATCGCCACCTCCGGCTCCAGCTCCGGCAACATCGGCCTCGGCTTCGCCATCCCGAGCAACAAGGCCAAGCAGGTCGCCGAGGCGCTCATGCAGGGCAAGAAGGTCAGCCACCCGGCTCTCGGCGTCAGCGTCGCCGACGCGGAGAACGGCGGGGCCCTGGTCCGCGAGGTCACCGAGAGCAGCGCCGCCGCCAAGGCCGGCCTGCAGCAGGGCGACGTGGTGACCAAGGTGGACGGCAAGGCCATCGACGAGTCGGACGATCTGGTGGCGGCCGTGCAGGCGGGCACCGTGGGCCAGAAGATGACGCTCACCTTCACCCGCAACGGCGCCGAGCAGACCGTCGACGTCACCCTGCAAGAGGCCCAGTAAAGCGAGCTTCACCAGCACAACCCTCCGCTGTACGGCGGGTGACGTGGCCCGGGGGTGGGCACGTCACCCGCCGTATTCCTATCTATGCCGCGATTCTGGACCTTCACGACCAACAGGCAGCTTTTGCCGTACGGGTCTCGCGTTTGCCCAGGCGACCGCCTAATCTCCATTCGCCGCGGGCGAACCATCCGGCGGTCGTCTTGTTTCGCTTCGGCGGAGTGAAAGGCCCCCTGAGTTGACCTATGTCGAGACCCGGACCAGTGTCTGGGAAGCCCTTGCCGGCCGGGCTCCCGGAGTCCCGTCCGGACCCGCGGACGCCGGGCTCTGGCACACGGTCGCCGATCGGCTCAATCCGGGCAGTGCCCGCCCGATCCTGCGGCCCGGCATCGAGGTCCGTCACCGGGCGTCGGTCCGTGGCGGGCGGTACGTCATGCTTCGCTCGCCGGACGACGGCGGCCGTTCGGCGTACCTGCGGCTGACCCCGGACGAATACCAGCTCGCCCTGATGATGGACGGTGTCACCACGGTGGCCCGCCTGGTGGCCGAGTTCGCCCGGATCGCCGGCCGGCTCGCCCCCGATCAGGTGCGCCGGGTGGTCGCCGACCTGGCGGCCAACCGGATGCTCGAGGAACTGCCGACCGACGCGTTCCGGCCGCTGCGCGAGATGGTCCGCGAGCCGCTGCCGAAACGGGTGGGCGAGTCGATCGCCGCCGCGGCCCGCGGCCGCCGGATGCTCTCCGTCCCGGTCGACGGGGTGGTGACCGCGCTCTATCGCACGCTCGGCCGGGTGCTGTTCAGCCGCGTCGGATTCGGGGTCGGCGTGCTGTTGTCGCTGGCCGGCCTGGTGCTTTTCGCTATCACGTGGCAGCAGGGGAGTGCATCACTCTTTCTGGTGGGTGACTCGTATCTACTCGGTGCAATCGTCCTCGTGTCACTCAACGTGGTCGTTCTGGCGTTGCACGAGTGCGGTCACGCACTGGCCGCCAAGCGTGTCGGCCGTGAGGTCCCGGTCGCCGGGCTGATGCTGCGGTTCGGCATCCCGTCGGTCTTCGTGGACACCACCGACGTCTGGATGGCCGGCCGCCGCGCCCGGATCGCGGTCACCCTGGCCGGCCCGGCCACCGCGGCCGGCCTGGCCGGTCTGGCGATGGTCACCGGTCTGGCCCTGCCCGCCGCCCAGCCGATCGCGTTCAAGCTGGCCTTCCTCTTCTACCTGCACACGTTCTTCAACCTGAGCCCGCTGCTGCCGCTGGACGGGCACTACCTGCTGATGGACTGGCTGGAGATCCCGGATCTGCGGGCCCGCGGTCTGTCCTGGCTCTCCGGCCGCCTGCGCCGCCGCGGCGCCCGCTGGCGCAGACTGGACCGCGAGGGCCGTCTGGTCGCGCTCTACGGCGTCCTCGCCCTGCTCTGGCTGGTCGTCGCCGCGGGCCTCGGCCACCGCCTCTGGACCGACCGGGTGCACGGCGTCGTGGTCGGCCTGTGGCATCAGGGCATCGCCTCGCAGCTGCTGCTCCTGGTGATCGTCGCGGGCGTCGTCGCCCCGCCGCTCTACTTCCTGCTCGGCCGGTTCGGGCGGACCTGGCGCCGCTGGCGGCAGATGGCCGCCGAACGCAACCGGGAGGCCGACCTGCCGCGCCGGCTGGCCGCGCTGCGCGCCTCCGAGGTCGGCGGTCTGCCCGAACAGGCCCTGGAGAACCTCGCGGCCCGGGCCCGCTGGACGCATCCGCCGACCGGCCGGCACCTGATCCCGGCCGGTGAGACACCGTCCGCGGTCTACCTGGTGGTCGAGGGCGCCCTGCACGGCCGCCGCCCCGGCGACCCGGGCGGCACCATCCGGCACCACGTCGGACCCGGTGGGATGGTCGGCCTGGCCGGCGCGCTCACCGGCCGCGCCGCCCAGCTCGACTGGCACACCGCGGGCGCGGTCCTGCTCGCCCTGCCCACCTCGACGGTCGCCACCGTGGTCGGGCCGATGCCCGGTCCGCCCCCGCAGGAACTGGCCGAGGCCGAGGCGCTGTTCGCCGACACCCCGGCACTGGCCGGCCTGGAGGAGGACCAGCGTCTCGCCCTGATCGCCACCGCCCACCCCGCCGACCTGGACGCCGGCGCGCCGGTGGTGCTGCACGGGCCGACCCACGCGGTGGTCGTCGAGGCCGGCGTCATCGCCATGCCGGACGGCATCGAACTGCGCCGCGGCACCCTCGTCGGCCCGGTCGGCGAGGGCAGCCCGGGCATGGTGGCACAGACCCGGACCCCGGTCCGGCTGTGGATCATCCCGGACGCGTCGAGCCTGCCGCCGCTGGTCGGGGCGTACGGGCCGGGCACCACGATGCCCACGGTCCGGCCCAGCACCCCCTCCCCGGCCCGGCCCGGCGCCACCCATCCGCCGCTGGCCGTGCCGCCCGGGCCGCCCGACGGCTCCGAGCAGTACGACGTGGACCACCACTTCGAACGCCGGATGTGGGGTTTCGTCTGCGCCCTGCTGCTGTTCGCGGCCGGCAGCGTGGCCCTCAACCTGCAGGCCGGCCCGGCGTGGGCGGAGATGCCCGGCGAACGGACCCTGCTCTCGGTCGACCAGGGCCGTGTCGCCGCCCGGATCGGCGACGAGACCGCGGCGCTGACGGCGGGGGACAGCCGCTATCTGACCGCCGGATCCGGGGTGGAGGTGCCGGCCGGCGGTTCGGCCCGGCTCACCTACCCCGGCGGCGCGGTGGTGCTGATCTGCGCCGGTTCCCGGGCCGAGGTCGGCACGGTCACCGTGCGGAGCGCCCGCGACTCGGCGGTGTCCGGCCGGCTGAGACTGGAGACCGGCCGGGTGCTCGCCGACACGAACAGCCCGAGCGGCGCGTTCCAGCCACTGGCGCTGACCGTCACGCAGGCCCAGGGTGACGTGGTCAGCACCGGCGGCGCCTGGTTCGCGGTCGACCCGTCCGCGGTGGTCGTCTCGTCCGGCACGGTGTCCGTTGCCGGCACCGCCAGCCCGCCCGCCGGCAGCGACCTGAGCTGCGGTGACGGCGTGGTGGTCGACCCGCCCGCGTCCGCGGAGCCGACCGCCCCGCCGGTCGAGGAGTCCTTTCCCGCCGAGCCCAGCGCGTCGGTCTCCCCGTCCGCGTCGGCGTCGGCGAGCCCGACGTCGGCGCCCGCGACCAGCACCACGTCGGCCACCACCGAGCCGGACGACGACCCGGAACCCACCGAGGACGAGCAGACCGAGACCACCACCCGCCCGACGACGCCGCCGACGACGCGACCCACGATCGTGGTGCCCACCCGGCCCAGCGCGACGTCCCCGCAACCGACGTCGGCCCAGCCCAGCGTGACGCCGACCCCGGAGGAGAGTTCCGAACCGGCCGATGACGAGACCGCATCGGGTTCCGCCGTTGCGGGAGCGCCGATCGCCCCGTCCAATTGAGGGATGCTGTGCTGGTTCTGCGCTGAGGGTGCCCGTGCCGTCTGCCGGTTCTGTGGACGCGGGGTGTGCGCCGAGCACGCCCGGTTCGGCCCGTACCTGTTGGAGGTGACCCGGTCGGTCCAGCGGGACCGGGCTGAGGCGCTCGTCGTCGAGGACGCGGTGCAGTGCGGCTCGTGCCGTCCCCGCCCGCAGCCGGTGGCCATGCCCGAGCTGGACTAGGCCTGGCCGGGGCGTGCGACGATGGGCCGCATGGTCGACGGTCCGGTGGCGTTCGTGCTCGGTGGCGGGGGCGTCCTCGGCGCGGTCGAGGTCGGCATGCTGCGGGCGCTGTTCCGGGCCGGGTTCCGCCCGGACGTCGTGGTCGGCACGTCGATCGGCGCGGTCAACGGCGCACTGGTCGCCGCGGATCCCAGTGAGGGGGTCACCGACCGGCTGGTCCGGCTCTGGACGTCACCGGAGGCGGCGGCGGTCTACGGCGACTCGATCGGGCGCCAGGTGCGCCGGTTCGCGGCCCGGACCCACCTGCACTCGCCCCGGCCGCTGCGGCGGCTGCTGGAGAGCGAGCTGGGTGAGGGCATCTCGTTCAGTGATCTGAAGGTCCCGTTCCACTGCTGCGCGGCGAGCATCGAACGGGCCGCCGAGCACTGGTTCGACAGTGGACCGCTGGTGGACGCGGTGCTCGCCTCGTCGGCGGTGCCCGGCCTGCTGCCCCCGATGGAGATCAACGGCGAGCATTACGTGGACGGCGGGATCGTCAACTCGATCCCGATCGGCGAGGCGGTCCGTCTCGGCGCCACGATGGTGTTCGTGCTGCAGGTGGGCCGGGTGGAGCGTCCGCTGGCGGTGCCCCGGCGGCCGTGGGAGGTGGCGCAGGTGGCGTTCGAGATCGCCCGGCGGCACCGGTTCGCCCGGGAACTCGCGTCACTGCCCGACGGCGTACGGGTGCACGTGCTGCCCAGCGGCGGCGGCGAGGGCCGCGACGACTCGCCCTGGGCGTACCGGGACATGGCGTCGGTGGGGCGCCGGATCAGCCGTGCCTACACCGCGTCCCGCCGCTACCTGAGTGCCAATGTCCATCCGCTGCCCCGGCCGGACGCGCGCTGATGGGGCTGCCCCCGGTCGCGGTCCGCCGCCTGGTCATCGCCCCGCTCGTGATCGTGCTCGCCGTCCTGCTGCTGACCACCCTGCCGATCTGGCTGCTGATCGCACTGGCGGTGTCACCGCTGATGCCCGGCCGTCTACGCGTACCCCGGCTGGTCTTTCTGGTCATCGTCTACCTGGTGTGGGACGCGGTGGCGCTGGTCGCGCTCGCCGTCCTCTGGGTGGCGTCCGGGTTCGGCAGCCGGATCCGCGGCCCGGGGTTCCAGCGGGCCCACTACGTGCTGACCGGCTGGTTCCTGCGCACGCTGTTCTGGTTCGCCCGCTGGTCGCTGCACCTGGAGATCGAGGTGGTCGGCACCGATCCGGACACCGCGGCACCCGGGCGTCCGGAGATCGTGGTGAGCCGCCACGCCGGTCCGGGCGACTCGTTCACGCTGATCCATTCGCTGGTCAACTGGTTCGAGCGGGAGCCGCGGATCGTGCTGAAGGCCGCCCTGCAGTGGGATCCGGCGGTGGACGTGCTGCTCAACCGGCTGCCCAACCGCTTCATCTCGCCGGGGCGGACCACCACCGACACGCTCGAGGAGCAGATCGGCGAGCTGGCCACCGGACTCGACCACAACGACGCCTTCGTGATCTTTCCGGAGGGCGGTAACTTCACGCCGCGCCGCCGGGTCAGCGCCATCGCCCGGCTGCGCGGCCGTGGCCTGCACGATCTCGCGGTGAAGGCGGAGAACCTGCGCAACCTGCTGCCGCCGAAACCGGGCGGGCTGCTGGCCGCGATCGACGCCGCGCCGGACGCCGGAGTCATCTTCGTGGCGCACACCGGTCTGGACCGGATGGTGACCGTCGCCGACGTCTGGCGCGAGCTGCCGATGGACAAGAAACTGGTGATGCGGTTCTGGAGTGTGCCTCCGGAGGAGGTGCCGGCCGGTGAGCAGGAGCGCATCGACTGGCTCTACGCCTGGTGGGCCGAGATCGACGCCTGGATCGACGAGAATCGGCCGGCACCCCGTCCGTTGTGGAGCAGGCGTCAGCCGCCCAGCGCGGTGTAGACGTTCTCCGGCGCCTCGACGATCGCCGACGCGGCCGGACGCTCGGCGGTCACCGGGTCGCCGTACCCGGTGTACAACGCCTCGATCGGCTCGGCCTGACGGCCCTCCACGGCGGGCAGCCGCAGCGTCAGCACGGACAGACGGCCCTGGTCGTCGAGACCGGCGGTGAACGGCACCCGCTGCGCGGCCGGGCCGTAGCCGTCGATGGTCACGCTGTCCAGGCCGGCGACGTTGGTCACCGAGGTCAGGTCGACGGTTCCGGCGTACTCGCGGACACCGGCGGCGTGCACGTCGGTGCTGGAGCCGAGCAGGTCGGCGGTGGCCACCGGGTCGATCCGCCCCGGGCGCAGGCCGACGTTGGCGCCGTCCGGCAGCCGGCTCATGTCCAGGTGCGTCCAGGTGGCGTCCTTGGTGATGCCGGGGATCTGTGCGTACAGGTCCTGGCCGATCAGCAGGGACTTCACGGTGAGGTCGGTGTTCGCGCCGGTGGCGCTGATGTCCGCGGTGCCCTTGCTGTTCGGGGCGTCGATCGCCGCGGTCAGCTTGAACCCGGCGCCGGCCGTGGTGGTCAGCTTGAAACTGGTGGTGCCGAGGGCCGCGGTCGCGTTGGAGAGTGCCTTGACCGCCTCCGGGTCGGCTGCCGACGAACTGGGCGCCGGTCCGGTCCCGGTGGACGGGCCGGCGGCGGACGTGCTGGTCGCGGGCTCGGCGGTGCCGTCGGTGGAGCATCCCGCCACAGCGAACGCGGCCGTCGCCACCGCGAGGCCGAGTCCGGCGAGTCGAGGTGTGCGCATGTTGGTCCCTCCTGCAGGCGCCGGCGGCTGGGGGTGACGCCGGTCGATCGACTGGAGTTCCCGGGAGAGGGAATTAGTAAACGGACACTCGGGGCAAACGGACGGATGGCCGCCGCCCGGGTTTCCGTGCCGATCATGTCCGGGGCATGATGGCCAGGCAACAGCGCGCGAAACCAGGGGGAGGACTCGTGAGATTCGAGGTCAGCAAGGTCCTCGATGCCATTGAGGTCCGGCTCACCACCGACCCGGCACTCGCCCGGGCCGTGGTCGACTTGTCGGAAGTCGTCCGTTACGCCGATCTCGACGGCGGCCGCCCGGCGAGCCTCGTGCGCCTCGGCCTGCTGGTCGACGCGCTCGGCCGCTACGTCTCCGAGGAGAACGTCCCGGTCTACGTGATAACCCCGCGAAGCCTGATCTCGGACACCGACCTCACCTCCAACGAGCGCATGGTCGTGCGCCGCTGGGCCGACGACGGCAAGATCGAGGTGGTTCCGCAGATCGAGGACCGGGTTCTCGAGGTGGCTGAACTGCTCGGCCTGCCGGTGCTCACCCGCGACCGCGAGGACCGCCACCGGGCCCGCCGCCCATGGGTGTCCGAGCCCGGCCGTCTCCTCGCGCTGGTCTCCGCCCAGGGCGGGCCGACCCTGGTCGCCCGGGTCGGCCGCGGTGAGCTGGTCCCGCCCGCACCCCGGTCCCCGCTCGGTGAGCGCCTGCTCTCCCGGGTGTGGAGCTGCCCCGCGCCGAACTGCAACGTCTACGGCAGCGGCGGCGACCCGGACAGCCCGTTCGCCGACATGCGCACCTACACCAGCCCGGTCTCCCAGCCGCCGCCCACGCTGCGCTCCGGCACGCCGAGCTGCCCGCGGCACGGCGACCGTCTGCGCGACGCCGGCCCGCGTCCGGCGACCGAGGTCTTCTCGGTGCGGATCGACGGCGTGATCCGTCAGCGTTTCGTGGTCTCCGAGGACAAGCCGACGATCATCGGCCGGGCTCCGGACGGCGAGGGCAACGTCATGCTGGGCCAGTGGCTGACCGACGACGCCCGCAAGTGGATCAGCCGCGGCCACGCGCGCCTCACCCTGCGCAACGGCGAGATCGTGGTCAAGGACATCAGCACCAACGGCACCGGCATCCGCCCCGGCACCTTCGACGACAACCACCGCATCCACCTGAAGCAGAACGAGGCCCGTGCCCTCGCTCAGGAGGACCTGGTCGAGCTTTACGCGGACGTGCTGGTGGGCCGCTCGCACCTGTGGGCGTCCGGCGGCGTCGTCCAGCCCGAGTCGGTGATGGGCGAGGCTCCGACCATGGCCTTCCGGCCGGTCGGCAGACCCTAGAACCTTCCTTCGGGGGTACGCCCACACCCCCTTCAGAAGCACCGGATCCGTCCCGGAGCAGTCCTACGGATCCGGTGCTTCCGTGTCTTGACCACAGGCATGAGCCGCCGGCCGGGTGCGGCCGGAAGCCGCACCCGGCCGGGCGCCGCGAGCCGGTGAACGGCCCGGTCTGCTCCTGTGGTGGGTGTGGGCGTACCAGCGAAAAGATCTTCAGCCGACGCCCTGGAGGGCTCCCGGGTGGACGTGGACGCCGCTGGTCAGCTCGACCATCCGGTCCTGGCCCATGCCGAGTCCCGCGTCGAACTGCACGATCAGCCAGATTCCGGACGGCTGCTCGAGCCACACCGCCCAGCCGGTGTCCCCGTCCGGATCCGCGGCGGGCTGTCCCGGGATCATGGCGGGCAGACTCTTGAGGAGGAGGCCGGTGCGGTCGCCGATGGTGACCTCGGTGCCCGGCCGGGACGGGCCGTTCTGGTCCTTCGACTCCAGCATGATCAGGATGCGGGGGACGGCGTGCGCCGCGTCGGTGGACGGGCTGATCCCCTTCGCCCGCTCCGGGGCCATGACCAGGCCGTGATCGTCTTGGGACTCGATGAACCAGCCGGCCGGCACCTTGTCGATGGTGAAGCCCTTCGGCTGGGTGCCCTGGTAGGCGACCAGGTCCACCGCCGTCACCGCGGCCGGCGGCGCGGCAGCGGTCGGACCCTGCGGCCCGGCGCCGACCCCGCCGCCCGGCACCGTGAACGCGGCGACCAGCGCGGCGGCTCCGAACACCGCACCGAGGGTCGCCTGGACGGTACGCCGCTGGCGCTTCGCGTGGCGCCCGCGCAGGATGTCCTCGTCGACCTGGCCGTCGGCGACCGGTACGACCGGGCCGGCGATCTCCTCGAGATGACTACGCAGATCCATCATGATTTCGCTCCTTCGGGGATGGGTGTGACGGTGGATTCGAGGGCGGTGCGCAGGCGGTCGAGCCCGCGCGAGGTCTGACTCTTGACCGTGCCCTCCGAGCAGCCGAGGGCGTGCGCCGTCTCGGCGACGTCGAGGTCGTGGAAGTAGCGGAAGACGACGGCGGCCCGCATCCGGGGCGGCAGTTCGCGCAGGGCCTGCCGGATCGCCTGGCCGGCCGGGTCGGCGGCGGTCTCGGCGGGTGCCCGGTCGGGGATGTCCGCGACGGGCTGCTCACGGCGGCGCCAGACCCGGCGGCGTTCGTCGATCAGCGCGTTGACCAGTGATCGGCGGATGTACGCGTCAGCGTTGCCGGCGCGCCGGAAGGCGGTCCAGTTGAGGTACAGCCGGGTGAGTGTGGTCTGCACGAGATCCTCGGCCAGATGCGAATCGCCGGCGGCCAGCAGTACTGCGGTACGCAGCATGCCGGGCCGCCGGCGGGTCACCAGCTCGTGGTATTCGGTCTCGCGCTCGGATCTCTCGGAGCCTCGATGGTCTTTCACGCCTCGAAGACGGATTCACGATCCGCCGGGTTGCACGCGGAGCGGGTCAGTTTCCGGCGAGGACGGCGGCGAACTCCGTCAATGCGTGATCCAGGTCGGCCTCGGTGATGACCAGCGGCGGGGCGAGACGGATCGTGGAGCCGTGCGTGTCCTTGGCCAGGATGCCGCGGGCGGCCAGCCGTTCGCAGGCCTGCCGGCCGGTCATCAGGGCCGGGTCGATGTCGACGCCCGCCCAGAGGCCCCGTCCGCGGACCGCCACCACGCCCTCGCCGATCAGTGCCTCGAGACCGCTGATCAGGCGTTCGCCGAGCGCGGCGGAGCGTTCCTGGAACTCGCCGGTGCGCAGCAGGGCGACCACCTCGGCGCCGACCGCGCAGGCCAGCGGGTTGCCGCCGAACGTCGATCCGTGCTCGCCGGGCTTGAGCACCCCGAGCACGTCGCGGTCGGCGGCGACGGCGGAGACCGGCACGATGCCGCCGCCGAGCGCCTTGCCGAGAACATACATGTCGGGGGTGACGTTCTCGTGCTCGATCGCGAAGGTGCGGCCGGTCCGCCCGAGGCCGGACTGGATCTCGTCGGCGATCAGCAGCACGTTCTGGAGGGTGCACAGTTCGCGGACCTCGCCGAAGTACCCGGCCGGCGGCACCAGAACGCCCGCCTCGCCCTGGATGGGCTCGAGCAGTACCGCCACCGTGTTCGGGGTGATCGCCGCGGCCAGCGCCGCCGGATCACCGTAGGGGACCACTACGAAGCCGGGCGTGTACGGACCGAAATCGGCATGTGCATCCGGATCGGTGGAGAAACTGACGATCGTGGTGGTACGCCCGTGGAAGTTGCCCGCCGCCACGATGATCTCGGCCTGGCCGTCCGGGACGCCCTTGACCCGGTAACCCCACTTGCGGGCCACCTTGATCGCGGTCTCCACGGCTTCGGCGCCGGTGTTCATCGGCAGCACCAGGTCCTTGCCACACAGTTCGGCCAGGCCCTGGCAGAACTCGGCGAACCGGTCGTGCACGAACGCCCGGCTGGTCAGCGTGATCCGGTCGAGCTGGGCGTGCGCGGCGGCGATCAGTCCCGGGTGCCGGTGACCGAAGTTGAGGGCCGAGTATCCGGCCAGGCAGTCCAGGTAGCGCCGGCCGTCGACGTCGGTGACCCAGGCGCCCTCGCCGGACGCGACGACCACCGGCAGCGGGTGGTAGTTGTGCGCCGTCCACTTCTCGGCGTCTTCCAGCGCACCGGCAGTGCGGAATTCCACGGTCGTCACGAACGCACCTCCAGAGTGCAGCACTTGGGTCCGCCGCCTGCCTTGCGCAGTTCGGACAGGTCGACGCCGACCGGCTTGTAACCGGCGCGGCGCAGGTCGGCGGCGAGGGTGACGGCCTGCTCGGGCAGGACGACGGTGCGGCCGTCGCTGACCGCGTTGAGGCCGAGAACGGCCGCGTCCTCCGGCGTTGCGATGATCGCATTCGGGAAGAGGCGGCGGAGTACGGATTGCGAACCCGGGGAGAAGGCCGCGGGCAGGTACGCCACATTGGTCTCGTCCAGCACACACAGCGCGGTGTCCAGGTGGTAGTACGCCGGGTCGACCAGCTGCAGGGTGATCACCGGACGTTCCAGGATCTCCTGGGTCTCGGCGTGGGCCGCGTGTGAGGTGCGGAACCCGGTGCCGGCGAGCAGGACGTCCCCGGCGAGCAGGATGTCGCCCTCGCCCTCGTTGGTGTGCTTGGGGTCGTGGACCTCGAAGCCCCGTTCCCGGAACCACGAGGCGTACGCCGGGGCCTCGTCGGCCCGTTCCGCGTCGCGGAACTGCACCCCCAGCACCCGGCCGTCGACCACGGTCGCGCCGTTGGCGGCGAAGACCATGTCGGGCAGTCCGGGAAGCGGCTCGATCTCGTCGACGGTGTGTCCCAGGTCGACGAAGACGCGGCGCAGGTTCTCCCACTGGCTGACGGCCAGCGCGTTGTCGTAAGGCGCCGTCGGGTCCATCCACGGATTGATCCGGTAGGTGACCGCGAAGTGGGTGGGCCGGCACATCAGGTATCGGCGCGTGAACGTCATGAAAGAAAACGTAGGCGTGATCCAGTTGCGGGGACCCCCGATCAACCATGCGTCGGGTGGCTGATCGTTGCGTGATAGCCGCAGCTCACGACGATTCGTTGCACAGCCATCGGGGGGACGGCGAACCGCCGTCCCCCCGAGTGCCAGGGTGACTTCCGGCGAACCGCCGGAGCAATTTCGGGGCGGGCCGACTCTCGTCGCCCCGGTTCCGAGGGGTGGGCCGTCAGCGTATCGCCGCGGCTGTATGTCACATACCCGTCAGATTCGGTTTTCAAACTGTGCGTCGAGCCACTCACGCACCGTCGTCGCGGAGTTCGTGTCGGTGCCGAGCCAGTAGAGTTGGCCGGTCAGGGCCAGCACGCCGACGACGATCGCGGCGATCGCGAGCACCATGGCGACCAGCGCGTCGGTCTTGCCGGCGACGTGCCGCTTGCGGGTGGCGTACAGGCCGGTCACCGACAGGATCAGGGCGGCCGAGGCGACCCCGATGCCATAGCCGATCAGCGGTCCGGAGAGCACCAGCAGGGCACCGGCCACGGCCAGCACCAGGCTGACGGTGGCGAGCAGGCTGGCCCGCGGCTTGCGGTCGGCGACCGGGGTGGGCGGGGCTGCCGGGCGGTCGGTGACGGCTGTGGCGCGCTCGCGCTCGGTGACGGCGGCGGCGCGCTCGCGCTCGGTGCGAACCGGCGGGATGGTGGTCGTCGTCTTCGTGTCGTCGCGGCGCGGGGTGACCGCCGGACGATCCTCGGGCTTGGTGGTGACGGCGGTGGGGCGCTCGCCGGGCTTGGTGGTGACCGCCGTGGGCCGCTCGTCGGCGGTGGGGCTGTCGGCCGTGCCCGGGCGGGAGAAGGTAGGAATCCTCACGTCGGAACCTCCTTGGCGGGGGTTTGATCACGCATTCTCGGGGGACGTCGCTTCCTATACCCCCGGAAAGCAGAAACGACACGAAGGGCGGGATCGCCCTTCGTGTCGTCTCCGAGGTGATCTAGACGATCGAGCCCACGTGCACGTCGCTCGTCCGCGCGATCACGTGGTCGACCAGGCCGTACTCCTTGGCCTGCTGGGCGGTGAACCAGCGGTCACGGTCGGAGTCGCGCTCGATCTCCTCCGGCGTGTGCCCGGAGTGGAAGGCGATCCGCTCGTTCATCACCGTCTTGATGTGCAGCATGCTCTCGGCCTGGATGGCGATGTCGGCCGCGGTGCCGCCGATGCCGCCGGAGAGCTGGTGCATCATCACGCGGGCGTGCGGCAGTGCGTAACGCTTGCCGGGGGTGCCGGCGCAGAGCAGGAACTGCCCCATCGAGGCGGCCATGCCCATCGCGATCGTGGCCACGTCGTTCTTGATGTACTGCATCGTGTCGTACACCGCCATGCCGGCGCTGATCGAGCCGCCGGGCGAGTTGATGTACAGGGAGATGTCCTTCTCCGAGTCCTCGGAGGCGAGCAGGAGCATCTGGGCGCAGATGCGGTTGGTCACCTCGTCGTTGACCTCGCTGCCGAGGAAGATGATCCGCTCCCGCAGGAGCCGCTCGAACACCTGGTCGTCGAAGGTGGCCCCGCCACCACGCATGGTCGGTTCAGAAGTCATGTGCCCACCCTCTCGCATTCCGCGGTACAACTGCTCCACCCTCTCCCAGCGGAGCGCAGGATCCCAGTGATTCCCCTCAGGGCGAATCCGCTGAGGGCAGAATGCCACCCCAGTGGCGCTGATCACGCCGAATCGGCGGCGCCCCGGCCGGCGGATAGCTTTGTCGCGTGCCCGAGGGACATACCATTCACCGCCTGGCCGCCCGCCATCGCGAGATCTTCGCCGGACACCCGGTGGCGGTGAGCAGCCCGCAGGGGCGTTTCGCCGCGGGCGCCGCGCTGATCGACGGCCGTGTGCTGCGCGACACCGAGGCCTACGGCAAGCATCTGCTGCACCACTTCGACGACGACCGGACCCTGCACGTCCATCTGGGTCTCTACGGCAAGTTCGCGGAGGGGACCCCGCCGCTGCCGGACCCGGTCGGGCAGGTCCGGATGCGGATGTCCGGCGCCGGGCACTGGCTGGATCTGCGTGGGCCGACCGCCTGCGAGGTGCTGGAGCCGCCCGCGGTGGACGCGCTGCGTTCCCGGCTGGGCGCCGACCCGCTGCGCGACGACGCGGATCCGGAGCGGGCCTTCCCCCGTCTGCGGTCGAGCACCAAGCCGCTGCCGGCGCTGCTGATGGACCAGTCCATCGTGGCGGGTTGCGGCCTCATCTACGCCAACGAGGTGTTGTTCCGGGCCGGCCTGTCGCCGCGGACCCCGGGCACCGCGCTCGACCGGGCGCGCTGGACGGCGATCTGGGACGACCTGCGGGCGCTGATGAAGGAGGGCGTGGTGCGCGGGCGCATCGACACGGTGCACACCGAGCACACGCCGGAGGCGATGCGGCGGGCGCCGCGGGTGGACCGGCACGGCGGCGAGGTCTATGTCTACCGCCGCTCCGGGCAGCCCTGCCTGGTCTGCGGCACGCCGGTGACGACGGGCGAGATGGCCGGCCGCAACATCTACTGGTGCGCGACCTGCCAGCCGGAGCCGCCGACGAGAAAGGGCCGCGGCTGAGACAGCCACGGCCCTTTCACCAGAGGTGACTCAGGGCGTGGAGACCTGGAGGGTCGTCCCGTCCGTCGTGACCGGTGACGCCGACCCGCTCGGGCTCGGTGCCACGGTGCCGGGCGAGGTGCTCGGCGTGCTCGGCTCCGGGGACGCGGGCGTCTCCGGGGTCTCGCCGCTCTGCTGTTCGCCGGGGATGCCGATCTCGAAGTTGGCGGCCAGCCACGGGAGCAGCTTCTCGTACGCCTTGATGGTCCCCGGCTGGTTGAAGTCGTGCGAGAGCACGATCGACCCCTGCCGGGTCTCCTTCTTGACGATCGAGATGATCCGCTTGATCCGCTGGGCGTCGCTCTCGCCGTCCGGGTGGTCCCAGTCGCGCGGGTCGACCTCCCAGTAGAGCGAGGTCTGCCCGTTGGCGTACGCCGTCTTCACCAGACGGTCGGTGAAGTTGCCGCCCGGGGCGCGGAAGAACGGGATCTCCGCGTCCGGCACGGCGGCGCGGATCGCGGCGTCGGTCTTCTGCAGGTCCGCGGTGATGTTCGCGGCCTTCTTCTTACCGATGCTCAGGTCGTGGTTCCACGTGTGGTTGCACAGCACGTGGCCCTCGTCCACGATCTGCCGGACCAGGTCCGGGTGCCGCTGCGCCTGGGTGCCGACCAGGCAGAAGACCGCCTTCAACTGGTACGTGTCCAGCATCTTCAGGATCTTCGGCGTCTGCTCCGGGTCGGGGCCGTCGTCGAAGGTCAGCGCCACCACCGAGGATCCGGTGGTCTTCAGCGAGTCGTGTGGTCCGTCCCCTGCCGGGACGCTCACCTTCGCCGTCTCGGACGTCGCCGGACGTTCGGCGCTGCGGGACGGCTCGGGGGCGGGCGGGCTCGGGGCCTCGGTGGCGGCCGGCTGAGCCGGGACCGCGTCCGGGACCTCTTTCTCCGCGGGGACGGTCGCCGGTTTCTTCGCCGGCTGGCCGCTGATCCGCTCCGCGACGGCCTGGGCCGCCGCGTTCATCACGCTGGTGCTCTCGCCGTCCTTCTGCTGGAACGGCATGGCGGTGAGCAGCAGGCCGGCCGCGACGAGGGTCGCGAGCAGCAGCTGCGGTTTGTTCTTCGCGCTCTTCAGCAGTCCGTCGAATCGGCGGGCCGAGGGGGCGCGATGGGCTCCGCTCGAGGACCGGTAGGTGCCGGGGCGGTCGGTCGGCTGTGGCTGCCAGCGCGGACCGGTGTTCCCGCCCCTGCGGTTCTCGGAACGGTGACGCGCGGCGCGAGAGACGTACGCCGTGGCGTCGGGGTCGGCCGGTTGCCGCGGGAGCGGAACCGGCCGGGTTTTCGTGTCGGCGAGCCCGGCGACCGTGGTGTAGTCAGCCAGTGAATCCGGTCGCCGGTGCCGCCCGATCGGGGTGTTTTCGTCGCCGACTCGCGGCGATGAGTGTGGACTTCTGTGCGGCGGCATCCGTCATTGCTACCGTGCCGCAAGATCGAGCGCGATACCAAATCGGTCACCGTCGCATTACACAGAGAGATATCTGCATGTCACGACGGGTGGGAAAGATTTGTGTTTCCTGTGATCCCGACCCTTAGTGCATTGATGCAAGTCTCTTTATAGGTGGCTCTGGGTAATGGTATTCGTGGGATCGCTCCCACTCATTCTCCACCGCGGGTGGCGAGTGCCATCGCGTCGACCACGTCGCCGACCGTGGCACCCCGGGCGAGCATCGCCCGCTGGCGGGCCGCGCCGGTGCCCCGCTCCCGCAGCCGCTCCATCAGTGCGGTGACCGTCTCCAGATCGCCGTGTCGCTCGAGTTCCGGGCGTACGTAGTCGAAGAGCTGGCGCATCAGTCGCCAGGCCGGCCGGGCCTCCCGGGTGGCCATGTCGATGTTCATGCCCTCCAGGCCGTCGTGCGCGGCCCGCCAGTGCGCGGCCATCAGCAGCGGGTGCGGGACGTCCGGGGCCTCGGCGCCCGCCTGTACCTCGCGGACCAGGGTGGCGACCAGGGCCCGGGTGAGCGCGGCGAGAAGCATCGCGTCGTCCAGGGTCGGCGAGACGTCACCCATCCGGATCTCGACGGTGGGATACGTCGCGGAGAGCCGGGCGTACCAGTAGAGCATCCCCTCGTCGAGCATCGCCCCACTCGCCTGCAGGTCGGAGATGAGCGTCAGGTAGTGCTCGTGCGAGTGCAGGTACGGCGTGGGCCCCACGGTGGGCCAGCGCTCCCACATCATCGAGCGCCAGCTGGCGTACCCGGTGTCGCGGCCGCCGAACAGCGGGGAGTTCGCGGTGGCCGCCTGCAGGGTGGGCAGCCACGGGCGCAGGTGGTTGAGCACTTGGACGCCGGTCTCCGGGTCCGGGATGCTGACGTGCACGTGGGTGCCGCACATGCCCGGTCCGGGGGAGAGGTCGCCGTAGAAGTCGCGCATCCGGTGGTACCGCGGGTTGTCGACCAGGCGGGCGTTCGGGCCGGGCGCAGGTCCGGTGCCGACGGCGAGCAGGCGTGCGCCGGCCCGTCCGGCGGCGTCGGCCAGTCCGGACCGCAGCCCGCGCATGGCGGTGGTCAGCTCGCCCAGTTCCAGCTCCGGTGGGCTGGCCACCTCGATCTGGGTCCGGTAGTACTCGTGCTGCACGCTGTCACGCAGGTGGTCCGGCAGCTCCGCGAAGGTCTCCTCGACGGCCTCCACCGCGCGCGGTTCCACGGCGTCGACGAGTAGGTACTCCTCCTCGATCCCGAGGGTCAGCAGGTCGTTGCGTGCGGCTCTCGCGGCGAGCTCCTCGGAGATCACCGTTCCCTCGGTCGCTGTGTCCATGGCTCGTGCTTACCCGGAGCGTTTTCCCCGGAAACCGCGCCGCGACCTGCGAAAAGATAGGTATTGATCCATATTGACAACGATGCGAAACCGGCGTGAAACTTTCGGGAGAGCGCTCTCTCTGCTGAGAAAGGCGAATCCCCCATGTCTGATCCCCGTAGAACCGTGCGGCGGGCGGCCGTCGCGATGGCCGCGATGCTCGCGACCGCCGCCTCGATCACCGTCGTCACCCGTGCCGACGCGGCCGTCCCCACCGCCCCGGCCGGCATGACCACCGTCTTCAGCGACGACTTCACCGGTGCGTCCGGCACCGGCGTCAACACCACCAACTGGCGGTACAGCACCGGCACCGGATATCCCGGCGGCGCCGCCAACTGGGGCACCGGCGAGATCGAGACGATGACCAGCTCGACCGCGAACGTCTACCAGGACGGCACCGGCAACCTGGCCATCAAGCCGATCCGGGACGCGGCCGGCAACTGGACCTCCGGCCGCATCGAGACCCAGCGCACCGACTTCGCCGCCCCGGCCGGCGGCAGGATGCGCATCGAGAGCCGGATCTCGCAGCCCAACGTGACCGGGGCGGCCGCCGCCGGATACTGGCCGGCCTTCTGGGCACTGGGCGACGCGGCCCGGCCGGTCGGCGCGACCAACTGGCCGAGCATCGGCGAACTGGACATCCTGGAGAACGTCAACGGGCGGCCGAGCGTGTTCGCGGCCCTGCACTGCGGCACGAACCCCGGCGGCCCGTGCAACGAGTCCACCGGTCTGGGCAGCGGCGAGCGGGCCTGCACCGGCTGCCTCGGCAACTTCCACACGTACGCGATCGAGTACGACCGCAGCACCTCGCCGGAGCAGCTGCGCTGGTACCTCGACGGGGTCAACTACTTCACCCTGAACTCGACCGTCGTGGACGCCACCACCTGGAACAACGCGACGCACCACGGGTTCTTCGTGATCCTGAACGTGGCGATGGGCGGCGGGTTCCCGGCGGCGTTCGGTGGCGGTCCCACCGCGGCGACCCAGTCCGGCGTGCCGATGCTGGTCGACTACGTGGCGGTCTACCAGTCGTCCGGTTCGTCGCCGACCACGCCGCCGCCGAGCGGGACCGGGCGGGACGCCTACTCGGTGATCGAGGCGGAGTCGTACAACGCGGCCTCCGGTGTCTCGCTGGAGACCAGTTCCGAGGGCGGCCAGAACGTCAGCTACATCGCGAACGGCGACTGGCTGCAGTACGACAACGTCGACTTCGGCACCGGCGGGGTGAAGGACTTCGTGGCCCGGGTGGCCTCCGGTGCGGCGACCGGCGTGAGTGGGCTGGTCGAGGTGCGGATCGACAGCCGGAGCAACGCGCCGATCGGCAGTTTCGCGCTCGGCGGCACCGGCGGCTGGCAGACCTGGCAGTCGATTCCGGGCAATATGTCCAATGTGTCCGGTAAGCACACGGTGTTCGTGACCTTCACGTCCGGGCAGTCCGCCGACTTCGTCAATCTCAACTGGTTCCAGTTCCGCCGGTAACCGGTCACTACCGGGACTATGGCCGCTGACCTGCGGTCATAGTCCCTTTTTTATATTTAAGGATGTTTAAGGTTCAGCCTCTTTACAGGAACTGTTAACAGTCTTAAAGATTGACTGTCATGAGGCTCTCCCGATCGGTGATCCTGACCACCCTCACCGCCCTGCCGACCGGGACGGCCGCGACCTGGGTGGCGGGGGACGCCGCGGCTGCGCGATGACCTGGTCCATCAACTGGGACGTCGGCAACGGCGACGGCAGGGCGAACACGATCTACCCCCACCTCGGCACCCTTCCCTGAATCCCCCTGGAGCGTTCCCCGTGAAACTCAGCAGAAAGATCGCCGTCGTCGCGGCGGTCGCGGCGACCGGAGCCTTCGCCGCGATCCTCCCGATGTCCGTCTCGAACGCGGCCACCGCCTGCGCGGGCGCCTGGACGTCGACGGCGGTGTACGTCAAGGACAACGTGGCCTCGCAGAACGGCCACAACTACACGGCGAAGTGGTGGACGCAGAACGAGGCGCCCGCCACCCACAGCGGGCAGTGGGACGTCTGGATCGACAACGGTGCCTGTGGCGGTGGCACCGACCCGACCACTCCGCCCACCACTTCGCCGACCACCCCGCCGACGACACCCCCGTCGACCGGCACGAAGATGGCGTCCGCGCCCTACATCTATCCGGGCTGGGGCAACCCGCCGGCGCCGGCTACGGTCGTCAACGCCACCGGCATCCGGGCGTTCACCATGGCGTTCGTGCTGGCGAACAACGGCTGCAACCCGGCGTGGGACGGCGAGACCGGCCTGACCGGCGGCGTCCACGCGAGCACCATCGCGGCCATCCGGGCGGCGGGGGCCGACGTGGTCCCGTCGATCGGCGGCTGGAGCGGCAACAAGCTCGGCCCGAACTGCGCGTCGGCGGAGGCGCTCGCCGGGGCGTACCAGAAGGTGATCGACGCTTTCGCCCTGACGGCCATCGACGTGGACATCGAGAACTCCGACGAGTTCGAGAACACCGTGGTCCAGGACCGGATCCTCGGCGCCCTGAAGATCATCAAGCAGAACAACCCGGGGGTGAAGACGATCCTCACCTTCGGCACCTCGACGACCGGCCCGAACTACTTCGGCACCCGGCTGATCCAGCAGGCCAAGGCGCTGAACGCGAACATCGACATCTTCACCCAGATGCCGTTCGACTTCAGTGGCGGCGCGGACATGTACGCCTCCACCGTCGGCGCCACCGAAGGCCTGAAGAACACGCTGAAGACCACCTTCGGGTACACCGACGCGCAGGCGTACGCGCACATCGGCATCTCCGGCATGAACGGTCTCTCCGACCAGCAGGAGGTCACCACGGTGGAGACCTGGACCCGCATCCGGGACTACGCGAAGAACAACGGGCTGGCCCGGTTCACCTTCTGGGCGGTCAACCGGGACCGCGGCTGCGCCGGTGGCGGCGTGGTCAGCGACTGCTCCGGCATCGCGCAGGACACCTGGGCGTTCACCCGGGTCAGCGCCGGTTTCTGACGCACGGTTCTCAGGCGCGGTCGTCCACCCGGGCGGCCGCGCCCCGGCGTTTACGGACCTTCCGGACCACCCACGAACCGATCATGAAGGCGAAGAACGCCCAGATCGCGTAGTCGAACCAGTGGCTGTACTTCTCCACGTCCTGCCAGCGGGAACCGAGCGCGTAGCCACCCCCGATGAACAGCGCGTTCCACACGCCGCTGCCGATCGCGGTGAAGAGGGCGAACTGCCCGATCGGCATCGCGTTGGCGCCGGCCGGGATGGAGACCAGGCTGCGGACCACCGGCGCGCAGCGTCCGAAGAGGACCGCGGCGCGCTCGTGCCGTTCGAACCAGCGGTCCGCCTTGTCCAGGTCGTCCAGGTCGACCAGCGGCAGCCGGTCCAGCCAGCGGCGCAACCGGTCCTCACCGAGACCCCGGCCCAGCCAGTAGAGCAGCAGTGCGCCGCCCAGCGCACCCAGCGTCGCGGTGATCCAGACCAGCACCAGGCCGACCCTGCCCTCGCTGGCCAGATAGCCCGCCATCGACAGCACGATCTCGCTGGGAATCGGCGGGATCAGGTTCTCCAGGGCGACCAGCAGGCCGACCCCGACCTCCCCGAACGAGTCGATCACCGAGGCGACCCACCCGGTCAGCCCACCGGCACTGCTGAGATCACTTTCCGCCATGCATATCCCTCCCCTTGACCGTTCCTCCTACCCCGATCGTCACCGGTGAACCGCGTTCCGCATACCGGACGACTTCCGCCGTGACTACGCAGGGCAGCCGTCCGGCGTACTCCCGGGGGAGTGACGTTTTGACGGCTGGGGACGCGGTCACTTAGAGGGGCATGAGTGACCGGTGGTACGAGAATGCAGTCGTCTACTGCCTGGACATCGACACTTTCGCCGACGCGAACGGCGACGGTGTCGGTGACATCCAGGGCCTGATCGGGAGGCTGGACTACCTGGCCAGGCTGGGGATCAACTGTCTGTGGCTGCACCCGATCCACCCGACGCCGGACCGCGACGACGGTTACGACGTCACCGACTTCTACGCCGTGGACCCGCGGTTCGGCACGCTCGGCGACTTCGCCGAACTGCTGCACCAGGCGGAGAACCGCGGCATCAAGGTGATCATCGACCTGGTGGTCAACCACACCTCCGACCAGCATCCGTGGTTCCAGTCGGCACGGAAGTCGGCGGACTCCCCGTACCGCGACTGGTTCGTCTGGAGCGAGACCGAGCCGTCCGACCGCAAGCAGGGCATGGTCTTCCCGGGTGAGCAGAACGAGACGTGGACCTACGACCGGACCGCGAAACTCTGGTACTACCACCGGTTCTACAAGTTCCAGCCGGACCTGAACATCAACAACCCGGCCGTCCGCGCCGAGATCAAGAAGATCTGCGCGTTCTGGCTGCAGCTCGGGGTGGCCGGCTTCCGGATGGACGCGGTGCCGTTCATCATCGAGCAGACCGAGCCGGGCAACCCGAACTCGCCGAAGGACATGGAGTTCCTCACCGAGCTGCGGCAGTTCGTGCAGTGGCGCAAGGGTGACGCGGTGCTGCTGGCCGAGGCCAATGTGGAGCCCGCCGAGCTGCCCAAGTTCTTCGGCGACGGCAACGGCTCCGGCAACCGGATCCACATGCTGTTCGACTTCCTGCTCAACGCCAAGCTGGTGCTCGCCCTGGCCCGGCAGGACCCGGAACAGATCATCGACGCGTTGCGGGACACCCCGACGCTTCCGGACGGCGGTCAGTGGGCCACGTTCCTGCGCAACCACGACGAGATCGACCTGTCGCGCCTGACCGCCGAGCAGCGCCAGGAGGTGTTCGAACAGTTCGGACCGGACGAGCGCATGCAGGTGTACGGGCGGGGCATCCGCCGTCGTCTGGCACCGATGCTGGGCAACGACCGCCGCCGCCTGGAACTGGCGTACGCGCTGCAGTTCAGCCTGCGCGGCACGCCGGTGCTGCGGTACGGCGAGGAGATCGGGATGGGGGACGACCTGGCGCTGGACGGGCGCGGCGCGATCCGTACCCCGATGCAGTGGTCGGTGCTGCCGAACGGCGGCTTCTCCTCGGCGGATCCGGCCGACCTGGTGCGCCCGGTGATCGACGACGGCGAGTACGGATATGAGCAGGTCAACGTCACCCGGCAGCGGCACGACACCCAGTCGCTGCTGTCCTGGTTCGAGCGGATGATCCGTACGCTGAAGGAGTCCCCGGAGATCGGCTCGGGGAGTTGCACGCACGTCGACCTGCCGGCGCCGCGGGGCGTGCTGGTGCACCGGGCCGACGCGCGGACCGGGACCATGCTGTTCGTGCACAACCTGTGCAAGGAGGCCGGCGAGATCGACCTCAGCAGCCTGGCCGAGGAGACCGAGTTCCCGAACGACGTGCTCGCCGACCAGGAGTACCCGGAACCCGGCGACCTCAGCAAGATCAGGGTCGAGGGCTACGGCTACCGGTGGATCAGAATGCGCAGAACCTTCTAAGGTCGCGTGGTAGCGAAGATCACACCGGAGGCGATATGTCAGAGAACAGCAGAGTGGCGGTAGTGACCGGTGCCGCCCGCGGTATCGGCGAGGCGATCGCCCTCAAGCTCGCCGCCGACGGCCTCGCGGTCGCGGTCGTCGATCTCGAGGAGGGCGGGTGTGCCAGCACGGTCACCGCCATCCACGACGCGGGTGGCACGGCCGTCGCGATCGGCGCGGACGTGTCCGATCCGGCCCAGGTCTCGGCGGCCGTCGAACGCATCGTCGCCGAGCTGGGGCCGCCGACCGTACTGGTCAACAACGCCGGTGTGCTGCGGGACAACCTGCTCTTCAAGATGACCGAGGACGACTGGGACACCGTGCTGGCGGTCCACCTGCGGGGCGCGTTCCTGTTCTCCCGGGCCGTGCAGAAACACATGGTCGACGCGGGGTTCGGGCGGATCGTCAGCCTGTCCAGCACGTCCGCGCTCGGCAACCGCGGGCAGGCGAACTACGCCGCGGCGAAGGCCGGCCTGCAGGGTTTCACCAAGACCCTGGCCATCGAACTCGGTAAGTTCGGGATCACCGCCAACGCGGTGGCCCCGGGCTTCATCGTGACCGACATGACCCGTGCCACCGCGGCCCGGATGGGTGTCGATTTCGGCGATTTCGAGAAGGCGACAGTGAGTCAGATCCCGGTCGGCCGGGCCGGTCGACCCGAAGATGTGGCGAACACCGTATCGTTCCTGGTCAGCGAAGGCGCGGGGTTCGTCTCGGGCCAGGTCGTCTATGTCGCCGGTGGTCCGCGGGACTGACACTGGCACCTTGCCGAGAAGGTTTACAAAGAAATCATGAACCGACGCATGAGCTCCCGAAGCGTGTCGTTGACCAGCACGTTCCTCCTGCTGGCCGCGGGCGGTGCGGCCGCCTGCGACAACGGCGGCGGCAACCAGTACGTGGACGAGGGTTTCTACTGCGCGGACGCCAACGGTGTCGTCGTCGACGAGGACTACTGCGACGACGACCGGGGCGGGAGCGGCGGCGGCGGTTTCTTCATCTGGCACTCGTCCGGATACAAGAAGGGCTACCCGGTCGGCAGCAGACTGCCGGCCGGGGGCAGCAAGTTCGCATACAACGACACCTCGTCGCGGACGAAGTTCGGCCTGCCCAGCAGCGGGAAGATCTCCAACGGCACGGTGAAGACCAGTGTGGTCGGCAAGGGCGGTAGCGGCACCAGCCGGTCCGGCTCCGGCACGAAATCGGGTGGATGACGATGCGGCGGATCGCGTACGGGCCGGTACGGGACGGCTGGCAGCTGACCAATTTCAGTCTCGGGCTGACGTACAACGACACCGAACTGCCGGACGGCACGATGCGGTCGTACTGGCAGGAGGGGCCGCACTACGACTTCACCGCCGCCGAGATCGAGGAGTTGGAGACCGCGACCTCGACCCTCTACGCGATGTGCCTCGAAGCCGGCGACTGGATGGTGCAGCAGTGCCCGCGACGCACCGCCGAGGGTCGTAAACAGGGCTTCTTCACGTCGGTCTGCAACGACGAGACGTGTTTCCTGTCCCGGATCGGCATCCCCGAGTACACCCACGAGCAGATCATCCGGACCTGGTTCGACGGCGACGCGGAGACGTGGACACACCACGACAAGGACCCGGACATGCGCCTGCCGATGCAGACGCCGGACTGGTCGCCGACCGTTTACGGTCGCTTCGACCTCTGGTACAACGGCGCCGGCAGCACCCCGCGGCTGCTCGAGTTCAACGCGCAGACCCCGACGTCACTGGTCGAGGCCGCCGTCATCCAGTGGCACTGGATGGACCAGACCGGCGTCACCCGGCACCCCTGGCGGCAGTGGAACTCGATCCACGAACGCCTGGTCGGCTGGGAGGCCGCCGACGGTGAGCCGGCCAACCCGGGCGCCTGGCGGCGCAACATCGGCAAGCTGCGCGAGGCACGGACCTGGCTCCCGGAGAAACCCAAGATCTTCTTCGCGTACGAGACGGCCGAGACGTCCGGTGAGGACCGGATGAACGTCGCCTACCTGATGGCCACCGCGGAGGAGGCCGGCTATCCGGTCGAACTGATCGCGATGAGCCAGATCGGCTGGGACGTGGCCGGCGACCGTGTGCTGTTCGTCCCGGCCCCCGGACAGGAACACCGCGCCGAACCGATCGACGTGATCTTCATGCTCTACCCGTGGGAGTGGTTCTGGCACGAGGAGGGCGGCAAGGCCTTCTTCCGGAACATGGCCGACCCGCAGAAACGCGGCACGGTCTGGATCGAGCCGCCGTACAAGGCCGCGCTGCTCGGCAACAAGGCGCTGCTGCCGGTGCTGTGGAGACTGTTCGGCGACGACCCGGAGCGGGGCCGGTACCTGCTGCCGTCCTACTTCGCGGAATCCTCGAAGGCGGCGGCGCTCACGTCGTACGCGAAGAAGCCGGTCTGGGGTCGTGAGGGCGGCTCGGTGACCCTGGTCCGTGACGGTGTGCCGCTCGTCGCCAACCCCTCGGAGTACGGCTCGGACGGGCGCTACATCGTCCAGGAGCTGTGCGAGCTGCCGGCCTTCGAGTCGCTGGAGGGCACCGCGCACCCGGTGATCGGTTCGTGGCTGATCGACGGTGAGCCGGCGGGCATGGGCATCCGCGAGGGCGTCGGCACGGAGGGCCTGGTCACCCGGGACTCCTGCAACTTCGTGCCGCACACCATCGAGGCCGGCTGACCGGGGATCAGGCCGCCGGGCGGTGGCGCCAGATCCACCAGAGGCCGACGAACGGCAGGACCAGCGGGACGTATCCGTAACCGCTGCCGAAGTGCGACCACACGGTGTCGTGCGGGAACGCGACGCTGTCGACGACGCTGAGCGTGCCGATCACCAGCACGCCGATCAGCTCCAGGGTGCAGCTGACCAGGGCGATCAGCCGGCCGCGCGTGCCGCCCACGGCGAGCCCGGCGGTGGCCGCGATGTAGATCGCGCCGGCCAGCGCGGACAGCAGGTAGGCGAGGGGCGCCTCGCTGAACTTGGTGCTGATCTGGACCAGGGCACGGGCGCTCGCGGAGAGCGCGAAGATGCCGTAGACCAGCAGCAGGACCCGGCCGAGGCCGGTGCCGAGGGCGGCGTCGCCGGGGCGGGCGGACTTGACGGGGGCGGTATCAGGCACCGGTCACCGACGCGATCTGCTGCAGACGCAGCACGAGAACGGGTAGGACGAGGCAGCCGATCCCGAGGATCAGACTGCCGAAACGGGTGGGCTCCATCTTGGCCAGCACCAGGGCGGTCGGCCCGAACCCGATGGTGGTGATCATGTAGCCGATGTAGGTCGTGGTGTCGGACGGCTGCTCCCCGGTCAGCAGGCCGGCGACCGCGACTCCGAGCAGCACCGTGACGAGGGCGCTGAGCAGACCGACGGCGATCAGGTCGGCGCGGCTGGGAGCGCGGTTCAGCGCGGACCGCAGGAGGTACCACGCCGCGAGGACGAGCGAGACGACGATGGTCGTCACCGACAGGGGACCGTTCACCCGGGAAAGGTTACTGATCCGTCGCTGTGCTGGTAACTTCCGGCCCGGAGATCGGTCGACACGAGGATGGGCGATCAGGTGCGCTTCGGACTATTCGGAACGGGACCTTGGGCACACCTGGCGCACGCGCCGGCGCTGGCGGCACATCCGGAGGTGGAATTCGCCGGCGTCTGGGGACGTGACGCCGGACGGGCGGCCGGGCTCGCCGCGGAGTACGGCGCGCGGGCGTACTCCGATGTCGACGAGCTGATCGCCGAGGTGGACGCGGTCGCGGTGGCGCTGCCGCCGGACGTGCAGGCGCCGATCGCGCTGCGGGCCGCCCGCGCCGGACGGCACCTGCTGCTGGACAAGCCGGTCGCGACGGTCGCCACCGAGGCTGCGGAGATCGCCCAGGCGGTCGAGGACCACGACGTCGCGTCGGTGGTGTTCTTCACACGCCGGTTCGCCCCGGAGATCGCCGGCTTCCTGGACGACGTGGTGGCGATCGGCGGCTGGAGCGAGGCCCGCGTCGACCACCTCGGCTCGATCTTCACACCGGACAACCCGTTCGGCGCCTCCCCGTGGCGGCGGGAACGCGGCGGCCTCTGGGACGTCGGCCCGCACGCGCTGGCCCTGGTGCTGCCGGTGCTCGGGCCGGTGGCCGAGGTGACCGCGATGTCCGGCGAGCGCGATCTGACGTACCTGCTGCTGCGGCACGGCAGTGGCGCCACCAGCCGTCTGACGCTGTCGGTGGACGCGCCGCCCGCGGCCGCACGCGAGGAGGCGGTCTTCGCCGGGGAGGCCGGGGTGCGCGCGGTGCCGCCGGCCCTCTGGAAGCCGGACGTGGCCCTGGGTACGGCCCTGGACCAGTTGCTGCGCGCGGCGGCGGGCGGTCCGGGGCCGGAGTGCGACGCGCGATTCGGCGCCACCGTGACCGCGGTCCTGGCCGCCGCCGAACTCTCGGCCCGCGACGGTGTCCGTGTCCGCCTGGACGAATCCCGCTGAGGCCGGGTCTGTCCCGGGTTCCCGCGGGCAGACGGGGTGCCGGGTGTCCCTGCTGGTGCGCTCCGGCGACCGGGTTCGGCGGTCGCCCGGTTACTCGCGTCCACTGCGGGTAACCGGGGTGGAAGTCGAACTGAGCGCTAACTGGACAGAACCTGCGCGTTACGGATGGACGGAAAGTAGCGAGCCGAATACATTTTCGGCTTGTCACGTGCACCGGGGTGGACTGCCCGGCGGAGGTCACGCCGGGCCGGCGGAGCCGCCCCCGGCACGTGAGGGGTGAGGGGGATGCACCACATGACCGACCGCACCGCAGAGCAGGAGACAGGGCCGTGACCGGCCTGTGGGACGCCGAGCGGGACGCGCACGAGGTGGCGCGGGCGCTGGCCGGGCTGGCGGCCCTGCTGCGCGACCACGAGCCGGCCGGCGAGACGCCCGGAGACGCGGCACGGGACGAGGTGAGCCGCCGCATGCTGCTGAACCTGGCGGAGGACGGCGAATCGGCGGCTGAGCGGGTGGTGGCGTACCTGCGGCGGCAGCGCGCCGCCGGGGACGACGGTGAGCAGGTCGCGGTGCCACCGCGGCTGGGACCGTGGCGGGACTGGTCGCCGACCCGGGGCCGGATCTTCGGCGGAACCGCGACGGCGCCGCGCCGGACCGACGGCATCCCGCGGCCGCGCCGCTGCGACCCGGGAGAGTGAACCGGCGTCCGCGCCACCCGTGAGTCCCGGTCCGCGCCCCGTGCCGACGTGCGGCCGGTGCATGACCCCGTCCGGGTGATCTCACGGTTCGCGGCGACTCACGGCCGGTGAACGACCCGCCCGGGTGATCACGGGTCGCGATGACGTGCAGCCGGTGAACGACCCGTCCGGGTGACTCTCGGGGTCACCCGGACGAGGAGCGCAGCGTCTCCGATGGTGATTCGCCGAACCGGGCCCGGTACGCAGAGGCGAACCGCCCCAGGTGGGCGAAACCCCACCGGTTGGCCACCTCGGCGACGGTGAGCCGGGCCGGCCCGCCCTGACGCAGCGCCTCGTGCGACCGGTCCAGCCGGACCTGCTGCAGGTACGCCATCGGAGTGCACCCGACGTGCCGCCGGAAGCCCTCCTGCAGGGACCGCACGCTGATGCCGGCGACGGCGGCCAGGTCACTGACGGCGAAGGAGCGTTCCGGCTCGTCGCCGATCGCGGTCAGGGCCCGCCGGATGGCCCGGGGTGGACCGGTGCCGCCCGGGGTGACCAGTTCCTCGTGGTACGGGTGCGGCACGCTCAGCAGCAGGCCGCTGAGGACGCTGCTGCAGAGCTGTTCGGCGATGAGCGGCTGGTGGATCAGGCTGCTCTCGTGGTCGAGTTCCTCGTGCAGGAGCCGGACCAGGCGGCTCCAGCTCTGTGCCGGGCCGGTGGTCAGGTCGAAGGCCGGGGGCAGGTCGATCGGGCCGTCCACCGGGTGGCCGAGCAGCGTCGCCAGTTCGGATTCCAGGGCCCACGGTTCGATCCGCACGTCGATGCCGGCCGACTGCGCCTCGTGCCGCAGGTGGACCTGGTCGCCGGGCCGGAACGTGACCGCGGCGGCCGGTGTCGCGGTGACCTCCCGGCCGTCGCGGACGGCCCGGACACGCCCGGCGGTCGGCAGATTCAGGTGGTACGCGTCGGCTTTCGGTGCGACGACTGTCACCGATCCGGCGAAAGTGAGATGACCGACGGTGAGCGGTCCGAGTTGGATCACATCCCCGTCGACCTCGGGATCCGCGCCGTCGGGGGTGGTCACCGACACCGGGTCGTAGAAACGATTCAGAATCTCCCGCCCCTGGTCGGCGACGCCGTCGTGGTAGGGGCCGAAGCCCGGTGCCGGCGTCTCTCCGGGCAGGGCGTCAACCATTCCGCCCGGCGCTCCATCGCATACGGTGAGTATTCTTTCCGATGCTGTGGACAGTCAACGCGGCCCGCCATGCACTGACCGATCCAGCACATTCCGGCCATATGAACTACTCTGGCGTTCCGCGCCTACGTGGCGTAACTTGCACACCAGCGGATTGTTGTAGGAACGCGGGTTTGCGTTTCCGGCGTCCCCCAGCGAGCGCTGCTCGCGTCCGGCTCTGTTCCACGGCCGGCGCATCGTGTCCCGCGGAAAGTCGGCGTTCAGCTCCGGCTGCACGCCAGGAAGAGGGCAGCTGTGTATCTGCCGATCACGACCCGCCAGCTGGCCGACGGCACTGTCGAGGTCGCTCCGAGCGGTGAGATCGATCTCGACAACGCACACGTCATGCGGGACGCGGTCAACGAGGTCCTGACCAGCATGACGCCGAGTCGCATCTGTCTGGATCTGCAACGCGTGATGCTGATCGACAGCATCGGGATCGGCATTCTGGTCGCCTGTTTCCACACTGCCGCGGCGAGCGGCGTCAAGCTGGTGGTCAGTCACCCCAGCGCCACGGTCTACCGCCAGCTCTGGGTCTCCGGCCTGGTCGGCCTGCTCGGGTGCGCCGAGCCGCCGTCGCCGCGGACCTCGGTGGGCCTGCGACCCTCCTGACCGACGACCGGCCCGGCTCTCGTGACGAGAACCGGGCCGTTCGTGTAGCTCCCGTCCCTGAACCGGGCCGGAGGGCAGAGCCCCGAGGTCAGAGTCGCGAGGTCAGTGTGCGGAGGCCGCGGCCTGCTCCCGCGCGGCACGCTCCTCGCCGGACAGCTCGGAGAGCGGCTTCTCCTTGATGAACAGCACCGCGATCACCGCGAGGAACGCGATCGGCGCCCCGACCAGGAACAGGTCGGACGTGGCGGTGCCGTAGATGTCCTGGACCACCGTGAGCACCTCGGGCGGCAGCGTGCTGATGTCCGGGACCTCGGTGGAGCCGCCCGAGTCGGGCGTGCCGAACCGCTCGGCGAACAGCGTGCTGACCCGGTGGGAGAGGACCGCGCCGAGCGCGCTGACCCCGATGGAACCGCCCATGCTGCGGAAGAACGTCAGCGCCGAGGTGGTGGCGCCCAGTTCGGTGGCGGGCACCTCGTTCTGCGCGGCCAGCACCAGGTTCTGCATCAGCAGGCCGACGCCGATGCCGAGCACCGCCATGTACACCGAGAGCAGCACCACGCTCGTGTCCGCGCCGATCGTGCTGAGCAGCAGCATTCCGGTGGTCATCACCACCGCGCCGGCCACCAGGTAGGCCTTCCACCGGCCGTACTTGGTGATCAGGGCGCCGGCCACCGTGGAGGAGACGAGCAGGCCGAAGACCATCGGCAGACCCATCAGACCGGCGACGGTCGGCGTCTTGCCGAGCGAGATCTGGAAGTACTGCGACAGGAACACGGTCCCGCCGAACATCGCCACGCCGACCAGGATGCTGGCGACGATGGTCAGGGTGACCGTGCGGTGCCGGAAGATGCCGAGCGGGATGATCGGCTCGGCGGCCTTGGATTCGGCCCACACCGCGAGCGCGAGCAGGGCCAGGCCACCGGCCACCATGGCGGCGGTCTGCCAGGACGCCCAGTCGAACTTGTCACCGGCCAGCGTGGACCAGATCAGCAGGGTGCTGACGCCGCCGGTGATGAGCAGCGCGCCCAGCCAGTCGATCTTCACCTCGCGCTTGACCACAGGCAGGTGCAGGGTCTTCTGCAGCAGCGCGATGGCGATCAGCGAGAACGGCACGCCGACCAGGAAGCACCAGCGCCAGCCCAGCCAGGAGGTGTCCACCAGGACGCCGCCGATCAGCGGTCCGGCGATGGTGCCGACGCCGAAGACCGCGCCGAACATGCCGGAGTACCGGCCGAGTTCGCGGGGCGGGATCATCGCGGCCATCACGATCATCGACAGAGCGGTCATGCCACCCGCGCCGACGCCCTGGATGACCCGGCTGACCAGCAGGATCTCCACGTTCGGGGTGAAGCCGGCGACCAGCGAGCCGGCCACGAACAGGCCGAGGGAGAGCTGGATCAGCAGCTTCTTGCTGTAGAGGTCGGCCATCTTGCCCCAGAGCGGGACGGTGGCCGTCATGGCGAGGAGTTCGGCGGTGACGATCCAGGTGTAGACCGACTGACTGCCGTTGAGGTCGGCGATGATCCGGGGCAGCGCGTTCGCCACCACGGTGGAGGCGAGGATGCTCACGAACATGCCGATCAGCAGGCCGGAGAGAGCCTGCACCACCTCGCGTTGCGTCATCCGGCCGGCGGTCTCGGGTTTGTCGGGGGGTGCGGTGGCTGTCATGACTGCGCTTTCTCGGAAGGAGGGTGGGAGAGGCCGGCGGCGAGCACGCCGACGGCTTCGCGGAAGTGGTCGAGGAAGGATGCGGTGTTGTCGGGCGCGGCCCAGCGGCACAGCGCGACCCGTAGGGCGGCGCCGGCGGCCGCGGCGACGACGGCCGGGTACGCCGAGTCCGGGCCGGTGCCGGTGCGTTGCCCGATGGCGTCGGCCATCTCCTGCTCGGCGGTCATGCCGGCGGCGGCGAGCAGCGGGAGCAGTTGCGGGTTCTTCTCGAAGACCCGCATCCGCAGCAGCCAGAGGTCCCGGTCCTCTTCGATCCGGGCCAGGCCGGGGGTGAAGACCTCCAGCAGGGCGTCCGGTACGGACCTGTCGGCGGGTACGGCACGGAGTTCCTCGCCGGGGTTGGGGCAGCCCTCCAGGGGGTCGCCGACGAGGGCGTCGTCCCTGGTGGCGAAGTAGTTGAAGAACGTGCGCGGCGAGACCCCGGCGTCGGCGCTGATGGCGTCGACGGTCACCCGGTCGGCGCCGTGGGTGTCGGCGAGGCGCAGGGCGGCGCCGATCAGGGCCAGGCGGGTCTGCCTGCGCTTGGTTTCGCGCACGCCGGGGCGTTGCGTGTTCTCCGGGGTCACTCCAGGAGGCTACGCAGAAACTTGCAGAGACTGCAAAGTTTTAATCGTTGAGTTGTGTGTGCTCGATCTCGCCGAGCGCGGCGGTAAGCCACGGCGCCACCGGACGCCCGGTGAGCAGATCGGTGATCAGGAAGATCGCGTTGTGGACCAGCGCGTCCGGCTTCGGGGCCGCGGCGCCGTCCTCGTCCAGCACGCCCAGCGCGCCGGCCAACAGCCAGAGCGTCACCTGCGGGTCGGCGTCCGGCCAGGAGCGCACGCATCCGGCCAGGGTGGCCCGCACGTCGTCGGCGGTGAGCCCGTCCGGGTGACCGTCCTCGAGCAGCAGCCGGACCACGGTGCCCAGGATCAGGCCGGTCTGCGTGGGGTCGAGCCCGGCCAGCCGTTCGCCCGCGGCGGCGAAGGCCGCGGTGTCACCCTTCCGGAGCGCCGTGACGGCGGCTGTGGTCGAGGCCGCCACCGGCCGGGCGGGTGCGGGGAGGTGCCGCCAGCTTTCCGTCATGGGCAGACCCTACGGCCGGGCGGCACGGGGTTCCCCGCGGCACCCGGTGATCAAGGCGGGCAGGCGATCGCCGGGCTCCTTGAATCGATCATGAAGGGCGGTCGTGTCAATTCATCGAATGGCGTAGAAAAGGGACATGAAATGTGAGAGGTGAATGTCGTTCGAGTGTTCTCGGATGTGCGAATCGGCGCGGCTTTCGGCAGACTGCCTCAAGTGGAGGAGGAGCGGAAACTCGGCGGCCGGTACCGGTTGGAGAAGGAACTCGGCCGGGGCGGCATGGCGGTGGTGTGGCGGGCGGTCGACGAGGTGCTCAACCGGCCGGTCGCGGTGAAGCTACTGGCCGGGAGATATGTGGGTGACCCGCGTTTCCGGGCCCGGATCCTGCACGAGGCGCGGGCGGCGGCGACCCTCTCGCATCCCAACATCGCGCAGGTCTACGACTTCGGGGAGTCGTCGGAACACGGCCGGACGGTTCCCTATGTCGTCATGGAATTGATCAACGGGCCGACATTGCAACAACGGGTCGCGCGCGGCCGGATACCGCCGCGGACGGTGTTCCGGATCTGCGGCGAGATCGCCTCCGCGCTGGCCGCCGCACACGACGACGGACTCGTGCACCGCGATATCAAACTCGCCAATGTCATGGTCACCCCGGCCGGCGCCAAGGTGGTGGACTTCGGCATCGCGGCGGTGGCCGGCCCGGCGTCGCCGGAGGACGCGCTGCTCGGAACGCCGGCGTACCTCGCACCGGAACGTCTCACCGGCGGCACGATCGAGCCCGCCTCCGACGTCTACGCGCTCGGGGTGCTGCTCTACCGGCTGCTGGCCGGGACCTCCCCGTGGACGGTCGAGACCACCACGCAGATGCTCACCGCCCACGTCCACATCGAGCCGGCGCCGCTGCCCCGGCTGCCCGGTGTGCCGTCCGAGGTGGTCGACCTGGTGGCCCGCTGCCTGGCCAAGGAACCCACCGACCGGCCGGGCGCGGACGAGGTGGCGGGCCTGCTGGGTGACGCGGCCGAGGCCGCGAGCGCTTTCCGGGCACCGGGGGTACGCGGTGACGACCGCGGATCCCGGGCGGCGACCGTCCCGGATCCCGAGGCGGAGCAGCCGGTCGCCGATCCGACGGCGCCCCTCTTCCCGCCGCCGGTCGACGGGGTGGCCGTGACGGGTGAGGGCGCCGACGACGTGGCCCTGGTCCGGGAGAGCATGGCGTCGGTCCGGGGCCGGTCCGAGGGCGGGGCCGCCACGGGACGGGCACGCGGAGCGCCCGCCACGGCGCCCGGCGGCGGCGCGGCCACCACGGGACGGGCCGGTTCCGGTTGGCGGGCCTTGCGCGTACCCCTGCGATCGAAGCGTGCCAAACTTTTGGCCGGCGCCCTGACCGCGGCCCTGATCGCCGCCCTTCCCCTGCTCATGGCCGGTGGCGGTGGGAGATCCGGTGCCGAGCCGGGGATCGCCGCGCCGCCGGTGGTGTCCCCGTGGGTGCGGGAGACCGAGGCCGTCGCTCCGGTCGGCAGCCGGCCCACCGAGGCCGCGACCCGTCCCGGCCGGACGCCGTCGGCAGCCGCCGGAGCCTCGGGGTTCCCGTCGTTCGCGGCGGTGCCGATCCCGGAGCCCGCCGAGTCGTCCGGAGCGCTGCCGCCGGAACCGTCGGCCGGTGTCTCCTCGGTGGCGCCCGAACCGAGCGTCACGGTCAGCGTCACGCCCACCTCCCCGGCGCCGGAGGGCACCGTCCTGAGTTCACCCGGCGGTTCGGTACTGGCCCGCTGCGCGGACGGCGGAGCCGAACTGCTGGCCTGGGAACCGGCCTCCGGGTTCACCGTGCAACGCGTCGATCCGGGGCCGTCGCTGGCGCCGTCGGTGGTCTTCGCCGGGCGGTTGAGCCGGTACCGGATGAGCGTCACCTGTGTCTCCGGCCGACCATCCGCAGTAGTCCTCCCGATCTGACCGGTAAACCACCGAAATTCCCTTAACGTGTCTTGTGGAGGACCCGATGACGCCGATCGCCACGCTCCGGTCCCGGCTGGCCCGGGTGCGGACGGCCGTGACCGGACGCCTGCACCCGCCGGCGCCGCCGGTCGCGCCGGCCCTGGTCAACCTGGTGCCCGACCCCGGATTCCGGGGCGCACCGGACCGGCCGCTCGAGACCGGCGGGGTGTTCGTGAGCCCGCACTGCTCCTGCGATTTCACCGAGGTGCCCGGCCGGCCCGGCACCACCGGAGCCCGGGTCGAGGGCGTGTCCACCGGCAACGACACACACATCGCGCCGGGCGGGCGCACCGCCTCCGGCGAGTTCCGGCTCGGCATGCGACCCGGCCGCACCTACACCGCGAGCGTCTCGGTCCACCTGGCCGAGCCGCTGACCGGCGCACTGCACCCGGCGGCTCTGAGCCTGACGCCGGTCGCCGTCGCCGACGGCACGACGCGGATCCTGGCCCGGTCGGCGCCGGCCCGCAACGAGTGCGGCCACCACCGGATCAGCGTCACCTTCACGGTGCCGGAACAGGCCCGCGGCGCCGGGATCCGGCTCGTCGCCGGGATGGCCCAGGGCGGCGGCGTCGTGCACTTCTACGACTACTCGCTCATCGAGACCGCGGTGACGGCCGAGCATTTCGACGGCTCCACACCGGACGATTTCTTCCACACGTACGCGTGGAACGGCGAACCGGACGCGTCGCCGTCGACCCGGCGGCTCCGGACCCGGCCGTCGGCGGACCCGGCCGCGATCGGGGCGGAGGCGGTACGCCTGGCGGCCTCCGGCGCGGCCGAGGAGGCGGCCCTGCTGCGGTCGCTGGTACCCGGGGACCGGATCACCGCGGCCCGGGTGGCGCTGGCCCTGGGCGACCAGGACGCCGGGATCCGCGCGCTGCGGCGGGTGACCCGCGACGGCGATCCGGACGGCGCGGCCGCGTACGAGCTGGGCCGGATCGCCCTGGCCGAGCACCGCTGGCCGGCCGCCGAGAAACTGCTGCGCGGCGCGGTGGCGAAACGGCCGGACGCGGTCGAACGGGGGTACGCCCTGGCGTTCGCCTACGACAAGTTGAAGCGGCGCGACGACAGCCGGCGGGCCACGGCGGCCGCGCTGGCGTACGACACCGGTCTGCCCTTCGACGGTCCGGCGGTGCTGGGCATGGACGTCAAGTGCTACGGCGCCCGCCGCGAACTGGGCCTGTTCGTCGCCGAGCACCTGGACCAGATCCGCAGGCAGGCCGATCAGCGCCTGGCCCGGCCGGTGACCAGCGGCTTCGACCAGCCGATCTTCGTGTACTGGGGGCAGGGTTTCGACAGTGCCCCGCCGGTGGTGCGGGCCTGCCTGGCGGCGCTGCGGGACCGCAACCCGGACAGCCGGGTGCACGAGCTCAGCGACGCGAACGTCGGCAGCTACGTGGACGTCCCCGACGGTCTGCCGGAGGCGCTCGGCGGCGACCGGACGCACTTCTCCGACCTGCTGCGGTTGCTGCTGCTGGAGAAGTTCGGCGGCGTCTGGGTGGACAGCACCTGCCTGGTCACCGAGCCGCTGCGGCCGCACGTCACGGCGGCGCTGGAGCGGAGCAGCCTGTTCGCCTTCAACTACACCGGGCCGTACATCTCCAGCTGGTTCCTGGCGGCCCGTCCCGGCAGCTATCCGGTGCATCTGTGGCGGGCTGCCTGCTTCCTCTGGTGGGAGCGGCGCGGCGAACTGATCGACTACTTCCTGATGCACCACGTGTTCGAGATGCTGCACCACCTCGACGAGCGGTTCCGTGCCGAGTGGGACGCGGGCCTGCGCCGGGGTTCCCGGCCGCCGCACGCGTTGCAGTCGGTGATGTTGCAGCCGTACGACCCGGTGGCCTACCGGACGATCCTGGACGGCTCGTTCGCCCACAAGCTGCGTTTCAAGTACGAACCGCACGAGATGCACAGCGAGTCGTACCTGGCCCGGATCATCCGTGGTGACCTTCCGTGATCCCGCGACCACACAGGCTCCGTGCGGAGTTCGCTAAGGAGATTCGTAGGGTCGATTCCTAATGTCGTGGGAGTCGCGCATATCCGTAGGGGATCCGTGCGCGGCGTCGCGAAGGGAATCAACAGATGATCCGCAGTGCCACCATGTCCGAAGAGGTCGCCGGCGTTCAGGTCTTCGTCGACGGGACCGGCCGTCGCAAGCGTCTGCTGGCGGTCGTCGGCTTCTTCGTCGCCCTGTTCGCGGCCCTGTACATCGGCGTGGTCGGCGCCAGTGTGGTGCAGGCCGCGGACGCCGGCCTCACCACGAAGGCCTCGCTGTCGACCACCGCGACGGCGACCGCCACGGCGTCGGCCTCCAGTTCCACCACGTCTTCCTGAACCATTTATCCGTCGAAATTCGTGAACAGTTTCGTGAATTCGTAGTCGGACTGGGTCAGGCCGCTGCAGGTGCTCTGCACCGTGCCGTCGGTGCAACCGCCGTTGTCGCGATTGACCGACCAGAACCGGACGTATCCCAGGTTCTTGTCCCCGGCGAAGTCGAGCAGGGTCTGCGCGTCGGACGCCCGGGTCACCGGACCGGTGTCGTTGACGCCGATCATCGGGGTCACTCCCAGCATCGCCCAGAGCTCCTCGTCGTCGGCGTCGGTCCAGATGTCGGCCAGGTCGGCCTGGACCGCCCGGGTGGCACTGACCATGTCGTCACCCCAGGAGCTCTCCTGAGAGAAGTTCATCGTCATCGCGTTGACGGTGATCTCCAGGCCGGCGTCCTTCGCGCTCTGCAGCAGGGCGATCGTCGTGTCGGTGAGGCCGAGCACACTCCCGCCCACCGGCACGGTCAGCGAGACCGCGGCGCCCCGGTCGGTCTGCAGGGTCTTCAGGGCCGCGGTCACCGTGCCGGGGGTGACCGTCTGCTCGATGTCCACGTCGAGATAGTTGCTGCCGGCCGCGTCGAGGGCGGAGGAGTAGGCCTCGGCCAGCTTCTCGGCGGTGCAGACGTTCTCCAGATAGGTACCGGTCGCCCCGCCGGTGGAGACGATCACGTCGCCGTTCGCCGCCTTGATCTTCTCGATCTCGGACTGGACGGTGTCGTCCTCCAGGCTCTTGGTGCCGCCCCACGTGGGGGTGCACTCGCCGGAGCTGTCGGCGAGCAGGAACGCCAGCGTGTAGTCGGCCTGGCCGCTCTTCTCGGCGGCCTCCGCGATGTCGACCGTGCCGCTCACGATGTCGATGTACGGCGCGACCCTCGGCATCGACTGGCTCGCCGACGACGTCGTCTGCGGGGTGCTGGTGGCCGCGGTCGTTCCGGAGTCGCCGCTACTGCCGCTGCACGCCGTCGCGGCGAGCAGGAGCACGACGGACGCGGTGCCGGCGAACCGGCGGTGTATCGGGCGCACCCAGGCACTATCGCACTCCCGAACAGGCCTTTTCGCTGACTCAGCGAAGCCGGGGCGCGGCCGATGGTGACGATGAGCACCCATCGGCGAGGGAGAGTCAGGTGTCCGTCGACGCACCCGTACGGCGGCGGATTCCCGTGCCCCGGCCGCGCTGGATCGTGCTCGGTGTGGTGCTGCTGCTGTTCGCCGGGATCCTCGTCGTCAACGGTGTGGTGCAGGGCGAGTTCGCCCAGGACGGCGCGGTCGAGTCGACAAGCGACGTCGATCAGGTGCCGGACGCGGCGCTCAGCGGCGGGCCGATCATCCAGACCGACGGGGACTCCACGGCCACGGTCAGCCCGGGCGACAAGCAGATCGTGCTGACCTTCGACGACGGGCCGTCGTCGGAGTACACCCCGGAGATCCTGGAGGTGCTCGCCGAGTACCAGGTACCGGGCGTGTTCTTCATGATCGGCTCGGAGATCGCCAAGTACCCGGACCTGGTCCGCGACGTCCACGACGGCGGTCACGAGATCGGCATCCACACCTTCACCCACCCGGACCTGTCCACCAAGGGCGAGCAGCGGCGCAGCATCGAGATGCAGGAGACGCAGTACGCCCTGGCCGGAGCGGCCGGGGTGACCAGCGTGATCTTCCGTCCGCCGTACTCGTCCACGGTCGCCGCGCTCGACAACCCCACCTGGTCGGTGATGGCCGAGATGGGCGAGGCCGGGTACCTCACCGTGATCAACAACCTGGACAGCCGGGACTGGGAGTCGGCGGTCACCTACGACGACATCGTCACGGCGGTGACCCCGGACGACGACGCCGGGGCGATCCTGCTCTTCCACGACGGCGGCGGCGACCGGTCCAAGACGGCCGCGGCGCTGCGCGAGGTCATCCCGGAGCTGACCGAGGTCGGTTACACCTTCACCACGGTCGCCGCGCTGACCGGGATGGACACCGTCAACCCGACCGCGACCAGTGCCGAGCGGGGCCTCGGGCTGGGTCTCGTCGGCGCGGTGCAGCTGGCCACCAAGGCGACCGTCGGGTTCTCCTGGCTGCTGCTGCTCCTCGGTGTGCTCACCGTCGCCCGGCTGTTGCTGATGCTGGTGCTGGGCCGCCGGCACGCGCGACGGCAGCGTCGTGCGGACGTGTGGGGGCCGGCGTACACCGATCCGGTCACGGTGATCGTTCCGGCGTACAACGAGAAGGAATGCATCGCCGACACGTTGCGGTCGCTGGTGGCGAGCGATCATCCGATCCGGGTGGTGGTGGTCGACGACGGGTCGACCGACGGCACCGCGGAGATCGCCGAGGCGCTTCAGTACCCGGACGTGACGGTGGTCCGGCAGCCGAACGGCGGCAAGTCGGCCGCGCTCAACAACGGCATCGCGCACGCCGGCACCGACGTGGTGGTGATGATGGACGGCGACACGGTCTTCGAGCCGGACACCGTACGCCTGCTGGTCCAGCCGTTCGCGGACCCGGAGATCGGCGCGGTCGCCGGGAACGCCAAGGTCGCCAACCGGAACACCATGATCGCGGTCTGGCAGCACATCGAGTACGTGGTCGGGTTCAGCATCGACCGGCGGGCGTACGACGTGATGCGCTGCATGGCGACCGTGCCCGGGGCGATCGGGGCGTTCCGCAAGCAGGCGCTGACGCAGGTCAACGGGCTCAGCGACGACACTCTCGCCGAGGACACCGACCTGACCATCGCGATCATCCGGGCCGGCTGGCGGGTCGTCTACGAGGAG
>NZ_JZKF01000058.1 GCF_000962825.1 Actinoplanes rectilineatus
CAGAACGCGATCCTCGGCCCGCTGGAGGACAAGCGGTTCGCGACGATCAACCGGATCGAGACGGCGATCGGCCGCAACGCCGACAAGCCCGACCTGAACGCCGAGGGTCTCGCCCCCTGCTCGCTCAACGAGTGATCTCTTCCTACTCCGAAGCGGCCCGGTTGCCTGTGCAGCCGGGCCGCTTCGTTCCCTACTGCTTGTCGCCGAACAGGTCGTCCAGGTCGGACCGTGCCGCGGCCGCCTCCCGCGCGGCGAGGGCGTCCTGCTCCACGATCCGCGCCTCCTCGGCCAGCACCTCGGCCGCGACCGCCGCCACGTGCGCCTCCCGGCGGACGTCCGCGGTCCGGCGTACCGCCTCGTCGTAATCGGCACGAGCCGCCCGCACCGGCTCGTCGTCCACCGCCACGGGGGCCGACGGAGCCCCGGTGTGCTGCCAGATGCCGTTCAACTGCGACACCGAGAGATCACCCCGGCGGTACGCCTCGAGCGCCGCCCGCTGCACCAGACGCTGGGCCTCGTCGCCGGACGCGACGGCCGCCTCCTGACGGGCTCGCAGGTATCGCTGCTCGGCGTCGTCGTGGGTGCTCACGGCGTACTCCGCACGGGTTCTCGCCTCATCGGCGGCGGAAGCCGCCCGCTCCGCCGCGGCACGCACGGCCCGCGCCTCCTCCTCGAGCGGGACCTCTTCGCCGGTGTTCTCCGTGCCGGGGATCTCCGTGCCGGGAGGCGCGGTGTCCACCCGTTGCCGTGCCGCCACGAACGCCAGCCCTCCGAGCACGACGGTGACGATCGCCACCGTCGCCAGGGCCATCCACGTCCAGAGCATGCTGCCGATGCCTCCCGTTTTACCGCGATCGCTGTCATCGATGACCGTAAAGTGACCAATTGATACGCGCTACTCGGGGTGGATCACCGACGGCCCGGACTGTCCGATAGCGTTCGCCCGCGCGTTCGCCTCGACCGGTTCGTAATAACGGCGTGGTAGAAATGCCAACCGCGCCGTCTTGGCTGGCAGCACGACTTGACCCCCACAAGCGTGCCGCGTCGACCGCGACGGCTTCTCGACGAGTTCCTGCCGGCCGCGACGAAAGGCATCCCCGCGTGACCCAGCTCAACGATTTGATCGCGCAGTTCTGGCGCGACTACGCGGCGCTGGTGCTGCTCGGCCTCGGACTCCTCGGCCTGATCCTGCTGATAACCCTCGGCATCTGGGCCAAGCGGACCTCGAAACCGCTGCGCCCGCTCGCCCTGTCCTTCAGCATGAACCTGGCGCTGCTGCTCAACGCCGAGGGCATGTGGGTCATCGCTGTCGACCAGCTGAACCTGCCCAAGGTGTTCGCGGTCCTGGTCTTCGCGGTCTTCGAGATCTGCTTCCTGACCGCCACCTCGCTGGCCGCCGAGCAGTACCGGCGGACCACGGTCTACGCCGAGGACGGCACGGTCGTCACGCCCGGCCACCCCGGGCCGATGCTGTGGATCGCCGCGTTCATCGCCGGGATCTCCGGCGTCATCGTGGCCAGCAACGCGGTCACCGGCACCGAGAAACTGCTGCGCCTCGCGGTCCCGTGCGTCATCTTCCTGATGTGGTGGGCCGCCCTCACCGCGGCCGGCCAGCGGGTCCGTCGTGGCCGGTTCGCCTACAGCCCGCGCCGCCTCGCCGAACGGTGGGGCCTGCTCATCCCGGACAGCGACCCGGACCTGATCAAGATGGCCTCCGAGCGTCAGGTCCGCAGGATGGTGGTCAACTACCACCGGGTGAGTTCGGAGCGCTGGCCGCAGTCGTGGTGGCGCTCCCGCCTGCTGAAGGACGCGCGGACCGCCGGTGAGCCGGTCGTCGCCGACGTGGTGGAGCAGCTCGCGCGGATCCAGCGGGTGATGGACCTGCTGGCTCCCGGGGCGACGCGCTTCGTGGCGCCGGTGGTCGCGCCCGCCGCGACGTCCCCGGTGCTGCCGTCGGCGCCCGCGGATCCGCCGGGTGGGGCCGGGGCTCCGGTCGCTGCCTCGCTGACGGCTCCGGTGGCTGCTTCGGTGCTGCCGTCCCAGCCGCTCAACGGGCACGCGGTCAACGGTTCGGCGAACGGTCGTGCGACTAACGGTGTGTCCGTTAACGGTCATGCCGCTGCCGCGGCTGCCCCGGCTGCCGCGGCTGCCCCGGCTCCTGTCGCCGAGGGCGGTCGTCCGCTCGGATTCATGCCGGGTGCGACCTCTCCCGGCGCTCCTGCCGGTCCCGCCGCCGGTGGGCCCGGTTCGGCGCCGGTCGCCGCTCTGAAACCGGTGCAGTTCGTCCCGCCGGCCGGTGTGGACACCGAGGAACGTCCCGCCGAGGACCGCGCCCCGGCCGTCGTCGTGCCGGCCCAGCGCCGCCCTCTCGAAGACGGTGTCCTCGAGGCCCTGACGAACGTGATGACCGCCCCCAGCCTCGGTGAACGCCTCGCCGCCACCGAGACCTTCGACGAGAACCGGGCGCCGTCCGACGACGCCCAGCCGGCGGCTGTCACTCCCGCCGCTGCCCCGGCCGCCTCCCCGCCGGCGTTCGCTGCCGCCCCGGCGACCGTCTCCGCCGGCTCGCCGGTGACGGCCCCGGTCGCGGCCACCCCGGTCTCCGCCGGAGCCACCTCACCGGTCGGTGCCCTGCCGCCGGCCGCCGGTTCGGTGTTCGCCGGCACGGCCCCGTCGCCGGAGACCCCGGACGCCGGTGCCGCACCGGACGCGGGTCCCGCACCGGACGCCACCCGCCCCGCCTGGGCCGCGACCGGCACCGGCGCGGTGCCCGCCTGGGCCTCCACCGGCACCGGCGCCCGCCCCGCGGTCAGCATCGTCGGCTCCCCGTGGTGGCGCCTCTCGGTCGAACGACTCAACCGCCTGGTCTCCTCCGAGATCAACGCCGAGAACCTGAACGAGATGACGTACACCGCCGTCAACGAGATGGTCCGCAGCATCGCCCCGCGGGTCTCCGAGCTGAGCGAAGGCGTCGTCCGCGCATTCATCAACGACTACATCCGCGAACTGAACGGCGAGCCGGGCGAGGCCGCGTACCCGTGGCGTGACCTGCTCCCCGCCGCCGCCGTGGCGTCCACCGGCTCGTCCGCGTGGATGTCCGCCCTGGAGGAACTGCGCACCGCCCTGGAGGAGGAGCTGGCCGAAGGCGAGCCCCGCGAGGCCCGCGAACTGGCCGAGCTGCTCGCCCCGAGCGTCCCCCGCCTCGACGACGTGACCGTCCAGGCGTTCATCAGCGACTACCTGCTCGCGCTCGGCGGCCAGTCCGCCCCCGGTAGCGCCCAGCCGTGGCACCACCTGCTGCCCCGCCCGCAGAACGGCCGCAACGCCACCGACGACGAGCTGCTCGAGGTGTACGGCGAACAACTCGACGACCACCTGCGGACCACCGGCCGGCTGAGCCGTTACAAGGTGCAGGCCGTGACCGGCATCAAGAGCCGCCTCCAGGCCGACCGCATCAAGGCCGCCGTCGAACAGCGAGCCGCTTCGACCCACTGATCCGTTCGTCCCGCCGGTGAGCGCCGCCCTCCTGGGCCGGCGCTCACTGCCGTCTCCGGGGTCGGCCGAAGTGCCTTGATCGACTCTGTGGCGTTCTCAGCGGGAATGCGGCACGTCCCAGCCAGACACCTTCGACAGTCAAGGTCTGCGTGGTGACTTCGGGCGCGCTGACCAGCGCTGACCACCCGAAAAACACCACACCCCACCACGGGTGTGGTGACAGTGCAGCCCGCCCGTACTCAACACACACCCACGGGTGTGGTGACTTCGGGCGTCCAGCGCGCCCGAAATCACCACGCGGATGGGCTTCGCATCCTGACCACGAAACGTGTCTAGCCCAGCCGGGTCCCGCCCAGCCCAGCCCGGTCTGGCCTGGTCCCGCTCGGGCCTGTTGGGTCCCGATTCATCCTGTCCTGCACCGACCAGCCCGTCCTGATCCGGCCCGGCTTGCCCAAAGGTCACTCGGCTTAGGGTGACCATGATTCGGGCCAGGAGCTCTGTGCCGGCTGCCATCGCACTTGCCGAGCAGCTTCTCCGGTCGCTTCGTGTGTCGCGTAGGTCAGTTCCTTCACTCACGGCCTTCGCGGGGAGTCGCCGTGATCAGAACGAGTTGAGTGGCATGGCGGCCAATTCGGCCGTTGCTCACGGTCCGTCCATGAGATCGAATGCGGCCCTGACCTACGGCCGAGTGACCCGAGCCGTAGCCGGCGGTTGAATTTCGCCCTCCGGACAGCCGTGGTCGACGGCTCAGCCGACGCAGCCGTTGCCCACGGTCAGCCTGCGAGCCGAAAACGACCGTGGTCGACGGTCGGCGGTTCCGAGCCGTCGTTGGCGGGTTCGGGCCGTTGTTGGTGGTTGGTCGGTGTTGTGCCGAGAGCTGTGGGCGACGGTCGTTTGCGGTTCGACTCCGGGTGGCAGCGATGAACGTCGGCGGACCGGCCTGCGGGGTGGTTCCGGGGACGGTTCGGCGGCTGCGGTGCGGTGTGTTGATCAATCGCCCGCTGGGTTCTGCGGTCTCGGGTGCCGGGAAACAGCGAAATGTCGGCGGGCGATTGATCATCTTTGCGGGATTCGCAGGGGGAACGTGGTGTGGGTCAGCTGCTCGGAGAGGGTCCAGAGGCGGCGGGCTAGTTCGGGGTCGCGGGCCGCCGCGGAGCGGCCGGTGATCCGGGGGCGGCCGCGGGCCTGCAGGAAACCGCTCGGCGAGATGTAGCTGTCGCCCGGGATGTCGGCGGTGGCGGCGTGCAGCGTGGTCCGCGCGCCGCCGTCGTCGTTCTGGGACAGCGGGCGCAGCAGGGCGTTCATGATCCGGGTCGCCGCGCTGCCGCCGTGACCGAGCAGGTTCGTGGCGGCCAGGCCGGGGTTGGCGGCGGTCGCGATGACGGTCGAGCCGGCCGCGGTGAGGCGGCGCTGGAGCTCCGCGGTGAAGAGCATGTTGGCGAGCTTCGACTGGGCGTAGCCGGGGAACGGACGGTACGGCCGGCGCTCCCAGTTGGGGTCGTCCAGGTCCAGGGTGCCGGCCTGGTGGCCACCGGCGGCGACGGTGACGACCCGGCCGGTGATCTGCGGCAGCAGCAGGTTGGTGAGGGCGAAGTGCCCCAGGTGGTTGATGCCGAACTGGAGCTCGAAGCCGTCCACGGTCCGGCCCGGCGGCGGCATCATGACACCCGCGTTGTTGATCAGCAGGTCGACGGGGCCGGTGAGGGACGCGGCGAAGTCCCGTACCGAGGCCAGATCGGCGAGGTCGAGCCGGCGGACCTCGGTCCGGCCGGTCATCTGCGCGGCCGCGGCGTGGCCCCGGTCGAGGTCGCGGACCGCGAGGACGACGCGAACGCCCCGCGCGGCGAGGGCCCGGGCGGTGGCCCGGCCGATTCCGCTGTTGGATCCGGTGATGATGGCGGTGCGATTCGTCATGCGTCGACAGTCGGCTGAGCGGCGCCGGACAGCCAGTGCCCGCCGCTACGGTAGGAACGGCGTTACCAGGCTGAACCCGGCTCGCCCGGCGATCATGGTGGGCATGCCGATCACGGAGAACGACCTGGGTGCTCTCCTGCGGGCCTGGCGCGACCGGTGTTCACCCGCGGACGTCGGCCTGGCGGCGTACGGGCGGCGCCGGGCCCGCGGACTGCGGCGCGAGGAACTGGCGGGCCTGGCCGGAGTGAGCGTCGACTACCTGGTGCGCCTCGAACAGGGCCGCTCCCGGCGCCCCAGTGCGCCGATCGTGGCCGCGCTGTCCCGGGCCCTGCAACTCGACGAACAGGAGAACGCCGTCCTGCACCAGGCCGCCGGGCTGCAGGCGCCGTCCGGTCGGGTCGTGCCGGTGCACGTTCCGCCCGGGGTTCAGCGCCTCGTCGCCCGGATGGCCGACTATCCGGTGGCGGTCTACGCGGCAGACTGGACCCTCATCACCTGGAACGCGATGTGGAGCGCCCTGAGCGGCGACCCGGCAGGCCGGCCGGTGTCCGACCGCAACGTGATCCGGGCGACGTTCTGCCCGGCCCCGGAGTGGGCGGCCACGCACGCCCCCGACGAGGGGATCGAACGCGCCCTGGTCGCGGACCTGCGCCAGGCGGTGACGGCCTATCCGGAGGACGACAACCTGCGCACCCTGATCGCGGAGGTGGCCGAGTCCAGCCCGCGGTTCCGGGAGTTGTGGGCCTCGGGCGCGGCGGGACGGCACGTCAGTTCCCGCAAGACGGTACGCCATCGCCTGGTCGGCGAGCTCACGCTGGACTGCGACGTGTTGACCGTCCCCGGCTCCGACCTGCGGATCACCGTGTACACCGCAGCGGCGGGCGGTGCCGACGCCGAGCGCCTGGAGTTCCTGCGGGTCGGCGCCGTCCACGCGGTCACGGACTGAACGATCACGGGTTGAGCTGCCGACCGTGTCTCCCGCGGTCAAGGGGTGAGCGGCCGGCCGTCGTGCGGGACTGTCGGGTGAACGGCCGGCCGTCGTGCAGGGCTAACGGGTGAGCAGCCAGACGTCGCGGGAGCTGGTCAGGGAGAGGTCGGCGCGGTGGCGCAGGGAGAGCGGCTCGTCGCCGTCCAGCAGGGTGTCCAGGGTGGCCCGGTCCTCGGGGGCGAGGGTGTCCACCAGGCCGTGGCGGAACCGGCCCAGGGTGGCGGCGGCGTACCTGCGGGCGGCCGGCGGCAGCGGCGCCGGGATCGACACGTCCAGGGTGCGGTGGGAGTCGACGGTGAAACCGGCCGCGGTCAGGCGGGACGTCCAGTCGGATCTGATGTGCGGTACGTGCTCGGCGCGGGTCTTCTCCATCGCGGCGTGGCAGCGCTCCTCCAGACCGGGCGTGCCGAAGCCCAGATCCTCCGGAAGGAACCGGGGCATGTCGGCCATCTCGACGACGGCCAGGACGCCGCCGGGGCGCAGGGTGGCGTGGATGTCCCGCAGGACACGGTCGGGGTCGGCCATGTGGTGCAGGGACGACGAGGCCCAGATCAGGTCGGCGCTGTCCGGGGCGGCCGGCCAGGCGGCGTCCAGGTCGGCGCGCAGCGGGCGGATGCGGGCGTCCAGGCCGTGCCCGCGGGCGGTGGTGGTCAGATGGCTCAGCATGTCGTCGGAGGTGTCGACGACGGTGGAGACGGCGTCGGGGAAACGGCGGAGAAGGGCGAATGTGCCGGTCCCGGTGCCGCTGCCGATGTCGATGATGTCGCGGACCGGGTGGTCACCGGCCAGGTCGGCGATCCGGGCGGTGAGGGCGGCCAGCTCGTCGCGGGTGATCTCGGCGTCCAGGTCCAGGAGCTCACGGAGGCCCTCGTCGGCGCCATGATCGTGATCCCCGTGGCCGTGGCCGTGGCCGTGGGAACCGTGGGAGTGGGCGGAAGCGGCGTGGTCGTTCATGAGACGACTGTAGGCAGGCTTTGCGCTGAACGCATACAGTATTGCGTATGACGCAAGACGCTGAGGTTGATGCACTGGTCCGGGCCCGGATCCGTGGACTCCGGCTGGCCAAGGGCTGGTCACTGGAGGATCTGGCGTCACGGTGCTATCTGAGCCCGTCGACGCTGAGCCGGATCGAGACCGGGCACCGGCGGATCGGGCTGGACCAGCTGACCGCCATCGCCCGCGCGCTCGGGGCCAGCCTCGACCAGCTCGTCGAGACGGCCGACGACGCCGTGGTGATTCCGGCGCATCACCATCCGGAGCGGGGGATCACCACCTGGGTGCTCAGTCAGGAGCAGGGGCTGACCGTGTCGCGGGTGCGGGTCAGCCGTCCGGCGGCGCGCGGGCCGGAGGCGATGCGGGTGCACCCGGGGCGGGACTGGTTCACCGTGCTGTCCGGGACGATCGAGCTGATCCTCGGCGACCGGTCGATCATCGTGGCGGAGGGGCAGGCCGCCACGTTCTCGACGATGGTGCCGCACTCGTTCGGTTGTGTGGGCGGCCCGGCCGAGGTGATCGCCGTCCTGGACCACGACGGCGAACGGATCCACCTGGACGACTGAAGACCGAAGACGACTGAAGACCGAAGACGACTGAAGACCGAAGACGACTGAAGACAGAGAAAGGGCCGTCGAATGCCTTTTCAGCGCATTGAGGGAGGAGTAGCGCGTACCCCCAAGAAAGGTTTAAAGAGCGGGAGGGGCGCAGCTGGCGCGCCACACCACCGAGGCCTCCGCCGGCTCGGCCCGGTGGCCGGGGTCGTCGCCCAGCGCGAGTGCCATCGCCCGCTCGCCCATCTCGACCAGCGGCAGCCGGACGGTGGTCAGGGCGGGTGTCACGTCCCGCGCGATCGGCATGTCGTCGAAACCGGTCACCGAGACCTGATCGGGAACGCTGATGCCGCGTTCCCGCAGGGTGGCCAGCGCACCCACCGCGAGCGAGTCGTTGAGGGCGACCAGCAGCGTGAGCGTCGGGTCGGCGTCGATGAGCTCGGACGCTGCCCGGGCGCCGCCGTCGCGGGTGAAGTCGGTGTACGCGATGCGCTCCGGCGGCAGCGGCACCCCGAGTTCTTCGGCGGCACGGCAGAAACCGGTCAGGCGGTCCGTCGTCGTGGTGAGTTTGCGGGGCCCGGCGATGACCGCGATCCGGCGGTGGCCCTGCTCGAGGATGCGCCGGCCGAGTTCCTGCATGCCGGCGCCGTTGGCGGGCAGGACGGCGCTGCCCACCAGGCGGTGCCGGCCGATCACCGCGACCCGGCCGCCGGCCTGTTGATAGGCCCCCAACTCGGCGTTGAGGCGTTCGGTGAACGCGTCGTCGTGATATCCGGAGCCGGCCAGGATGAGCGCGTGCACCTGCTGGGCGCGCAGCAGGCCGACGTAGGCGAGTTCCCGTTCCGGCTCCCGGTAGCTGTTGCAGATGACCAGGAGCCGGTCGTGCGCGCCGGCCTGGCGTTGCAGACCTCGGGTGATCTCCGCGAAGTAGGGGTCGGAGACGTCGTGCACGATCACGCCGACCGCTGATTTGCGGGGCCGGGCGACGTTCTGCGCGTGTGCGTTGGGCACGTAGTGCAGTTGGGCGACGGCGGCGAGCACCCGTTCGCGGAGATCCTCGTTGACGCGTTTCGCACTGTCGTTGATCACGCGGGAGACGGTCGCCGGCGACACCCCGGCGAGCCGGGCTACGTCCGCCAAGGTGACCGCCATGCGAGCAGTCTAGATGTCAGTCCCGGCCGATCAACGCCAGCGTGTCGGCGACCCGGTTGGCGAAGCCCCACTCGTTGTCGTACCAGGCCACCACCTTGACCAGACGGTCGTGGGACGCGGTGAGCAGCGAGTCGTAGACCGACGACGCCGGGTTGCCGGTGATGTCCGAGGAGACCAGCGGGTCGGCGGAGAACTCCAGCACGCCGCGTAGCGGTCCGGACGCCGCCGCCTCGAACGCGCTGTTGATCTCCTCGACGGTGACCGGGCGTGTGACGACCGCGTTCAGTTCGACCAGCGAGCCGACCGGGACCGGCACCCGCACCGAGTATCCGCGCAGGCGCCCGTCCAGGCGGGGCAGCACCGCGCCGATCGCCTTGGCCGCGCCGGTCGTGGTGGGCGCGATGTTGACGCCGGCGGCGCGGGCCCGGCGCAGGTCGCGGTGCGGGCCGTCCTGCAGGTTCTGTTCCTGGGTGTACGCGTGGATCGTCGTCATCGAGCCGACCTCGATGCCGGCCAGGTCGTCCAGCACCGATGCCAGGGGCGCGAATGCGTTGGTGGTGCAGGACGCGTTGGAGACGACGTGGTGCGCGGCGGGGTCGTAGTCGCCGTGGTTGACCCCGTACGCGATGGTCACGTCCGCCCCGGTGGCGGGTGCGCTGACCAGCACCTTGCGGGCGCCCGCGGTCAGGTGGACGGCAGCGTTGGCGGTGAACCGGCCGGTCGCCTCGACGGCCACGTCGACGCCGAGGTCCTTCCACGGCAGGCGGGCCGGGTCGGGTTCGGCGGTCACCTCGATCCGCCTGCCGTCGACGATCAGGTGACCGTCGTGGGCCTCGACGGGTTTGCCGAAGCGTCCGAGGGTGCTGTCGTAGCGGAGCAGATGGGCGAGGGTCGGCACGTCGCCCAGGTCGTTGATCGCGACGATGTCGATGTCCCGGCCGTCGAGGGCGCGGAGCAGGTTGCGTCCGATGCGGCCGAATCCGTTGATGGCGATTCTCATGCCCTCAGCCTGCGGCGTGGAACTCCTCCGTGGCAGAGGGCGGAGAGCCAGCCGGCACAAGGTTTCCGCCAAAGGTCCGGCGGTATTCGCTGGGCGAGGTGCCGAGGATCCGCTGGAAGTGCAGGCGCAGGTTGGCGCCGGTGCCGAGGCCGACCCGGGAGGCCACCTGCTCGACCCCGAGATCGGTGCGTTCCAGCAGTTCACGGGCGAGGTCGACGCGGGCCCGCAGGATCCACTGCATCGGGGTGTACCCGGTGTCCTCGACGAACCGGCGTCCGAACGTTCGTGCGGAGACCTTGGCGTGCCGGGCCAGTATCGGGACGCTCAGCGGTTCGTCCAGGTGCCGCAGCGCCCACTCCCGGGTCGCCGCGAACACCTCACCCAGCGGTTCCGGCAGGGTACGCGGCACGAACTGCGACTGCCCGCCGCTGCGGTACGGGGCCGCCACCAGGATCCGGGCGATCGCGTTCGACACCTGCACCCCGTGGTCGCGCCGGATGAGGTGCAGGCACAGGTCGATCCCGGCGGCCATCCCGGCGGAGGTCAGCACCTGCCCCTCGTCGACGAAGAGCACCCCACCGTCCACGGTGACCTTGGGGTATTCGCGGGCCAGGACCGGCGCCATCCGCCAGTGTGTGGTGGCCCGCAGGCCGTCCAGCACGCCGGCCGCGGCCAGCGCGAACGCGCCTTCACAGATGGAGACCATCCGGGCGCCCCGGAACGCGGCGTCCCGGAGCGCGTCGACGATGCGCGGGTCGATCGACCGGTTCCGGAAACGGAACCCGGGGACGATGACGGTGTCCGCGTCCTCCATCGCCTCCAGGCCCCGGTCGACGATGAAGTTCAGCCCGTTGCGGCCCAGCACCGGGCCGGCCCGCACCGCGCAGGGCCGTACCTCGTAGCCGAACGCCTCGGGCGGGCTGAAGCACTGCGCGGTGATACCGACGTCGAGAGGGGATGCGCCGTCCATCACCAGCACGGCGATCTTGTGAACTGTCACCCTCTCACTGTCGCTCGCCGGTGGCACCGGCGGAACTGGCTGTCGCGCCAAGGGCCGCAAGGAAAGCGCCGTCCAGGAGCATGTCCAGTGCGCTCGGGTACGCACTGCGCACCATCTCGTGGGCCAGCCGGGGCGCGGCCTCGGCGATCCGCGGATAGTCCCCGGCCGGCAGGCGGGCGTAGGTCGACTCCCAGATGTCCTCGTCGGCCCGCCGGGCGGACCGGGGCAGGGCCAGCGCGCCGGCGTCCAGGGCCGCGAACGCCAGCGTCTGGTCGATGAAGGCGTGGTAGATCCGGACCGTCGCGGTGAGCGGGAACCCGCCCGCCCGCAGCACCCCGATGATCGCCTCGTCGGCGGCCAGCTCGTGGGCGCGCCCGGTGACCCGGCTGGCGGTCAGCAGCGCGGCCTGCGGATGGGCCACGTAGGCGGCGTGGATGCGCAGCCCGATCGCCCGCAGGTCGGCCCGGCCGTCGCCGGTCGCCGACCAGCCGTCGAGGGCCTGCCCGATCAGGGCGTCGCCGATCGCCAGGGTCAGCTCGTCCATGCCGTGGAAGTAGCGGTAGAGGGCGCTGGGGTCGCAGTCCAGGGCGAGGCCGAGGCGACGGGCCGACAGCCCGGTGCTGCCGTGCTCGCGGAGCAGGCGCAGCGCGGTGTCGATGATCAGCTGTTCGGAGAGGACGGTGCCGCCGCGGGTGGGCCGGCGGCGACGGCGCCGCTGTTCGGGAACGACGGTCTTGGCCATGGGCGCTCCTTATGCCAACACCATTGACCTTAGAACCGGACGGTTGCGATCTTCAAGCGATGACCCCCCGAAAAGGCCTGCGTGTGCTGCTGGTCGGCGCCGGTGGCGTCGGCACCGCGATCAGCCGGATCATGGCCCGGCGGTCGTTCGTCGAGGAGCTGGTGATCGCCGACTACGACGCGTCCCGCGCCCAGGTCCACCTGGACGCCCGGGACGAGGACGCGGTGGCGGAGGCGCTCCGGGTGCACCGGTGCGACGTGCTGCTCAACGCCACCGACCCGCGGTTCGTGATGCCGCTTTTCCATGCCGCGTACCGAGAAAACGCTACATATGTCGACATGGCGATGTCACTCTCCCGCCCCGACCCCGACCACCCGTACACCCGGTGCGGCGTCAAACTCGGCGACGCCCAGTTCGCCCAGGCCGCCGACTGGGCCGCCACCGGACGGCTGGCCCTGGTCGGGATGGGCGTCGAGCCGGGACTCTCCGACGTGTTCGCCCGGCACGCCGCCGACGAACTGTTCGACACCATCGACGAGATCGGCATCCGCGACGGCGGCAACCTGACCGTCGACGGCCTGGCCTTCGCACCGTCCTTCAACATCTGGACCACCATCGAGGAGTGCCTCAACCCGCCGGTGGTCTGGGAGTCCGGCCGCGGCTGGTTCACCACCGCACCGTTCAGCGAACCGGAGGTCTTCGAATTCCCCGAGGGCATCGGGCCGGTCGAGTGCGTCAACGTCGAGCACGAGGAGGTGCTGCTCATCCCGCGCTGGATCGACGCCGGCCGGGTCACCTTCAAGTACGGCCTGGGCGAGACCTTCATCGGCGCGCTGCGCACCCTGCACGACCTCGGCCTGGACCGGACCGGGCTGGTCACCGTGCCCGGCGGCGCCGGCCCGGTGGCGGTCTCCCCGCGGGACGTGGTCGCCGCCTGCCTGCCCGACCCGGCCGGCCTCGGCGCCCGGATGCGGGGCAAGACCTGCGCCGGGACATGGGTACGCGGAACGAAGGACGGCCGCCCCCGGGAGGTGTATCTGTACCACGTGGTGGACAACGAGTGGTCGATGGCCGAATACGGCTGTCAGGCGGTGGTCTGGCAGACCGCGGTGAACCCGGTCGTGGCCCTCGAACTGCTGGCCACCGGGGCTTGGCGGGGTGCCGGGGTGCTGGGTCCGGAGGCCTTCCCGGCACGCCCGTTCCTGGACCTGCTGACGGCGTATGGAACGCCGTGGGGGATGCGCGACAGGGTCGGGGCTCTCTAACTCCGAAGTCGGGGACTACCCTCTTCAGCGGTACCCGATATCGTCCCACACCTTCCGGCCGCCCGCGCGCGGCGGTGGACGCCTGTGGCGACGCGGAAAGGACGGCCAGCGATGCGTGACGAACGGAGCCGATCGGCGGGTCGGCCGACGCTGGAGGAGGTCGCTGCCCGGGCCGGGGTCGGTCGTGGCACGGTGTCCCGCGTCGTCAACGGTTCCGCCCAGGTCAGCCCGAAGGCGCGGACCGCGGTGCAGGATGCGATCGCGGCTCTCGGCTATGTGCCGAACCGGGCCGCCCGTGCCCTGGTGACCCAGCGGACCGACTCGATCGCGCTGGTGGTCTTCGAGTCCGGTGAGCGGTTCTTCGCCGAGCCGTTCTTCGGCCGGCTCGTGCAGTCCGTCTCGTCGGTGCTGGTCGCCCGCAACCTGCAGATGATCCTGATGATCGCGCAGGCCCCCGAGGAGCGCCGCCACCTGGAGGGCTACCTCACCCGCCAGCACGTCGACGGCGCGCTGCTGCTCTCCCTGCACGGTGACGACCCGCTGCCCGCGGTGCTGGAGGAGCGGGGCGTGCCGACGGTGCGGGTGGGCCGTCCGGTGCATCCGGAGCCGGTCAGTTACGTCGACGCGGACAACCGGGGCGGCGCCCGCGCCGCCGTCACCTACCTGCGGGACCAGGGCCGCCGGTGCATCGCGACGATCACCGGCCCGCTGGACATGGCGGCCGGCATCGCCCGCTACGACGGTTACCGCGACGTGGTCGGCGAGGGCCCGGCGGCGCGCGGCGACTTCGGCGAGCTCTCCGGCGCGACCGCGATGGAGTGGCTGCTCACGCACTACCCGCAGATCGACGCGGTGTTCGCCGCCTCGGACCCGATGGCCTCGGGCGCGATGCGCGTGCTGCGCCGGGCCGGCCGCCGGGTGCCGGAGGACGTCGCGGTCATCGGGTTCGACGACTCGGCCATCGCCCGGCACACCGACCCGCCGCTGACCAGCGTCTACCAGCCGGTCGAGCAGATGGGCCAGGAGATGGTCCGGCTGCTGCTCAACAAGCTCGACGGCGACGAGCCCACCGAGCGCGAGACGGTCCTGCCGACCAGGCTCATCCTGCGAGGCTCGGCCTGATTCCCGGGTACGCGGTGAGCCGGTGTCCCGGGTCCGGCCGCGGGGTCAGGTGCCGGACGCCCCGCGCAGGTCGGCGAGCCGGGCCTGCAGGATCGCCGCCTGCTCCTCGGTGATCGCCTCCTCGCCCAGACGCTGGCGCACCTTGCGGCTGAGCACGTCGGCCTGCTCCTGCACGTCGACGTCCTCGCCGACGCTGAGCTGACGCAGCAGGTTCATGAAGTCCAGGGCGACGTCCGGCCGGATCTCGCCGATCTCCTCGCCGCGTTCGACCGCGGCCCGGACCCGGCTCAGCGCCACGTCCACGGTCAGCGGCGTCGCCTGCGTCGCCGGGGCGGTGGGGCTCGATGTGGCGCTGCTGGCGGGCGGCGACGGCGGCTCCGGTGAACTGGTCAGCGGCGCGGCGACGGCCGGCTCGCCGGTCGTCGGGGTGGCGGCCGGGGTCTGCGCGTACCGGTCGTCGCTGCGGGAGTCGCCGATCGCGTTCACCACCGCGGCGAACGCCAGCAGCACCGCGGCCAGCCCGACGCCGAGGCCGATCCGGCGGCGCAGCGCCGAACCGGTGCGGGGCGGCACCGGAAGGACCGGGGCCTGCCCGGTCGGTGGTGGCAGTGGCAGCGCGATGGTCTTGCGGGCCGGGGTGGACGGGATGAGCCGGGACAGTGCCTTGCGCGCCTCGGCGGCGGACGGCCGGCGGTGCGGCTCGTCCTCCAGGCAGTGGTCGATCAGGTGGCGCAGCCGGTCCGGCAGGGTCCCGGGCAGCCGGCTCGGGCCGGTGGCCTGCGCGGCCGCCAGCTCCTCCCAGGTGTCCACGTTGTACGGCGGCTGCCCGGTGACCATCTCGAAGAGGAGAACGCCGAGCCCGTACAGGTCGGTGGCGGGTTCGGCCGGTTTGCCGTCGAGCCGTTCCGGAGCGGCGTACGCCGGGGTGCCGAAGCTGGCGCCGGTCTCGTCGTCGTCCGGCTCGCCGGCGGCCGCGCTGATCCCGAAGTCGAGCAGTTTCACCCCGTCGGCGCAGAGCATGACGTTGCCCGGTTTGATGTCGCGGTGCACGACGCCCGCGGAGTGCGCGTGCGCCAGGGCGGCGGCGACCGCGGCGCCGACCGAGACGGCCTCACCCCACGGCATCGGGCCGTCCAGCAGGCGGGCCGCGACGGTCTCGCCGCCGAGCAGCTCCATCACCACGAACGGCGCGACCGAGCCGTCGGTGCGGACGGCCTCACGGTAGTCGTGCACGGCGGCGATGCCGGGGTGCTGCAGCCGTGCGGCGAGCCGGGCCTCCCGCCACGCCAGGTGGGCCGCGCGGGTGTCGCCCGCCGGGAGCTTCACCGCGACGGGCCGGTCGAGGAGTTCGTCGACGGCTCGCCAGACCTGCGCCATACCGCCTGTCTCGAGCAAGGTGACGAGGCGGTACCGCGAGGCCAGAAGGACACCCGGCGCCGGCCATACATCGTGCATCCCAGGACATTCACTTAGTCCGCCGGGCATGTCAACTCCCCTGGCTGCGACGCGCGTCCCACTTCCGGCCGCGTACCGGGACACGCAGGGCGATGATCCGCCCGCACGCTGCCGTTCTTCGCGGATGGTGCCGTTTCACCGCCTCCGGTGATCCGTTCGCGGGGGCGTGGAAGACCCCGGAAACGAGCTACCGACCGGCAACCGGCGGTGACCACGGGCTGCACCCGCCGGTCCGCAATCTTGTTCTCACCACGCCGGAGCGGCACGAGCCGCGAAGGCAACCGGCAACAACGAGGAGAACCCCCAGATGAACATGCGCCGCCGTACCGCCGCCACCGTCGCCATGGCCGCCGCGTTCACCGTCCCCACTGTCGGTCTCGCCGGTGCCGCGTTCGCGGAAACCGGTTCAAGCGCCAACAACGGTCTTCCCAAACCGGGCGTCAGCGCCAGCGCGGGCCTGTCGGTCGGTGTGACACTCCCCAAGCCCGCCGCGAGCTCGAGCTCCACCGCCAAGCCCCTCCTCCCGATCACCGTCGGCCTGCCGAAGCCGGCCGCCAGCTCCAGCGCCAACCCGGGCCTCTCGGTCGGCGTGACGCTGCCGAGCCTGCCCCGCTCGTCCGCCTCGGCCGGCCCGTCCGCGTCGGCCAGCCGTTCGGCCGGTGTCTCGATCACCCTGCCGTCCCTGCCCAAGCCGTCCAGCAGCTCCAGCACCGGTTCCGGTGGCAACGGCGGCTTCATCACCTACCCGGGTGTCGGGATCGGCATCAACCTGCCTGGTCTCAAGCCCACCACCCTCCCGTCCACCAGCGCCTCCGCCAGCCCGTCCGTCAGCGCCAGCGCCACCGCCAAGCCGATCGTCTCGGTCGGCGTGACCCTGCCCGGCCTGGTCAAGCCGTCCGCGTCCACCTCGCTCGGCGTCTCGATCGGCCTGCCCGGTCTGACCAAGCCCAGCAAGGCCGCCCCGACCCCGACCACCTGCACCACCACTCCGGCCGCCACCCCGACCCCGGCCGCCAGCAGCAGCTCGTCCACCAACTCCTTCGGCATCACCGGCACGATCAAGGCCCTCAACCTGCTCAAGGGCACCGTCGACGTCAACGTCACCACCGGCTCGCTGAAGGGCAAGACCGTCACGGTCGGCGTCCCGCAGCTCGCCACCGTCACCCTGGACGGCCGGAAGGCCGCGCTGAACCTGCTCGGCATCGGTGACGCGGTCACCATCGGCGGCACCGCCAAGAACGGCCTCTACGTCGCCACCAACCTGATCGGCACCGACGCGGACAAGACGGTCTGCACCCCGGCGCCGACCGCCGCCCCCGAGGAGGGTGACCCCAACTACCAGGACTGATCTCACTCAGAGGTTCCGGTGACCGGCCCACCGTGAAGGTGGGCCGGTCACCGATGTCCCACCCGTGCCGTCCCGGTCAGTCGACCGTGGGCGGCTCGGTGCGTGCCGCCTCGGCCAGCGCGGCCGCCGCCGACCGGTACGGGTTGTACGTGTACGACCGGGACAGCGTGCCCGGCACGGTGAAGTAGGCCGCGGACAGCGCCGCCGGATCGGTGGCGATCTCCCCGCGGGCGATCGTGTCGTCACCGTCGTCCCAGCCCCACGGTGCGTTCGCCGAGTCGGTGCCGCAGGACCAGGTGCCCTGGCCGCAGCCGCCGCTGGTGTCGCCGGCGAACGTGCCGAGGGCGGCGAACAGGCTGCCGGTGTTCCGCTGGGCCCACAGTCCGCCGTCGGCGAAGACGTCCACCAGCCGGTATCGCACGTCGCGGTCGTCGGCACCGGACGGTGTCTCGGCCACCGTGGACGGGTAGTAGACGAGACCGTCCCCGTTGATCGTGTACTGCGGGTACGCCTTGAGCCCGTGCCCCTTGGCCTCCTGCGCGGTGACCGGGTGCGTGAACGCGTCGTGCGGCGAGGACTGCATCTGCAGCGTGCCGTCGATCGTCTCGCCGCCGTCGGTCCAGGTGCTGCCGGCCGGTGCGTACGAGAAGAAGTCGCTGTGCGCCACCGTCACCGCCGAGCGCAGGATGCCGTAGTCCGAACCGTCCTTCTCCACCGCGAGCAGCACGCCCTCGCCGTCGTTCTCGTGCTCGCTCTCGAAGAACGGGTGGTCCACCCAGTCCCGCGGGTGGAAGAACAGGTACGTGATGAAGAAGTGCGACGCGGTCTCGGCCACCGAGTAGTACGCGTACGCGGCCGTGTCCGTCCCGGCGTTGTCCCAGTTGTCGCGGCCGTCGAGGTTGCCGTCGAAGTCGTACCTGGTGATCATGTCGGACTTGCCGCCGAGCGCGTGCGCGCCGGTGACGTCGGTGTCCTGGTAGTGGATGGGCGCCCAGCGCAGCGCCAGATCGGCCCGGCTGACCGCCGCCCGGGCCGGCGTCGCCGTCCCGGCCAGCACCAGAACCCCGGCCGCGACCGCGGCTGCACAGCGTCGTCCGTACATCGAAGCTCCCCACCTTTTGGTATGTAGGAGCGTCAATATATGCAAGATCGGTGGACGGCTGGGAAAGATCTCATGTCCGGTACCCGCCCCGCCGATCGTCGGGAGCATGGGGGGATCCGGCACACCACCGCCGTGGCGATACGTCACGGTCAGCGGGCTGCTCGTCGTGCTCGGTGTCCTCTGGTACGCGTGGTGGATCGTGACCGGTATCGGCCCGGCCGCGGTCGGCTACACGCTGATGCCGGCCGGACTGGTGACCGCCGCGGCGGCACTGCGCTCGATGCGCCGGTCGGTCGGCCTGGCCCCGGTCGCCGAACGGTTCTGGGGCTGGCTGGAGGCGGCCTGCTACCCCCTGGCCGCCGGGTACGCCCTGCTCGCCGTCGCCGCCTTCCGGGAGTCCCCGCAGCTGCCCGCGATGCCACCGGTCTCCGCCGTGCTGGTCGGTGGCGGGGTGCTCGCCGCGATGTGGGCCGTCGCCCGGGTGCCGGTCGGCGTGAACAGCCGGGCCGACCGCGGCCGGCAGGGCCTGGACCGGCTGATCGCGTTCCTCGGCTGCGTGACCGTGCTCTGGCACTTCGGCATCGCGCCGATGCTCGACGCCCCCCAGCCGTGGAGCGGGCCGGCGGTGGCCACCCTGATGCTGTCGTTCGGGTTCGCGGCCGGCGCGATCACCAAGGTCTCGTACATCACCGGTGGTCCGGTGGACCGGGCCGCGGTCCGGTTGATCGGCTCGACCGGGCTGGTCGCGGCCGCGGTGGCGGTGTTCGCCGCGGTGCCCGCCTTCGACGGCGTCATCCCGGCACAGGCGATCTGCCTGCCGGTGATGCCGCTGCTGGTCGCGCTGGCCGCCCGCCGTCAGCACGGCTCGGCCGGGGCCCGGCCGCGGCGCGGCAACGTGTGGCTGCCGTACCTCGCGGTGCTCGCCGTCGACCTGCCGCTGATCGAACTGGTGGTCAGCCCGGTCGCCTGGGACCTGCGGGAGGGCGAGACCCGCCTGGTGGTGGCCCTCGCCGTGGTGGTCACCGGGCTGGTCACCGTCCGGCAGTACCTCTCCTTCCGGGAGAACTCCCTGCTGCTCGCCGAGAAACGGGCGTCCGAGGCCCGGCTGCGGCACGAGGCCACCCACGACCCGCTGACCGGCCTGGCCAACCGGGTGCTCTTCCGGGAACTGCTCGACGAGGCGCTGGCCGGGCCGGGCGCCACCGTCCTCATGATCGACATGGACGACTTCAAGAGCGTCAACGATTCGCTCGGGCACGACGCCGGCGACCAACTGCTGATCGCCTTCGCCGAGGTGCTGCGGTCGGCGTCCGGCACCGACGGCACCCCGGCCCGGCTGGCCGGCGACGAGTTCGCCATCCTGATCGACCGCCCGGCCCGCGGCGGTGACGTCGCCGAACGCCTCAAACAGGCCACCACCGTGCCGATCGGGCCGCACCGGCTGCTCGTCCACGTCAGTGCCGGCCTGGCCACCGCGCCCGGCGGTGCCGCGGCCACCCTGCTGCTGCGCGACGCCGACGCGGCCATGTACGTGGCCAAACAGCGCGGCAAGGCCAACTGGGTGCGCTACGAGAGCGGCATGGAACAGTCCGCCCAGGCGCACGTGCAGCTCGGCGGCGACCTGCGTGAGGCGCTGGCCGGCGGGCAGTTGCGGGTGGTGTACCAGCCGGTGGTCCGGCTCGACGACCGGCGGATCGTGGGCGTGGAGGCGCTGGTCCGCTGGGAGCACCCGGTGCAGGGGACGATCTCACCGGCCGAGTTCATCCCGGCCGCCGAGCAGACCGGCCTGATCGTGCCGGTCGGCCGTTTCGTGTTGCGTGAGACCTGCCGGCAGGCCGCCGCCTGGCTCGCCGAGTTCGGGCCGGACGCGCTGACCCGGGTCGCCCCCAACGTCTCGCTGCGCCAACTCCACGACCCGGACTTCGAGGCGGACGTCCGGGCCGCCCTGGAGGACCACGCACTCCCCGCCGACCTGCTGGTGCTGGAACTCACCGAGTCGGCGTCGCTGCGCAGCCCCCGGGTGTCGCGGGTGCTGCACCGGCTGCACGGCACCGGCGTACGGCTGGCCCTGGACGACTTCGGTACCGGTGAGTCGTCGCTGAGCCTGCTGCGGACGTTCCCCGCCGACATCGTCAAACTCGACGAGTCGTTCGTCGACGGCATCGAACGCGACGAGCCGGGCAGCACGGCGGTGGCCCGTGCGGTGTTCCAGCTGGCCGGGGCGTTCGGGCTGGAGACGATCGCGGAGGGCGTGGAGAACGAGGAGCAGGCCGAGCGTCTGCTGCGCCTCGGGTACACCCTGGGCCAGGGCCACCACCTCGGCCGGCCGATGACCGGCGACGAGATCACCACGATCGTCGCGGCCCAGCGCGCCGGGGCGGCCGCGGCCTGATCCGCGGCCGGATGTTCCAGGACCGCCGGTTAGGGTACGGATGTGGACACGGCGGACGACGGCACCAGCACCGCCCGGTCGCTCGCGGACCGCCTGGAGGCTCTCGGTTTCACGGGTCTCAGCGAGGGCGACGCCGCCGCGCGGATCATCGACGAGGTCACCGCCTGGGGCGAGGAGCGCGGCTGGCGGGTCTACCGCCGGGCGCCGAGCGTGTTCCCGCTGCCCCCGCCGCTGCGGGGCAACTCGGTGCTGGACGTGGCGTTCGCCCGCCCGGGTGGTGCCCCGCCGCTCGCGGTCGAGGTCGACCGGCTGGACCGGCAGCGCACGGTCGACAAGCTGCTCGCCGAGGCGGCCGCCGGCCGGGTCGCGATCTGGGTCCGCTGGGGTGCCGGGCCGTTCCGTCCGCCGCCGCTCCCGGTGCACCTGGTGACCAGGGAGGCGGCCCGCCGGAGCGGGCGCTGGAGCACGGCCGCCGACCGGCCCGCCCCGGAGCACTCCGGGGCCGCCCCGACGGCCGCCGAGGTCGAGGAGCTTCCGCTCATTCCCTGATCACCTTCATCGAATCCTCAGCCGGGAAGGCAGCCGCTTTGTCAGGCTGTGGCGGTGACACAGCATCAGCTGAGGCATCCGGCGGCATGGTGGGCGCAGTTCGAGGAGGCCTCGGACCGGTTCGACACGGCGTATCTGACCGAGGGGCTCGGCGACCTGATCATCGCCAAGATCGCGTCACCGTTGCTGAAACGGGAGGCGGAGATCGCCGCCGACGTGGTGGTGCGGCACCTCAACAAGCCGGCCGCCGAGGAACTCGCCGAACGCTCCGAGCGGGCGGTGCAGCGTCTGGTCGACACCGTGCGGCGGCTCGAGGAGCGGTCCGGCGACGGGTTCGGCCTGGTCGAGGCGCAGGCCCTCTGCCACCTGATGGAGGGCCGTTTCGGCGAGGCCGCCGCGGCCGCCGAGGAGTTCGTCAAGACGCCGCAGATCCTGCGGGTGTTCGTCGGGGCGCTGCGGATGGAACGGTTCGACGGCGACGTGGCGGTCCGGATGCTGGCCGCCGGGCACTCGCCGGGTGCCGCCCTCAACTCCGGTTCGGTGATCGGCAGGTACAACTGGTGGCCCAAGTGGCTGTTGAAGATCGTCACCGAGCGGGCGCTGGCCGGGCACCTGGACGAGGAGACCGTGACGGCTCTGGACCGGTGCGCGTACGCCGAGCTCACCCCGGCCCAGTCCCGGATCGCCCGCCGTCTGCTGGAGGGCGAGGAGGCGCTGGTCGACGCGTCCGCGGTGCGGCTGGAGGGGATGGGTGAGGCCGAGGCGGCGGCGAAACTGCGCGAGGGCGACCTGACCGCTGTCGCCCTCGCCTGCCGCCTGATCCTGGTTTGACCCGCACAGGGGTGTGTTGTTTTCGGGCGCGCTACGCGCCCGAAAACTCAACACACCCCAAGCGCTGTGTTGAGTCCGGGCGCCGTAGGCGCCCGGACTCAACACACGAAAGAGCGTTACGCGCCGCCCTCGGTGAGGGTCACCGGGGCGGGCTGGAAGGACGCGCCGGTGACGTCCACACCGGCTGCCTTCGCCGCGTCGAGCGCCTGGTTGATGTAGTCGTTGGTGTACGCGAGACCCTCCGGTGCCTTGGTCAGCACGGTGTCGCCGGTCTGGTTCCTGGTGGTCATCGAGAGGTCGACGGTCTGCTTCCAGGCGGTCTCGTCGATCACGCCGATGCCGCCGGTGGACGGCCAGATCAGCTTGTTCGTCTCGGTCATCTGCCACAGCTGGTGGCTGGTGCCGAGCTTGGAGCCCTTGGCCACAACCATGTCGCGGCACTTCTCGGCGTTGTCCCGGCAGAACGCCCACCCCTGGATGGTGGCGGTCAGGAACCGTACCGTCTGGGCCTGGTAGTTCGGGTCGCTGAGCTTCTCGGTGTTCGCCCACACGGCGTCCTGCAGCATCGACGACCCCTCGGTCTTCCAGTCGATGATCGCGAAGTCGTCGGCGGTGTAGAGCTGCCCGGTCGCCGGGTTCTTGGCCTCCAGCAACTGGGCGTACTCGTTGTAGCTCATCGCCTGGGCGGCGTCGATCTCCTTCTTGAGCAGCGCCTGCATGTCGAACTGCTGCTGCACCAGGGTGACGTCCTTGCCGGGGTCGATGCCGGCCTTGGTCATGCCGGCGAACAGCTCGAACTCGTTGCCGAAGCCCCAGTTGCCGACCTTCTTGCCCTTGAGGTCGGCGGCGCTGGTGATGCCGCTGTCCTTCCACGCCACCTGGTACGTGCCGGACCGGGCGAAGATCTGGCCGACGTCGGTGATCCCGGCGCCCTGTTCGCGGGAGGCGAGGGCCTTGGGCACCCAGGCGACCGCGTAGTCCGCCTTTCCCTGGGCGAGCACGGTCTGCGGCACGATGTCGACGCCGCCTTCGAGCAGTTCGACGTCGAGGCCCTGGGCCCGGTAGAAGCCCTGGTCGACGGCGGCGATGTAACCGGCGAACTGGGCCTGGAAGAACCACTGCAGCTGGAGCTTGATCGGGGTGAGGCCGCCGCTGGGCGCGGTGGTCACCGCGGAGTCGGCGGTGCCGCAGCCGGCGAGAAGAAGGGCGGAAGCGGTGACAATAGAGGCAAATATCCGGTTTCGTCGCACAGGATCCTCCACAACGCGGAAATCGGGGGAACTCAGGAGATCAGTCGCGTCCGCCACGGCATGGCGAGCCGTTCCAGCAGCAGCGTGACCAGATAGAAGGAGAGTCCGAGCAGGCAGGCGCCGGCCACGAAGGCCCAGGCACGGGGATAGGCGGTGAACGCCGCAGCGGAGGTGATCCGCGCGCCGAGCCCGTCCTGCAGCCCGCCGAAGTACTCGGCGACGACCGCGGCGATCACGGCCAGCGACGACGCCTGCCGCAGACCGGTGAAGAGGTGGGGGAGCGCGCCGGGCAGCCGGACCTTGCGGGCGAACGTCCAGCCGCCGGCCGCGTACGTGCGCATCAGCTCCTGATGCACCGGGTCCACCTCGCGCAACCCGCGCAGCAGGTTGAGGAAGACCGGGAAGAACACCACGATGCCGGTGACCAGGCGGCGGGGCACGCTGCTGGTCGACTCGAACATGTTGTTGAGGATCGGGGCCAGCGCGATGATCGGCAGGGCGTTGAGCACCGCCGCGAACGGGACCGACACCTCGCCGAGCAGGCGGAACCGGCTGGCGGCGAGGGCGGCCAGGATCGCCAGCAGGGTGCCGCCGATCAGCCCGGTCAGGGCGTTGGCGCCGCTGGCCAGGGCCGCGTCGACGATGTTGCCGCGTTGCTCGAGGATCTGCGCCCCGATCGCCGACGGCGCGGGCAGGATGAACGGGGCGACCCGCCCCAGGGTCACGGTGAGTTCCCAGAGGACCAGGGCGAGGACGCCGACGACCACCGGCGGGACGACGCGCCTCATCCGCGCAGCGCCTTGCGTACCTCAGTGATCTTGTCGAAGTAGGCCGGCGCCTGACGTCCCGCCTCGTCCCGCGAGGGCAGTTTCACGTCGATCGCCGCGGTGATCCGTCCCGGTCGCGCCGACATCACCACCACCCGGTCGGAGAGGAACACCGCCTCGGAGATCGAGTGGGTGACGAAGACCGTGCTGGTGCCGGTCGCGGCACAGACCGCGAGCAGCTCGGCCTGCAGGCGTTCGCGGGTCATCTCGTCGAGCGCCCCGAACGGCTCGTCCATCAGCAGCAGCGGCGGCTGCACGGCCAGCGCGCGGGCGATGGCCACCCGCTGCTGCATGCCGCCGGAGAGCTGACCCGGGTAGTGGCCGGCGAACTCGCTCAGCCCGACCAGTTCCAGCATCTCCTCGGCCTTGGCCCGGCGTTCGGCCCGGCCCGCGCCGCGCAGCTCCAGCGGGAGCTCCACGTTGCGCCGCACGGTCCGCCACTCGAAGAGGCCGGCCTGCTGGAAGGCGATGCCGTAGGCCTGGTCGCGGCGGGCCTGCGCGGCGGTCGTACCGGCCACCGTGACCGTGCCGGTGGTCGGCGCGATCAGGTCGGCGATCAGGCGCAGCAGCGTGCTCTTGCCGCATCCGGACGGCCCGATCAGCGAGACGAACTCGCCGTCGGCGACCGTCAGATCGACATCGGAGAGGGCGAGCACCTCGTCGGGCCGGCCCGGGTTGAAGACCTTGGTGACGCCGGAGATCGCGACGGCGGTCATAGCGTGGCCACCTCCACGTGGCGACGGTGCCGCATCAGCGGCAGTTCGAGAAGACTGACGGCGCCGGCCACGAGCAGGCCGAGCAGCGCCGCGCCGAGCATCGCGGTGTAGACCTTGGCCGGGTCCGAGGTGGCCTCCCGGGCGTACTCGATGAGCAGCCGGCCGATGCCGCCGCGCGTACCCGTGGAGATCTCCCCGACGACGGCACCCACCACCGCCGCGGCCCCGGCCAGGCGCAACGCCGGGAAGAGATAGGGCAGCGCCGCGGGGAGACGCAGCGTCACCAGGGTGCGCCACCAGCCGGCGGCGTAGCTGCGCATCAGTTCCACGCCGGCGGCCGACGGCGACTGCAGACCGCGCAGCATGCCCACCGCGACCGGGAAGAAGGCCAGGTAGGCGGCGATCACCGCCACCGTCGCCCAGGGCGGCATCAGGACGCCGCCCCACCCGGCGATGAGCGGTGCGAGCGCCACGAGCGGCACGGTCTGGGAGATGATCACGTACGGGAGAAGCCCGCGCTCCACCACCCGGAACCGTTGCATCGCGACGGCCAGAGCCAGCCCGATCAACGCCCCGGCGACGAAACCGGCGGTGGTGATCCCCAGGGTGAACAGGCACGCGTCGACCACGACCCGCCACACCGGGCGGCCGCCGGTCAGCTCGGGGGCACCGAGCCGCTCGGCGATCGTCCACAGGTGCGGCATCGAGAGGTCGTCGGCGCGCGGGAGCACCCGCACGCCGAACAGCACCGTCCCGTCGGGGTTCCCGACGGCCTTGTACCCCTCCCAGGCCGCGGCCCCGGTCAGCAGCCCGGCCAGGACGGCGAGGAACCGTCTCATGCGAAGGCCGGGATGATCTGCTCGCCGTAGGCGTCCAGGGTGGACTCCTTCGCGTCGTGCTGCAGGTAGACCGCGAACTGGTCGACTCCCAGCTCCCGGAGTTCCTGCAGCCGTTTGACGTGGTTCTCCACCGGCCCCAGCACGCAGAACCGGTCGACGATCTCGTCGGGCACGAAACCGGTGTGGCTGTTGCCGGCCCGCCCGTGCTCGGCGTAGTCGTATCCCTCGCGGGCCTTGATGTAGTCGGTCAGCGCCTGCGGCACCGCGCCGTCGCCGCCGTACCGGGCGACGATGTCCGCCACGTGGTTGCCGACCATGCCGCCGAACCAGCGGGTCTGGTCCCGCTGATGCGCCAGGTCGTCGCCGACGTAGGCGGGTGCGGCCACGCAGAACTTGATGGCGTCCGGGTCCCTTTTATTCTTGACCGCGGCTTTTCTGACGGCGCCGATCATCCACTCGGCGATGTCCGGGTCGGCGAGCTGCAGGATGTACCCGTCGCCGACCTCACCGGTCAGCGCCAGAGCCTTGGGCCCGTACGCGGCGACCCACACCTCCAGCCGGCTGTCCGCCGCCCAGGCGAATCGGATCTCGTTGCCGCGTACGTTCGCGGCGGCACCGTTGCCCAGCGCCTTGATCACCTGCACGCTCTCGCGCAGCTGACCGAGGGTCTGCGGGGTGAGCCCGAGGACCCGCAGCGCCGAGTCGCCCCGGCCGATGCCGCAGACGGTCCGGTTGCCGTACATCTCGTTGAGCGTCGCGAACGTCGACGCGGTGACCGTCCAGTCCCGGGTGCCCGGGTTGGTCACCATCGGGCCGACCACGATCCGTTCGGTCGCGGCCAGGATCGCCGAGTAGACGACGTACGGCTCCTGCCAGAGCACGTGCGAGTCGAACGTCCAGAAGTGACTGAATCCGGCCGTCTCGGCCCGGCGCGCCCAGTCGACGAGGGCGAGCGCGGGCGGATCGTTCTGCATGACCACGCCGATGTCCATGGGCTCTCCCCTTTCAGAGCAGGTAGTCGCTGAGGCCGCGCTTGACGTACCGGCCCCGGCCGGCCCGGCCGGTGTACTCGCCGCCGGACGCGATCACCTCGCCCCGGGACAGGACCGTGTCGACCTTGCCGTCGATCTCCCAGCCCTCCCAGGCGGAGTGGTCCATGTTCATGTGGTGCGTCGCGGCGCTGATCCGGGTGCGCCCGTCCGGGTCGTAGAGCACGATGTCGGCGTCCGAGCCGGGGGCGATGATCCCCTTCTGCGGGAACAGGCCGAACATCCGTGCCGGCGTGGTCGCGATCGTCTCCACCCAGCGGCTCAGCGACAGCTTCCCGTCGACCACACCCTGGTAGAGCAGGTCCACCCGGTGTTCGACGCTGCCGATCCCGTTCGGGATCTTGGAGAAGTCGCCCAGGCCGAGCTCCTTCTGATCCTTGAAGCAGAACGGGCAGTGGTCGGTGGAGACCACCGACAGGTCGTTGGTCCGCAGTCCCTGCCACAGGTCGGCCCGGTGGCTCTCGTGCTTGCTGCGCAGCGGCGTCGAGCACACCCACTTGGCGCCCTCGAAGCCCGGCGCCCCCAGCTGGTCCTCCAGCGTCAGGTACAGATATTGCGGGCAGGTCTCGGCGAACACGTTGCGCCCCAGGTCGCGGGCCGCCTTCACCTGCTCGAGAGCCTTGGAGGCGCTCAGGTGCACGATGTAGAGCGGGCAGTCCGCGGCGACCGACGCCAGCCAGATCGACCGGCTGGTGGCCTCCGCCTCCAGCTCCTGCGGCCGGGTCAGGCCGTGGTGCAGCGGGCTGGTCTCGCCGCGTTCCAGGGCCTGCTTGACCAGCACGTCGATGGCCGGGCCGTTCTCCGCGTGCATCATGATCATGGCGCCGTTGTCCCGGGCCTTCTGCATGGCGCGCAGGATCTGGCCGTCGTCGGAGTAGAACACCCCGGGGTACGCCATGAACAGTTTGAAGCTGCTGATCCCCTCGGTGGCGACCAGGTAGTCCATCGCCTTGAGCGACTCGTCGTCCACCCCGCCGAGGATCATGTGGAACGCGTAGTCGATGTGGCAGTTGCCCTCGGCCTTGCCGTGCCAGGCGGCCAGACCGTCCTGGACCACCTCGCCGGTCCGCTGCACCGCGAAGTCGATGATCGTGGTGGTGCCGCCGATCGCCGCCGCCCGGGTGCCGGTGTCGAAGGTGTCGCTGGCGTGCGTGCCGCCGAACGGCAGCTCCATGTGGGTGTGCGCGTCGACGGCACCCGGGATGACGAGCTTCCCGGTGGCGTCGATGGTGTCGTCGACGGACGGGGCCTGTCCGGGTGCGTACAACGCGGCGATCTTCTCGCCGTCGATCAGCACGTCGGCGAGGATGGCGCCGGTCGGGCCGACGACCGTCCCGCCCTTGATCAGCTTGACGGTCACGGCGCCACCAGCCCGTCGTAGCTGTCCGGCCGCCGGTCGCGGTAGAACTGCCAGCGGTCCCGGACCGTGCCCAGCAGGCCCAGGTCCAGGTCGCGGATGATCAGTTCCGGCTGGTGGGTGTCGCCGACCTCGCCGACGAACTTACCCTCCGGGTCCACGAAGTACGTCTGGCCGTAGAAGTCGTTGTCACCGAGATCCTCGACGCCGACCCGGTTGATCGCGCCGATGAAGTACTCGTTGGCGACCGCGCTGGCCGGCTGCTCCAGCTGCCACAGATAGCTGGACAGGCCCCGGCTGGTGGCCGACGGGTTGAAGACGATCTGCGCGCCGTTCAGGCCGAGAGCCCGCCAACCCTCCGGGAAGTGCCGGTCGTAACAGATGTAGACGCCGACCCGGCCGACCGCGGTGTCGAAAACGGGATAACCGAGGTTTCCCGGACGGAAGTAGAACTTCTCCCAGAAACCCTTCACCTGCGGGATGTGGTTCTTGCGGTATTTACCGAGATATCTGCCGTCCGCGTCGACCACGGCGGCGGTGTTGTAGAGGACGCCGGGCTGCTCCTGCTCGTACATCGGCAGGACCATGACCATTCCCAGTTCGGCGGCGAGCGCCTGGAACCGCTCGGTGGTCGGGCCGGGGATCGATTCCGCGTACTCGTAGTACGCCGCGTCCTGGACCTGGCAGAAGTACGGTCCGTAGAAGAGTTCCTGGAAGCAGATCACCTTCGCGCCCTGGGCGGCGGCATCCCGGGCGTAGGCCTCGTGCGCCTTGATCATCGATTCCTTGTCGCCCGTCCAGGTGGTCTGGACGAGGGCGGCTCGGACGACTCCGGTCGTCATGACGGCCCCTCTCTATTTGATCTTCAGGCGAGTGCTCGGCACCTGTGATCGTCTGTTTACTCCCCGATTTGACCCCTGCGCTAGGGCTTGCTTGTGAGCGCCGGATGCCGTAGGACACTAACGACACACATTGGAGCGGACAATTGCCCGAACGTTACGGAATGTTTCGGAGAGAATAATTTGCTGACGCTGATCACGGGGGCGGTTCAGGATCGGAGCGCCCGGGGGATCGCCGCGGCCGTCAGCCGTCTGATCACCGCCGGACGGCTCACGGCGGGCGCCCGCCTGCCCACCGTCCGCGAGGTCGCCGGCAAGCTCGGCGTCAGCCCGACCACGGTCAGCGAGGCCTGGCGCAACCTGATCCAGGCCGGCGCCATCCAGACCCGCGGACGCTCCGGCACCTTCGTCGCCGGTCCGCTGCCGGCCCGCGAACGCCTGCGGTACACCCAGCTCAGCGGCGCCGGGATGCACATGCCCCGCGACCTGTCCACCGGCGTGCCCGACCCGGCGCTGCTGCCCGACCTCAGCGAGTCGTTGCGCCGCATCGGCGACGGCCGGTGGGCCGGCAGCTACCTGGACGCCCCGGTGCTGCCCGCACTGGAGACCGTGCTGCGCGAGCGGTGGCCGTACCGTCCGGAGAGACTGACCGTGGTGGACGGTGCGATGGACGCGCTGGACCGGATCGTGGCGGCCGTGCTGCGCTACGGCGACCACGTGCTCGTCGAGAACCCGGCCTTCCCGCCCTTGCTCGACCTGCTGCAGGCGGTCGGCGCCACCGTCGTCGGCGTGCCGATGGACTCCCGCGGCATCGAGCCCGGGGCGCTGCGCGACGCTCTCCGGCAGTACCGGGCCACCGCCCTCTTCCTGCAGCCACGGGCACACAACCCGACCGGGGCCAGCATGGACGCCGCCCGGGCCGCCGAACTCGCCGACGTGCTGCTGGAGGCGCCGCACCTGCTGGTGGTCGAGGACGACCACGCCGGGGACATCGCCACCGCGCCGCCGGTCAGCCTCGGGCGCTACCTGGCCGACCGCACCGTGCACGTCGCCAGCTTCTCCAAGAGCCACGGACCGGACCTGCGGCTCGCGGCGGTCGGCGGGCCGGCCCACGTGCTCGACGCGGTCGCCGACCGGCGACTCCTCGGGCCGGGGTGGTCCAGTCGGCTGCTGCAGGGCGTACTCCTGGATCTGCTGACCGACCCGAGCGTGGCCGCCCAGGTCTCCACCGCCAAGGAGGTCTATGCCGCGCGCCGCGCGGCCCTCCTCGCGGCGCTGAGCGAACGCGGGGTGCGGGCCACCGCCGGCGACGGCATCAACATGTGGGTGGCGGTGCCCGACCAGCAGAACGCGATGGTGGCCCTGGCCGCCCGCGGCGTCGCGGCCGCCCCCGGCGCCCCGTTCTGCGTCACCCCGCTCGGTGAGGACCACATCCGCGTCACCGTCGGCCTGGTCGACGACGGCTACGACGACCTGGCCGACGTGCTCGCGTCGGCCGCGTTCCGGACCAGCCGCGGCAGCGGCCGGCGCGACCCGGGCCATCCGCACGGCTGGCGCTGACTTCTTGGATCAACCGCAGGAACAACAGTGGAGGTACCCGATGAGTCTTCTGGATCGGCATCGCGCGGTGATGCCGCAATGGATGCCCGTCTACTACGGCGACGACGCCCTGGAGATCGTCTCCGGCTCCGGCCGCCGTGTCGTCGACGCCACCGGCCGCAGTTACCTGGACTTCTTCGGCGGCGTGCTGACCACGATGATCGGCTACGACATCGCCGAGATCAGCGACGCGGTCCGCCGGCAGGTCGACACCGGGGTCGCGCACACCTCGACCCTCTATCTCATCAAGCAGCAGGTCGAACTGGCCGAGAAGATCGCCCGGCTGTCCGGCATCCCGGACGCCCGGGTCTTCTTCACCAACTCCGGCTCCGAGGCCAACGAGTCGGCCCTGCTGTTCGCCGCCAACGTGCGCCGTTCCAACCAGATCCTGGCGATCAAGAACAGCTACCACGGGCGGACCTTCGCCACGATGGCCGTCACCGGGCACCGGAGCTGGTCGTCCAGCTCCCTCAGCCCTCTGACCGTCAACTGGCTGTCCTCCGCCGACCGGCTCCGCGGCCGGATGGCCGGGCTCGACGACGGCGACCTGATCGACGCGGCCGTCGACGACCTGCGCGAGGTCCTGGCCACCGTCACCGCCGGCGACGTGGCCGCCCTCATCGCCGAACCCATCCAGGGCGTCGGCGGCTTCGTCCACGGGCCGGACGGGCTCCTCGGCGCCTACCGCAAGGTCCTCGACGAGCACGGCATCCTGCTCATCGCCGACGAGGTGCAGACCGGCTGGGGGCGCACCGGCGACCACTTCTGGGGATACCAGGCCCACGACGTCACCCCCGACCTGATCACCTTCGCCAAGGGCATCGGCAACGGGTACGCCCTGGGCGGCGTCGTCGGCCGCGCCGAGGTGATGAACGCGGTCCCGGCGATCAGCTTCTCCACCTTCGGCGGCAACCCGGTCAGCGCGGCCGCCGGCAATGCCGTCCTCGATTACCTCCTCGACCACGACCTGCAGGGCAACGCCCGCCGGGTGGGGGAGATCCTGCTCGGCGGCCTGCGCGGGGTGGACAGCCCGATCGTCGGCGAGGTCCGCGGCCGCGGCCTGATGATCGGCATCGAGTTCGTCCGCCCCGGCACCCGCGAGCCCGACCCGGCCGTCACCGTCCAGGTGTTCGACAGGTGCCGCGAGGGCGGCCTGCTGGTCGGCAAGGGCGGCCTGTACGGCAACGTGCTGCGCCTGGGCCCGGCCCTGACCCTGACCGAGGACGAGGCCCGCGAGGGCCTGGCCGTCCTCACCGAGGCGATCGCCGCCGCGTCCGCGGCCTGATTTTCAAGGCAGGTGCCCGATGAGCAAAATCGGGCACCTGTGAGCCGCCTATGGACCGGATATCCCTAAGAAAGTGTTCATCCTCACGCCGTTGACATCACCTGTCGTGATCGATTGATCACTATGAGTTCAACTTTAGGAAACTTGAGGTTAACGCGGGCCGAATCTTGTACACGCTGCGTTCCGCCTCTGGCTGTGTGAGGGTTGCTCGGGTCACGATCACCGCGTGACTGAAACATCCGTGATCTTGGCGCTGGTGGTCGTGACGGCCCTGGCCTTCGATTTCACCAACGGGTTCCACGACACCGCGAATGCGATGGCCACGTCCATCGCGACGAAGGCGCTGCGGCCGAAGACCGCCGTCGCCCTCTCCGGCATCCTGAACCTGGTGGGCGCCTTCCTCTCGGTCGAGGTCGCGCTGACCGTCACCAACGCCGTCGTCAAGATTCAGGACAAGACCGGCGCCCCCAAGGCTGAGCTGCTCGCGGACGGCGGCAACGCCCTCCTGCTGATCATCCTGGCCGGTCTGGTGGGCGGCATCGTCTGGAATCTGCTCACCTGGCTCCTCGGCCTCCCGTCGAGCTCCTCGCATGCTCTGTTCGGCGGCCTGGTCGGCGCCACCGTCGCGGGCCTCGGATGGGCCGGCGTCAACTGGAACGGTGACGGGTCGAAGCTCGACGGCGTGGTCGGCAAGGTCATGCTGCCGGCGCTGATCTCCCCACTGATCGCCGGTCTGGTGGCGGCCGTCGGCACCTGGGTGATCTTCAAGATCACCGCCGGTGTGGCGGAGCGTTTCACCCGGAACGGCTTCCGCTGGGGGCAGATCGGCAGCGCCTCGCTCGTCTCCCTCGCGCACGGCACCAACGACGCGCAGAAGACGATGGGCGTGATCACGCTCGCGCTGATCGCCAGCGGACACTGGAGTGACCTGGAGAACATCCCGTTCTGGGTCAAGATCTCCGCCGCGCTGGCCATCGCGCTCGGCACCTACCTGGGCGGCTGGCGGATCATCCGGACCCTCGGCAAGGGCCTGACCGACATCAACCCGCCGCAGGGCACCGCCGCCCAGTCCGGCGCGGCCGCGGTCATCCTGGCCTCCAGCCACCTCGGCTTCGCGCTCTCCACCACGCACGTCGCCACCGGTTCGGTGCTCGGGTCCGGCATCGGCCGTCCCGGCGCGAAGGTCCGCTGGGCCGTCGCCGCCCGCATGGTCGCCGCCTGGATGATCACCTTCCCGGCCGCAGCCCTGATCGGTGGGGCGATGTGGTGGGTCGGCGACACCGTCGGCGGGACCGCCGGCGCGCTCGTCGTCTTCGTCCTGCTCTGCATCGCCTCGGTCGCGATGTACCTGCGCTCCCGTACCGGCCGCGTCGACCACGACAACGTGAACGACGACTGGGACGGCGAGACGACCGTGACCACGACCCCGGCCGGCCCGATTCCGGCCGTCGCGGCGAACTGAGAGGCGACGTCATGCACAACCTGGGATTCGCCCTCGACGGCGCCTGGCAGGTCCTGCTCGCCGGTCTGGCCCTCGGTGCCGGCCTGCCGATCCTCTTCGCCCTCGGCATCCGGTCGCTGGCCTGGGGTGCGGGTGAGGCCGCGGTCGGCGTCAACGGGGTCACCGCCGGCCGCCGCCGCCCGATCGGCACGGCTGCCGGTTACGCCCTCTTCGGGATCGTCGTGCTGGGCGTGCTGCTCGGCCTGGCGTTCATCGTCTCCACCGGCTTCGGCTACAAGCTCAGCTTCGAGCACATCTACCCGACGTTCATCGCCAAATAACCCCATTTTTTAGGGTACGAGCCACAACTCCCTCAAAAACTACGACTTCTTGGAGCAGGCGGCGACGGCCGGCGTACCGCGCTTGCGCGCCCGGAGGATGTGCCTCCGGGCGCGACTTCGTGCGTATCGGTGATCCCCGCCAGGTGGTCAGGCGGCGACCGTCGCCCGTGCCACCACACCGATGTCCGGGTTGTCGGTGAACAGCCCGTCGATCCCGGTCCGCAGGAACGTCACCTGCTCGTCGATCGCCTTGCCGTACGCGGTCGGATCCGCCCCCACCCGCAGCTCCGCCGGCAGGAACGAGTTCTCCGCCCGGAACGTGTACGGAACGACCTTGATCCCGGCCGCGTGCGCGTTCGCCACCAGGGCCGTCGGCGTGCCCAGCGTCCCGTCCGCGTTCCGCGGGATGATCTGGTTCTTCTCCGGCCCGAGGAAGTCCACGTACTCGGCGAGTTCGGACAGCCCCTTCGGCGTCAGGTAGTCGGCGTAGCTGCGCGGATCGTGGTACGGCGTCCCCGACGCGCTGGTCAGGAACACCAGCGGCACCTGGAGCCGGTGTTCGCCGGCCAGGTCCCGCAGGTTCGCCGACTCGAACGACTGCACCACGATCTTCGCGCCCCGCTTGTCCAGGCCGTTGCGCCGTAGCACCGTGACCAGTGGCTTCTCCAGTCCGAGGCCGAGGGCCGCGAAGTACGTCGGGTGCTTGGTCTCCGGGATCACCCCGACGTCGCGGCCCAGTTCCCGGGTGAGCCGCTTGCGCAGGTCCAGCACCTCCTGGAAGGTCGGCACCTGGTATCGGCCGTCGTACAGGGTGTTGCGCTGCCGGATCGACGGGATCCGCTCGGTGGCCCGCAGCGTCTTCAGCTCGGCGAGGGTGAAGTCGTGCGTGAACCATCCGGTGACGCTCACCCCGTCAAGCGTGACGGTCCGTTTCCGATCAGCGAACTCCGGCCGCGACCCCACGTCGGTGGTGCCGCCGATCTCCGGTTCGTGCCGGCACACCAGCACCCCGTCCGACGTGATCACCAGGTCGGGTTCCATGTAGTCGGCACCCAGCCGCGCCGCCAGCTCGTAGCTGGCCAGCGTGTGTTCCGGACGGTATCCCGAGGCACCCCGGTGCCCGACGATCAGCGGCGTGCCCGGCCGCCCGCCGCCTCCCGAGCCGGTGCCGGTGAACCCGGCCGCGGTCCCCGTGTCGATCGTGTGCGCCCCGGTCACGGCATCCCCGGCCAGCGCGGGTGACGCGATACCCCCGGCCAGCACCGGCGTGGCCGCGGCCACCGCTCCGATACGCAGCACCTGACGGCGATCAGCCACGTCTCCTCCACCACCTGTTGGACCGGCGCTCCTCGCCGGCCGTCGAGGTGAGTCGACGTGATCCAGTGATCGTCCAGGCGACGTTTCCCTGACGTGTCCGCGAACGCCCGCCCAACGTCGACCGCCGTCACCCGTCCGAGTCGTTCCACTCCCACCCACCCCGGTACGCGCCCACCGCCGTGGGCCCGGCGGCGTCCTCGGGTGTCTCAACGCCCGGGCGCGTCCCGGGGCGATCCGGAGTCGCCCTATCGTGCGGAAAGCACCGGCCCGGCCGATCGCGGGTGCGACCGTGCCGGGCCGGGGCCTCGCATCCGTCAGAACCGCAGGTGCGCCCAGTCGAGCAGGCCGTCGCCGAGGTCCCGCACCGTCGCCAGCAGGCCCAGCCGGGCCGCCCGCACGGTCGGGTCCTCCGCCATCACGAACACCTCGTCGAAGAAGGTCCCCAGCGGCGTCACCAGCGGCTGGGTCACCGCCACGAAGGACGCGACGTCGGTGATCCCGGAGACCTCGATCTTGTCGACCGCGGCGTGCAGCGCCAGCTCGGCCGGCTCGGACAGCACCGCGGCGTCGTACCCTGCCGGGGTGCCGGCCGGAACGATCCGCCGGGCCCGCTGCACCGCGCCCGCCACCGCGATGAACCCGGGGTCGGACACCGCCGGGGCCAGCTGACCGAGCAGCATGTCGGCCTGCGACGGCCGGGCGGCGTGCGGCAGCACCGCGCGGACCCGGTCCACCGGCTGACCCTCCTCGGTCAGGGCCTGCTCGAGACGCTTCGCGAAGAACTCGGCGATCTCGGTGAGCAGCGGTGCCGGCACCTCCACCGGCTGCGCCTCGGCGGCCAGCTTCAGGCCCTCCACCAGGTCCAGCCCGGCCAGCGCCGGCACGCCGCGCTGCACCGCGAAGAGCCCCAGCACCGCCCGCCGCACCGCGAACGGGTCACTCGACCCGGTCGGCAGCCCGACGGTCGCGGCCAGCCCGGCCACCAGGTCCAGCCGGTCGGCGATCGAGAGCAGCGCCCCCGGCACGGTCAGCGGCAGCGAGTCGCCGGTGTTGCGGGGCAGTTCGGTGTCGAGCACCGCCTGCGCCACCACCCGGTCCTCACCGGCGTGCAGCGCGTAATCGCGGCCCATCACCCCGGCCAGGCTGGTCATCTCGGTGACCAGCTGGGAACCCAGGTCGAACTTGATCAGCTCGGCGGCCCGGGACAGCGCCCCCGACTCGAGGCCGAGCATCGCCGCCAGGCGCAGGGCCAGGGCCGCGATCCGGTCGGCCCGGTCGGCCATCGATCCCAGCCTGTCGGTGAAGGTGAGCCGGGCCAGCTTCGCCCGCATGTCGGCGATCGGCGTCGCCAGGTCCGCGCGGTAGAAGAAGGCCGCGTCCTCGTACCTCGCGCGCAGCACCGCCTCGTTGCCGCCGCGCACCAGCTCGACGTCGACCGGGCCGTTCGCCACGGTCACGAACATCGGCAGCAGCGTGCCGTCCGCCGACCGGACCGGCAGGTACCGCTGGTGCTTTCGCATCACCGTGGTCAGCACCGGGTCGGGCAGTTCCAGGTACTTCTCGTCGAACGTGCCGAGCAGCGGCAGCGGCTGCTCCACCAGGTCGGTGATCTGGTCGATCAGGGACGACTCGCCCTTGACGTCGATCGTCCCGTCCGGGTAGACGAGGTCCTGCGCGCCGATGACGATCAGCTCACGGCGGTCCTCGTGGTCGGCGACGATCCCGTTGACGCCGAGCGTCTCCAGGAACGACTCGGCCGACTCGATCGCGACGACCGGGGTGGCCGCGGTGCGCAGCAGCCGGGTCTCGCGGCCGGCGGACAGCGTGGAGACGGCCACCGGGACGACGTCGTCACCCCAGAGCGCGACCAGCCAGCGGACCGGCCGGCTGAAGGTCAGCTTCGGGTCGTTCCACCGCATGTTCTTGGCGGCCCGCAGACCGGTGACGACCTGCGCCAGCACACCGGCCAGCACGGTGGGTGCCGCGCGGCCCGCCTCGTGCTTCGTGACGACCACGTGGGGTACGCCGTTCAGCTCGACGGTCTCGACGTCGGCCACGGTCACGCCCTGGCCGCGTACGAAACCCTCGAGTGCCTTCGTGGGGGTGCCGTCCGCCCCGTACGCCGCCTGGGCCTTGGGCCCGCGCACCACCCGCTCGTGATCGTCCTCGCGGGCCCCGACCGCCTGCACGACGGCGATGAGCCGGCGCGGCGTCCCGAAGACCCGGATGTCCCCGTGCGCCAGACGGGTGCCCGCCAGCCCCTCGGTCATCAGGCGCATCACCTGTTCGCGGGCGGACCGCAGCTCGCTCGGCGGCAGCTCCTCGGTGCCGATCTCGAAGACCAGCGTCCGTGCGCCGGTGCCGGTCTGCACGGCCGCGGCGGCCCGGGCGGCGTCCAGCGGCTCGGTCAGGCCGAGCGGGTGCTCGAGTTCGGCGCGGCGGCCCACCCACAGCTTGGCGACCTCGCCGGCCAGGCGTCGCATCCGGGCGAACTCGGCGGCCCGCTCGGCGGTGGAGACCGCGCCGCGGGAGTCCAGCACGTTGAACGCCTGCGAGCACTTGAGCACGTAGCTGTGCGCGGGCACCGGCAGCCCGGCGTCGATCATGCGCTGGGCCTCGCCGGCGTAGATCTCCAGCAGCCGCCGGTTGGCCTCGATGTCGGCGTCGTCGAGGTAGTAGCGCGACATCTCGTACTCGGACTGGGCGAAGACCTCGCCGTAGCTGACGCCCGGGGCGTACGCGATCTCCTTGAAGTGGGTCTTCTCCTGGAGCGCCATGATGATCCGCTCGATGCCGTACGTGATCTCCACGCTGACCGGGTCGAGGTTCAGGCCGCCGGCCTGCTGGAAGTAGGTGAACTGGGTGATCTCCAGCCCGTCGAGCCAGACCTCCCAGCCCAGTCCCCAGGCGCCGAGCGCGGGGGAGGCCCAGTTGTCCTCGACGAACCGGACGTCGTGGGCGGCCACGTCGATACCGAGCGCCGCGAGGCTGCCCAGGTAGAGCTCCTGCGGGTTCCCCGGGTCGGGCTTGAGGATCACCTGGAGCTGGGTGTGGGTCTGAAGGCGATTCGGATTCTCGCCGTATCGGGAATCGTCGGGACGGACCGACGGCTCCACGTAAACTACCTTCCAGGGCTCCGGTCCGAGAACGCGCAGGAAGGTCGCCGGATTCAAGGTGCCGGCGCCGACCTCGGTGTTCATCGGTTGAACGGTCAGGCAGCCCTGTTCCGTCCAATACTTGGTCAACCGGGCCAGTGCATCCTGCATGGTGAGCATGGGACCGAAGTCTAGGTGCGCCCCCACCGGGCGCTGGGTCGAGGCGTGCGATCCGGTCGCGCATTTCATACCGTACGCGCAGCCGGCCGACTCCTCGGGCGCCGCACCGCGTCCTGGCCGTGGCGATCAGCCACGACCGGTCCGGTGGCGCCATCCGTCCACCGTCCGAACGGTCACCGACCGTCCCGGACATCCGTCCTCATGCACGGGAGTCCGTTCCCGGACCACCCGGCCGCTCCTGATTTGTGACGAGTCCCAAGTGCCAGCGATTCAAGTAGGCGGCCTCGGTGCCGACCTCTAGGGCCATGAGTGTGGGCAGCGAGATGCACACAGCCGGACCTGTGGTGGATGCCATCGGGGAGTCGGCGCTGGTCGTGGACCGGCAGGCACTGCTTCTGGCCGAACTGGTGGCGTTCATGACCAAGGACACCCCTTCGGTCCAGAACGTCCTGGACCTGACCGCCCCGCACCTGGTGGAGATCGCCGGGCTGACCGCGGCGACGGTCTTCGAGCTGGACTCGGAGACCGGCATGATGACGCCGGGTGCCCAGCACGGCGAGCCGGGGCGGCGCGACCAGATGGTCGCGGGCAAGGTGTTCCGGACGCCGGCCGGTGGCAAGCCGGTGGTCAGCGGCGAACAGATGGCGGCCCGGCTGCGCATCGGCGGGCAGACCGTCGGCGTGCTGCTGCTGACCGGCACCAACCTGGCCGAGCTGATGCAGGACACCATCTCGACGATGGCCCTGCACTTCGCCACCACGTTGCAGGGGCTGGCCGCCGAGAAGCAGCGGCAGTTCGTCGCGCTCACCACGGACACCATCCGTGAGCTGTTCGAGCAGGGCATGTCGGCCGGCAGTGTGGAGTCCGCGGCCGAGTTGCTGGCCCGGTCCTGTGCCACGGCGTTCCGTGCCGAGGTGGCCGGTATGCACCTGATCGACAACGAAGGCAAGATCCGGTACGTGCACGGCGTCGGCATGGAGGACGCCCAGCGGGACCTGCTGCGGGCCACCATGGTCGGCAAGTCGGCCACCGACTCGCCGATCTGGCAGGCCGCCGCCGAGACCGGCGAACCGGTCATGGTCGGCGACATCACCGTGGCGAAGACGAAGGACGAGGGGTTCGCCCAGCTCATCGGGGTCCGCTCGTTCATCGCGATGCCGCTGATGTCGGGCAGCGGACCGGTCGGCATGGTGATGTGCGGCGACTCCAGCGGCACCCGGGAGTGGAGTTCCCGTGACCGGATCCTGGCCCAGCAGCTGGCCGCCGAGGGCGCGATGATCCTGGACAGCGCCCGGATGCGGCAGAACGCCCAGCTGCACGTCGACGAGCTGACCCGGCACGCGTTCCACGACTCGCTGACCGGTCTGCCCAACCGCAAGTTCCTGCTGGACCGGGCCGAGCAGGCGGTCGACATCGCGGCCGCCACCGGCACCCGGCTGGCCCTGCTGCTGCTCGACCTCAACGGTTTCAAGCAGGTCAACGACACCGTCGGGCACCACGCCGGCGACGTGCTGCTGCAGTTGGTGGCCAAGCGCCTGCAGCAGGTGGTCCGGCGCCCGGACATGGTGTCGCGTCTCGGCGGTGACGAGTTCGCGGTGCTGGTCACCGGCAACCCGGACGAGAAGGCCTCGGTGGCGGTCGGCGAGCGGATCTGCGACGTGCTGCGCGACCCGTTCGACATCGAGGGACAGACCGTCAAGATCGGGGCCAGCATCGGTGTCGCGCTCTTCCCGGACCACGGGATCGAGTTCGGTTCGATCATGAAGGACGCGGACGCCTCGATGTACGAGGCGAAGCGCGGCGGTGGCGGTGTCTGCCTGACCGGCGGAGGCCCCTCCTGATCCGTCCTTTCCCGGTGCGGCGCCGGACGCGCCGTCGTCCTTGCGGTCTCCCTACCGATCTGTCCTGAATGCTAGCTTTCGGGTGATTAGCCCGAAAGTCGGGCGACCGGAAGGACGATCGCGGTGCGCCGAATCAGCCTGCTCGCAGCCACGACCACCCTGATCGCTCTGCTTCCCGGGCCCGCCGCCGGCGCCGGGCGGTTGGACGATGCCGGCCCGTCGGCGGTCCTGCCGGAGCCGGCCGGGGAGGCGCGGGTCACGATGATGTTCGACGTGGCGCCCGGCGAGGTGTCGCGCGGCTCCCGCGTCGTCCTGCGCGGCCGGGCCGGAAACGGCGACGAGGGCAACGCCGGCCTGGTCGACCTGTACTTTCGCCGCTCCGCAGCCGAGCCGTGGGCCAGGGCCGGCACCACGACCGCCTCCGGGGCCGGGCACTTCAGCGCCACGCTGACCGCCTCCGAGTCCGGCGACTACCAGGCCGTCTACCGGGGCAACAAGACCCGCGGGGCGGCCGTCGCCAGTGACTACCTGGCCGTCTTCACCACCCGGCTGGTGACCCGGATGCTGTTCACCTGGTCCGGCACCCGTCTCCAGTGCCGTCCCGCCTGCACGGCCACCGGTCCGGCGCAGGCGCTCGGGCCCGGCCCGGTCAAGGTGGTCTTCCGCCGGTCCTGCCGGCAGCCCGGGTCCGGCGGCAGTATCGGGTTCGCCGTGGACCCGGCGGCCGCGCGTATCCCCGGCGACCCGGCCTGGCGCGACTTCCCGGACGGCGCCGGCCCGACCGAGTTCGATCTGACGCCGGCCGCCTCGTCCGGTCGGTTCCGCCTGACCTGGCTGAGCACCCCCGGTGCGGACACGACCTGTGACCTCTCCTTCAGCGCCGCCCAGCGGTCCACCGAGAAGCTCTACCTCTGAAGCGACGGCCCTCGCCGCGCGTGAGTACCCGACCATGTGAGGTCCGGTCCGCCGAGAGGCTCTACCTCGGAAGCGATGGCCCCCCGGGGCTGCGGAAAGGGGCATGAACCCGGGATTGCCCTTGTGTTTCGGGATCATTGCGCTGGGAGCGCTCCCATGTAATGCTGTCGATGTCGGCCAACGATATCCACCAATACGTTGGCCGCCGTTCCCCGGCGCCCTCCGCGCCGCACCCCCGTCTCGAGGAGCCCCGATGAGACCCATCCCCACCCGCGCCCGGGCCGTCACGGCCGCCGTCGCCGTGGGCGTCGTCGCCGCCTCCGGCGCCGTCGCCGTGGCGACCAGCGCCAGTGCCGCGGCCGGCTGCCGTGTCGACTACTCGGTCAACCAGTGGAGCAGCGGCTTCACCGGCAACGTCACGGTCACCAACCTCGGCGATGCGATCTCCAACGGCTGGAACCTGACCTGGACCTGGGCCGGCAACCAGTCGATCACCCAGGCGTGGAGCGCCACTGTCACCCAGTCCGGCCAGAACGTCACCGCCACCAACGCGTCCTGGGCCGCCTCGCTGCCGACCAGCGGCACGGCGAACTTCGGCTTCAACGCCAACTACTCCGGGACGAACACCGCGCCGGCCACCTTCTCGCTCAACGGCACGGCCTGCACCGGAAGCGTCCCGAGCGGCAGCCCGTCGACCAGCCCGAGCACGTCGACGAACCCCAGCCCCAGCACGTCGACCAACCCCAGCCCCAGCACCAGCACCAACCCGACCGCCAAGGTCGACAACCCGTACGCCGGCGCCCGCGGTTACAACAACCCGGAGTGGAAGGCGAAGGCCGAATCGGTCTCCGGCGGCAGCCGGGTCTCCAGCAACCCGACCGCGGTGTGGATCGACCGGATCGCCGCGATCAACGGCACCCCGGACAGCACCTCGAACGGCGCGATGGGCGTCCGTGACCACCTGGACGCCGCCCTCGCCCAGGGTGCCGGTTACATCCAGTTCGTCATCTACAACCTGCCCGGCCGGGACTGCGCCGCCCTCGCCTCGAACGGTGAGCTGGGCCCGACCGAACTGCCGCGCTACAAGAGCGAGTACATCGACCCGATCGCCGCGATCCAGGCCGACCCGAAGTACGCGAGCCTGCGGATCGTCAACATCGTCGAGATCGACTCGCTGCCGAACCTGGTCACCAACACGTCCGGGAACGCCGGCGGCACCGCGATGTGCGACACCATGAAGGCCAACGGCGGCTACGTGCAGGGCGTCGGCTACGCGCTGCAGAAGCTGGGCGCGATCGGCAACGTCTACAACTACGTCGACGCCGCCCACCACGGCTGGATCGGCTGGGACTCGAACTTCGGGCCGACCGCCGACATCATGCTGCAGGCCGCCCAGGCCTCCGGCAGCGTCAACAACGTGCACGGCTTCATCACCAACACGGCGAACTACTCCGCGCTGCGGGAGCCGTACTTCACGGTGACCACGAACGTCAACGGCACCTCGGTGCGCCAGTCCAAGTGGGTCGACTGGAACCAGTACGTCGACGAGCTCTCGTTCGCCCAGGCGTTCCGCACCAAGCTGGTGTCGATCGGCTTCAACTCCAGCATCGGCATGCTGATCGACACGTCCCGCAACGGCTGGGGCGGATCGGCCCGGCCCACCGCGGCGAGCACCTCGACGAACGTCGACACCTTCGTCAACGAGTCCCGGGTCGACCGCCGCATCCACGCCGGCAACTGGTGCAACCAGTCCGGTGCGGGCCTCGGCGAGCGTCCCACCGCGGCTCCGGCCTCCGGCATCGACGCCTACGTCTGGGTCAAGCCGCCGGGTGAGTCGGACGGCTCGAGCACCGAGATCCCGAACAACGAGGGCAAGGGCTTCGACCGGATGTGCGACCCGACCTACACCGGCAACGCCCGTAACGGCAACAACCTGACCGGTGCGCTCTCCGGCGCCCCGATCTCGGGAGCCTGGTTCCCGGCGCAGTTCGCCCAGCTGATGGCGAACGCGTACCCGGCACTCTCCTGATCCCTTCCACCATCAGGAGGGGCCGGCCGGCGCCGATCAGGCGCCGGCCGGTTCAGGTCTGTCCGTTCCTCTTTCAAGAACAACCCCTTCGCCGGGTACGCACTGAGCATGCTCGCGACCCGGCGGAGGGGGGACTCACTTCTGCGTGACGTTCTCCGCGGCCTGCTCTGTGACCTGCTCCGTGACGTGCTCCGCGGCCTGTTCCGTGACGTGCTCCGCGGCCTGTTCCGTGACGTTCTCCGCGGCCTGTTCCGTGACCTTCTCCGCGGCCTGTTCCGCGACGTTCTCCGTGACCTTCTCCGCCACGAAGAGGCGGTAGACCGCCCGGTAACTCACCGCGGTCGTCCCGCTGCCCTGGCAGCTGCCCGCCGGCGCCACTCCGCCGACGGTGTCCAGCCGCTGGATCCAGGTGACCCGCCCGAAGAGCCCGCCACCCCGGGTCTTCGCCGCGGGAACCAGCAACTGCGGGATGCTGTCCGGTTTGTCGGACGGCGCCTTCGCTGCCTTCGCCGCATCGCCCTCGACGAGCGAGCCGTCCTGGTCCGACTGCCAGCTCGGCCCGCGGAAGTGCAGGGCCGTCACCTTCTTGACCGGGTGCAGCGTGACGCCGGTGAGCGACGCGGCCGGTTCGAGCAGCGTCCAGGCGCTGCTGCGGCACTCGTAGACCTGGACGCCGCGGGCCTTCAGGACCGCGTGCAGTGTGTTGCCGGCCGGTGGCACGAGGTTGTCCGGCACCCGGGGCCGGCCGCCCAGGAAGCTGTCCGCCTGGGTGGTCGCCGGGCGGGACGCGTCGATGGTCTCGCCGCGGGTGCCGGCGAACGACACCCCGGCCGGTACGGCCACCGCGAGGGCGGCCAGGGCGCCGAATGCGCTGATCATGTGCATGGAGCGTGCGGGCACGATGTCCTCCCCGATGGACGGCTACGCCGGGCCATCACGCTAATGGCCCGGCTGTCGCCACCGAGTCGGCGAACCGACAAATCACCCGTATGAAGACGTCCCCACGGCTGGACCGTGCCGCAACCCAGTCGTCACCGACGATCGGGTGCTGGGCACGTCTCGTGGCCAGGGCGCGAAGCCCAGTCCGCGTGATGACTCCAGCCGCACTGCGCACCCGAAGTCACCACGCCGGTTGTGGGTGTGGTGATTTGGGGCGTCCAGCGCGCCCGAAGTCACCACGCGGATGGGCTTCGCACCCTGACGGCGAAACGTGGCTAGTGCCGTGGGGGCATCGGATAGAACCCGGTCGGCAGCGCCTGGGTGTCGCGCCGGATCTGCTGGGCCCGGGACCGCAACCGGACGAGCAGGACCACGCCGAGGACGACGAACACGCCGCCGACGATCAGTCCCGGCCCGAGCAGGGCCGAGTCCTCGGAGACCAGGGATGCGTTGCCGGCGTCGTCGTCCCCGGCCGCGGCGGCCGGCGGCTCGGTGGCCTCGACGGTGTCGTCCGGGTCGACCGTCTCGAAGTCCGTGGGCTCGGACGACTCGCTGGGCGACGGCGACGGCGACGCCTTCTCGTCGTCTTCGTCCTCGTCCTCCTCCTCGCCGCCCTCGATCTCGGCGCTCGTGCCGGAGGTGGAGAGCAGAGTCCCGTTCTCGTCGAACGCCTGCGCCTCGAACCGGACGTCCCCGTCGTCCGGGCCGCGGAACGCGAACTGCCAGGTGCCGGTCACGGTACGGCCCCGGCACGAGGTGCCCGGGTCGACCTGCACGTCGGTGATCGTCGTGGTGTCCCCGTCGGTCCGGGTCTCCGTGTCGAACTGCTGGTCCTGCTCGATCCGGGCGAACCGGATCTGGCCGGGTTCCACCTCGGTGCGGACCACCATCACCCAGCGGACCTTGCGGCAGCGCCGGTTCTCCGAGGTGACCACGGCGGTCACGGTCTTCGCCGAGGCTCCGGCGCCGAACGTGTCCGGCGCGGTCACGCGGACACTGAATCCCCTCTCGTCGGCCGCCGCCGGTGCCGCCCATGCGGTGCCGATCGTGGTGGCGGTGAGTCCGGCTCCGACCAGAGCGGTGAGCCGATGACGCACGGCGTCCCCCTTTCCTAACGGGCGTGCCCGTCGATGCGCCTGCACTACTTAGTTCGCTCATTTGCCACGTTCGGTTCAGTGGGTGGCCCGCGTCACTGTGGCGGGGACCTTATTTCTTCCTTAAGGCGGTAACCGAACCGGCGTTTCAGCAGCTCAGTGGCTATGTTCGGAAAGTAGCCGCCTGGTTACGCAAAAAGTTTCGACGGTGTTCATCCGAACCCAGGCCCGGCACGTAATCCGGGGTGGACACGGCCGGGGCATCGCAGGGGATTGCCGCCTCGGACCGGTCCGGCAGAGCTTGAGCGCGGGGCGTTCCCCACAACGCCTGCGTCCCACCGCCCACGGGACGTGGCCGCACCAAGGAAAACGAGGAGTCAATGGCCCGGTCGAAGAACAACCAGCGTGCAGCAGTCGCCCGTCCGGCGGTCGATGTCGGATCCACCGGCACGCGTCCGGCGTCGAAGTCTGCGGTGTTAGTACTCGCCTTGTGCGTCATCGCCGCCCTGTGGGCGGTCTCGATGATGACGGCGCCCGGCCGCATCGGGTACTACTTCTTCTTCATCTACTCGAGCTTCTACATGGGCGTCATCGCTCTTGTCGGACTGTCGATCACGATCATGGTGGGCCTGGTCTCCACCGACCGGCTGGTGCTCACCATCCGGCAGCGGGTGCTGCTCCAGTCCACCCACCGCACCACGGGCCTGATCGCGGTCTCCGCGCTCGGCGTACACGTCTGGACGAAGTTCGCCGAGGGCCTCATCGGCGTGCTCGACATCTTCATCCCGTTCCTCAACGCGAACTCCGCGGTCGGCTTCGGCGTCATCTCCGGATGGGTGATGGTGCTGGTCATGTGGACCGGTATCGCCCGATCCCGGTTCATCGGCCGCGGCAAGCCGTGGATGTGGCGGGGAATCCACTCGATCTCGTACCTGATCTGGCCCACCGCCCTGTTCCACGGTCTTGCGGCCGGCCGTGCCGCGGCCACCTGGGTCATCGTCTCCTACATCGTCTGCGTGCTCGGCGTTCTGCTCGGTCTCGGTGTCCGGCTCTCGGTCAGCTTCAACCGCCGCAAGGACTTCGCGTCCCCGGCCGGCGCCTCCATCGCCGGCGGCAGCGGCAACGAGCCCGGCAAGCTGGTGCCCACCGCCTCGCCGATCGCGTCCGGCATGCGCCGCCCCGGCCGCGCCGGTCAGACCGGCACCGACCTGCTCGCCCCGGCGGGTGGCGGTGCCCTGGGCGGGGTCACCCAGCAGTGGGCCCAGCCGCCGGTGGCGCCGCCCGCGCCGCCTGCCGCCCCGCCCGCGCCGCCGGCCCCGCCGGTCGCCGAGCCGGCCCGCGCCGCGGCCCCGGCGGAGGAGGACTACCCGCCTCGCCGCCAGCAGCCCGAACTCGAGGCCGCGCCGCCGCGCCGCCGTGACGACGACGACCGGTACGAGACCTCGACCCGGATGTCGCGCCGCGACGTGGAGGACGAGCGCCGCCGCTTCGAGGACGAACCGCGCGGTCGCGGTGGCCGTGCCGAGATCTACGACGACGAGCCCCGCTCCCGCCGGCGCTTCGAGGACGACGAGCCCGCCCCGCGCGGCCGCCGTGGCGTCGAGGACACCGGCCGGATGCGCCGCCCGGAACTCGAGGAGACGAGCAGCCGCATGCGCCGTTCCGACCTGGAGGAGACCGGTACCCGGATGCGCCGCCCGGAGCCCGAGGAGACGAGCAGCCGCATGCGCCGCTCGGATCTGGAGGAGACCGGCACGCGGATGCGCCGGTACGACGACGAGGACACCGGTTCCTGGAACCGTCGTCGTGCGGCCGCCGAGCCCGACGAGCGTCCCCGCGGACGCCGCCGCGCCGACGACGAGTACGAGGAGATCCCCCGCCAGCGGTCCGCCCGCTACGAGGACGACGAACCCCGTGCCGCCCGGTCCGCCCGGTACGACGACGAGCCGCCGCGCCGGCCCAGCCGCAGCGAGTTCGTCGACTTCACCGAGGACACCGCGGCACTGGTCGACAGCGGTACCCGCCGGGGCCGCCGCGCCGAGCCGGACGACCGCGGTGCCCGCCGCGGCCGTGACGACGACGACGCGTACTTCTCCCAGTTGCGTGGTGAACGGTGAGTACCCAGCAGGTCCCTCCGGTCACCGCGATCGGTACCCCCCGCATCACCGCGGGCTTCGACGAATACGGACGTCTCGACCTGGTCGCCCACCAGGAGGTGCACGGCGGTTTCGCCGCGCTCTCCTCGGGTGAGCTGGTCGGTCTGGCCGACCGGATCGAACTGCGCGGCCGTGGCGGCGCGGGCTTCCCGTTCGCCCGCAAGGTGCGCGCGGTGATCGACTCGTGCAAGCGGCAGGAACTGCCGCCGGTGATCGTGGTCAACGCGACCGAGGGTGAGCCGCCGTCCTGGAAGGACAAGGCGGTACTGACCCGCGGCCCGCACCTGATCCTGGACGGTGCGGCCCTGGCCGCCGCCGCCCTGGACGCCGAGGAGATCGTCATCGGCATCGCCGACGACGGTGTCGGCCAGAGCTCGCTCACCGCCGCGCTCGCCGAGCGCAAGATGCCGTGCCCGACCCGGATCGTCACGGTCCCGCACCGGTTCATCTCCGGTGAGGGTGGCGCCCTGGTCCGCGGCATCAACGGCGAGGCGCACATCCCGCCCGGCCGTAAGGTCCGGTCCAGCGACAACGGCGTGATGGGCCTGCCCACCCTGCTGTCGAACGCGGAGACCTACTCGCAGCTGGCGATCGCGGCCCGGATCGGGCCGTGGGAGTACAACTCGGTGGGCATCCCCGAGGAGCCCGGCACGGTCATGCTGACCGTCGGCGGCGCCTCCAGCTCGCCGGCCGTGGTCGAGGCCCCCAGCGGCACGTCGCTGATGGAGGTCCTCGAGATGTGCGGCGCGGACATCGGTCCGGGCCTGCTGGTCGGGGGTTACCACGGCAAGTGGGTCACCGCCGAGCAGGCGAAGACGATCATGATTTCGCGCAAGGGGTTCGCCAAGGTCGGCGGCACCCTGGGCGCCGGCATGCTGATCCCGATCGGCTCGAAGACGTGCCCGATCGGCGAGGTCGCCCAGGTCGTGCAGTACCTCGCCGGTGAGTCGGCCGGTCAGTGCGGCCCGTGCCGCATCGGCCTGCCCGACCTGGCCCGCGCGGTGACCCTGGTGGCCCTCGGCGGCAACGCGGTCAAGGAGGTCCGGCAGGCGGCCGGCCTGGTCAAGGGCCGCGGTGCGTGCTCCCACCCGGACGGCACCGGCCGGTTCGCGCTCTCCGCCCTCGAGGTCTTCAAGAAGGACGTCGAGGCGCACGCCAACGGCGAAGGCTGCGGCAAGTCGGTCCGTGGTGTGCTGCCGCTGCCGTACACGGCGGAGACCGGCGCCCGGAAACTGGCGCTGGACTGGTCCCGCTGCGACGGCCACGGCCTCTGCTCGGCGGTCGCCCCGGAGATCATCCGGCTGGACCACAACGGCTTCCCGGCGTTCCCGCAGACGCCGCTGCCGCCGTGGCTCGAGGAGGGCGCCCGCAAGGCGGTCAACGTCTGCCCGGCGCTGGCGCTGCGGCTGACCGAGCCGACCAAGGGCGGCCACTGACGTTCGCGTGGTGATTTCCGGCGCCGACGGCGCCGGAAATCACCACGCCGCCAGGTTTGTGTGGTGAGTTCGGGCGTCCACGGCGCCTGAAGTCACCACGCCGGCTGGTCTGTGTGGTGAGTTCGGGCGTTCGGCACGGGTTCAGGAGAAACGACGGAGCGGCCGCGATAACGGGTGAGGAGCGGGTATGAGCCGGGGGTCACGGACGGGACGTTCTTCACGCGTACCCCGGCTCATGAGCGCGCTGCTCGTGGCCCTGCTCGCGGCAGGAGGCTGTGCGAGTTCGCAGGCCGCGACCAGCGACCCGGAACCGGCGACCGGCGCGACCTCGGCCGGCACCCCGCTCGCGCTGGCCTTCACCGGCTCGACGCTCGACGGCGGCTCCTACGACGCGTCCGCGCTGGCGGGCCGCCCGGCCCTGCTGTGGTTCTGGGCGCCCTGGTGCTCGACCTGCGCCGTGGAGGCCCAGTCGGTCACCGACCTTCACGACGAGTACGGCGACCGGCTGGGTGTGCTCGGCATCGGCGGTCTCGGGACCACCGACGCCATGCGCGAGTTCGTGGACGACTTCCAGGTCGGATCGGTACAGCACCTCACCGACCCGGCCGGGGTGATCTGGCAGCAGTTCGGCATCGCCCAGCAGAGCTGGTACGTGATGATCGACGCGGCCGGAACCGTGGTGTTCCGCGGTTACCTGGACGATCTCCAGCTGACCGGGAAGGTCCGCGAGCTGACCGCTCAGTAACCGGCCGGCGGGTTCTGCGCCGGGTAGTACGGCTGCTCGGACGGCATCAGGATCCACAGGATCGGGTAGATCAGGATCTGGCTGCCCGGGATGACGAACAGGATCAGCACGAAGAGCAGCCGTGCGATCCACGGGTCGAGCCCGAACCGCCGGCCCAGGCCCGCACACACACCACCCAGCATCCGGCCCTCCCGCGGCCGGACCAGACCCTGGCGGGCGAGACTGTCGTGCACGGTCTTCATGGCTTCTCTCTTTCGACTTCAACGCTGTCTGTTGTCTCCATCCTGACGCGGCGGGGCCACCGCGACCATCGGGTTGCGCCCCCATCCGACCCCGAGATCCCGGGTCGGGGATCACCACTAGCGCGCCGCCTGCGCGGGTAACGACCGCGCCCGATAAGGTTCCCTCCGGCGAGGGATCATGGGCGCTGCGCCGGCCCGGGGGGAAACATCATGGTCGATGGCACGTTGCCGGGTCAGCGGACGCAACCACTGCGTACGCGGGACCCGCGCGCCCTCGGCGACTACGAACTGATCGGCCGTCTCGGCGAGGGCGGCATGGGCACGGTCTACCTGGGCCGGACCGCGGGCGGCGTGCTCGTCGCGGTCAAGATGGTCCGGGCCGACCTGGCCCACGACGACGAGTTCCGGCGGCGTTTCCGCAGCGAGGTCAACCGGGCCCGGCAGGTGCCGCCGTTCTGCACCGCCGAGGTGCTCGACGCCGACCCCGACCACGAGAGCCCGTACCTGGTGGTCGAGTTCGTGGACGGGCCGACCCTGGCCGGCGTGGTGGAGAAGAACGGCCCGCTGACCACTGCCAACCTGCACGGCGTGGCGATCGGCGTGGCGACCGCGCTCACCGCCATCCACGGCGCCGGCGTGATCCACCGCGACCTCAAGCCGCGCAACGTGCTGCTCGCCCCGGGCAGCCCCAAGGTGATCGACTTCGGGATCGCCCGCGCCATGCACGCGACCAGCGGCAGCAACACCCGGCCCGACCAGATGGTCGGCACGGTGGCGTACATGGCGCCGGAACGCTTCGGCGCCGAGGACGTGCCGATCACCCCGGCCGCCGACGTGTTCGCCTGGGGGAGTGTGGTGGCGTACGCGGGCACCGGCTCGACACCGTTCCACGCCGACTCGCCGCCCGCCCTGGCCGCCCGGATCCTCACCCAGGAACCCCGCCTCGACGGGCTCAGCGGCACGCTGCGCGAACTGGTCGGCCACGCCCTGGAGAAGGACCCGGCCAACCGGCCCAGCGCCCGGGAACTGCTCGACCTGCTGATCTCCGGGGAACGCCCGGCGGCCACCGCGGCGGCCTTCGCCGACCAGCCCGACCTGCGGGCGGCGGCGGTCGAGGCGCAGGCGGTCACCGGCCACGCACCGGTGCCGGTCCCCGGGGACACCACCGGCACCCCGGCCGGTCCGGCGGATCCGGTGGGTTCGGTGGGTCCGGTGGGTTCGGCGGGTCCGGCCGTCGCCGGTGACGTGCCGCGGCAGCGGACCGGGCCAGCCGGCACCGGGGACACGCCGGTGCTGGACATTCCGCCCGGACTGATCGGGTACGACGAGAACGCCATCGTCACCGTGCCCATCTCGGACGCGCCGGCCCCGTACCTGATGACCCCGGCGATCACGTTCCCACCGCCGTCACCACCCCGGCCGCCGCGCAACTGGGCGCTGCCCCTGGCCGTGATCGTCACCGCCCTCGCCCTGGTGGCCGGCGCCTTCCTGGTCGTCCTCTCGACCACCGCCGACGAGGAGGAACCGGCCACCGAGACGACCCCGACGGCCGTCGCGACCGGGCCGGTCCTCACCGACCCGCTGCGCCAGCGCCTGCTCTGGCAGCCCAGCGAATCGGTCACCGAGGGCGGGAGCTGCTCCTTCGACGACGGGCTGGTGATCCGGCGCAAGACCGAGGGCACCTTCCGCTGCAAGGGGCCGCTGGACCTGATGCCGGACGACCTGAGCGCCGCGGTGGACATCCGGCTGACGACCGAGAACAGCTGCGCGGCGATGTGGTTCCGCTACCAGGACTCGCGGGGCTACCAGGTGCGCTTCTGCCAGCGCAACATCTACGTGGGCATCCACGAGGCGGAGGGTTCGGTCCCGATCCTGCGGACGTTCCCGATCGCGGACGACCCGATCCGGCTGGGCGACACCGTGACGCGGATGGGGTTCCGGGTGGTCGGCGACTCGGTCGAACTGTTCCGCGACGACGACCAGGTCGGCACGGTCACGCTGACCGACCCGAGTCTGCAGTCCGGCCAGTTGCGGCTCGGCGTGGTCAGCGAACGGGACGCGCCGAAGAAGGGGCCCTACGAGGTCGTGTTCAGCGATCTGACCGTCTCGCCGTCCTGACCGTCTCGCCGTCCTGACCGTCTCGCCGTCCTGACCGTCTCGCCGTCCTGACCCGCACGTTGCTCCACGGGGCCCCGGGCTGCCTGGGTAGGTCCGGGGACGGCCTTGGTGCGGTGGGGGCAGGTGTGGGCGTACGAGAAAGACGAAGGCCCGGATGCACGCACCCGGACCTTCGCTGTGGTTCTGTCAGTCGCGGGTCAGGCCCGCGCGGCGCAGAGCGTCGGCCATCGCGCTGTTGCCGAAACCGCCCTGACCGCCGCCGCCACCGCCGCGCTGGCCGCCCTGCTGGCGGGGCTGACGCTGGCCGCCCTGACCGCCGCCGCCTCCGCGCTGACCCCCGCCGCGCTGGCCCCCGCCGCCTTGACCGCCGCCCTGACCGCCTTGGCCCCGCTGACCGCCCTGGCCGCCTTGGGCGCGCTGACCGCCCTGACCCGCGCCCTGACCCGCGCCTTGGCCGGACCGGTCGTCGCGGCGGCCGCGCTGGGGCTCGTCGGAGAGGCGCATGGTGAGCGAGATCCGCTTGCGGGCCTCGTCGACCTCCAGGACGCGGACCTTGACCACGTCGCCGGACTTGACGACCTCGCGCGGGTCCTGGACGAACTTCTCGGACAGCGCCGAGACGTGCACCAGGCCGTCCTGGTGGACGCCGATGTCGACGAACGCGCCGAAGGCCGCCACGTTCGTCACCTGACCCTCGAGGATCATGCCGGGCTTGAGGTCGGCGATCTTCTCGACGCCCTCGGCGAAGGTGGCCGTGGTGAAGGCGGGACGCGGGTCGCGACCGGGCTTCTCCAGCTCCTTGAGGATGTCGGTGATCGTCGGCAGGCCGACCGTGTCGGTGACGAACTTGTCCGGGCGGATGCCACGCAGCAGCGACCCGTTGCCGATCAACGTCTTGACGTCCGATCCGGCGTCCGCGGCGATCGTGCGGACCAGCGCGTACGACTCCGGGTGCACGCTGGAGAAGTCCAGCGGGTCCTCGCCGTCCGAGATGCGCAGGAAGCCCGCGCACTGCTCGAACGCCTTCGGGCCGAGCCGGGCCACCTTCTTGATCTGCTGACGATTCTTGAACGGGCCGTTCTGGTCCCGGTGCAGCACGATGTTCTCGGCCAGCCCGGCGGTGATGCCGGAGACCCGGGTGAGCAGCGGCGCGGAGGCGGTGTTGACGTCCACGCCGACACCGTTCACACAGTCCTCGACGACCGCGTCCAGCGAACGGGCCAGCTTCACCTCGGAGAGGTCGTGCTGGTACTGCCCGACGCCGATCGACTTCGGGTCGATCTTGACGAGTTCGGCGAGCGGGTCCTGCAGGCGGCGGGCGATGGAGACCGCGCCGCGCAGCGAGACGTCCATGCCGGGCAGTTCCTGCGAGGCGTACGCGGACGCGGAGTAGACCGACGCGCCCGCCTCGGAGACCACCACCTTGGTCAGTTTCGCCTGCGGGTGCCGCTTGATCAGCTCGGTGGCCAGCTTGTCGGTCTCCCGCGACGCGGTGCCGTTGCCGATCGCGATCAGCTCGACGTCGTGCTTGGAGGCCAGCGCCGCGAGCCGGTGGATCGACTCGTCCCACTTGTTCTGCGGCACATGCGGGTAGATCACGTCGGTCGCGACGACCTTGCCGGTGGCGTCGACGACGGCCACCTTCACGCCGGTGCGGAAGCCCGGGTCCAGACCCATCGTGGCGCGGGTGCCGGCCGGGGCGGCGAGCAGCAGGTCACGCAGGTTGGCGGCGAACACCCGGACGGCCTCGTCCTCGGCCGACTCGCGCAGCCGGACCCGCAGGTCGGCGCCGAGGTGGATGAGCACCCGGGTCCGCCACGCCCAGCGGACCGTGTCGACGAGCCACTTGTCGCCGGCCCGGCCCTGGTTGCTGATGCCGTTGCGCCCGGCGATGCGGCCCTCGAAGTAGCCCTCGTCCTCCTCCGGGTGCGGCTCCATGGTGAGCTCGAGGACGTCCTCCTTCTCGCCGCGCAGCATCGCCAGGATGCGGTGCGAGGGGAGCTTCGCGTACGGCTCGGCGAAGTCGAAGTAGTCGGCGAACTTGGCGCCGTCGTTCTGCTTGCCGTCGCGGACCTTGGCCACCAGGCGGCCCCGGGTCCACATCTGCTCGCGGAGTTCACCGATCAGGTCGGCGTCCTCGGCGAACCGCTCCACCAGGATGGCCCGCGCGCCGTCGAGGGCGGCCGTCGCGTCCGCCACGCCCTTCTCGGCGTCCACGAAGCCGTCAGCGGCCGTACGCGGGTCGACGGTGGGGTCACCCAGCAGAGTGTCCGCCAGCGGCTCCAGGCCCGCCTCACGGGCGATCTGCGCCTTGGTACGCCGTTTCGGCTTGAACGGCAGGTAGATGTCCTCCAGCCGGGCCTTCGTGTCGGCCTCGAGGATCTGCTGCTCCAGGGCGTCGTCGAGCTTGCCCTGGGAGCGGATCGACTCCAGCACCGCGGCCCGCCGGTCCTCCAGCTCCCGCAGGTAACCCAGGCGTTCCTCGAGGGTGCGCAGCTGCGCGTCGTCGAGGGTGCCGGTCACCTCCTTGCGGTAGCGGGCGATGAACGGCACGGTGGCCCCGCCGTCGAGCAGCTCGACCGCGGCGGTGACCTGCCCTTCCCGTACCCCGAGCTCTGAGGCGATGCGCTGATGGATAGCTGTCGTCACGACGACGATTGTTACCGAGGCCGCCGTACGTTGTCGCGCCGCCCCGCTCGATCGTTCACCGTCACGACACCTGCGCGGACGACGTGCGGCCGGTCCGCTGCTCAGACCGGCTGCGATGTGGTAGACCCCAGCCCGCCGCGCAACGCCCACAACGCGGCCTCGGTCCGCGACGCCGCGCCCGTCTTGCGCAACAGGTTCGAGACGTGCACCGTCACGGTCCGCACCGAGATGCCCAGCGCCCCGGCGATCTGCTTGTTGGACATGCCCTCGGCGAGCAGACCGAGCACCTCCCGCTCCCGGGCGGTCAGCTCACAACGCCGGTCGGTGGGCACCGGCGGGTCGACCGCGAGCAGCTCGGTCAGCCGGTACGGGTTGCCCTCGGTGCGTGCCCACACCGACGCCACCATGCCGGGGTCGGGGGCGGTGCCGTAGACGTGCTCGAGCACCTCGCCCACCTCGGCCGGCCGCAGCGCGCCCAGATGCCGGCGGACCGTCCCGGGACGTCCGGCCAGCCGGGCCAGCGTCCGCGCGGTGATCTGCGGCGACACCGAGGCCTCCGCGGGCTGACTGGTCACCAGCAGCAGCACCGGCAGGTCGGCGAAGGCCAGCTCGGCCACCAGGTTGAGGCTGGCCGGATCGAGGGCGTGCAGATCCTCCACCACCAGCACGGTCGGCCGCCCGTCGACCAGCCGGCGGACCGTGGTGACGGCCAGACGCAGCAGGGCGTCCGGGGCGTACCGCTCGCGAGGGACGTCCGGATCCTGCTTGAACCAGGCGAGTGCGTCGGAAGGTACCCCGATGTCGCGAATGTCACGTCCGGCGAGAACGGCGGCCAACCAGTCGTACGGGGCCGGCGAATGCACCCGGGCCGCCCCGGCGAGCACCGGCATCGACGTCCCGCCGTGCAACAGAGCCGACACCAACGTGCTCTTGCCCGTGCCGCCCTCGCCCGTGACCAGGGCGGTCACCGGGCCTTTCCCGGCGCGCACGAGACCACCCGCCCGCCGCAGATCCTCCAGCGCGGGGGCGCGACCGATCATCGGCACCGCCATCATCAGCACACACTACGTAGGAGGTACTAGAGACAACGGAATTGGGCTTTGGCACTCTTGCTACATGACGCTTGCTGTCCGGGCGGTCGCCGCCACCGATCAGGGCCTCGTCCGGTCCAACAACGAAGACTCGGTCTTCGTCGGAAATAGACTCTTCATCGTGGCGGACGGCATGGGCGGTCTCCCCGCCGGTGAGCTGGCGAGCGACATACTGGTGCAGACGTTGAGTTCCGTCGACACGGCCCCCGACAACGGCGAGCCGCTGCAGGACCTGATCGAGGCCCTGCAGACCGCCAACCAGCGCATCGAGGCCGCCGTCGCCGACGACGCCGACCGCGACGGCATGGGCACCACGGTGACCGCGCTGATGCTCTCCGGCGACCGGCTGGCCGCGCTCAACGTCGGCGACTCCCGCTGCTACCTGCTGCGCGACGACGAGTTCTCCCAGCTCACCCGGGACGACACCTACGTGCAGGCGCTCGTCGACCAAGGGGTCCTCACCCGCGACGACGCCCGCCGCCACCCGCAACGGGCCCTGGTCACCCAGGCGGTCCAGGGCGGCCCCTTCCGCCCGGCCGGACGGATGATCCCGGCCCAGGTGGGCGACCGTTACCTGCTCTGCAGCGACGGCCTGTCCGACTACGTCGAGGACGCGGTGATCGCCCAGACGCTGCGGGACGTGCCCGATCGCAAGACCTGCGCCGCCGAACTCGTCAACCGCACCCTGGAGAACGGCGCCCCCGACAACGTCACGGTCATCGTGGCCGACGTCGTGGAGAGCTGAGCCGGGCCACCAGCGTCTTCGAGGCGACCGTCCGGAAAGCGTCCTCGCACAACTCGGCCACCTCGGACCAGTCCGGATCACGGTCCAACCGGACACCCAGCCAACCGCGGTGGCCGACGTAGGACGGGCGGAAGAACCGTGCCGGATCGGCCGCCAGCAACTCACCCTGCGCGCCGGGCGGAGCGGCACACCACAACTGCGCGAAAGCGGCGTCGTGGTGCCCGTCCGGCCACAGGTAGGCGATCGCCTTCCGGCCCCGGACGAAGAACGCGGGCGTATCGTGACTGGGCCGCTCGGTCACCTCCGGCAGCGCGAGGCAGATCACGCGAACCCGCTGCTCGATCGTCGGTTCCATGGGCCGATTCTGCGCCGGTATCCTCGGCGGGTGCTCCTGGGGACCGAAAGACTCGTGCTGCGCCGATTCCGGGCATCCGACGCGACCGCCCTCGCGGCCTACCGTTCCGACCCGGACGTGGCGCGCTATCAGACCTGGGAAGCGCCGTTCCCGCCGTCGAAAGCGGAAACCGCGGTGCGCAATTTCGCGGCCAGTTCACCCGATCGTGCGGGCTATTTCCAGTACGCGGTCGAACACGTCGCCGACGAGGTGCTGATCGGGGACGTCTACGTGCGCCTCCACGACAACCTGAAACAGGCCGAGATAGGGTTCACGATGGCTCCGGCGTACCAGGGGAAAGGCCTGGCGACGGAAGCGGTCCGGGCCGTCCTGGGCCGTCTCTTCCGCGTGCAGGGCCTGCACAAGGTGACCGGCGAATGCGACGCCCGCAACGAACGGTCGGCGGCGTTGCTGCAGCGTGTCGGCTTCCGCCGGGAAGGCCTGCTGCGCCAGCAGACCTTCCTCAAAGGCGAGTGGACCGACGATCTGATCTTCGGCCTCCTGGCGGAGGAATTCCTTGCGGGGTACGCGCCGAAGCGCCCACGATGACGATGCCCCCTGCGACGATCGCGGGTCCGGCATAGTGTCGACCATGGCTGAACCGATCGATCCGAAAACCGCGCTCCGCACCTACCTCCACGAGACGCGCGAGGCCCTGATCTGGAAACTGGACGGGCTGGGGGAACGGGACCTCCGGATGCCCCGCACACCGACCGGAACGAACCTTCTGGGCCTGCTCAAACACAGCCTGAACGTGGAGGCCGGTTACTTCGGCGAGACGTTCGGACGCGAATTCCCCGACGCGGCAGAACTGGTCCCGTTCACGAAATACCAGGAAGACCCGCAAGCCGACTGGTACGCCCGCGACGACGAATCCGCGCCCGGAATCCGCGACCTGTACCGTCGGGTGGCCGCGTTCGCCGACCAGACGATCGACGAGTTGCCGCTGGACGCGCCCGGCCGGGTGCCGTGGTGGGGGCCGTCGGGCCGCCCGGTGACCCTGCACCAGATCATCATCCACGTGATCACCGACCTGTCCCGCCACGCGGGCCAAGCCGACATCCTCCGCGAGTCGATCGACGGGGCGGCCGGGATGCTCCCCGACAGCTCGAACATGCCCGACTACGACTGGTCCGCCTACGTGGCCACCCTGACAACCTTGGCAAACCGCCACCCTTAACCGTTCGTGCTGTGCCGTTCGTGTTGTGCCGTTCGTGTTGTGCCGTTCGTGCTGTGCCGTTCGTGCTGTGCCACCCCGTCTACCCCGTTTAAGCTGCGCGCCGCGCCGCGCCGCGCCGCGCCGCGTCGCACAGCACGGTCCGCGTCGCACAGCACGGTCCGCGTCGCACAGCACGGTCCGCGTCGCACAGCACCGGCGTCGCCCGGCACCGCTTTTCGTTTGGTCGCGGAGCGGGTCTTGTCGTTTTGCCCGTTTTAACCGCATCCCGTCTTGGTCCGTGCCGCATCGTCCTTTGACCGCGGCCTCCGGCTCTTCCCGGACCTCGACCCGGCCCTGGTCAGAGGTGGCTGCACCCGATCCGCCATCGGGTGCAGTCACCACCGATTCAGGGCGGGCCGATGCACCCAAAACCGTGATCAGGTGCGCTCGCCGCCTGCTCGGGCCGGCTAACGCACCCGAAAGCTCGATCGGGTGCGCTTGCCGCTCGCCGGGTTGGTGGGTGCTCCCGATTATGGGTTTGGGGGCGGCTGCCGTGTGGTTTGGGTGGGTCCGCGCTCCCGAAAGCTTGATCGGGTGCGCT
>NZ_JZKF01000059.1 GCF_000962825.1 Actinoplanes rectilineatus
CGCCCGTGGTGGTGTGTTGATTACGGGTGTGCTGGGCGCCTGAAGTCATCACGCCCGTGGTGGTGTGTTGATTACGGGTGTGCTGGGCGCCTGAAGTCACCACGCCCGTGGTGGTGTGTTGATTACGGGTGTGCTGGGCGCCCGAAGTCATCACGCCCGTGGTGGTGTGTTGATTACGGGCGCGTTAGGCGCCCCAAGTCACCACGCCCGTGGTGGTGTGTTGATTTCGGGCGTGCTGGGCGCCCGAAATCACCACAGAGGCAGACCCTGACTGCGAAAGGTGTCTGGATAGGATGCGGCGGACGATCATCGTCCGGACACGAGAGTGCTGTCCTATGGACAATACGGGGTAATACCGTCAAGATTTCTTGCTCGGAGCCTTGCGACGAGTAGGGTACGAGGGATCGCCGATGGAGCGACCGCGTCAGGAGGTGCCGGTGTCCCGACGTCGGGTGGGCGGTCGTGACGTGAAGACCCGGGACGACCGGATCCTCGCCGTCAACGCCACGGGCGCCGAGAACGGCTGGCCCGTCTTCCTGTTCCACGGCACCCCGGGCAGCCGCACCGGGCCGCTGCCCCGCGCCAGTGTCCTCTACCGGCGTGGCATCCTGCTGATCTCCTACGACCGCCCGGGTTACGGCCGGTCGACACCCCAGCCGGGCCGCCGCGTCGCGGACGCTGCCGCCGACGTCGCCGACATCGCCCAGGACCTGGGACTGGACCGCTTCTCGGTGGTCGGCCGCTCCGGTGGCGGCCCGCACGCCCTGGCCTGCGCGGCGCTGCTGCCGGACATGGTGCACCGCGCCGCGACCCTGGTCGGCATGGCCCCGCACGCCCCCGACCTGGACTTCGGCGCCGGCATGACCGACGACAACGTGGCCGCCTTCATTCCGGCAGCCGACCCCGACAACTCCGGCATCAGCGAACGCCTCCGGTGGCGGGCCAACCGCACCGCCGCCGACCCGAACAGCCTGCTCGACCAGCTGCTGACCGAGATGGCACCGGCCGACCGGCGGGTCGTCCAGGAGGCGGCCATCCAGCGGCTGCTCGTCGACTCCTACGACGAGGCGGTCAGCCAGGGCCCGCACGGCTGGATCGACGACGTGCTCGCCATGCGCCGCGACTGGGGATTCGCCGTCGGTGATATCCGCGTCCCGGTCTACATCTGGCACGGCGAGCAGGACAACTTCGCCCCGCCGGCCCACGCCCGCTGGCTGGCCCGCAACATCCCCGGCGCCGTGCTCGAGCTGCAGAGCGGCCGCGGCCACTTCGCGGCGATGGGTGTCCTGCCGAGCGTGCTGACGTGGCTGGCCGGCGTCGACGACCGTCCCCACCAGGAGATCCCCGGCGAGGAACTCTCCGCAGCGGTGTGACCCGCCCAGCACGCCCGGGCCGTCTTGCCGCGGTCCCGATGGTGCCCGGTTCGCACTGACGGGCGGCGTTTCCGGCGAGGAGGTCCGGGCCGGTGGCCGGGCCGGGCGGTCTGCGCCGGGCGGTCTGCGCCGATCCCCGTCGGCCGTGTCGTTCGTGGCCGGAAGGGACCGCGGCGGGGACTCGATTACGGCGGGGAACTCGATCACGGCGGGGAACTCGATCACGGCGCGGTTGACCTCAACCCCGCTTGATGTTTCACGATCCTTCGTGGTGCCGGCGAACGGATGGAGTGAGCGAGTGCGAGTAGTACGCGTGACGGAATTCGGGGGACCCGAGTCGATGGTTCCGGGCGACGCCCCGGAACCGGATGCGGGCCCCGGCCAGGTGGTGGTCGACGTGGCGGTCGCGGGCATGACGTTCGTCGAGACGCAGATCCGGCGGGGCGTGGACAGGTGGCACGAACGCCCCCCACTGCCGTACGTGCCCGGCGGCCTGGTCGCCGGCGTGGTGACCACGGTGGGGGAACGGGTCGACCCGGCCTGGCGCGGCCGGCGGGTGGTCACCATGACCGGGGACACCGGCGGCTTCGCCGAGCGTGCCGTGGCGGCCGAAGAGGACCTGTTCCCGGTGCCGGACGGGGTGAGCCTGGCGGAGGCGGCCGCGCTGTACAGCGACGGCAGCACCGCGCAGGGCCTCGTCGAGCGTGCCGGGATCGTGGCCGGCGACCGGGTGCTGGTGGAGGCCGCGGCCGGTGGTCTGGGCACGCTGCTGGTGCAGCTCTGTCTCGCGGCGGGCGCCCAGGTGGCCGGCGCGGCCCGCGGGCCGAGGAAGCTGGAGGTGGTGCGGGGGCTCGGTGCCGACGCCGTCGTCGACTACGCGGAGCCCGGCTGGGCCGAGCGGGTGTTCGAGGCGAAGGGCCCGAGTGTCGTGTTCGACGGTGTCGGCGGCCGGATCGGGCGGGCCGCGTTCGAGGTGACGGCCCGCGGCGGCCGGTTCTCCGTCCACGGCGCCTCCAGCGGCGACGTCACCGCCATCGACGCCGCCCAGGCCCGGGAGCGGGGCATCCAGGTGATCGGGATCGAACAGCTCTTCGACTTTCGCGCCCACATGCGGCGGTGGGCGACCGAGATCCTGGCGCACGCGGCGGCCGGGACGGTCCGGCCGGTGATCGGACAGACCTTCCCGCTGGAGCGTGCCGCCGACGCGCACCGCGCGGTGGAGGACCGGACCGCGCTGGGCAAAACCCTGCTGCTGGTCAGAACGGCAGAGGGTCGATCACCCGGCGCAGCAGGCGACCCTGTTTGAGGACGGTCAGCGTCGGGTGGCTCTCGCCGAGCAGAGCGGACAGTCTTTCGAGCAGCGACGTCAGCCGCCCGTTCCGCCCCGGCGGTTCGTCCTCCAGCAGTGCCAGGTTGGCGTAGATGCTCAGCGTGTCCGGGTGCGATTCGCCGAGCACCCGGGCCGCCCGCCGCGAGGCCCGCAGCAGGATCTCGACCGCCCTGGCCGGCTGCCCGGACTCGGCGACGCAGACCGCCAGGTTGGTCTCGGCGGCCACCACGTACGGATGGTCCTGACCGGTCACCGTGGCGAAGTCCCGGACGGCGTCCTCGGCCAGCGCCCGGGCCACCTCCACCGACCCGGTCGCCAGCAACGCCATCGCCAGGTCGTTCACGCAGACGACGGTGTGCGGGTGCTTCGGGCCGAGGTCGGTCTTGAACGCCTCGTGCACCTGGACGAGTTCCTCGTGGGCCTGCTCGTCGGCGGTGCCGAGCAGCGTCACGGCACGGCTCAGCCGGCAGGCCAGGGTGTCCGGCGCCGTCGGGAAACTTTCGCTGAGGAGCCCGTACGCGTTGTCGAGGAGATCTTTCGCCTCGCTCTCCCGGCCGACGCTGCGCAGTGAGATGGCCAGGTTGGCGTTGGCGTTCAGTGCCTCCCGGGACTCCTCGCCGAGCTCCTCGGCGAACATCCGGGCCACGTCCCGCAGGATGATCACCGAGCCGTGGTAGTCGCCGCCCTCGCGCCGGTCGCGGCCGATGTGGCCCATCGACTGCAACGTGGACGGGTGCCGGTCGCCGAGCACGGTCCGCCGGCCGCGGGCGGCACGTTCGTCGAGTTTCAGCGCCTCGGTGTAGTCGCCGATCAGCCGGTACGACGTGGCCAGGTTGTTCAGGCTGGCCAGGGTCCGCGGGTGGTCCTCGCCGAACACGTCCTGCCAGGCGGCGTACGTCTCCTTGTCCCGTTCCAGCGCCTCTTGGTACTGCCCGAGGCTGCGCAGGTCACCGCCGAGGCTGCTCGCGGTGGCCAGGGTCAGCGGGTGGTCCCGGCCGAGCAGGGCCTCCTGCTCGGCGAGCACGGCCTCGTCGATCGACCGGGACTCCCTGAAGTCGCCGAGGCTGCGGACCAGGTTGGCCTTGTTGAACTGCAGGTGCAGCAGCTGCCGGCGGCGGGATGCGATCTCCTGCTCGTCGACCGGGGTGACCGCCTCCAGTTCCTTGAGCCGGGTCTGCCACACCTGTTCGGTACGCCGTGCGCGTTCCCGCCCGCGGTTCAGGTCGCCCACCTGCCACAGGTAGCGGACCCGGTCGATGAGCAGCTGACGGACCGACTCGTCGCGGCACTCGACGGCCTGGGAGAGTTCCAGGTGCGGCCAGAGCATCCGGAAGGTGGACCAGGTGCCCGGGTCGTCGACCTCGCCGCCGGGCCGGAACCGGGCCAGCGCCAGGTGGACGTGGTGCCGGGTCTCCTTGAGTTCCTCGGCGGTCATCTTGGACTGGACCACGGTCTGCACCACCCGGTGCACGGTGATGCGGCCGCCGCGCTCGCCGGGCTGCCGGTCGGTGCGGACCAGGGCGAGCCGGTTGAGTTCCTGGACCAGGCGGCCGCGGACCATCCGTTCGCGCAGCGTGGAGTCGACCGGGATGAGCGCCTCGGTGAGCTCGTCGCTGTAGATGAAGTCGAGCGCGATCGAGGTGTCCATCATCGCGCAGAGCTGCAGCAGCCGGTACGCGGCCGGCGACCGGTCCTGCAGCCGGGTCAGGGAGGCCTCCCAGACCGCCTGGACCGACTGGGCGCGGACCTCCTCGGGCGCCTGCTGGCCGGGTAGCGGGATACTGTGCGGTCCGCTGCGTTCGATCGCGTCCACGAGGTAGGGCACGGTGTACTCGGCGTCGGCGAGCAGCGCGGCGGCCGCGGCGACCGCGATCGGCAGGTCGCCGAGCAGGTCGGCGAGCTGGTTCGCCTCGGCCCGGCTGATCGTGGCGACCCGGTTGCGGAAGTGTTCGATGCTCTCCTCGCGGGCGAACACGTCGACCGGGACGGTGGTGGCCTGGCCGCCCCAGGCCGGGGTCCGCGAGGTGATCAGCACGTGGCCGGAGCCGCCCTGCGGCAGGAACTGGGTGAGCCGGTCCGGGTCCTCGGCGTTGTCGTAGACGAGCAGCCACCGCTTGTAGGGCGTGCCGCGGACCAGGGCGTCCAGCACGGTCCGGGCGTTCTCCATCGCCGGGCTGGTGGTGACCGTCGGCAGCCGCAGCCGGGGTGCCAGGTCGGCGAGCTGGCTGTCGACGAAGGTGACCGGCTCCGCGGTCACCCACCAGACCACGTCGTACGCGGTGCGGTAGCGGTGCGCGTACTCGAGGGCGATCTGGGTCTTGCCGATGCCGCCCATGCCCTGCAGCGCGACGGTCGCCGTGCCGGCCAGCACCGCCGAACGGTTGACCCGCAGTTGCCGCCGCAGGTTGACCAGGTCGTCCTCGCGGCCGGTGAACCGCTGGTTGCGGGCTTCCAGGTTGGACACGTACGGCTCGTCGGCGGGGTAGCGGCTGCCGGTGTACGGCTCGGCGGAGAGCGAGTCGGGCCGTCCGACCAGCCGCAGCACCGCCCGGACCGCGGTCTCCTCGCCGAGGCCCGCGAGGAAGATCGCCCGCCGGCCGGTCAGTTGCGGCGCCCGGATCGCCTCGGTGAGGCAGACCGCCAGCGCGGTGGGCCGGATCTGGTTGGCCGCGGTGAGCCGCAGGTCCGGGTCGGCCTCCGAGCGGTTCGACACGATCAGCAGGTCCCGGATGCCGGTGGTGTCGGTGGCCGGGTCGGCGACCGGGTCGCTGACCTGGACACCGGCCTGCTCGAGGACGTGGGTGATCCATTCGGCCCAGACCCGGTCACCGGCGGCGTAGCGCAGCGCGACGCTCGTCTCGGCGACCGTCAGGCGCCGCTCGAACTGGTCGTTGATCTGCACCCGGAGTTCCGGGTCGAGCCGGGGGAAGGTGGTGACGGCGTGGTCGGTGAGTTCGGCGGTCAGCGTCTCGTACGCCGCCAGCATGGTGTTCTGCGAACCGGGCTGGTCGCCGAAGGTGGCCAGGCGCTCCTCGAAGTTGTAATACGCCTGGTACGGGACGAAGACGCGTTCCCAGTAGCGGTCCCGGGTCTCCTGGTCCGGCGCGGCGGGCAGCCCCTCGAACCGCTGTTTGGCGAAGGCCCGCCCGGCGTCCATCTTGGTACGCTCGGCCGCGTCGAGCCGCATCGGCACCGGCAGGATCCGGATGTTGCGGCGGTGGTCCTCGACCTGGCGGGCGACCGTGGCGGCGCCCTCGATGCCCTGCTCGTTGAGGGTGAAGCAGTCGACGAGGACGTCCGGCAGGTGGATGGTGCACACGTCGGCGACGTCGCTGTACCCGGTGCGGCTGTCGATCAGGACGTAGTCGTACTGCTGTTTCATCTCGGCGCGCAGCGCGTCGAGGAACAGGCCGCCGGCGTGCTTCTCGTAGAAGTCGTCCCAGTTGAGACCGGCGAGGACGGTGGCGTAATCCTTGCTGATCTTGCCGGCCGAGAGCAGGTCGAGACGCCCGCCCGCACCGAACGAGTCCCAGGTGAGCGGGAGGACCTGGCCCTCCAGCCGGGCGTACGCCGCGACGTCCACGTCGGGCGTGCGCGAGTCGTGCCGGGCCATCGCGTTCTGGAAGTTCTGGATCATGCCGATGATGCCGCGGCTGTGTTCGATCTCCTCACGGCTCAGGAACGGCGAGAAGTAGCGGTGCAGTCCGGGCGACTCCAGGTCCCAGTCGACGGCGAGCACCCGGCGGCCGTTGGCGGCCAGGATCCAGGCCACGTTGGCCAGTGCCATGGTGCGGCCGGTCCCGCCCTTGAACGAGTAGAACGTGACGATCTTGCCAGTTGGCTCTGCGGTCATCGGTCCTCGCCTTGTGCGGGCATGTGCCGGGGCTCGGCCACTCCCAGCCGGGGCCGGCTCGGGAAGGTGCGGGGCAGCTCATGCAGGTAGCGGCTCCGGGCCTGACTGACCAGGACCGGCATGATCTTCACGAAGTCGTCGGCGCTGCCGGCCACGGAGGTCGCCGGGTCGGCGGCGCCGCCGAGCATAGCGAGCGCCCGGTCGCGCAACTCCGCGACGCGCGTGGCGTGTACCCGGTCGCCGGCGTCGGCGATCAGCAGCGGCGTCACCCAGCGGGGCAGCCCGTGCAGGATCTCCGCCAGGCCGGCGGCCCGCTCGTCGTCGTCGAGCAGCCAGACGTCCACCAGCAGCACCGCGGGCCGGTGCCGCCACAGCCGGACCGCCTCGCGCAGGGTGCTGATCGCGGCGACCACGTCCAGCCGCTGGGCCACCGCGAGGGCCTGCCCGGCGACCGGGGTCCGGCCGGCGTCGGCGTACGGCGTCCAGGTCCGGGCCGTCGATCCGGGTGCCGTGTGCACCACGATGAGCAGGTCGGCGGCGGACGGGGCGATCCCGGAGCCGGGCGGCTCGGGCGGCGGCGCCGACGGCCCGATCGGGGACTGTTCGGCGGCGTCCACGATGCGCCGGGCGATCCGTTCGACGATCTTCTCGTACGCCTGCCGGTACTCCGGGTCCGGCGTCCGGTCCAGCCGTCCCGCGTCGCAGAGCGCGCCCAGACCGAGCGTCTTGTACTGCGGCACGTCCTCCTCGAGGCTCAGGCCATACTGGGCCGGGTCGACGCCGTCCGGGAACGGCATCCACAGCACCGGCTGGATGTGCCGGGCCGGATCGGCGTGCGCGGCCTCGAGGCGTTTCTGGAACGAGTAGTGCTCCTCGGTGGCCCAGGCGCTGGCCACGTATCGCGGGGAGTAGAGCGGGACCAGCACCTCGGCCTGGCCCAGGGCACGCAGGGTGTCACGCCAGCCGGTGCCGGAGGACAGCGTCCGGTCGTAGAGGCCGACGTGCCGCGCCCCGGCCCGGGCCAGCCGCTGCACCACGCCCATCAGGTCGGCGAAGAACGTGTCGACGAGCGGGTCGCGGGTGGCCGGCTCCCCGGCGGGCAGCATCGGCACCGGGGGCACCTCGGCGTAACTCATGAAGAAGTAGAAGCTGCCGGGCAGGGTCATCAGGCACCGTCCTGGAAGGAGCGGAGCAGCCCCCGGGTGGTCCGGCGGGCGGAGGGGGCCACCTCCAGATGGGCCCAGCGGTTCTGGATCTCGCGGGCCAGGATCCAGACGAGCGCGGCGTAGGCACTCTCGTCGAGACTCTGCATCCCCAGCACTCCCTCGGACTCGTACATCGGCCTGAGGCGTTCCACCGACGGGCTGAACTGCTGCACCCTTCGCACGGTAGAGGGCATCCGCGACATCACCGGGGCCCACAGCACCGGGATGATCGCGGTGGCGTGCGGCCGGGACGGCGAACCGGGGCGGGACCGGACCTCCCGGCGGGAGAAGTAGTCCCACTCCATCACACACCATCTGCTGACACCGACGTACTGCGCGGAGAGCAGGGCGACGAAGACCCGGCAGCCGCTGAGGTTGCGGAACAGTTCGTCGTGCCAGTCCACACCGGACTCGAGCCGGCGGTCCATGAACCCGACGTCACCGCCGGCCGGCACCGGCACCAACTGGTTGACCTTGTTGGTCAGATCCGCGAAGAACCGGTTGACCTCCTTGGCCGGGTCGGCCTCGAGCCCGGTGCTCGCCGGCAGCCGCGCCGGCCGGGCGTAGCTGAAGAAGAACACCGGTTCGGCCGTGTCGTCGCCCCGTTTCCGTGGGGTCATGGGCCTGCGGTCCATCCCACGCGACCATCTCCCGCCGTCGTCGCGATCGATCTACGCCGATAGTAGTGACCGTCACGGTGCGTGTCACCACGCTGCGGCATGCTCCTGGTGCCATCTGGCCGACAGCCAGGTGGCCAGATCGTCCGGCGAGGTTCTCCCGTCGGTTCCTCCGTCGGTTCCTCCGCCGGCCAGGAGCGCGAAGACCGCCCGTACCAGGTCGGGGCGTTCGGTCAGCGCGACCGCCGGGTGCGCGGCGGCGAGAGCCAGCCACGCCTCGTCGTCGTCCGGCCGGTCGAGCACCGCCTGCCGGGCGCGGGCGAGTTCGGCCTCCGCGGTGCCGCCGGGCGCGGTGGATGTGCGGCCCGAGCCCGCGGCGTGCAGCCGCGCGACGATCCCGCCGGGCGGATCCGGCCGGGTGGGTGGCCGGGCCGCGAGCACCGGTCCGGCCAGGGCGGGTCTTTTCTCACTGCTGGTGTACGCGGCCGCGACGCGCGCCGCCTCCCCGTCCACCGCGCGCAGGTTGCCGAGTCGCCAGCGAACCGCCTCGACCCGCCCGGTCCGCCGCGCGAGTCCCGCCACCGCCGCCGGCACCGCGACATCGGCCCAGCCGTCCGCCCGCGCGAGCAGGCCGTCGAGCAGCCGCCGCCCCGCGCCGGTGAGCTCGGTGGACGACCGCAGCGCCCGGATCGCCGGCGTGGTCACCTCCCGCAGGTACGCGAACTGCCACCACGCCTCACGGTCGTCCGGCGCCGCACCCGCCCGCGCCGCCCAGTAGTCGATCACCGAGGCGTGCGCGTACACACCCTGGAGCATGGCCGGCGCCGGCCGGGGCACCGGCTTCCACGGTGCGCGGTACCGCTCGACGGCCGGCCCGGTGCAGAACGGGACCAGGTCCTCGGCCGCCGCGAGCAGGGAGTGCTGCACCTCGTGGATGATCAGCATGGCCGCGGTCGGCGCGGGCACCGCGAGATCCATCGCGACGCAGCCGGCCGCGAGCGGCGACGACGAACTCGTGGCGCCGGTGCCCGCGGCGGTCAACGGCGCGACCGACCGGAACAGCGCGCGCACCGCCGGGGCGTACCCCCGATGATGCCGGCGGATGATCGCCCAGGCCTCGCGGAGCAGGTCCTCGGCGTCGCGCAGCGCACCGGGCGACAGGGTTCGCGGCGCTCCCAGGCTGTCCCGCCCCGGCTCCAGGTCCTCCACGCCGATCGTCCATCCGTCCTCGACGGTGACCGTGCGTGCGGGGTGCCGCCGCGGTGGTGACGCGCCCGGGTGCGGGCAGCCGAAGTCCGTGCCGGCACCGTTCTGCCGGACCGTGACCGTGGTGCAGTGCAGTGCGTCGAGCCGGCCCACCCCGGGCAGGAACAGTTCGCCGCCGGCGGCCGTGAGCGCGGTGTCCACTTCCAGTCCGGCCCGGATCGCGGCGGCGGTCGCCAGCGCGTCCAGAGCGGCCCGCGCCCGCTCCGGATCGGCGGCGAGCACGCGGGTCGCCCACGCGTGCGCGAACGGCCGGGTGACGATCTCCTCCACCGGGGTACGAGCCGCCACCGCAGCCGTGCCGAGCAGTGTGAACGCCGGATCGGCCGCCGCGCCCAGCCGTCGCCGCACCGCGAGCAGCAGCAGCCGGCGCAGGGCGGCCTGCCCGGTGAGCAGCAGGTCCAGGGTCTCCGGTCCGGGCGTCCCGGAGGCGATCTCGTCGAGCTGCGCCCGTGAGACCCGCAGTGCCGGATCGGTCATCGGCGGAGACCGAGCAGATCGGCGGCGAGCCGCTGCCGGACGTGTCCGATCAGGGCGAACAGGTCCTCGCAGTACACCGAGGGCCGGCTGAAGTCACCACCGGGCGCGCCGGGGGAGTAGCGGTGCGCCTGCAGGCCGCCGCCACAGACGGTGACGACCGGGCAGGCGCGGCACTGCGGGCCGAGGCTCTCCAGGCCCCGTCGACCGGCGGCGATCGCCGGGTGCGCGAGAAGGTCGTCGAGGGAGTGCGTGTGCACCGACAGGCCGGTGGCGGGCCCGCTGTCGGTGGTCTTCAGCGCGTCGTCGCCCTCGTAGGTGCCGTCGCTCTCCACCACGACCGCGGACGGCGGCCGCAGCCCGAGCATTTCGGTACGGCTGACCCCGCCGCAGAGCAACGCCATGATCGAGTCGAGGATCCGGACCTCGGTCTCCAGCCGGGGTGCCGCGTACCAGCGGTCGAAGACGGCGATCAGCCAGTCCGCGTAGGGCGTGCCGGTGCGCCGCTCCGCGCCGGGCGTTCCGGTGCGCCGCTCCGCGCCGGGTGGAGCGGCACGATCCGCCAGCCCCGGCGGCGGGTGGGCCCAGTTGCCGTGCGGCACCAGGAAGTCGATCCGCGGCGGCCCGAGCGCGATCAGCGACTCGTAGGTGCCGACCGGGTCGTTGGCGAGGTCGATCGTGCAGAGCAGACCGCCGTAGATCGCCGCGTTCTCCGGGCGGCGCAGACGCTCGACACCGGCCAGCGCCTCGTCGAACGAGCTGCGGCCGTTCGCGTACCGGCGGTGCCGGTCGTTGGCCACCCGGTCGCCGTCCAGGCTCACCCCGACCCGCACCCCGTGCTCCCGGAACAGCGCGAGGAACGACTCGGTCAGCAGGATCCCGTTGGTCTGCACGGCCACCTCGAGGCGGACCCCCGGCGGCAGGGCGTCCCGGAACGAGCGCAACGCGGACTCCATCGCCGCGACGCCGGCCAGCAGCGGCTCACCACCGTGCAGGACCACCCGGACCTCGCCGAGCCCGTGGGCCCGGGCGTGTTCGCCGAGCCGTTGCGCGGCACGGTCCACGGTCGGTGCGGCCATCCGGATCGGACGGGCACGCCAGCCCTGGTCGGCGGCCTCGTACATGTAGCAGTGGTCGCAGGCGATGTTGCACCGCTCGTGGAATTTGACGACCAGCTCGCGGGCCGGTGCGACCGTCATCGGTCAGATCGATTCGCGGTAAGGGGCGGCCATCGGTCGGCTCGATTCGCGGTCAGAGACGACGGCCATCGGTCGGTTCGATTCGCGGTCAGGGACGGCGGTCATCGGTCAGATCGAGGAGCTGAAGCCGAACGACGTCTCCGGCTGCTCGGACTGCGCCACCAGCTCGTCCATGAGCCGGCTCAGGGATGGGGACTCGAGCTCCGCGAGGCGTTCCAGCGGAATGTCGGTGATGTCGAGCAGAACACTGCCGCCCACCACGGGGGTGTCGCGACTGGTCATGTTCCCCGCTTTCATGTGCCCCGCCTTCCTCGATCGGGTGAGGCTGAGCATACACGCGGTGACCGTATCGCAGCGACCGTCATCGACGTCCGCGCGGATTCCGTGCCCTCCCGTCCGGGCTTGATGATCTACTGTGCCGATGAGTGCGTTGACGGAGCTGGTGGTTCGCTGGCAGCGAGGCTGGGGCGTCGCCCGTGGCCTGGACCCGGCCCGTGACGTGGGTGGCGCGTTGCGGGTCGCGGGCCTGCACGTCGCCCGCGACATCGAGTACGTGATCACCGACAGCGATCGCATCGGCCCGCTGGTCTCGCTGGCCCGCACCGAGAACGGCGTCATCTGGCTCTCGGTGGCCTCGCACGATCCGGATCGGACCGTGGTGGACCTGGAGGCGGCCGGCCTGACCATCCTCAAACGCACCGAGATGCTGATGGCGGCCGACCTGCTCGCCCTGCCCCGGCCACCGGCGACGGTCGACGGCTACACCCTCACGGTGGAGGCCGCCGGCGACGTGATCACGGTGCTGGCCCGGGACACGGACGGGTTACTCGGCGCGCGGGGAACCGTCGGGTGCAGCGGCGCCGACGCGGTCGCCGACCGGATCGAGACCATGCCCGGCCACCGCCGGCGCGGCCTGGGCAGCGCGGTGATGGGGGCGCTGAGCAGCGCGGCGGTCGCCCGAGGCTCGGTGCACGGCCTGCTGATCGCCAGTGAGGAGGGTCAGCTGCTGTACACCCGCCTCGGCTGGCGCCCGGTCGCCGAGGTCGTCATCGCCAGTTTTGCCGAGAACGGATTTGTCGGGTAAAGCTGAACTGTGCGAATCGGCTCTCGTGCGGCGGCGGCCGCCGGTGTGATCAGTCTCCTGGTGGCCTGCTCCTCCGAGGACCCGGCCGGCTCGGCGCCGCGGGGCACCGCGCCGCCGCCCTCGACCGCGCCCTCCGCGGCGGACGTGCCGGCCCTGACCGCGGTCCGGGTCCAGCCGCTGGACGGCACCGGCACGACGCCTTTCGATCAGCCCCGGACACTGCAGGCCCCGCCCGGGTGGACGGTCGACGTCTGGGCCCGGGTGCCCGCCGCCCGGCTGCTGGCCTGGACCCCGGACGGCAGACTGCTGGTGTCCCGCCCCAAGCACGGTGACGTTCTCGCGCTGACACCGGGCGCGGGCGCGGCCACCCAGCAGACCCTGGTGTCCGGTCTCAACCAGCCGCACGGCCTGGCCTTCCGGGGCGACACCCTGTTCGTCGCCGAGAGCGACAAGGTCGATTCCTTCCGGTACGCGCGCGGCACGGTCACCGACAAGCGGGTCGTCGTCGGCGGCCTGCCCGACGACAAGAGTCCCGAACTGCGCGGGGCGTACTCGCACGCCCTGAAGAGTGTGGCCGTCGGCGACGACGGCGCGTTGTACGTGTCGGTCGGCTCGACCGGCAACGTGTCCGTCGAGGACCGGGACGCCACCCCGGAACGCGCGTCGATCCTGCGGGTGCCCCCGGGCGGCGGGCAACCCACGACGTACGCCCGCGGTGTCCGCAACGGGACCGGCCTCGCCGTCGACCCGGCGGGCTCGGTGTGGACGGCCGTCAACCACCGCGACAACATCGGGTACCCCCACGAGGACGGAGCCTGGAACCGGGGCGACGTCGTCCAGGAATACGTCAACGACCACCCGTTCGAGCAGTTGGCCCGCCTCACGCCGGGGCGGGAGCTCGGCTGGCCGTACTGCAATCCGGACCCCGACCTGCAGCCGGGGGAGAAGGACTCGCCGTTGAGCTACACCCAGCGGCCCTACGTCGCCGACGTGCAACTCAACCCGGACGGTTCCAAGCTCGACTGCGGTTCACTCGTGCCGGTGGAGCAGGGGATGGGCGCGCACTCGGCGCCGCTCGGCCTGAGCTTCGCCGTGTCGCCCGGCCTGAGCGGCGGATACGGCCCCGGGGCGCTGGTCGGCATCCACGGCTCGTGGAACCGCAAGCCGCCGCGCGCGCCGGAGGTGTCGTTCTTCGCCTGGCGCGACGGTGGGCTCGGTCCGCAGCAGACGCTGCTCACCGGGTTCCAGCTTCCGGACGGGTCCCGGTGGGGCCGGCCGGTGATGGCGGTCCAGGGGCCGGACGGCGCGCTGTACGTGAGCGACGATCAGGCCGGGGCTGTCTATCGCGTGGCCGCCGCCTGACGTTCCGGGTTCTTCTGCTCCGGCGGCTGGTCGTCCGGTCGGTCTTCCGGCTGGTTGTCCGGCTGGTCGTCCGGCTTGCTTTCCAGCTGGTCGTCCGGCTCGTTCTGCGGGCTGTTGGGAGGGGATGCCGCCCCTCCCCGTAGCAGCCGCCGCAGCCGTGTCCACCTCTGCCGGGGCGGCACCACCTCCGCGTGCGGGAGCGCCGACTCCATCTCCCGCCGGGCCATCCGCGCCGCAATGATCGCCGCATACATGTCCATAACGCCTCCTCGCGCTGTCCGTTACCGTTAACGTGACCGTTAACGGCATCGTGCATCGTGGGCCGCGTCTCGTCAACCGGATAACGGATTACGATGCAGGGGCCGTGGAAAACGAAGAGCAGGACACCGCCCCGACCGCCGCCCGTCGCGTGACGCTCCGTGACGTCGCCCGGGTCGCCGGCGTCTCCCACCAGACCGTGTCCCGCGCCATCAACGACAAGGGCGAGATCGACCCCGAGACCCGTCGCCGGGTGCTCGACGCGGCCCGCCAGTTGCGCTACCGTCCGTCACGGTTCGGTCGCGGCCTGGTTCGCCCGGCGACCACCACCGTCGGCCTGGTCGTGGCGAACGTGGTCAACCCGTTCTACCCGGAGATCATCGCCGGGGTGATCGACGCCGCCGAGAGCCGCGGCTGGAAGACCCTGATCAGCACCACCCAGTACAGCGCCGACCGCGAACCGGCCCTGCTACGGTCCCTGTCCGACCAGGTCGACGCACTGATCTGCTACCTCTACCAGCCTGACGACGTGGTGGCCGCCGCCATCGAGGGCGTGCCCCTGGTCCTGATGAGCCGCCGCCCGCAGGACCCGGCCTTCGCCGCCGTCGACATCGACATCCGCACCGGCATGCAGGCCGCCGTCAGCCACCTGCTCGCCCGCGGCCACCGCCACATCGGCATGATCGACTGCCCGGACGCGCGGGACCCCGCCCGCAAGGAGCAGTTCCTGGCGGTGGCGGCGGAACACGGCATCCCGGTCGCGGCCGACGCGGTGGCGTCCGTCCACCAGTCCGTGGCCGGCGGCGAGGCGGGGCTGGAACAGTTGCGGCGGGACCGTCCCGATCTGACCGCGGTGCTGTCCTTCAACGACCTGGTGGCGATGGGGGCCCACCGGGCGGCCCGCCGTCAGGGCCTGGCGATTCCGGGGGACCTGGCGCTGGTCGGCTTCGACGGCCTGACCATGGGCGAATTCCTGGAGCCCCCACTGACCACGATCGACATCGACAAGCGCCAGATGGGCGAGCTGGCCGTGGCGCAGGTCGAGCACCTGCTGGCCGGGACGGTCCCGCCGCCGGCGCTGGTCCGCCCCGAGCTGCTGATCCGCGCCTCCACCTGACCGCTGGGCCTGCCTTCGATGCTTACCTCATTCGGCGAGCGTCTTGTGCGCCTCATGGCGGTTCGAGGACTCACCACCCGTACCCTCGCTGATCTCGCTCTTGTCGCGGAACGCGAGATCATCGCCGCGGAACGTGACGGACGGACTGCACCCGCCCTGCTGCGCCGGCTCGCGCCTGCACTCGGACTGCACCGCAGCGATCTGTTCCTGATCGCCGACCAGCCGGTCCCCGACGACCTCGCCCCGGCGGACCCGGACGCGTTCGGTCTTGTGCGCGGCGTGATCTGGGAACTCATCCATGTGCCCGGCGCCGTCGACGACCTGCACCGGTTCATCGGCGCTCTGCCGCGACTGCCCCGGACTGCCCCGCCGCGACCGCTGCCACCCCACCTGATCTATCCGGCCGGCCCGGGCGGGCTGCTCGTGCGCCTGCTCCACAACCGTAATCTCACCTGGCTCACCGCGGCCTACTGCCTTGTCGGTCTCGGCGGCGGGCCGATGCTGTCCGCGGCGACTATCGGCGTGATCGGGCGTGGCGGCAAGCAGCTCACGCCGGCTCTGCTGACCCACTTCGCCGCGTTCCTGGACATCGGATCTCGTGATCTCACGGCGATCACCGGCATCGACTGTGCCGACGAGCCACCCGGCCCGGCCGCAGCCCTGCTCTGGGACGCGCGCCTCCTGACGGCCGGCCAGTTCGAACAGGTCAAGGCGCTGGCCGGAAAGCTTCGTGCCGAGCGGCGTCCCGCGGTATAGCCCGCGGGACGCCGTCCGGTGGTCAGACGATCATGTGATCTCGCAGCTCAACGTCGAGGCCCACGACCACCAGAAGAGACCGGGCAGGAACGCGCCGCCGACTTCGTCAGGTGGTCGTCCGCGTAGCTGATCGATCGCAACGCAAAGAAGTCGATCGTGCCCGGATCAAGCTGGAAACCGCCCTTTGCGGGTTGTGGTCGTCGGCCGCTTGCTGATTTGGCCCGGCACGGCCAGAAGGTCAGGCCGACGGGTTGAAACTGATTCCCGACGGCATCGCCTCGGTGATGAGGTTGACGAAGTTGGCGTCCTTCAGCCCGAAGTTCGCACTCCCGAAGTTGTAGTTGCTCAGCGTGTCCCGGATCGCGGTGCTGGGATATCCGTTCCAGCCGACCAGGGTCGGGTACTGCCAGGTGCCGTAACCGTTCTCCGGCGGCTCGTCGTTGCTGTTCGCCAGCCGGAACGTGTGCGTGCTGGCACCGTCCTTGTGGTAGACGATCTTCGGGTGGTTCCCGGTCCAGATGACGCTGCTGGAGGCGTACACGGAGAAATCGCCGTGCGCCGACGTCGCCACGTATTTCGCCACGTCGTTCTGGACCCACACGACCACGTGTTCCCAGTCGTGCCGGTGCCCGCCGATCGAACTGTTCGCCAGCGCCTGGTCCTTCTCGAAGTAGAGACCATAGGCGACCGCACACCAGCCGTTGTTGCACTTGTACCGCGAATACCCGTTGGTGTTGTCCAGGTCGGACGTGTCGTGGCAGTCGCCGCTCAGCGACCCGGTCGGGTTCAGCCCGCCGTTCACCGTGCCGGTCGGCCCGATCGCCGGGGTGGGATAGCAGCCGTCGGTGTCGTAATCGTAGGCTGGCTGCCACTTGCTCTCGATCGCCTCGGCGTTGCCGGGCAGTTTCGCCGGGGGAGCGGCGAGTGCCGGCGTGGCCGCCGCGACCACCATCGCGAGCGCGCCGCCCGCAATGATCGCCGCGCGACGCCCGCGCTTTCCGGTGGGCTCGGGGGTTTGGTTCGGGGAAACCATGAGCCAGACTCCTTCAGGGGACGGACCGGCTTACTCGCCGGTAACCGCGAACAGCTTCGCTGCTGTGGCCCGCCAGGGCAATAGGGAACCTTGAATGCCATGCGATGCTCCAGCCAGGTCTTACTCGCACTTCCCCTCCGGGTACGCGAAACCGGCCGTCCCGCAGAACCGCACCTCAAGCCCACTTCATGGCCCAGCGGCCACCCGTCCAGCCACCCGAGTCGACCCATCCGGCAGCCACGCGAACACCACCGCTTCGATCCGCTCGCCAGCCAGAATTGAGACACCGGTAGCCACCCCGACGGCGTAATGTCATCCGGTCCACATCGGAGACGACGCTCCGGGGCGGAGCTGCCCGCGGTCGTGGCATCGGGGCACCGCTGACCACGTCGGGCGGACACTGCTGGTTCCTGGGCGGCGACGTAACCGGCCTGGACGCCGACCGCCTGATAGTCCCCACCGGCCCCACATTCGCCATCACTTCCCTCCGCCGTCTCACAGCCGTATTCGTCCGCGGAGCACTGACCACCGCCTGAGCCGTAGTCCTGGCCTCGGCCCTCACCCGCCCTCGTCACATCTGTTCCGCTCGCCGGCCCGTCAGCGCTTGGCGCGGATCAGCCAGTAGTGCAGGACTGCCAGGGGGAGCACACCCACCGGATACCAAGCCATGTCGACCAGATCGAACTGGCTCCCGAGAATCAGCCGTGCCGCCAGGCTCCGTGCGGACAGGTAGGCGGGGATACCCGTCAACTGGGACAGCTCGACCGCCCAGCAAAAGCCGATCGCGCCGGCGGCGAGGATCAGAGGCCGCGCCCGTGGCCAGAGAAAGGCCAGCCCGGCATAGATGACGGAGGCGTAGAGCAATGTCCCGGAGGACTGAGCCAGCACCCCAGAGCCGGTCCCGGTGAACGATCGGATCCCGAATGCCGCCACCAGACACAGCGCAACGGTCGCCACCGCACTCAGCCGGACCCACCGTGTTTCCATGATCATGGCTCGGAACGTAGCGGCCCACCGCACCCGCCACCGCCCCACACCCAGGACCGTCCCCGAGCAACCTGTGCCGTGCCTTCATTCCCGGTCTGTCGGGATGTCGGGAACGGGACGCCGCTGCCCACGCCGTTGCGTCCTGCACCTGCCGGTTTGGCAGACGACCGCGGCGGACGCTTCTGAAGGTCCCGCGGTTCACAGTCGGACTCCCGTCCCTCGCGGTCAACCACGAGGCCGGCAGTGAGGTCGGTGACACCGCGCCTTCCAGCCGGGTCGTCGGAGCCGGCGCCGAACACGGCGGTCAGAGCATCCGGTCGACCCCATCGCGGGGAACCGTAGGGCTGCCGGGGCTTCCGAGGTTCGGCGGGGGAACCTTGCCGCAGCCGGAGAAGGACGATCAGCAGGACCACCTCGATGGCCGTGACGACGATGCCGGTCTTGTCGACCGGGAGCCGGGTGAACGTCAGTAACGTCGGCAGGCCGACGGTGTGACTCAGCAGGTAGAGCACCGGGAGAGCCGTTGCCAGAAACCTGGCGCGACCGATCGTCCGGGCTCGGGGAACGGGTTCGTGGAGCCCGGCGAAGAGCAGACCCCAGCAACAGGCGATCACCACGTGGAAACCACTGATCAGCGGCCAGCCGCGGGCATCGACCCACGCGGCGACGAGATGGCCGATCTCGGCGGCAAAGGTGAGCCAGAGAGTGAGGCGGCGCATGCCGGTCACGGGATCACCTCGTAGTTCGCCATCATCATCATGTCTCCGTGTTCGAGGTTGTGGCAGTGCAGGACGTAGCGGCCGGTGTAGGTGCTGAAGCGGATTGCGACCCGGACGACGCCCGCCCGGATCTGTACCGTGTCCTTCCACCCCGAGTCCTGAGGCTCGGGCGGCTCCCCGTTGCGATCGAGGATCCGGAAGTGGCCGAGGTGCGGGTGGAACGGATGCTCGGGATCCACCTTGATCGACCAGATCTCGGTCTCGCCGAGAGGCACTGAGGCATCCAGGCGATCGGCCTGGAAGGTGCGGTAGTTGATGGTCGCCGGGATGCCTCCCTGACCACCGGTGAAGACGAAGGAGCGCGTGGTCGGCGCGTCGATCGGCGGCATCGGCTCGAGATCGGCGACGAGGGTTTCCGGAATGACCGAGTCGTCGGTCGCCCGCGAACCGACGTCGAAGCGCATGACCTGTGCCGTCGGCTCGTCACCATCGCCGTTGGCCAGCACGACACGGCTGCCGGCCGAGTACCGCGAGAAGTCGACGATCACGTCATAGCGCTCGCCGGGGCCGATGTAGACCTCGTCGAGCGGGATCGGCCGGGGCAGAAGGCCGGCGTCACTGCCGATCTGGACGAGACCGCCGCCGCCTGGTGGTGGGGGATCAAGCCTCAGCCGGTACGCCCTGGCGTTGGAACCGTTCAGCACCCGGAACCGATAGCGCGCCCCGTCGACGGTGAGGAACGGCCACGGCTTTCCGTTGACCAGGATCGTGTCGCCACGGACCCCGTCGGCGAAGAGCGCCTGCACCCCCGGCCGCTCGACCAGGGTGGGGTCGAGCGACGGGTAGAAGAAGGTGCCGTCCTCGTTGAAGAAGCGGTCCTGGATCATCAACGGGATCTCCCGTCGCCCCCGTGGCAGCGGCAGCGACTCCTCGGCCTCGTCCCGCAGCAGGTAGAACCCGGCGAGACCGCGGTAGACGGACGGCCCGGTGAAGTCGAAGCGGTGATCGTGGTACCAGAGCGTGGCGGCCGCCTGGTCGTTCGGGTAGTGATAGGTGCGCTCGCCGTGCGCGACCCCCGCAGTGCCTCCGGGAGGCGGGCCGGCACCGAGGTGATGACCTTGCCAATCGTGTACGCCACGCGGCAGCACCAGGTCGAGCGGGTATCCGTCGGAGTCCGGTGGTGTGACGCCACCGTGCAGGTGGACGACTGTGGGCACCGGCAGCTCGTTGCGGTGGCGAACGGACACCGGCCGGCCGCGCCGAGCCTCGATGGTCGGCCCTGGATAGACGCCGCCGTAGGTCCAGACCGGGGTCCGCAATCCCGGAAGGATCTCCGCCTCGGCGGTGACCTGCCGGATCTCGTAGATGTCGGTGGGCTCGGCGGCGTCGTAGGGAGTAAGGACAGGAGGAATGGTCAGCGGTACCGCGAACCGGTCCACGGACGGGCTGGTGTGGGCGGCCTCGAGAGCGAGACGGGCCGCGACGGCGGTCGCCACGGTGGCCGGAAGCGCCAGGCCGGTGACGCCGCCGAGCCCCATCCGGAGAAGGGAACGCCGGGAGAGTTTGTCGGTCACGGCGGGAAAACTATCGGCGGTTCCGTGCCTTCCACATCCGTTCAGATGCGCAGTCCACGTACGCATCTGAACGTACGCAGGGTCCTCCGAGCCGACCTAGACTGCCCGATGTGGAACGAACCGATGCCCCGTCGACGCGGCGTCCGGCTCCCCGGCACGTATTGATGGTGGCCCGGGAGTTCGCCGACCGCGTCCTGCAGCACAACGCCTGGCGCCATCCTCTGCTGGGCGACACGACCCTGACCGCGATGACGTTGACGGTCACGTTGATGGCTATGGCGGCGGTGCGTAACCCCGCAGAGCGCGACCCTGTTCCCTGGGGTTTCCTGCTGGCTCTCGTCATCGCGCTTCCCAACCTGGTCCGTCGCCGAGCCCCGCGTCTTGTGCTTCTGGTCGCGGCGACGGCGCTCATGACCTACTACTCCTTCGGCTTCCCGGGCTTCTCCCCATTCCTGGCCCTGGCGGTTCCGTTGTTCACCGCCGCCGTCACCGGCCACCTGCGGACCGGTTCCGTGGTCGCCGGGATCGTCGCCCTCTCCGGCGTCCTGGCCCGTGCTGTCGAGATGGAGTCGATGATGCGCGCGTTGCCCGGCTCGTTGACCGACACGGCGCTGCTCGTCGGATCGCTCCTACTCGGTGACGCGGTGCGTGCCCGTCTCGAGTTGCGCCGCGAGCTGGCCGAGGGCGTCCGCCGGGCGGTCCGTGAGGCCGAACGCGAGTCGGAGCGTCGCGCCATGCAGGAACGACTCGGTTTGGCGAGGGACCTGCACGACCTGCTCGCGCATGGAGTCGCGGTCGTCGGAGTCCAGGCCAACGTGGCCGCCGAGCTGTTCGACATCGATCGACCGAAGGCGCGCGAGGCTCTCGAGGCGATCCGCACCGCAGGCGACGAGGTCCTCGCGGACTTGGGCAACACGATCAGGCTGCTCCGTGTCGGTTCCACCACCGAGCCGGTGTACGGGCTCGGCGACGTGCACATCCTCGTGGAGGGGACACGGCAGGCGGGGATCGATGTGGATCTGACAGTGAGCGGGGACGAGCGGCATGTGCGGCCGTCGGTGGGGCTCACCGCCTACCGGGTGATCCAGGAGTCGCTCACCAACGTGATCCGGCATTCCCAGGCATCGAGGGCCCAGGTCGAGATCTTCTACTGGCGTTCCGACCTGGAGATCCGGATCGTCGACAACGGTGTCGGCTGGCATCACGGCGGCCGGCGAGACCAATCCGTTCTTGCCGACGAGGTCACCTCCGGCGGCTACTCCTCCGCCACTGACTTCGCCTCTCGGGATACTCGTCACACGGTGGCCACCGGCGTTGCGATGGCCGGTTCCGTTCCTCACCACAGCCGGGGGTCTTCCGACGGGGGCGTCACCGAGTCCGGAGCCGACGCCCCAGATCCTCGAACCGAATCCGCGACCTCGCGTTCGGCTGAACCGGACCGCGAACCGGGAAACGGATCGGATCCCGGGACCGGGACCGGGACCGGGCGCGGGCGCGGGCGCGGGCAGGGGAACGCATCGGATCCCGGGGCCGGGCGCGGGCAGGGGAACGCATCGGAGGGCGAATCGGGAAACGGGCCGAGGCGCGGGCCGGAGGGCGGGGCGGCGAGCGGTTCCTGGGTGGGGCTCACGGATGGCTTTGCGGGGCCTGCGGCGGCTGGCCGCAGGGCTGACCTGCCGAGCGGCACTCCGGCGGGTCATGGACTCGCGGGGATGCGGGAGCGCGTTGTTGCGCTCCATGGCAGGTTCGCTGCGGGCAACGGGGATGCCGGTGGGTTCATGGTGACGGCTCATCTTCCGGCGGGACTCTGACGGTGATCCGTGTGTTGCTGGCGGACGACCACCTGGTGATTCGTACCGGTTTTCGCACCCTGCTGGAGCTCGACGACGAGATCACGGTGTGCGGGGAGGCTCCGGATGGTGCGCAAGCGGTGGCCCTGATCCGTGAGATGCGGCCCGATGTGGTGCTGATGGACATTCAGATGCCGTTCGTGGACGGCATCGAGGCGACCCGCCGGGTGACCGCTGATCCGGCATTGAAGGGGGTGCGGATCGTTGCGTTGACGACGTACGAGGTGGAGTCATACGTGTTCGGGATGCTGCGGGCCGGTGCCTGCGGTTTCCTGACGAAGAATGTGCGACCGGATCGGCTTCGGGAGGCGGTACACCTGGTGGCCGCGGGGGAGTCCCTGCTGTCGCCGGCGGCTACGCGGGCGCTCATCGCGGGGTTCGTGGACGCGCCTGCGGCCCGCCCGGTCGACGAGGCCCGGCTCTCCGTGCTCACGCCGAGGGAACGGGAGGTGGTCTGCCTGGTGGCTACCGGGATGACCAACGAGGAGATCGGCGCTCAACTGCTGATGAGTCCGGCTACCGCCCGCACTCACGTCGGCCGGGCCGTCAGCAAACTGTGTGTCCGGGACCGCGCCCATTTGGTGGCAGTCGCCTACGAGAGCGGCCTGGTCCGTCCCTGAACGCCCATGACGTCGGGCCCGGCGCCAGTGTGCCAGGGGCGAGGCCGGGCAGTGACGGGGACGGCTGCGGGCGTGGTCAGGGGAGTTCGGGGCGGCGGAGGGCGGGAGCGGACAAGGCGCGGTTCACGGCCGCCTCGCAGTGGAGGCGGGTGGTCGGGAACACCGGGACCGGGCTGTCGCTCTCGTCGACCAGGAGTTCGATCTCGGTGCAGCCGTAGATGACGCCCTCGGCTCCGGCCTCCACCAAACGGCTGATCACCGTGCGGTAATCAGCCCGGGACTGGGGCTTCGTCACGCCCAGGCAGAGCTCGTTGTAGATGATGTCGTTGACCACCTGCTGGTCGTCGGGGGAGGGGACGATCACCTCCAAGCCGTGTGCGGCCAGCCGTCCACGGTAGAACTCCTCCGACATCGTGAAGCGGGTGCCGAGCAGGCCCACTTTGCGTACACCGTGGGATGTGACCGCTGCGGCCGTGGTGTCCGCCAGGTGCAGCAACGGAATCGTGGTCGCCGCCTGGATGGTGTCGGCCACTTTGTGCATCGTGTTCGTGCACAGAACGATGAAGTCGGCCCCCGCCGCCTCCAGCGCGACCGCCGCGCTGCCCAACGCGGCCGCCGCGTCGTCCCAGCGGCCCTCCGACTGCATCGCCTCGATGGCGGCGAAATCCACCGAGTAGAGCACGCACCGGGCCGAGTGCAGGCCGTCGCCGCGATCTTGGACCAGTTCGTTGATGACGCGGTAGTACTCCGCCGTCGACTGCCAGCTCATCCCACCCAACAGACCGATCAGTTGCACGAGTTGCCTCCAGCGGGACGAAAGATCCGACGGAAAACCGGCCCTGACAAGCAGAAAACCGGCCGCTGTCGGCGCGTTATGCCGACGGCGAAAGCAGGGACGTCCGCCAGGCCCGGCGACAAGTATCCCGAACGTGAATCGACAACCGAAGCCGACACAACGGCAAACCTCTACCCAGACGAGTGACCGACCGAACGTATCCGCAGGTAGCAGGCCGTACGGTTCGATCATTCCGACCATGGAACCTCTCATGCGCGGCCTCTGCGCCGCCGCAGCCACCGCGGCCGTGGTGATCGTCGGGACTGCTGGTCCCGCCGCGGCCGTACCCGAAACTCCGCGTCTGCCCGCGGCCATCCCGAACCTCGACTCGACCTTCGGGTCGGGCGGTTACACGACGCTCGAGGGCAGCCCGGAAGACACCGAGGTCGACTCCACCGGCCGGGCCCTCATCCTCACCACCACCAAGGACGGCAAGGCCAGCCTCACCCGGCTGACCGCCAACGGGGCGAAGGACACCACGTTCGGCGTGAACGGCACCGTGTCGCTGCCGTTCGCCGGTGACATCTCGCTCGGTGTCGACGGCACGATCTCGATCGTCGGCAGCGGAGACGACGACAAGGGCGTCAACCTGCTCAAGCTGAGCTCGACCGGGCAGACCCTGCTGCAGACGCTGCTCGCCAAGGACGCGGCGGTCGACAAGATCCTCGACGTGGCGGCCCGCAAGAGCGGCGGTCTGCTGGTGCACGGCATCGACGAGGACACCACCCCGGCGACGCACACGATCACCGCGGTCACGCCCAGCGGCACCCTGGACAACACGTGGGGGCAGAGCGGCCTGCTCAACCTCAAGGACCAGAACCTGGTGTCGGTCGGCGTCAACGGCGACAACGTGCTGACGGTCGGCCTGAACGGCATCAAGAAGTACGGGATCACCGGCCTGCTGGACAAGCTGCTCGGCACCCTGAACCTGCCGCTCAAGTTCAAGCCGGACTCGGTCGAGTCGACGGGCAACGGTTTCCTGGTGAACGGCCTGCTCACCGGCCTGACCCAGCGGATGGCCGTGCTGAAGCTGCTGCCGAGCGGGCTGCCGGACACCTCGTTCGGGCTGGCCGGCCTGGCCGTCGGTGACGCCCACAAGTGCTCGCCGACCAGTGAGAAGTCGTTCACGACGAGCGTCGGCGTGTACGTGATCGGCTCCAACGCCGACTGCGGCGACGACAGTAACGTCTATGTGCACCGGTTCACGCTCAAGGGCCTCGACGACAAGCTGTTCGGCGACAACGGCGAGGTCGAGGTCGACGACGACCAGGACGAGCCGGCGCTCGGCGACAGCGACGGCGGCGCGCAGCCGGACGGCAAGGTTCTCGTGTCGTTCGCGTCCGGTACCGGCGACACCACCAGCATCACGCGTCTGCTGTCGAAGGCCGCGGGCGTTCTGCCGTTCGTCTCGTTGACGGCGTCGAAGGTGCTCGACCGGGTCGACACGCTCGCCAAGAAGACCGCCACCGTCCCGGTCCTCGGCAAGGGCGGCATCCCGTCGACCGGCGTCTCCGCGGTCACGCTCGACGTCACGGCGGACAAGACCAAGGGCGACGGCGGTGTCATCGCGTACCCATCGGGTGGGTCCGTGCCGAACCTTGTCACGAACCTGCACAACACGGGTCAGTCGGTCACCCAGCGGCTGACGGTGCCGGTCGGCAACGACGGCAAGGTGCTGCTGCAGAACGCCTCCACCGGCGCGGCGCAGCTGACCGCCAACGTGGTGGGCTACTACCCGACGGGCGGGTTCGTGCCGGTCACACCGACCCGCCTGCTCAACGGGCAGAACCTGGGCGGCGGCAGCTCGACCCCGGTGGTCGTCGGCGGCAAGAACGGCATCCCGTCGACCGGTGTCGACGCGGTCGTGGTGAACGTCGGTGTCGACGACGTGGCGAAGGCGGGCGGCCTGAAGGTCTTCCCGACCGGGTCGGCGGTCCCGTCGACGCTGCTGGCGTCGCACTCCGCGAACCAGCCGGGCAGCGCCACCCTGAACGTGAGCCTGGGCACCGGTGGCAAACTGAACGTGCTGAACACGGCGACGAGCACCGCCGATGTGACCCTCGACGTGGTCGGGTACATCCCCTCCTCGTCCGGGTCCTGACCTGACACCTCCTGGCGGTGGGTGGGCTCAGTGCCCGCCCACCGTCCGGTGTTCCGTCAGGAAACGTTCCACCTCGCCGGCGTCGTCGAGCGGCAACGGGTACACGATCAGCTCGTCGACGCCGAGGTCCGCGTAACGGCGGGCGTCGCCCGCGGAGACGGGCCTCATCGACTGGAAGTAGATCTCGAGGCGCCCCAGGTGGACCGGCCGGTCCACCTCACCGGCCACGCGTGCGAGTCGCGCCAGATGCCCGGTCAGATCCTCCGGGGTGTCGCCGACACCGAGCCAGGCGTGACCGCGGCTGACCGCCCGCCGCAGCGCCCCCTGGCTGTGCCCGCCCACCACGATCCGGACCCCGGACGGCCGTGGATGCGCGTCGATCCCCGCGAACGTCACGTGCCGCCCGTCGAAGGCGGGCCGGTCCGCCGTCCACAGCGTGTTCATCGCGTCGAGGTACTCGTCGGTCCGGGAGCCGCGTTCGGCCATCGGCACGCCCAGCGCCGCCAGTTCCGGCTCCAGGTAGCCGGCACCGATCCCGAGCCGGAATCGTCCACCGGTCAGAACGTCCAGGCTGGCCACCTGCTTGGCGAGGACCAGCGGGTTGCGCTGCGGCAGGATCACGATCCCGGTGCCCAGGGCGATCCGCGTGGTCACCGCCGCCACGTAGGCCAGGTGCACCAGCGGATCCAGGACCGGATCGGTGGGGTCCATCGGTGTCTCCGGCGTGCGTGGACTGGGCACCACGACGTGTTCGCCGGCCCACCACGACGCGTACCCCATCTCCTCGGCCAGTGTCGCGAGCCGGACCGTCGCCGCCGATCCGAGTGTCGCTTTGGCATTCAACCCTGTCACGCCCATTCGCATGCGTCCATGCTCGGGCCGTCGTCGCGGGCACGTCCAAGACTTGTTCGGATAGCTTTTGGTTATGGATGCGCACCTGCGGGATCTTCGGTACTTCGTCGCGGTGGCCGAGGAGCTGAGTTTCACCCGGGCGGCGGCGGACCGGCTGTTCGTCTCCCAGCCGTCGCTGAGCAAACAGATCCGGCAGTTGGAGCGATCACTGCGTACCACCCTGTTCGATCGCGGTCATCGCGCGGTGGCGCTGACCGAGGCCGGCGCCGCCCTGCTGCCCCGGGCGCGGCGGATCCTCGCCGACTGGGACGAGGCGCACCGCACCGTCGCCGGCCTGCACGAGCGGGTCCTGACCGTCGGCTTCCAGACCCGGATCAACCGGGGTTTGATCCCCACCGTCACCGCCGCGATCGCCCGGACGCTGCCGGGCTGGCAGTTGCGCTTCCGGCAGATCTCCTGGGCCGACCCGACCACCGGCTTGAGCAGCGGCGACGTCGACGTGGCGATCGCCTGGCTGCCGGTGCCGCCGGGCTATGCGTCCAAGACGATCCGCGCCGAGCGCCGCTGGGTCGCCCTGCGCGCCGACCATCCGCTCGCCGCCGTGCCGGAGGTGCCGTTCGCGGACTTGACGGACCAGCCGTTCGTGGCCCTGCCCACGACTGCCGGAGCCCTCCGCGACCACTGGCTGGCAACTGATCAGAGGCGGACACCAGCCCGGGTCACCGCAACCGCCACCACCAGCGACGAGGCGTGGGAGGCGGTCGCGTCCGGCCTCGGCGTGCTGCTGCTCGCCGAGGGCAACGTGGCCGCGTTCCAGCGCGACGAGGTGCTCTGCCGGCCGGTCACCGGCCTCCCCGACAGTCACCTGGCCGTCGTCTGGCGCGAGGCCGACACCCGCGAAGCGGTGCGTGTCTTCGTCGACGCGAGCTGCCTGTGCGTCTGACCCGCCAGCCATCTCCGGACGGTGGTGATCAGTTCTCCGGTGCGTCGCGCTCGTCGCCCAGCCGCGCCATCCGCGCCGCGATCCGGGCGACCCGGCCGATGTCCGGAACGGCCTTCGACCCGGACGGCATCGCCGACCACCACCGCCGCCGGCACACCCCAGCCACGGGAGAGAGGGGAGAGAGGGGAGACCGAGGCGGTCGGCGGCACGGACGCGCCGCGGTCGATCGCCCGGAAGGGGATCACATGCCGAAGGTTGCATAATTGCGGGATCGCCGCGGCCTCCTGTGCGGCCGACCTCCGGAGCCTCACCGTGAACTCGATGCCGAACGCGACCCGCAGCACCCGTCAACGCGGGGAGGTCCTCGCGTTGCTGCAGGAGGTCGAGGGTGCCCGCAGTGCCCAGCAGCTCTACCTGATGCTGCAGGAACGCGGCGCCAAGGTGGGGCTGACCACGGTCTACCGGACGTTGCAGCTGCTGGTGGACGCCGGCGAGGCCGACAGCACCCGGCTGCCGGGCGGCGAGCAGCTGTTCCGGCTGTGCAGCCGCACCCACCACCATCACCTGATCTGCCGGCAGTGCGGCAAGACGGTCGAGGTGGCCGGGCCGGCGGTGGAGAAGTGGGCCGACGAGGTGGCCCACGAGCACGGGTTCACCGACGTGGGCCACACCATCGAGATCTTCGGCCGGTGTGCGGAGTGCAGCAAGACCCCGGGCTGAGCGATGGGCGGCGCCGGGCTAGACACCTAATGAGTCAGTCAGGGTCTGCCTCTGTGGTGATTTCGGGCGCTCAGCACGCCCCAATTCACCACACCCACAACAGCGTGGTGATTTGGGGCGTCCAGCGCGCCCGTAATCACCACACCACCAGGGGTGTGGTGAATTGGGGTGCCCAGCGCGCCCGAAATCACCACGCGGATGGGCTTCGCACCCTGACCACGAAACGTGTCTAGGCGGCGGGCCGGTCGATCCGGAACACCGGGTAGCGGTCGGCGATCGCGGCGAACTCGCCGATCGGGGCGGCCCGGTCCACCGGGATGTGCGGCCGGGCGCCGGGCGCCACGGCCAGAAACCGCCGCAGGATCTCCGGGCGGTCCGCCGGCGGCATCTCATGGAGTACGACCGGCTCGCGTCCCCGCCGGCGAAGGACCGCACGGCCGCCACCCGCACGGACGTTGGCGACCCAGTTGGTGTCCGCGCCGAGCATCGACACGAGATAGCGCTCACCCCGGAACCGGGTCACCACCAGCGGGAACGCGACGGTGCGCCCGCTGCGGCGGCCGGTCACCTCCAGCGTCACCCAGTGTGACGGGGACAGGAATCCGGCACCGAACTGGGCGGCGGAGATCCGGTTCAGCAGGCGGGCCAGCCGGTTGGGGCGGCCCGCCCGGTACATCCAGCGGCGCCACGCGCCCGGCCGGGACACCGGCTCAGGCCACGTAGAACACGCCGGCGGTGACGGTGTCCTCGAAGGCCACCGTGAACCGGTCGACGACTTGGACCACGCCGGCGACCTGCTCGGCCAGCCGGACCGCCAGATCGGCGGAGGACCGGCGGTCCAGGTCACCGGTCAACGTCACCACGCCGCCGCTGACCGTCACCGAGACGGCACCGCCGAGGACGGTCAGGACGTCGGCGGTCACGTCGGCGCTGATCTCGTCGTCCGGCCGCAGGTGCGTCTTGAGCAGGTCGCTGCGGGCCACGATGCCGACCAGCCGGCCCAGGTCGTCGACGACCGGCAGCCGCTTGACGTGTGCGGTGTCCATCAGGCGGGCGGCGGCGGTCAGGGAGGTGCCTTTCAGGGCGACGACCGCCGGGCTGGTCATCAGGTCGGCGGCAGTGCCGGCCCGCGCCTTCGCCCGGCCGGCGCGGCGCCGGGGACCCTCGAGCAGAGGGGCGTCCTCCCCGGCGTACTCGATCTTGCGGAGCAGATCCGCCTCGGAGATCACCCCGCTGACCCGCTGGAAGGCGTCGACCACCGGCACCGCGCTGAAACGCTTGCCCACCAACAGGTCGACGACCTCCCGGTAGGTGGCGTCCGGCGCCACCGCCACGACCGCCTCGGTCATCACGTCGTCCACGGTCCAGGCCCTCATCCCGGCCACCCGCCTTCCCTCGTCCCGACCCGCCATCCACCTCTGACGATAGGAGGCGGGCGGTCGGCGGTTCAGGGCCGAACGGCCTACCGCCCCGGGACCCTCGCCAGCCGGTCCGCTTCGGCGGCGGCCTCCCGGGAGTCGCTGCCCAGGCCGATCGCGGCGGCGTACTCCGCGAAGAGCCGGAGATGAACGATCAGATCTTCCCGCGCAGCGTCCGGGTCCACCTGCGACCAGCGGCGGGTTTCGGCGAGTGCCTCCCGCGCGGCGCGCAGGGCCTCGTTGCGCCGGCTGCCGGCCTGCCACCGGGCCCGGGCCAGCTCGCCCCAGGCCCGGCCGAGTTCGCGGGAGTCACCCGAGTGGCGCAGGCTGCCGACCCGCGTCTCGGCGACGCGCACAGCTTTCAGATCCGCCTGATAGGCGGCAGCGGGGGTGGGAGCCCGCCGGCCGGGAACGGGACCGTTCTGCAGCAGGGTCGCGGACGCCGGCAGGGTGGCGGCCAGCCGATCGGCCAGCGCGGTCGCCTCGTCGGTGCGGCCCATGTCGTTGAGCAGCGACGCGGTGATCGCCACGGTCCGTGCCGCGGCCGGGGTGCCGGGGTCCACGGTGAGCGGGAGCGCCTCGGCGACGTCGCGGTCCGCCTCGGCCTGACGGCCCCGGGCCTGCAGGCAACCGGCCCGGACCACGAGTGCCTTGGCCAGGGCGGCCGGCCGCCGGTCGGCGGATCTGCGGCGCGCGGCCACCGCCTGGTCGGCGTAGAGCAGCGCGGTGCGGGCCTCACCCACCGCGGACAGGCGGACCGCCCACCTCTCCCGGCTCCCGGCCCGCAGCACATCCCACCACCACATGGACTGCAGGATAGGGGCCGCCGCCAAGAGCCCGTCAGCGGTGCGTGTCGGGTCCGATCTGGACGAAGCCGCAGTCCATCTGCAGGCAGTCGGCCTGGCAGAGTTGCAGGCAGCGCTCGCCGGCCGGGTCGAGCGGCGAGGCCCGGGTCAGGTCCATCGTGATGCGTTCCGGGCGGTGCCGGCGGAGCGCGTTGATGACGGCCTTGTGGAGGCGGCGGGCACCGGCCCGGTCGATCGTGCCGGTGACCGTGACACGCAGGGCGCCCGGGCCGTCGCCGAAGGTGTCGACGTGCAGCTGGTCGGCGGCCAAAGTGGTCTCGGGATGCATGCGGGAGCTCCGGTCCTCGAGCGGGCGCTGGATCCCTCGCTGCTGAAGGACGGTCACCATTGTCGCCGAGGGGCCACCGGTGCCTGGTCTCCCGAAAGGGTGATGCGCTCGGTGAAGACCCGTCCGGGTGGCAGATCGCCACCAGGGGGTGAGGCTGTTCGCGGAGCCCCGGTCGTGTCCGGAGAAGGTCACGACCGGGGCATCCGTCAGGAGAGGGTGATCGCGTCCAACTCGGCGTACCCGGTGCCGCCGGCGAAGTTCGGTGAACCCTTGGCCAGCCGGATCGTGTTCCAGCCGGCGTTCAGGTTGACCGTCGCGTTGACCGAGGCGCCGAAGCTGCCCCACGTCCCGGTCACCGGATAGCTCACCGTGGACCACGCCCCGCCGTTGTACGCGAGCCCGTGCGTAGCCGTCGCGCCCGAGGCGTTCGCGTAACGGATGTTCATCGTGTACGCCCGCGCCTGCGGCACGTTGACCAGGAAGTCGACGAACGAGGCGTTGCGCGCGTTGCCCGTGCCGTCGAGCTGACCGACGTAACCGCCGTTGGACGCGGACGTCGAGGTGAACCGGTTGGCGTTGACCACGGTGGCGTTCTCCGCCTCGTACCGTTGTTGCCAGGTCGGCACCCCGGACGTCGGGGTGACCAGCAGCTGGTACGAGTCCCACGCGTGCATCCCGGTCACCGGCACGCTGATGCCGCCGCCGGACACGGTGTGGACCGACGACGACACCGTGATCGGCGCGCTCTGGTTGGTGGACCGGCCGCCGTACCCGCTGCGGAGCAGGGTCACCTGGACCTGCGAGCCGAGCCCGCTGATCCCGTTGACCCGGACGGTGTTGTCACCGCTGTCGCCGCCCAGCACCACGTTCACGATCTTGCGGGTGCTGTCGTAGGAGGCGACCCCTTCCAGCCACGAGCCGGGCACCGTCTGCACGATGTTGCCGGCCATGTCGCCGTACCACTTGTAGGTCCAGTACGACGAGGTCGGCAGATTGTTGTTGAGCAGTCCGTTCAGGGTGCCCGCCTCGTACCAGTAGGCGCGTTCCGCGGACCGGATCCCGTGCCGCTCGAACACCGCCATGTAGTGCACCGCGACGCTGGGGATGTCGACCTGCGACGGCGACGCGTACTCGTTGATCGAGATCGGACGCGGGCTGATGCCCAGCGACGTCTCGATGGCCCGGTAGTCGGCGACGTGCGCGGCCACGTTGAGGTAGCTGTCGTTGTCCAGCTCGTGCCAGACGATCACGTCGGGCAGGGTGGCGGTGTCCCTGGCGTTGGTGAGGAACTCGACCATCCCGTTGTGGTTGTAGATCGAGTGGCTGGGCCCGACGATCGGGGTGACCGTGTCGAGGGTGCGGATCAGCCGGTGGGTGCGGGTCCAGCCGGCGGTGAACGCCCCGGCCGCCGCGGTGTTCCACGTCCAGTCCGGCTCGTTCCACAGTTCCCAGCCGTCGACGTTGGTGGCCGAGGTGGCGTTCAGCCGGGCCTGCACCATGGTGCGGACCTTGGCCTCCCAGTCCGCCCAGCTCACCCACCGGTAGGGGAAGTTCGGGTAGATGTCCGGCATCCGGTAGAACTGCTGGGCACCGGCGCTGGTGACCTTGCCGGCGACTTCGAGGCCGTCGCAGCACGGCTCGGTGGCGCCGTTGCCGAGCTGCGTGCCGCCGGGCGGCGGCTGGGTGAGGTGGTTGAGCCGCAGCGGGTACATCTGGCCGAGCGGCGGTCTACTGCCGGTGTCCACGGCGTACAGGCCGCCGGACGCGACGTGGGTGACCGGCCGGACGGTGGTGCCGACGTTGACGGTGAGGGTGTTGCCGGCGGCGGCCGCCGGGCTGGGGACGGCCAGCCCGGTGGTCACCAGCAGGGCGGCGAGCAGCAGTGCCTTTCTTCGGGAACGCATTGCTTCACCTCGGGGGATGGGGAAAAGGGGACGGTTACTCCTCCCGCGTGGCCAGCGGGATCCAGACGCGCATGGCGCCGGGGGACCGGTTGGCCCACAGGAAGTAGGGGATGGCGGTGACGGTGGCCGCCGTGGTCTTGAAGGATGAGATGTCGGAATAAAGAGGAACAAAATTGGAAGACCGCACCCGCATGGGTACGCGCAGAGTGACCGGAGACAATCCGCCGGAGTGATAGGACACCGCCAGCGGCGCCGCCGGATCCAGCGCGAGATCCTCCACATCGTGGTCGGCCGGGACGTCGGCCTGCTCCAGGCAGTAGACGAGCGGGCCGCGGGCCAGCGCCACCGCGCCCCGGCTGGCGTCCACCCGCGGATGCGCCGCGACCAGGCGCGACGGCATGGTCAGCGTGAGGACGACCGTGTCGCCCGGCTTCCACGAGCGGTGCAGTCGCAGGTAGCCGTCCTGGATCTGCCCCCGGGCCGGAGCCTGCGTCCCGTTGACGATCAGCCGCGGGGCGTCGCACCAGGCGGGCACCCGCATCGCCAGCGTCCACGGTGTGTCCGACGCCGACGAGACCGTCACGGTGATCTGCTCGTCCCACGGGTACCGGGTGTCGACGGTGACCTCGTGCCCGCCGCCGGCGACGGTTCCCGGACCGTAGAGGTGGAGCTGCAGGCCGTCGCCGGCCGAGCCGGTGGCCACGTATCCGTGCAGCGACGCCATCAGGCGGGCCAGGTTCGGTGGGCAGCACGCGCACGAGTACCAGCTCAGACGCTGGGTCGGCGCGTCCTCGTGTGACCCGTCGTGCCCGGTCCGCAGGTGCAGCGGGTTGGAGTAGAAGAACGCCGTCCCGTCCACCGAGGTGCTGCCCGCGATGCCGTTGAGCAGCACCCGTTCCATCTCGTCGGCGTACCGGGCCTCGCCGGTGGCCAGCAGCAGCCGCCACGCCAGCTGGAAACTGCCGATCGCGGCGCAGGTCTCCGCGTACGCCCGGTCCGGCGGCAGCTCGTAGGGGTCACCGAACGCCTCGTCGCGGTGCCGGGAGCCTTGGCCGCCGGTGACGTAGGTGCGGCTGTTCTGCGCCGAGTCCCACAGTCGCACCACGGCGTCCAGCAGTTCCCGGTCGCCGGTCTCGACGGCCACGTCCACCGCGCCGGCCAGCAGGTAGAGCTGCCGGACCACGTGACCGGTGACCTCGGCGGCGCTGCGCAGCGGCTCGTGGTCCTGGAAGTACCGCGGACCGAACCGGCCCTCGCCGAGCACCCCGTGGCCACGGTTGTCCACGAACCGGCCGGCCAGGTCCAGGTAGGGCCGGTGGCCGGTGACCCGGTACAACTCCACGAGCGCGGTCTCGATCTCCGGATGCCCGTCGACCTCGGGCGAATCCCCGTACCGTGTGACGAGGAGATCGGCGAAACGGCGCGCGACCGTCAGCACCTGCTGGGCCGCGGCGTCACCCGGTGCGGTCCGGGCCGCGGCGACCGCCGCCTGGATCAGGTGACCGGCGGTGTACATCTCGTGGCTGAAGTGCAGCTCGGTCCACTGCTTGTCCCGGTTCTCCACCTGGTAGTACGAGTCCAGGTAGCCGTCCGGGTCCTGCGCCTTCTCCAGCAGCGCGGCGGCGTCCACGGTGAACGGCGACGCGGTGCCGGAGCGGCCCTGTTCCCAGAACGCCGCCTCGAGCGTCTTGTGCACATCGGTGTCGGCGAACCAGAACCCGCGGAACGCCACGTCGGAGCGGTCCCCGGTGACCCGGCGCAGGTTGGCCAGGTTGCCGTGACGGTCGAGCTGCGTCACGCAGTGCGGCAGGGTGGCGGTCGCGTTGCGTTCCTGCCAGCCGCCGAGCAGGCCCTCCGTGCTGAGCCGCACGCCACTCGCGGGCAGCGGGCGCAGCGCGGAGATCGCGTCGGCGGTGGGCAGGACGGGGCCGTGCGGCACGAAGTCGTTCATGTTCCTTCTTCAGTCCTTGACGGCGCCGGCGGTCACACCGGCGGCCACGTACCGCTGAGCCAGGATGAGCAGCAGCGTTGCCGGGATGGAGGCGACCACGGCGGTCGCCATGATCGCGTTCCACTGTTGGTTGTTGTTGCCGATGTAGTGGTAGATGCCGAGGGTGATCGGCTGGTGGTCGCCGCCGCCGTCGAGCGTGGTGGCGAAGACGAAGTCGGACCAGGCCCACAGGAACGCGAACAGGCTGACCGTGACGATCGCGTTGCGGGAGACCGGCAGGATCACCGATCGGAAGGTGCGCCACCGGGACGCGCCGTCGATCTGCGCCGCGTTGATCAGCTCGTCGGGGATGCCGGACATGAACGCCGTGAAGATCAGCACGCTGAACGGCACCGCGATGGTGGAGTCCGCCAGGATCAGGCCCGGGATCGTGTTGAGGACACCGAGCCGCAGGTAGATGGCGTAGAAGCCCATCGCCATGATGATCCCCGGGATCATCTGGGCGATCAGCAGCACGAAGCTGAGCGTGCCGCCACCCTGCGGGCGCAGCTTGGCCAGCGCGTAACCGGCGGGCGCCGCGAGGACCAGGGTCAGCGCGACGGTGCCGAGACCCACGATCAAACTCGTTCCGAGGTACGGGAGCTGCTGGTCGAGCACCGCGCGGTAACCCTCGAGGGTCCCGTCCCAGGGGAACAGGTGCGGTGGGTCGGCGCGCATGTCGGTGTCCTTCGTGAAGGACACGTTGACCATCCAGTACACCGGGAACAGCATGATCGCGGTGAAGAGCAGTCCGAGGCCGGTCTTGGCGTACTGCCTCACAGGCTCTGCCTCCTCTGGATCCGGATGTACAGCAGTCCGAACACCAGCGCCATGACGATCAGCAGGTTGCCGACCGCGGCGCCCGGTCCGAACTCGGGCAGCAGGTTGCCGAAGGAGAGCCGGTAGGACCAGGTCGCGAAGGTCGTCGACGCGTCGGCCGGCCCGCCCTTCGTCATGATCCAGATGATGTCGAAGACCTTGAGCGTGTAGACCAGCCCGAGCAGCAGGGTGATCGCCGAGACCGGACGGAGCAGCGGGAACGTGACCCGCCAGAAGCGCTGCCACCCGTTGGCGCCGTCGATCGCGGCCGCCTCGTGCACCTCGGCGGGGATCGCCTGCAGGCCGCTGTGGAGCACCACCAGGTTGAACGGGATACCGATCCAGATGTTCGCGATGACGACGCTGGCCAACGCCCAGTCCGGTGACGTCAACCAGTTGACTGCATCAACATTGACCAGCGAGAGTGCATGGTTGACGACCCCGGAGTCGCTGTTCAACATCCAGGACCACGTCGACGCGCTGACGATCAACGGCAGCAGCCACGGTACGAGGAACAGCGCCCGCAACGTCGACGACAACCGGAAGTGCTGGGCGAAGAACACCGCGAGCGCCAGTCCGGCCGCGAACTGCACCGCGATCGAAGCGACCGTGAACACCAGCGTGTGCAGCAGCGCCGGACCGAAGGTGGGATCGGCGAACACGGTCCGGTAGTTGTCCAGTCCGCTGAACGGCGCGTCCCCCCGTACGAACGACCGGACGGTGTAGTGCCGCAGGCTCAGGTCCAGGTTGCGGTAGAGCGGGTACGCGTAGAAGGCGACCAGGTAGACCACGACCGGAGCGAGGAACGCCCAGGCGGCGAGCCTGTCGTGGCCTGCGGGCCGGACCCGGGGCTTCTCCCGGGTCCGGGCCAGGGTCGAGGCGTGCGATGTCACTTGGTCGCCGCGGCTGCCGTGGTCTGGGCGGTCTTCAACGCGTCCGCCGGGGAGGCCGACCCGCTCAGTGCCGCCTGGAACGCGGTCCACAGCGGCTGCGAGATCTTCGGGTACTTGGTGCCGAGGTCGTCGCTGGTCCGGCCCTTGGCCGCCTTGACCGCCTCCACCCACACGGTCAGCTCGTCGTCGTCGGCGACCTGCGTGCGCTGGACGGCGTCGGTCGCGGCGATGTACGACAGCGTGGTGTCCGTGGCGAGCGCGTTGTCCGCACTGGTCAGGCAGGCGACCAGCTTCTCCGTGACGGCGTAGCGCGCGGTGTCGGACTGGACCGGGGCGGTGACGAACTCGCCGCCGGTGGGCGCCGGGGCGGTGCCACCGGCCTGCGACGGGATCGGGATGATCCCGTACTCGAAGCCGGTCTTCTTGGCGTTGGCCAGCTGCCACGTGCCGTTCTCGGCGAACGCGAAGTCCCCGGCGGCGAACTCCTGCCAGCTGGTGGTCTGCGTGTTGTTGAGGACCGAGTTCGGCGCGTAGCCGTTCTTCAGCCAGTCGGTCCACAGGGTCAGCGCGGCGACGCCCTGCGCCGAGTCGAGCTGTGTCAGGTTCGCGCCTGCGCCCCAGAACCAGGGCAGGAACTGGAACGAGCCCTCCTCGGTGCCGATCGCCGAGAAGGTGATGCCCTTCTTGCCGGCGGTCTTCACCTTCGTCAGCGCCGCGGTCAGCGAGGTCCAGTCGGTGACCGTCGCCGGGTCGACGCCGGCCGCGTCCAGCACCTTCTTGTTGTAGTAGAGCGCGAGGGTGTTGGCGCCGATCGGGATGCCGTAGGACTTGCCGCCGATCCGGCCGGCCGCGAGCAGGTTCGGCGAGACCGCGGCGACGTCCACCTTCACCTCGTCGGTGGTGGTCAGCACCCCGGCGTCGGCCAGCGTGGACACCACCGGGTTGTCGACGATCAGGACGTCGGGGGAGTTGTCCTGCTGGGCGGCGAGCAGCGCCTTGTTGGTCAGGTCGGTGGTGTCGTATCCGGTGCGCTCGACGGTCACCCCGGCGTCGGTGCCGCACGTCGTCAGCAGCCGCACCCACGCGGAGCTGTCGTCGAACTGCGGGTACGGATCCCAGATCGTGTAGTCGCCGGTCGGTGTGGCGCCACCGGAACCGGACTCGGACGAGCAGCCGGTGGTGACCAGGCAGGTGGCGAGGGCGACGGCCACGGCGGCGCGCAGGCGTCGCCGAGAGTTTCGGAAGGAAGGCATATCGAATCCCCTAACAAGGAGTGTTCAATGCGTGGTGCGATGGGGGCGGTGCACCCGAGCCGGATAGGCTAGGAAATCGATTGCCTAGACGCTAAGTAGCGGCTTGCTCGCATGTCAAGAGCAAGTTACCGTCCCATTACGCAGGGCCCTTCGGCCCGTCCGGAAACCTGGGAGGAAACTCTGAGCAGCGTGGAACGCGCGGTCACCATCAGCCAGGTGGCGGCGCTCGCGGGGGTCTCCACCGGCACGGCGTCCAAAGCGCTCAACGGTCGCGGCGCGCTCCGGCCGGAGACCCGGTTACGTGTCCAGCAGGCCGCCGAGCGGCTCGGATTCGTCGCCAACGCGGCCGCCCGCAGCCTGCAGACCGGCCGCACCTACACGGTCGGCATGATCACCACGGACAGCATCGGCCGGTTCAGCATCCCGCTGCTGATCGGTGCCGAGGACGCGCTCGGGGCCGGGCAGATGTCGGTCTTCCTCTGCGACGCCCGCGACGATCCGATCCGCGAGCAGTACTACCTGAAGACGCTGCTCAGCCGCAAGGTGGACGGGATCATCGTGACCGGCCGGCGGACCCTGGCGCGGGCCCCGATCGGCGTGCGCCTGCCGGTCCCGGTGGTGTACGCGTTCATCAGCTCCGCCGACCCGGACGACTGCTCGGTCGTCCCGGACGAGGCAGACGGCGCCCGCCGGGCGATCCGGCACCTGCTCGCCATCGGCCGGCGCCGGATCGCCCATGTCACCGGGCCGGAACATCACCACTCGGCGACGATCCGGGCGTCCGCGGCGGCCGACGCGCTGGCCGCCGAGGGGCTGACCTCGGCGGCGCCGACACTCTACGGGGAATGGAGTGAGGCGTGGGGGCGGCAGGCGGCCGGGATCCTGCTGTCGACCGGCGCCGACGTGGACGCGGTCTTCTGCGGCAGCGACCAGATCGCCCGCGGGCTGGCCGAGGCGCTGCGCGATGCCGGCCGGGTGATCCCGCGGGACGTGGCGCTTGTCGGGTTCGACAACTGGGACGTCATGGTGGAGGGCTGCCGGCCCGCGCTGACCAGCGTGGACATGGATCTGGAGGGGATCGGCCGGACGGCGGCCGAGCTGCTGCTGCAGACCATCAACGGTGATCCGGTCCGCGGCCAGCACGCCCGCCCGTGCCGTCTGGTGCCGCGCGCCTCCACCGCCGTCTGACCACACCCCAAGCAGTGTGTCGACTTCCGGCGTCCACGGCGCCCGAAGTCACCACACCCCAAGCAGTGTGTTGATTTTGGGCGTCTACGGCGCCGGAAGTCATCACACCCCGAGCGGTGTGTTGATTTTGGGCGTCTACGGCGCCGGAAGTCACCACACCCCGAGCGGTGTGTTGACTTTGGGCGTCCACGGCGCCGGAAGTCATCACAGCCCAAGCAGTGTGTTGACTTTGGGCGTCTGTGGCGCCTCAACTCAACACGCCCTGAGGGGTGTTGTGGGCGGCAATCGATTTCCTGAAGGGCATTGACGGGCGTGGTTCTCTCTCCGTAACGTTCGCGCAACCGTCCCGCGACATGGAGAACACATGAGTCCCGGAAGACGCTTGCTCACCGTGGCCGTCATCGTGGCGCTGCCCGTCATCCCCGCCCTCCCCGCGCACGCCGCGGACCTCCCGGTCCCGGTGCTCGCCTACGACTTCGACGCCGACGACCTCAGCACCGGCGTGATCACCGACAGCTCCGGCAACGGACTCGACGGCGCCCTGGTCAACGGCTCCACCGCCGCCCTGGTCGACGGCGCGTCCGGCGGGCACGCCGTCCAACTGCCCGGCGGCGGTCCCACCTCGGACGGCGCGTACGTCCGCATCCCGATCGGCGCACTCCAGGGACGCACCGAGCTGACCGTCTCCACCCGGATCCGCTGGGACGGCACCACCGCGCCCTGGCAGTGGATCTACGCGCTCGGCACGGACACCACCCGCTACCTGTTCAGTACGCCGTACAACGGCGACGGCCGGCTGCGGAGCTCGGTCACCACCGGCGGCGGCGGAGCGGAGGCCCAGGTCACCGGGGTGGCGGCGCTGCCCGCGAACTCCTGGAAGACGCTGACCGTGACACTCGGCGGCGGACGGATCGCCGGCTACCTGGACGGCGCGCAGGTGTCGTCGGCGGCCACCACGATCACCCCGGCCCAACTCGTCGACGCGAGCACCCCGCACGCCGGGTACATCGGACGCTCGTTCTACCAGGACCCGCTCTTCGACGGGGCGGTCGACGACTTCCGCGTCTACGGCACGGCGCTCACCGCCGACCAGGTCGCCGAGGACTACGGTGCGACACCGCCCACCGCCACCGGGATCAGCCAGACCGCATTCGACGTGCGGACCACCATCGGGACGGCGCCCACGCTGCCGGCCGCGGTCCGCGGCACGTTCAGCGACGGCTACGACCGGGACGTCCCGATCACCTGGGACGCCGTCGACCCTGCGCGGTACGCCCAGCGCGGCACCTTCAGCGTGAACGGCGTCGTGGCCGGCCGGACCGTGACCGCCACGGTGACCGTGGTCCGCGAGGGCGAGCTGATCGTCGACCTCGGCGAGACCACCGGCGACTTCCACGGTGGCGCGGCCGGCACGCTCTACGGCCTGTACGGCGACGGTGTCCCGACGAACAACCTGATCGAGGGCATGCACCTGCGGACCGTGTCGACCAAGGCGCAGGACGGACCGCAGCACCCCGGTGCGGACGCCCTCGAGGTGGTGAAGCCGCTCGCCGACAGCACCGACGGCGACGTCTACATCTACATGACCGACATCCACCGCGGATTCCCGTACCAGTGGCCGGGCAGCACCCCGCAGGAGAAGCTCGACCTCTTCAAACAGAAGATCGTCAAGCAGGTCGAGCAGGTGCTCACCCTGGAGCCGGAGTATCGCGACAACATCGTCTTCGTGCCGTTCAACGAGCCCGAGGGCAACATGTTCGGCACCGGCGAGTGGAGTTACAACCGGGTCAGCTGGCTCAGCGACCCGGACGACTATCTGCAGGCCTGGGACGACGTCCACGAGATCATCAAGAGCCGGATCCCGGACGCGCGGATCGCCGGGCCCAACACCAGCATCCTGTATGACCAGGTCAAGGGCTTCCTGACGCACACACTGGCGGCCGGAACACTGCCCGACGTGATCACCTGGCACGAGCTGAGCCACCCCGAGGCGGTCCGCGAGTCGGTCGCGAAGTACCGGGCGTGGGAGGCCGAGCTGCTGCCCGGCGAGCACCTGCCGATCAACATCAACGAGTACGCCTTCAACTACCACACGAGCGTGCCCGGCCAGATGATCCAGTGGATCTCGGCGATCGAGGAGTCCAAGGTCGACGCGGACATCGCGTACTGGAACATCGACGGCAACCTGTCTGATTCGGCGGTGCAGGCCAACCGGGGCAACGGGCAGTGGTGGCTGTTCAACGCGTACGGCAGCATGACCGGCCAGACCGTCAAGGTGTCGCCGCCGTTCCCCGGGCAGAACTACACGCTGCAGGGAGTGGCCAGTCTCGACACCGCCAAGAAGCAGGCGCGGTTGATCTTCGGCGGGGCGTCGAGTGCCGGATACATCCGCTTCGACGACGTGCCGACATCCTTCGGCAAGAAGGTGCACGCCTGGATCCGGGAGATCCCGTGGACCGGGCAGATCGGCGACTCGGCCCAGCCGCGACTCCTCGCCGACAAGGACCTCACGGTCGTCGACGGATCGGTCGTGATGGAGTTCGACCGCTTGACGGAGGCTTCCGCGTACGAAATCGTGGTGAGCCCCGCCGGGAAGAGCGACCGGACCGCCGGGTCTCCCGCCACCTGGCAGGGATCCTACGAGGCGGAGGACGCCCGCTACACCGGCAGCGGTTACAGTCGCAACGGCCCGGAGGGCTCGCCGTCGGACGTGTCGAAGTTCTACACCTCGGGCGGATACGACGTGGGCGGCCTGCGGACCGGCAGCGACGGCGTGCTCGACTTCACCGTCGACGTGCCCACCACCGGCACCTACGACCTGAGCGTCTTCGCCAACTCGCTGAACACCTACGACCTCGTCAAGGACCAAGGGCCGACCAATATCTTCGTACGCGTGGACGGCGCCGCCGAACAGGAGTTGTTCCTGCCGCTCGGCTACAAATGGGTGGTCTGGGACCACGCGGACACGACGGTCGACCTGACCGCCGGCCGGCACACGATCTCGCTGGCGGCCCGCAGTCTCGACGGCACCCGGGGCACCGAGGGCGACGCGATCCTCGACCGGATCACCCTCGCCCTGCCCCGCCCGGCCGCCACCTACGAGGCCGAACTGGCCGACCTGGCCCGCGCGAAACCGTTCTACCAGCGACACGCCGGTGCCGAACTCGGCAGGGGCGGGACGGCGACGTTCTGGGTCTACGCGAAGGCCGACGCGGAGGCGCTGCTCGACCTGGCCGTGGACCGCGGCTCGGTGCGTGTCACCGTCAACGGGATCACCACGTCCCCGAAGGCCGCCGTCTCGCTCTCCGGCGGCGTCAACAAGGTCGTGGTGACCGGCACCGCGAAGGGCACCCGGATCGACCGGCTCGACGTGCGGCCGTCCGCCGGCAGGCTGCCGCTGACCGTCCTGGAGGCCGAGAACGCCACGGTGGGCGGCACCGCGTCGGTGGTGACGAAGCCACTCGCCAGTGGGACGAAGGCCGTCACCGGTGTGGGTGGACTTCCCGGCAACGGCAACACGTTGACGTTCCCGGTGACCGCGGCACGGGCCGGCACCTACGCCCTGCGGATCCGGTACTCCAACCCGGAACAGGCGGTGGCCACCCACTACAACCCGGACCCGCTGGCCCGGCACGCCGACCTGTCGGTCAACGGGGGAACGGCCACCCGGGTGCTGTTCCCGCACAGCTTCCACGACGACAACTTCTGGGAGCTGACCGTGCCGGTGACCCTCGAGAAGGGCGGCAACACCCTGTCGTTCCGCTCGCAGGAGTTGCCCAACTTCGACGGCACCACCTACGCCTCGGACGACTGGCCGGACGTGCTGCTGCGGTCGGCGTACGCCCCGCTGATCGACAAGGTGACCGTCACCCCGTTCAGCACGACCGTTCGTTGACGATGCGCGGGGCCGGTCGATGCCGGCCCCGCGCACCTTTCCGGTAAACATGGAAGGTATGAGCGATCTCGCGGCCTGGGAGAGAATCCGCCGATACGCGGTGCCCGCATCGATGATCGCGGCCTGTGCCGAAGCCCGGGAACGCGGCGACTGGCGGGCCGCCTGTGCCGCCGCCCGCTACGACATCGCCTTCGACGCCCTCGACGACGACCTGGCCGGCGAGGCCGAGAAGGCCGCCGCCGACCTCGCGCCCGACCTGCTCCGATGGCACCTTCCGCGGATCCTCGACGGATACCACACCCTGGTCCGCGACCGCCGGTACGCCCTGATCCCCGACGAACCGTCGGGTGTGTTCCTGACCGTGCAGACGGCGCGGTCCCGGCTCGGCTCGCAACGCCTCACCCTCGCGGCGTCCCGGAGTTGCGACGGCTGCCTGCCGGTCCCCGCCCACCAATGGTCGGCCACTGGTGACCATCTCGGGGTGCCCGGGAACGACCGTCTTCGGGTGCAGAACGCGCCTACCCTGGCGGCGGCCTTCGGCGAGGCCGGGCTCGTGGTCACCGACGACCCGGAGGAACACTGGCCCCGCTACGAGAACGGCCCGGTCATGTCGGCCGTCGACCCGGTGCGGCTGGCCCGCGACGTGCGGTGGCTCAGCAGCCGGTGCGACTCCACGACCTGGGCATTGTGGGTGGACGCCTGGTGGTTCCTGCGCCTCGACGTGACCGACGCGCGGATCGGCGTGTCCTGGCAGTCCTGCGGGCTGGGCCGCAACCCGCCCGAACGCCTGCTGCCCCGCCTGGAACCGGACCAGTTCCGCTACTCCCTCGACCACGACCTGATCGCCCGCGGTCTCCTGACACCCGATGACCTGCACCCGTTGGCGCGCGACATCCCCTCGACCTCCGGACCGGCGGTGCGGGTGGTCGAGGCCGCCCCGGCGGACACGGTGCGGGTGCCCTGCCAGGAAGGTGATCACGAGGTCGGCGTGCGTCTCGGCTGCCTCGAACTCTGCGCGCACACGCCCGCCGAACAGCAGCGCGAACGGACCCTGCGTGCCCTCCGCGGCGAGGTCACCGGCTGTTTCGCCCTCGACCAGGCGTGGTCCGACGGCGCCCACGACCTGCTGCCACCCGAACTCCAGCGGCACCGCGACGACCTCTGGCAGCGGATGATCCACGGCGGCACCGGTGTCGTCCTGTCCCTGCTGGACGAGGGCCTCGACCCGCAGCTGAAGGACCCGCACGGGCGTACCCTCCTGCATTGGATCGTCGCCTTCGATCCGGCGATGCTGCTGCCGCGGCTGATCGCGGCCGGGCTCGACGTCAACGCCCGGGACCGCGACGGGAACACGCCGCTGCACTACGCCGTCGACAACCGGGGACCGGCCGCCCTGCTGGTGGCGCTCGCCGAGGCCGGTGCCGACCCGGACGCGGTCAACAGCGAGGAGATGTCACCACGCGACCACCTCGCCACCCTCGGGGACGCCGAACTCGAAAACAGCATCGACCGCTTTTGACAACTGTCTAATGTTGCGGTGATGGAAGAACGACAGGACCGCCGAGCGCTGCGCAACCGGTCCGCGCTGATGGCGGCCGCGGTGCGACTGGTCACCGAAGCCGGCACCACCGCCGTGCCGGTCGGCGTGTTCACCGACGCCGCGACGGTCAGCCGGCAGCTCGTCTATCTGCAGTTCGGTGATCGCGACGGCCTGCTGGTGGCGGCCGCGGCGGACCTGGTGGAACGCGAGCTGCTCCCGGCCCTGGCCGATCCTGATCAGCCGATGCGGGTGCGGATGCTGGCCATGGCCCGGCACTTCGCCGGGTACCGGGAGTTCTACCGGGCCATGCTGACCGGCTCGTGCGCGTTCGCGATGACCCGGGTGCTGCACGAACTGTTCGGCGCGCTGATCACCCCCGACGGGCTGCGGGGCGCCTTCGGCGACCTCGACCCGGCGGTGATCCACGACCTGCGGGCGTTCGTCACCGGCGGCGCCGGGACCATCGTCAGCGAGTGGCTGGCGGGCGACGACCCCGGTCCGCTCGACCCGGACCGGCTGACCGCCCGCCTGGTCGCCCTCGCCGACGTGGTCAGGATCCGGGGAGCAGCGCGGTCAGATCCGGCTCTGCGGTGAGCAGACCGTCCTCCCTCGCCAGCCGCCCGAGTTCGGTCACCGACCCGCGGTTCACCTCGACCGGCCAGCGCGGCAGCACCAGCGCGTCCCGTGTCTCCGGGCTGATCTTCGTGTACGTGCCGAGCGCCGCCCGGACCTCGTCCGGATGCGTGTCCGCATAGGCCAGCGACTGCCGCATCGCGGTCGTGAACCGTGTGACCAGCTCCGGGTCCTCCGCGATCAGCTGCTGCGAGGTGAAGTACATCGCGACGGTCAGGTTCGGTGCGGCCTCCGCGTACGGGGAGGCGATGCGCCGCGCCCCGGCCGCGATGGCCGCCTGCTGGAACGGCTCGACCACGAAGATCGCGTCCACCCGCCCGGCCTGCAACGCCGGCACCTGGTCGGGGAACGCCAGTTCGGTGAAGCGGACGGCGCTCGCATCCCCGCCGGCCTTCTTGACGGTCGCCTTGACCGTCGTCTCGGTGATGTTCTTCAGCGTGTTGGCCGCGACGGTCCGCCCGCCGAGGTCCTTGGCCGACCGGATCGGACTGTCCGCCCGGACGTAGAGCCCGCCGAAGTCGTTCGCGGCGTCCCCGGTGGAGTTGTTGCCGTTCGCCACCACCCTGATCGGCACGTTCCGTCCCTGGGCCAGCAGCAGCGAGATCGTGTTGCTGAACCCGAACTGGAACTCGGCGCTCAGCACGCCCGGCACGATCGCCGCGCCGCCCTGCGCCGTGGTCAGTGTCAGGTCGATGTCCTGTTGCCCGAAGAATCCCTGCGCCTGTCCGAGATAGATCGGCGCCACGTCGACGATCGCGATGACCCCGACGGCGACCTTGTCCCGCTTCCCGGCGTCGTCGTCCCTGTCCCCCGTGCCGCCACATCCTGCCAGCAGCAGAAACGCGGCGGCCGCAGCAAAGCGTCTCATCCGGCCAACCTAGGGCCGGGCGCTGCCGGAGGTCAACGACCGTCGATGCCATGATCGGCCACGGGAGGGCGCCCCCGTGGCCTGCCCGGTGTTCAGAGTTCCTCAGTGGCCTCCGGGGCCTCAGGTTCCTCAGTGGCCTCAGGGGGTGACGACGATCTTGCCCTGGGTCCGGCCCTGTGCGGACAGGTCGTGCGCCTCGGCGATCCGCTCCAGCGGGAACGACGCGGCGATGCTGGGAGCCCAGCCGCCGCGGGCGCCCAGAGCCGAACCCTCGGCCAGCAGGGCCGGGTTGTTGCCCGCACTGAGGTGGCGTACGCCCAGACCCTCGGCGCGCAGGTGGTCGGCGACCGTCACCACACGGGACGCGTCCCCGGCGATGCCGACCAGGTCCGGCAGCGAACCGAGGCCGGCCGTGTCGACGACGCCGTCCACCCCGTTCGGCGCGAGTTCCTTGACCCGGGCGGCAAGGCCTTCGCCGTACGTGGTGGGCACCGCACCCAGTGAGCGCAGGTAGTCGTGCTTGCCCGCGCTGGCCGTGCCGATCACGGTCGCGCCGCGGGACACCGCGAGGGCGACCGCCGCACTGCCCACGCCGCCGGCCGCGCCCTCCACCAGGATCGTGCGGCCGGACACGTCGCCGAGCGCGTCGAGCGCCGCGCCCGCGGTGTCCACCGCGAGGCCGGCCGCCGCGCCCTGCTCGTCGGTCCAGGCGTCCGGCACCGGGGCCCAGGCGGACAGGACCGCGTACTCCGCGGAGCCACCGAAGAGCCCGCCCAGACCGAAGACCCGGTCACCGACCGTGACGCCGGTGACGCCGTCGCCGATCTCGTCCACGACGCCGGCCGCGTCCCGGCCCGGAATCGCCGGGAACTCGACCGGGAAGTAGTCACGGACCGCACCCATCCGGATCTTCCAGTCGACCGGGTTCACGCTGGCCGCGGCCACCTTGATGCGGACCTCGCCGGGGCCGGCGTGCGGCTGGGGGGCCTCCTCGATGACGAGGACGTCGGTGGATCCGTAGTCGTGAAAGCGTGCGGCTCGCATAGTTTCCATGGAAAGTAACGTAACGTCGAGATACTTTCCGCGGCAAGTGTTATCCGGATTACTTTCCGCGGAAACGAACTCGTGTTAGCGTCGCCGCCGTGAGCCGGGACGATCTGACCCCCGTCGAGCTGGAGACATGGAGCTCCCTGCTCGGTGTGATGATCTGGCTGCCCGCCGCCCTCGACGCACACCTGCGAGAGTCCGGCCTCAGCCACAGCGACTTCCAGACCCTGTGGTGGCTGCACCTCAGCGACGACGGCACCTGCACCATGGGCGACCTGGCCAGCACCGCCAGCGTCACGCCCTCCCACCTGTCCCGCATCGCCACCCGCCTGCAGAAACAGGGCCTGATGGAGCGCCGCCCCGACCCGCGCGACGCCCGCTTCACCCTGGCCGCGATCACGCCCCTCGGCCGGGCCAAGGTGGAGGCCTGCCTGCCCGGGTACTACGCGGCCCTCCACGAGAACCTGTTCCGCCACCTGACCGCCCCCCAGGTCGAGCAGTTGCGGGTCATCACCGGCGGCGTGCTGCTGGCCCTGCACCCGGCGTGCGCCCCCGCCTCGTTCACGCCGCCGGCCCCGCAGCCCTAACACCTCTAGACACTTTTCGCAGTCAGGGTCTGCCTCTGTGGTGATTTCGGGCGTTCAGCACGCCTGAAGTCACCACACCCACAACAGCGTGGTGACTTCAGGCGCCCAGCGCGCCCGAATTCACCACACCCACAACAGCGTGGTGACTTCGGGCGCCCAGCACGCCCGTAATCACCACACCGCCACGGGTGTGGTGAATTGGGGCGTCCTGCGCGCCCGTAATCACCACGCGGATGGGCTTCGCACCCTGACCACGAAACGTGTCTAGCCCCGTCTTTCGCACATGCCGCATAGTCGCTGGTCAGACCGCATGCAAGATCCAGCACTTCAGGTAGTCAGCGCAGGTCAGATGGGGTCGTGTGCGAAGTCCGGATACATGCCGAACGCCGGGGACGCGACACCGGCATCGACGTGCCCAACCCGCGATCGCTCATCGCGTACGACCATCGGCCGGCAACGACTCAGGACTCGATCATCCAGGGCGGAGGAGCCGGGCGTACCCGGGTGGGGGTCAGCGGTGTTGGGTTTCGGTGGTGGACGCGTGCAGCTCCGTCGTCGTCTCGGTGACGAACCGGCCGGTGCTTGCGCTCCGGTGGATCTCGCGATCCGCGTCGTCGGTGGACGACTCACCGCCCACCTGCTCGGTGGTCGTGTGGCGGGGGTCGCGTTCGGCGGTGCTCTCCTTGACGAACTGGCCGGACCGGGCGCTGCGGTTGACCTCGTGCTCGTTGCCTGTCATGGGGGATTCTCCTCAGAAAGTCGCTGACGGTACATGGGTTCCCTTCCCGGACTACGAGGGACGAAACACGCCGTCCTTCTGCGCGCAGCTGAACCACGCCGGTGTGGGCGTCTCGCGTGATCTAGTGCAGGCGCTGTTCGACCTGCGGAAACGTGAGGAGGAAGTGATGCGTATCAAGATGGGGGCGATGCTCGCGGTGGTTGCTCTCGGCCTCGGCACGGCGGCGGTACCGTCGCCCGCGCTGGCGGCAAGAGAGCAGACGGCACGAGAGCAGGCGGCAAGTGGGCTCGTGACGAGAGCGCCCGCGACGAGTCAGGAAAGGCGAGCGAATCAGGAGAGACCTGCGGACTGGTCCGACTACCGATCCCTGGGCGGCGTGCTGACGTCCGGCCCGGCGGCGGCGTCCTGGGGACGTAACCGGGTGGACGTGTTCGTCCGCGGCACCGACAACGCGCTCTGGCAGAAGTCCCGGCAGGGACGTAACTGGTCCGGCTGGCAGTCCCGGGGCGGGGTGCTGACCTCGGCGCCCGCCGCGGTCTCCTGGGACGACGGGCGGATCGACGTGTTCGTGCGGGGCACCGACAACGCGCTCTGGCACCGGACGTCCGACAATGACCAGTGGACCGACTGGGAGTCGCTCGGCGGGGTACTGACCTCGGAGCCGGCCGCGGCCAGCTGGGGTCCGGGCCGGCTGGACGTGTTCGTCCGCGGCACCGACAACGCGCTGTGGACCAAGCGCTGGACCCGGGGCGGGTGGACCGACTGGCAGTCGCTGGGCGGGGTGCTGACCTCCGGGCCGGCGGCCGTGTCGTGGGGTTACGGGCGAATCGACGTGTTCGTGCGGGGCACCGACAATGCGGCCTGGCATCGGGCGTACGACGACAACCGCTGGAACAGCTGGGACACCCAGGGCGGCGTGCTGACGTCGTCGCCGGCCGTAGCGAGCTGGGGTGGCGGCCGGCTGGACCTGTTCGGCCGGGGCACCGACGGCGCCCTGTGGCACCGGGCCTGGGACGACGACCGGTGGTACGAATGGGAGTCCCTCGACGGCCGGATCCAGAACAACCAGGGCCCGGGCGCCGTGTCACCCGGATTCGGCCAGATCGAGGTCTTCGTGGCCGGAACTGATCGGGCGCTCTGGACCAAGTCCTGGTCCTGACCCGACGATGGACCCGGTTCCGGCCTCATCGCCGGGACCGGGTCCGCCGATGCCACCGGAGCCGGGCCCGCCGGGCCCGCCGACGCTGCCGGGTCCGCCGATGCCGCCGGAGCCGGGCCCGCCAAAGGGCAGGCCTCGTCGCCGCAGCCGGGTCCGTCGAGGGGAAGGCCTCATCGCCGGGGCGGGGCCTGCCGATGCGAAGGTAGTGGGGTCCGACGGTGCGGAAGAGGTGCTGTACGACAGCGACCGTACCCACGTCGCCCGGGTGCGTGCCGAGGACGGCGGGTGGGTGGTCCGCAAACGCCCGCTGGGCCCCCGTGCCGCCGAGCGACTGCGTAACGAACTGGCCGCGTTGCGGCTGCTCCGGGGCGTGCCCGGCACTCCGCACCTGATCGGCGACGACGCGCCGCGGGGTGTCCTGACGTTGCGGCATGCGCCCGCCCGTGTCCTGTCCGGGCTGCCCGTCCCGTGGCCCGCCGGCGCTCTGATCGACCTGGCGCACGGCCTGGCCGAGGTGCTCGCCGGGGTGCACCGGCGGGGGGTGGTGCACCGTGACGTCAGCCCGGCGAACATCCTGATCGGCGCGGACGACCGGCCCACCCTGATCGACTTCGAGTTGGCGGTGCTGCCCGCGCAGGAGCGGGGTGCGCTGCGGCCGGAGGAGGGGATGGCCGGCACCCTGCCGTACCTGGCGCCGGAGCAGACCGGCCGCACCGGCCGCCCGGTCGATCACCGCGCCGACCTGTACGCGCTCGGCGCCACCCTGTACGAGCTGGCCACCGGTGCTCCGCCGTTCGGCCGGGACCGGGATCCGCTGAGCCTGATCCACGATCACCTGGCCCGGTTGCCGGCGGCCCCGGCCGAACGGGACCCGCGTCTGCCGACCGGGCTGTCCGAGATCGTCATGCGGCTGCTGCACAAGGAGCCGGACCGGCGTTACCAGAGCGGGGAGGGTCTGGCGTACGACCTGGCGCTGCTGCGGGACCGCTGGGCCCGGGGCAACCCGGACGGTTTCCGGCTGGGTGTCCGCGACTTCCCGATCCGCCTGGCCCCGCCGTCGCGGCTGATCGGCCGCCGTGCCCAGCTGGCCGCGCTGCACGAACTGCTCGGTGAGGCGCTGGCCGGGCGCAGCGTGCTGGCGTTCATCACCGGACCGCCCGGCGTCGGCAAGACCGCCCTGGTGGAGCGGCTGCGCCCGGCGGTGGCGGCGGCCGGCGGGCGGTTCGTGCACGGCAAGTTCGACCAGTTCCAGCAGGATCGGGCGGACGCGCTGGCGGAGGCGTTCAACCAGCTCGGCACGCTGCTGCTGGCCGAACCGGACGATGTGGTCGACGACATGCGCGGGCAGCTGCGCGAGGCGCTCGGCCCGGATCACCGGATGCTGGCCGCGACGATGCCGGCGTTCCGGGCGCTGTTCGGTGAGGAGGTGACACCGCAGGATGCCGTGCCCGACCCGCAGGAGGTGTTCGCCCGGAGCCGGCTGGTGGCGCTGGCGTTGTTGCGGACGGTGGCCGGGCCGGACAATCCGGTCGTGCTGTTCGTCGACGACCTGCAGTGGGCGGCGCCGGGCACCTACCGGTTCCTCGACGACGTGCTGGGCCGCGACGACCTGCCGGGGCTGCTGGTGCTGGGGGCCTACCGGGAGGAGGACGTCGACGAGACGCACCCGTTGAGCGCGGTGCGGGCCCGGGTGCGCCGCGACCGGGGGACCTCCGGCGAGGTGCACCTGGACAACCTGGGCGCCGACGACCTGGCCACGCTGGTCGCGGAGATGCTGCGGCTGCCGGTGCCGCAGGCCGCGCCGCTCGCGGCGGTGCTCGGGGAACGGACCGGGGGGAACCCGTTCGACACCGCCGAACTGATCAACGCGCTGCGCCGCGAGGGTGATCTGGTGCCGGACGGCGCCGGCTGGCGGTGGGACACCGAACAGGTGCGGCGGTTCGTCGGCAGCGGCGACGTGGTGGACCTGCTCGGCGCGCGGATCGACGCGCTGCCGCCGCGGACCCGGGAACTCGTCGCGGTGATGGCCTGCCTGGGCGCCGAACCGGGACCGGAACTGGTGGCGGTGGCGAGCGGCTGCGAACCGGCGGTGATCGGGACGGTGCTGCGTCCCGCGGTCGACGACGGTCTGCTGGTCGTGCACGAGGACGCGGCGCGGTTCCGGCACGACCGGGTGCAGCAGGCGGCGTTCGAGCGGATGGCGGTGACCGAACGGGCCGAACTGAGCCTCACCATCGCGCGGCGGCTCGCGGACGGGCCGCTGTCGACGATCGCGGCGGCGCCGCACTACCTGGCCGGGGCCGGTGCTCTGCTCGTACCCGGAGAGGCGCGGGACGGGGAGACGCAGGCGGCGGCAGATCTCCTGCGCCGGGCCGCGCACGCGGCCCGGCGGCTCGCCAACCATGCGGGGGCCGAGCTCTATCTCGCGACCGCGCTGCGTCTGCTGACGAAAACCGATGCGGGGTACGCCGCCGCGCGAGCGGACTGGCATGCGGCGCTCTGCGCGCTCGGCCGTTTCATCCAGGCCGACCTGCTGTTCGACGAGATCGTGGCGGCCGCCGCGTCGCCGGTGTGGTTGGCCGGCCCGGTGACCGAGCAGGTCAGCACCCTGACCGCCCGCCGCCGGCTGGCCGACGCGCTGCGCCTGGGCATCGGCATGCTCGGCCGGCTCGGGCTGGTGCCGCCGTCCGACGACCGGATGCCGGCGAGCATCGACGCCGGGCTCACCACGTTCCGGACGTGGATGGCGAGCGCCGGGGATGCCGCCGCGCTGCCGGAGATGACCGACCACCGGATGCTCGCCTCCGCGCACCTGATCAAACGGCTGATCGTGGTCGCCTACCTGACCGACCAGCAGATCATGTGCTGGCTGGTGGCCCGGGCCTCGGAGATGTGGGCGTCCGGCGGCACCTGCGAACCCCTCGCCGGGGTGCTCGCCTACCACGGTGCGGTGACCATCCGCGGCGACGGCGACTACCGGGACGCGTACACGGCGGTCCGGCACGTGTTGCGGGTCAGCGAGACACACGGGTACGAGAGCGGCATCCCGCACGTGAAATGGTTGCACAGTTCGTTCACCGCGCACTGGTTCGAGCCGCTGGACCAGGCCGTGCGCTACACCCACGAGGCCCGTGACGGCCTGCTGCGCGTCGGTGACCTGCGCAACGCGCTCTACACCAACTACGCGTCGGTGGCACAGATGGTGGGCTGCGCCGACCTGGACGCGCTGGACCACGAGGTGCAGGCGGCGCTGGCGTTCGCCGACCGGATCGGTGCGGCCCGGGAGACCGCCACGTTCGGTGCCTTCGCCAAGATGATCAAGGCGGTGCGCGGCGCGGACGGGTTCGACGACTCCGACGAACCCGCCTACCTCGCCGGGCTGGCCGGCGACCGGATGGCCACCGTCATCTACCTGATCGTGCGCTGCCTGGTCGCCGCGATAGCCGGGGACGACGCGACCCTGGCCCGGCACGGCCCCCGGATGGCGGAGATGCTGGCGGCCATTCCGGGCAGCTACAACACCGTGACCGGGAACGTGGTGACGGTACTCGCCGCGCAGGTCCGGGCCGGCACGGTGTTCGGGCCGCCGCACGAGAGCGCCCTGGCCGACCTGGACCGCAGCCGCGACTTCCTGGCCGCCCGCGCCGCCGGCCACCCCGGTAACTTCCGCCACCTGCACCGGCTGGCCGAAGCGACCCGGGCCGCGGTGCACGGCGACTTCACGGCGGCGGTGAGCGCGTACGACGCGGCGATGTCCGACGCGGTGACCACCGGATCGTCCTGGCACCGGCCGCTGATCTTCGAACGCGCCGGGCGGTTCTACCTCGACCACGAACTGGACCAGGTCGGCACACGACTGCTGGGCGAAGCCCTCCAGGGGTACGCGGCGTGGGGTGCCACCGGGAAGGTGCGGGCGATGCTGCGGGCGTACCCGGCGCTGGCCGACGTGCCGATCACCCGTGGCCCGTCCGCGGGGGCCAGCGTGGGCAGCACCCACAGCGTGAACCTGTCCAGCGCGGACATCGACCTGATCGCGGTCCTCGAAGCGGCCCGGGCACTGAGCTCCGCGACGTCGCTGGACACGCTGCGGATCAGCGTGCGCAAGGTGCTGAGCCAGCTGACCGGCGCCACCGTCGTCCACATGATCCTCTGGGATGATCTGTCCGGCGGCTGGACCCTGCCGGCCGAAGGCGACCGCCCGGAGATCCCGGTGGGGGAGGCCGCCCACCAGGGCCTGCTGCCACTGACCGCGATCCGCTACGCCGAACGCACCCGGGAGCCGCTGCTCGTCGAGGATGTGGCCCTGGACGACCGGGTGGGCCGCGACCCGTACCTGAAAGGCCTGGAACACTGCTCGCTGCTGGCGGTGCCGGTGCTCAGCCACGGGCAGCCGCGGGCGATGCTGCTGCTGGAGAATCGGCTGAGCCGCCGGGCCTTCTCCATCGGCCGGCTGGACGCGGTGCGCCTGATCGCCGGCCAGCTGACGGTGTCGCTGGAGAACGCCCGCCTGTACGCGTCGCTGGAGAGCAAAGTCGCCGAACGGACCGAGGAACTGGCCGAGGCGAACCTGCGCCTCGAACTGCTGGCGGTGACCGACCCGCTGACCGGCCTGTCGAACCGCCGCAAACTGACCATGTTCCTCGACGAGGAATGGCTGCGCTCCCGCCGCTCCCAGTCACCGATCGGCGTCGCGATGATAGACATCGACAACTTCAAGAAGTACAACGACCATTATGGTCATCAGGGCGGCGACGACTGTCTGAGAATGGTCGCGGAAACCCTGCGCGGCGCGGTCCGGGTGACCGATCTGGTGGCCCGCTACGGCGGCGAGGAGTTCTGCATCGTGATGCCCGGCGCCGGCCCGGAGAACGCGCTGCTCGTCGCCGAACGCGCCTGCGAGGCGGTGGCCGCCCTGGCCGAACCCCACGAACTCGCCGACGGCGGCGTCGTCACGATCAGCGTCGGCGTGACGACGGGCGGACCGCCGGCGGTCGCGGGCCCCGACCAGCTGACGAAGATCGCCGACGAGGCCCTCTACGAGGCGAAACGCACCGGCCGCAACCGCGTCGTCTTCCTCAGCCCCTGACCCGCCCCCGCGCGACCGGCCACCCCGGACGGGCTACCGGGACGTGATCACGGTGACATCGGTGGGACACAGTGGAGCTCGAGGGTGGTCGCCATGGCTGTGAAACCACCTACGGACGCGGAGCTGGATGTCATGATCCGGGCTCGGCTGGCGTCCCTCGGCATCGACCTCGATCAGCTGCCCGCCGGTAGCGCGCCGGATCCGGAGACCGGGTCGCCGGGGCGGGAGACCGTGCTCGCGTCGCTGCGGTCGTTCGTGCGGGGGACCGTCGGGACGCTGGCCGGGTATCAGTTCGACCCGGTTCCGGCGCTGGGGCAGCAGCCCGCGCCGATGCTGTACCCGTCGATCGGGACGGAGTGGCGGCGGTGAGCACAGTGGACCGGCGGGACTTCCTGGCGCGTACCCTCGCGGTGTCCGCCGCCGCAGCGACCGGGGCGACGGCCTGGACCACCCCCGGGTCTGCGCTGGCGGCGGGACCGGCACGGTTCGGTGCCGGCGCCTACCTGCGGCCGCGGCCCGAGGCGATGGCCGATCCGACCGAGCTGACGGTCGCCGAAGCCGCCTGGATGATCAAGAACGGGAAGCTGACACCGGCCGCGCTGGTCGAGGCCTACCTGGACCGGATCGGCCGGTTCGACGGCGTCTACCAGGCGTTCAACACCGTGCTCGCCGAGCAGGCGCGGGCCGCCGCGAAGGCCGCCGGCCGGCGGAAGCACACCGGGCCGCTGCACGGGATCCCGCTGGCGATCAAGGACAACTACTGGACCGCGGGCGTACGGACCACCGCGAACTCCTACCTGTTCCAGGACTTCATGCCGCCGCGGGACGCCACCGCCGTCACGCGGCTCACCGCGAACGGCGCGATCGTGCTGGGCAAGACGCAGATGGGGCCGCTCGCCACGACCCGGGCGACCACCCCGGACGGGCGGATCACCACCGTCAACGCATGGACGCCCGGCGACGCGACGGTGGACCCCGGCGGCTCGTCGACCGGCACCGCCACGTCAGTCGCCGGGCGGATGGCCGCATCCGGCACCGGCACACAGACCGGCGGCTCGATCACCGCGCCGTCGAACGCGCAGAACCTGACCGGCCTCAAACCGACGATGGGCCGGGTGTCGCTGGCCGGGATCATCCCGCTCAGCTACACCCGCGATCACCCGGGGCCGCTGGCGCGCGACGCCCGCGACGCCGCGATCATGCTGACCGCGATGGCCGGAGAGGACCCGGCCGACCCGCGCACACAGGGCCTCCCGCCCGTGCCCGACCTGGTCACCGCCGCGACACCGGTCACCGTCAAAGGCCGCGTCCGGTCACGCTGGAAGACCAGGGTCGGGGTCCTTCCGGGGTACGCGACCAGCACCGAACGCCGCGTTTTCCTGTCCACGCTGGACGGCGTCGACGGAATCTCGCTGGTCGACGTGCCGCTGCCCGACGAGTGGGAGCTGCTGACCGGCACGGAGTTCAACAACGTGCGCCTGCCCGAACGCAGCGAGCCGTTCCTGCCGCTCCTGCGGACCGACCTGCGCGGCTTCGGCGTATCCGTGACCGGCTGGCTGCAAGGCGCCCTGCTCGGCTCGACCGAGTTCCTCACCGGCCAGCGGGCCAAACAGCGCCTGCTCGAACGGGTCCTCGACCAGATCTTCGACCGCTGCGACGTGGTGGTGCAGACCGGACCGGTGCCGTTCGACATCCTCGGCCTGCCGGAGATCGGGTTCCCGATCGGGTTCAGCGCGGCGGGCGTACCCGTCGGCACGATCCTGGGAGGGGAACCCTACGGCGAGGACCGCCTGCTGTCGGTCGTCGCCGCCTACCAGGCCGTGACCGACTGGCACTGGCGCCGCCCGGCCGACCCGCCGGCGCAGCGCACCCGGACGGCCGACGACCGGGGACGTCTGAACGCGGACGAGGTGGTCGCCCAGATGCAGTGACGCCGGCGCATCAGATCCAGCGTCCGCCGAGCCACATACGGGTGAGCCACGCCTCGTACGGGATGGGCTCGCCCACGAACACGGGATGGAAGAAGGCGAAGCAGAGCGCCACCGCCGCGACGTACACCCCGGCGACCACCACCCCGATCAACTGGCGGTCGGTCCGGTCGGTGCCGCGGGCCATCCCGCTGTCCGGGGTCATGACGGCGCCCAGCACGTACACCACAGCGAGGATGAGGAACGGCAGGGCCGGCAGCGCGTAGAACGAGAACATCGTCCGGCTGTCGGCCACGGCGAAGTAGAACCAGGGGAGCAGGCCCGCGCCCGCGCCGGTCAGGATCGCCCACGCACGCCAGTCGCGGCGGGCGATGCCCAGCCAGATCAGGGCGGCCAGCGCGGGCAGGAACGACCACCACAGGACCGGCGTGCCGAGAAGCAGGATCTCCGCGGCGCACGGGTCAGCGCCGCAGCCGGGCGGCCGCTCCCAGTCGAAGGAGACCGGGCGCCCGAGCAGCAGCCACTGCCACGGCCACGACTGATACGGGTGCGCCGAATCCAGCCCACTGTGGAAGTTGTACGCCTCCGAGTGATAGTGCGCCAGGTTCAGCAGAGCACCGAGGACCGGCGGCTCACTCAGACCACTGTCCAGCCGGTAATGCCGGAAGTAGCCGTAGTCGGTGACGAACCAGCCGGTCCACGTCGACAGGTACACCACGGCACTGATCGCCACGCTCAGCAGTCCCCAGCCGAGGTCGCGCACCAGGGTCTGCCGCAGTCCCGCGGACATCCGGGCCTGCCACCGCCAGTACAGCACCAGCCCGCCGAAGAACGGCAGGAAGAACAGCGCGTTCCACTTGACGCCGCAGGCCAACCCGAACAGGACACCGCTGGTCAGCAGCCACCACGGCACGATCCGGGCATGATCGGTGAACGGGTCCTCGACGACGGCGAGCAGCCGCCGGCGGTAGTGGTCGCGGTCGATCACCAGAGCCGTGAAGGACATCAGTAGGAACAACCCGAGGAAGATGTCCAGCAGCCCGGTCCGGGACAACACCAACTGGAACCCGTCGAGCGTCATCAGCAGACCGGCCGCCCCGGCCAGCACGATCGACCGGAACATCCGGTAGGCGAGGCGGACGAGGACGAACACCATCAGCGTGCCGGCGACCGCAGCGGACACCCGCCAGCCGAACTCCTCGTTGCCGAAGAAATACTCACCCAGGGCGATCAGCCACTTGCCCAGTGGCGGGTGCACCACGTACGCGGGAATATCCTTCTCCGCGTCCCACTCCACACCGTACGTGAGCATGTCCCACGCGTCGGTCGGGTAGTAGACCTCGTCGAAGGTGTACCCCTTGGGATTGGCGAGTCCCTGGAAACGCAGGATCGCCGCGGTCAGCGTGATGCTGACGGTGACCAGCCAGGAGTACGGGTCCTTCCAGTCGTCGAGGATCGCGAGACGCCGCCGGACCAGGTCGGGGACCCGGCGAAGCCCCGCCCTCCGCACCTCCTCCGAGGGGTCGGAGGTGCTGGTCGTCTCAGGTGGCGCCGTGGTCACGCCGCGATCCTACGGGTACCGGTGCGCCGGTTGGTCACCGCCGACGACGTCCTTCACTGCGGCAGTGTGCCGTAGCGCTGCGTAGCCGTCGGTGACGGTGTTCGCGAGCGTGCCGGTGCGGAGCGTGGAGGCCGGTTCCACGACGGGCGGTGACCGGGAGACGATCAGAAGCTTTGCGGGGTACGCCGTAAAGCACTCCCGCCGTTTCGGGGCGGTGACGCGCCGTCGTGAGGCGGTGGCTGTGCCCGATCGGGAGTTTGGGTGCGCTGGCCGTCGTGGTGAGGTGGTGGCTGTGCCCGGTCAGGCGTTTGGGTGCGCT
>NZ_JZKF01000006.1 GCF_000962825.1 Actinoplanes rectilineatus
AGCCCGAGCCGGATCGGCGACATCGTCGCCGCAGCACTTCACCTCATCCATTTCGAATACCGATACCTGACCGCCGCTCGCTGAGATCACGTCAGTGGCCGGGGAATCACTCATGAGTCGGCGCATCGGATGCTCCTCGCTTCGGCGGACCTGCCCTCGTTTCCTACTCTGGCACGGCGGCCGTGTCGACCGGTTTACGCGACGGGGTGAGCAGCAGCAGCGAGGCGATCAGGACGGCGCCGAGCGCGACCATGTTGCCGATCCGGTCGGCGACCGGGAACACGCCCAGGTGCAGCGCGTGCCAGAGGAAGTGCACGCTGTTGAAGGCCGTCCACGCGCCGCCGGTCACCGCCAGTGCGGCCGGGGTGGGCCGCCGCACCGTCCACACGCTGAGCACCAGCAGACCCAGGTAGTGCGCGCCGACATCCCGGATCAGATGTTCGTTGTACGGACCGAGCGCCGACACCCAGCCGCGCCCGGCGATCGGGAAGTCGGTGTGGAAGGAGACCGGGAACGCCGCGGCCCACACCCCGACGACGGCGGCGGTCACGGCCAGGAGCGCGACGAGCACGCGCTTGCCAGAGGGACTGATCATGCAACGAGGACGGGTCAGCCCGGCGGAACGTGACGGAAGAGCCCGTCCGGATCCGACGCGGCGCGGATGCTCCGCAGCCGATCCAGGTGCGCGCCGTGGTAGACCGCCGAGTCGGTGCTCCCCGGCTCCAGGTAGTTGACGTACCGGCCGGCCGACCACGGGGCCATCGCCCGGTGGCCCGCCTCTATCCACGGCCGGGCGGTGGCGTCGTCCACCCCGCGGACCAGCCACTGCATGACCGTCCGGGCATCCCGCCAGGGGTACGCGGTAGCCCCGGCCGGCACCCGCGCGGGCGCCCCGGTCATCCGTTTCAGCTCGGCGCTGCCCGGCCGCCGGTCCCGGGCCCGTTGCGCCACCACGGCCATCAGCGCCTCGACGGCCGCGGGCGGCAGCTCCTGCCGGAAGACCTCGCTGCCCACGTAGTCGGTGGCACGGCGGGTCACCGGGGCCGGGACCTCCGGGTACGTCACCAGTTCGACCGTGACCGACGCCGGCTCCCGGCCGACCGCCCGGCCGAGCACCGCCACCTCGTCGTCCGCGTCGCCGCCGAGGACCAGGCCGCCGAGGCGCACCTCGCAACGGCCTTCGGCGTCGGTGACGAACCGGCAGACCGACCAGGCCTCGTCCGGCGCCGCGGCGATCCGCCGCTGCCATCCGGCGGCGACCTGCGGTCCCGCTTCCCAGGGGTACGCCATGACGAAACTCCCGCCCGTCCCCGCCGGAAAGGTCCGCATCCGCCACGACGTCACCACCCCGAACGCCCCGCCACCGCCGCCGCGCAGTGCCCAGAACAGGTCGGGTTCCCGGTCGGCGTCGACGGTGCGCAGCTGCCCGTCCGCGGTGACGACCTCCGCCGCGACGACCGCGTCGCAGGTCAGGCCCCACGCGGACGCGGACCGGCCGATTCCGCCGCCGCACGTGATGCCGCCGATCCCGACCGTCGCGCAGGACCCGGACGGGATGCCCCGCCCGGCGGTGTGCAGCCGCTGGTAGACGTCGCCGAGCAGCGCGCCGCCGCCGATCGTGGCGGTTCCGCTCGCCGGGTCGGCGTGGACGTCGTCGAGTTCGCGGACGTCCAGGACCAGCGCGGTGGACGAGACGGAGGCTCCGGCGTACGAGTGACCGCCGCCCCGGACGACCACCGGCAACCGTGACGTGCGTGCGAAGCGCACCGCCTCCGCGACGTCGCCCGCGCCGGAGCAGCGGACCACGGCGGGTGGCCGGATGCGGTCGAAGCGCGGGTCGACGAGCCGCCGGGCACTGTCGTAGCCGGCCTGGCCGGGCAGCAGGACCGCGCCGTCGACGCCGGCGGCCAGGGCTTTCCAGTCCGGGCCGGGTGGTGGCGGGATCAGCAGGCCGAGGCCGCCGGTGAGTAACGCGCGACGGGTGAGGCGCATGCCTCAGCGTCGCATCTCCGGCTCAGCCGAGGGGCTCCACGCCGAAAGCCACGTCCAATCGGTACCGGTCACCGGCGTACCGTGACTCGCTCAGCTCCAGCGGCCGGCCGTCCTGGTCGAGGATCAGGCGTTCCTCGACCAGCAGCGCCGAGCCGGGGGTGACCTGCAGCAGCCCGGCGTCCTCCTCGGTGGCCGACTGGGCGGTGAGCGTCGCCGTGCCGCGGACCGGGGTGTGTCCGAGAGCGACCAGAGCCTCGTGCACCGAGCCGGTCAGGTCGGCGTCGAGCAGTGCGGGCACCGTGCCGGGATAGATCGCGCGCTCGAACGCGATCGGCTCCTCGTCGGCGTGCCGCACGCGGTGGATGGCGATCACGTCGCCGGTGCGCAGCCGCAGCCGGGTGGCCTCGACCGTGGTGGGCGGCCGCAGCTCCGCGAGCACCACCCGGGACCAGGGATGTTTGCCCTGTTTGCGGATCTCCTCGCTGAGCCGGACCAGGTTGTCGGCGCGGCGCGGGCCGGTGGGCACCGCGACGAACGTGCCACGGCCCGGAGCGCGGTAGGCGAGGCCGTCGTTGACCAGCTGCGTCACCGCCGCGCGGGCGGTCATCCGGCTCACCCCGTGTTCGCGGGCCAGCTCCGGCTCGCTGGGCAGCGGGTCGTGCGGGCGTGACTGCGCGATCCGGGCGCGCAGCGCCTGCTCGATGCGGAAGTAGCGCGGCGCGAAATCGGGTCCCCCGGACATGCGCCTCACCCTACCCACGATCGCAACCTGTCTAGACAGGTGGCTGTCTAGACAGGTAGTTTTCTGTCCCATGAACTTCACCGTCGCGCAGATCGCCAAGATGATCGACCACTCCATCCTCCGGCCCGAGTTCACGAACGAGGACGTCCGCGAGGGCTGCGCGATCGCACTCAAATACAACGTCGCCTCGGTGTGCGTCCGCCCCGCCGACGTCCCCCTCACCGCGCAGCTGCTCGCCGGCAGCGACGTCAAGGTCGGCACCGTGATCGGCTTCCCGCACGGCGACAGCGCCACCGAGACCAAGGTGGCCCAGACCGAACTCGCCGTCGCCCAGGGCGCGACCGAAATCGACATGGTGCTCAACATCGGCTGGCTGCGCGGCGGCGACATCAACGCCGTCGAGCAGGAGATCCAGGCGATCGTCAAGGCCGCCGGGGACGCCCACGTCAAGGTCATTCTCGAGACGGCGTACCTGACCGACGAAGAGAAGCTGGCCGCCTGCTGGGCGTCCGAGCGGGCCGGCGCCGCCTTCGTCAAGACCTCCACCGGCTTCGCCCCCAAGGGCGCGACCGTCGACGACGTCGCCCTGATGCGCTCCGCCGTCTCGGCAAAGGTGCAGGTCAAGGCATCCGGCGGGGTGCGCACCCTGGACGCGATCCTGGCGATGACGGCGGTCGGCGTCACCCGGTTCGGCTCGTCGTCCACCGCCGACATCCTCGAGGACCTCACCCGCCGTCAGCTCACGGCCCCGGGCGGTCGCGCTTGAGTCTTCTGCCGTACGGGAGAACGACCGGTCCCGCCCCCGCGGCGGACCGGACCGTCCCGCCGTTGGTAGCTCGGCGCGGCTGACCGACATCGATCGTCTGCCGCGCATGCTTGCCGCGGTGCGGGCCGCGGCTCGCCGTGGCGACCGACAGTGATCGCCCGCCGCGCCCGTGGTCCACAGCGGCTGTCGGTGGGATCCGGGAGGCCCGGCGGCGGGATAGGGTGCAGCGGTGACGAGGACGGCATTGGTCACCGGCGCATCGTCCGGGATCGGCAAGGCGACGGCGGCGGCCCTGGTGGCCAAGGGATACCGGGTTCTCGGGACCAGCCGGGAGCCGGCCGCGATCCCGGCCGACCACCGGATCACCGGGGTGGAATACCTGGCGCTCGACCTCGCGTCACCCGCATCGGTGGAGGCGCTCGCGGAGCCGCTGGCCACCGTGGACGTGCTGATCAACAATGCCGGCGAGAGCCAGTCCGGGCCGTTCGAGGAGCTGCCCGGCGACGTGCTGCGGCGCCTGTTCGAGATCAACGTGCACGGTCCGGTGCGGCTCGCCCAACTGGCCCTGCCCGGGATGCGGGCCCGGCGCTACGGCCGGATCGTCATGATCGGCTCGATGCTGGCGTCGTTCCCGCTGGCGTACCGGTCGTCCTACGTGGCGAGCAAAGCCGCCCTCAAGGGTTTCAGCGACGGCGCGCGGCAGGAGCTGACCCCGTTCGGGGTGTGGCTGACCACGGTGGAACCCGGCTCGATCAGCACCGGCATCAGCGAACGGCGCACCAGTTACGTCGCCGACGACTCGGTCTACGCCCCCGAGTTCACCACCATGGTGGCGGCCCTGGACCGCAACGAACGCGCCGGCATCACCGCCGCCCGGGTCGCGGCCACGATCGTTGCGGCCGTCGAGGCTGACCGGCCCGAGCCGCTCTACGCGGTGGGCAGCAGCGCGCCCGCGGTGTTCCTGCTGAAGCGCCTGACCCCGGCGACGTTCATGGAGAAGCTGGTCCACCGCAGGCACGACCTGAACCGCTAGAAACGTCCCCTGGCAAGGCTGCCAACCCCGTCCGCGTGGTGATTTGGGGCGCCCAGCACGCCCGTAGTCACCACGGTTCAGGTTGGGTGTGGTGATTTGGGGCGCCCAGCACGCCCGTAATCACCACGCCCACGTCGGGTGTGGTGACCTGGGGCGTGCAGCGCGGCCGTAGTCACCATGCGGACTGACCGCGGAACGTGGCTGGGGCTATCAGGAGAGAACCGGCCTGTCAGCGGCGGCCGGTTGCCAGGGCTACCAGGAACTGGCCGGCGCCGGGTTCGACGGAAGCGGTCACCGGCAGGCCGGGTGCCAGACGGGAGAAGCGGTCGACGAGCCAGTCGGCGGCGTCCTGGGCGTCCTTGCGGCTCGCGCAGCGGGCCACCAACTCGCGGCCGCCCTTGCGTTCGAGGCGCTCCGCGACGGTGATCAGCGGGGCGGGTTCGATCACCTGGAGACGGTCCGGCCAGGCGATGACGACCTTCACGGCGCCCTTGCGGGTGTTGCAGGCGCGGTGGGCGAGGCGTTCGGCGATCTTGGCCTTGCGGTCGGCGGTGCGGCTGTCGACGCTGGGGCCGCGGGGATCGTTCACCGACATGTCGGCGTCGACCCGCTCGTCGCACACCCAGCAGCGCCAGCCGTCACGTTCGGCCACGTCATTCAGGAGAGTCACCCCAGCAACCTAGCCTGCCACCGTCCCCGGTCGGCGGGCACGTCCGTCTGCCACACGTCTGTGCTGTGGCGCGCCCGTCCTGCCGGTGGACCTCTCGGTTTCCCGTCGATCTTGAACGTTCGACCACGTCCAGGTGTGGTCGAACGTTCAAGATCGGATGTCCTGGGGCGACCGGCGGGCGGGCGGCCGTCAGGGGCGCCGGGGCGGGTGTGGCACGTGGTGGGCGTTGACGGAGTGAGTACTCACTCCGTAGCTTGACGGGTATGGCGAACACAGTGGACCGCCGGCGAGCGGCGGGGATGAGTCCGGAGCGTCGGCGGGAGACCATCGTGCAGGCGGCGCTGCCGCTGGTGGCCGAGCTGGGCGCGGCGGTGACGACGGCGAAGATCGCGCGGGCGGCCGGGATCGGCGAGGCGACGATCTTCCGGGTCTTCGACGACAAGAACGCGGTGCTGCGGGCCTGCATCGTCGCGGCGATGGATCCCGCGCCGGTGCTGGAGGAGCTACGGTCGATCCCGCTGGAGCAGCCGATCGAGGCGCGGTTGGCGGAGGCGGTCTACGCGCTCGAGGCCCACCTGTCGCGGATGGGCGCGGTGGTGGGGGCGATGAGCGTGGCGAGTGGGGGCCTGTTCCGGCCCCGGCCACCGGGCGGCTACCGCGACGATCACGGGCCGGCCCGTCCACGGCGGGAGAGCGGCGATCAGGTGCCGGACGGCGGTGATCAGGCGCCGGCCCGGCCCCGGTCGGTCGGCGACGGGCCGGGGGAGCGGCAGGATCACGCGGCCGCGTTCGACCGGGCAGCGTCGACGGCGGCCACCCGGCAGGCGATCCTCGAACTGATCGAACCGGATCGTGACCGGCTGCGGCTCCCGGCCGAGGCGGTGGCGGCGGCGTTCACCGGGCTGTTCATGGGACGGGGCCGTCTGCCCGGCGCGGGCGAGCCGGAGGTGACCGTGGAACAGCTCGTCGACCTGTTCCTGCACGGCGCGATGGTCTTCGCCGAGGACCACGACTGAGATGCCGGACGGGGGACATGGTACCGGAGTGGCGTCATGTCCCACGACGACGGAGAGCTTCCGGAAACGGGACGCGCGTGATGCGGGCCGGGGCGGGCGTGTGCTTTCGGCGTACCCCTAAATGTTGTGGGAAATGATTTTGTCGATCAGGCCGCCACCGGGGAAGTCGAGCACGATCACGCCGGTGCGGACGACCGGGGTGTGCACCTCCGGGCCCTCGTTCAGATAGATGAGCAGGAACGGATTGACGCCCTGCACACCGAGGGAACCCCCGGCCACCTGATAGGGCTGGGCGAAGAGGCTCGAGCCGCTGGCGAAATTGACGTACATCAGGCTCGGGTCGGCGGCGCTGGTGACGTCGAGGAAACGCCGGACCTGGTCGCGTTTGGTGGCGATGGCCCCGACGCTCGACACCGTGTAGTTGTCCTGGACGTAGGTCGACGAACCGTCGTTCCAGCCGGAGAACTGCGACAGGCCGTAACCGGCGAAGTTCCCGCCGCGCGGGCCGTGCATCGCCGCGAGGACGACCTTTCCGCGCACGGCGCCCAGGGTGGGGACGGATGCCTTGGCGGTACGCGAGACCGACGGCGCCCAGAACAGTCCGAGATAGCGGGCCGTGTAGCCGTCGAAGATGTCGGTGAAGCCGTTCTGGCCGCTCGCGTCGGTGCACGATCCGATTTCGCCGGTGCACTCCTGCTTGAACCGCAGCACGACCGTTTCGCCGGGGTGCGCGGACAGGAACGACGACAGTTTCGTGAGGACGTCGTCGAAGTTGGCGTTCTGATAGGTCGCGCCGTGATGAATCGTGAACGTGTTGCCGGAGTTCACCCGGGCCCGCACGTCGATCATGCGGATGCCGGCGGTGAGCTGTGCGGTCAGGGTGGCCGCGCTCTCGCCGAAGTTCTCCTGTGTCTGGGTGAGCGAGCCGCCGAGGATCGACAGCGTCTCGTGGGTGCCGGGGATGGACAGGGCCGACAGACTGCGCGAGTCCGGCAGCGAGCGCATCCAGTCGGGGTTGGACGCGGTGCTCAGAGTGCGGTAGGAGGCGTCGTCGGCGTGTGCCGCCTGGGGAGCGACGAGGACCGCGCCGACGACGAGGGGGATGAGGAGCAGGGACCGCTTGCGCTTCATGGACAGCAGGCTATCGATCTTCCGATTGTTGTCGTACCCCCGCGTTAGATTCCCGGCATGGTTCTGCAGTGGGGGGTTCTCGACCGGCATGCCCGGCGCGGCGATGCCGTGACCGTCGCGGCGCTGCTGGCGGCGGCCGGTGAGGCGGAGCGGCGTGCGCTGGCGTCCGAGGTCGAGGCGCGGACGCGGGCGATGCGCGAGCCGGCCGGCGCCCACGGCCTGATCGTTCTGGGCACGATGCCGTCGGCGGCCCGGGCCGCCGCGCTGCTCTGCCGCCGGGACATGCGGGCGGTCTGGGGGCAGATCCCGCCGGACACCGCGGTCGCGCTGCTCCGGGCCCGCGGCGTCGCGTGGACGGGTGACCTGGCCGTCCGGCTGGCGTCCCGGCTGCGCACCGAGGACCGCTGGTTCGGCGGGTGGGACCTCGTGTCGGGCCTGCTGATCGAGGCCGGGCGGATGCCGCCGGTCACCGAGGGTGTGGTCGCCGGCTGGCTGCCGGCGTCGGGGCGCGACCTCGGTGCCGGCCCCTTCCTCGACCTGCTGCTGCCGGGGGTGTTCGCGTTCGACCTTCTCGACCTGGCGACCGCCGAGCAGATCGCGGTGCTGGTGGCGTCCGGGCGGCTGGCCCGCGGGCAGATCCTGGAGGCGACCGTCGACCGGCTGGTCCGGGGCGGCACGGGTCCGCGGCTGCGGCCGTTCCTGCACCTGCACGAGGAGCTGGAGCCCACCGTGGACGAGACGGCCGGGCACGTCGCCGACTACGCGCGGCTGCTGACCGACGGCCCGTCCACGGTCGCCCGGGCCGGGCAGCGGGCGCTGCGGGCGCTCGACGACGCCGGGATGCTCGAGGTGGAGGTGCTGCTCGAGGTCAGCGCGGCGGTGCTGGTCCGTAAGGAGAAGACGCTGGTGACGGCCCAGCTGGGTTGGCTGGCGCGGCACGATCCGGCGGTGGTGCGGCCGGTGGCCGAGGTGGCGTTGACCCACCCGGCTCTGGACGTGCAGGACCTGGCGCGGGCGCTGGTCGGCACGGCCCCGGCCGTCGAGGCGTCACCCGGATCCGGCTCGCTGCTGCGGCCCGTCCTGTCCGCGCGGCCCGGATCGCCGTCGCGGCCCGTCTCGTTGCCACCGGTCGCCGAGGCGGGTGTGATGCCGCCGCCGCTCAGCGGGGCCGTGGAGCTCGCCGAGGAGATCGCGGTCCTGATGCACGAGGAGGACGCCGTCCGGTGGGAACGCGTGCTGGCCGGGCTGGTCGCGTTGCCCGCCGGGGCGGACCGGTCGGCGCTGCGAAACCTGGTGCAGCGGCACGGCGGCGAGTTCGGGCAGACCCACTGGCCGGCGCGGCCCCAGTTCCAGCACCTCGGGGCGGTGATCCGGGCGGTCCTCGACGGATGCGCCGGTGACCTGGAGACCGAGTCGGTGCAGGGCCCACCCGACCGGCTGTTGGGCCTGCGGATCGCCGAGATCGCGACGCGACTCGTCGCCGAGCCGGTGCCGATGCTGGTGGCGACACCCACCCGGGTCAACGGGAGCCTGGACGCGGCGACGCTGGTCTCGCGCCTGCGCCGGGCGCAGGAGGACGGGTGGCAGCCCTGGCCGGTCGACTTCGAGCAGGCGCTGCTGCGGCTGCCCCGGGGCACCGACCCGGCGGTCGCCGACGGGCTGACCTCACCGGCCGGGGTGCGCCTCGCGCGGTGGCTGGCCGCGGGTGGCCTGGCCGACCCGGTGAGCACCCGCGCGGAGCAGAAAGGGACACCGCGGCGGATCGTGACACATCTGAGCCCGGCACGGCCCCCGACACTCGAGGTCGAGGAACCGCTGGTGTCGTGGACCCGCTACCTGGTCTCGGAGTGGGATCGGGGGCCGTGGATCACGGATTTCTCGGTGCTGGCGGCGGCCCTGCCCCATCATCGCGAGGTCAGCGCGGCCTGGGCGATCTCCGAGCTGGCCCGCGCGGGCGACAGCGACGTCCGCGGGCCCGGCTTGCTGCTGCCCCTGCTGGCGGAGTGTGACGGGCCGATCGGGCCGGCGTTGACGGCGGGGCTGGCCTACGTGCTGGCCGCCGGGCACGAGACCGACCGGGTGGCGGCCGTCGACGCGTTCCTGCTGCTGGCGGCGGGGGCCGAGCCGTTCGCGGCGGCGGTCGGGGCGGAGCTCGGCTACCTGGTGGCGAACCAGCGGGTGAAACTCAGGCGGGCGGTGCAGTCTCTGGGCGACGCGCATCGGGCGGGAGCGTCGGCCGCGGTGTGGGAGGTGATCGTGGCGGCGGTGCCCGCGGTCCTGGCGGCCGGCTCGCACGGGCTGGCCGACCTGCTGGAGTTGGGTGCGCAGGTGCGGTCGGCGGTCCCGGAGGGCGAGGTTTGCCCTACGGGCGGGTCGTGTTCCGGCGGTGAGTCCCCTGCCACGGGCGACTCTCCTTCTGCCGGCCCATCGCCGGTGGGCGGCATCTCCTCCGTGGGCGGCATCTCCTCCGAGGGTGAGACGGCCTCCGAGGAGGGCGAGACGTCCTCGGATGGCGGATCCACGCCATCGAGCGATGCCTTCCCGGCGAACGGCGCCGTTTCTGCGGGTGGGCCTGACTTCGCGGGCGTGGGTTCTTCGGTGAGCGGGGCTTCCTCACCCGTCGACTCACCCGTCGACTCACCCGTCGACTCACCCGTCGATGTGGGACCGCCCGCGCTGGCGGAGATGGCGGAAGTGGCGGCTTGGCATGCGCTCGCCGGGCTGGCGGAGCAGAAAGGGAAGGCGCGGGTGGTCAGAGAGGCGCGACGACTGCGGGCGGCGATGGCGGGGTGAGGTCCAGGATGCCGTAACGGTCCATGACGGCGGCCCGGCGCCGCTGGTTGACGGCGTGGACACGACGGCCGACGAAGAACAGGTCGACGACGGTCCAGACACCCAGACCGCCGAAGGTGAAGAGCATCGCGATCGACCGTGCGGTGTCACCGAGGTAGAAGCGGTGGCCGCCGATCAGACCGAGCACGCACCAGAGGGCGTAGGCGACACGGGGATCCTTCTTGACCGATTCGTACTCGAACTCGGCACGCTGAACCCGGAGACGCTCCCACTCGGGGAGTGGGCTCGGGTTCTCCGGAATCATGGCGGCAACGATAGCGCCCGGTTCGGGACCCGCGGTCCTCCCCCGGGAGGAGATCGACGCCCGGCTTGGCGACGCGAGTGGGGATGTCTGGCTTCCCCTGGGCGGTTGGCGGTCTCCGTGTGCGGCGAACGCGGGCATGTTGCAGGCCCGGTGCCCGGGCGCTGGGGGCGTGCGGATGGCAGGGCTGCCGTGTCGGTGATGTGTGCGGGCTGCGGGGCTGCGGTGGGCGTGCGGGCTGCGGGGCTGCGGGGCTGCGGTGGGCGTGCGGGCTGCGGGGCTGCCGTGGGGCGGTGGGGGCAACTACCGTGTGGCGCATGGTTGCGCAGCGGGCGGTCGCGGTGGTGGGGAGCGGCCGGGGGGAGTTGGACTACTACCTGGTGGCGGGCGGGATCCTGGTGGAGGAGTTCACACGGGCGGCGGACCACACCGCGGTCGGGCTTCGTGGACTGCACTGGGCGGCGGGCACCCGACGGTGGAGCGATGGGGTGGAGGTCGGGCGCGCGTTGCGTACACGAGAAGGCGCCGCGGCCGAGGCGATCAGCCGGACCACCGCGGAGGAGGTCTATCGGCGCCTCGGTGGTGGGGAACGATTGCCTGACGAGGGTGCGCTGAGGGCCGGATTTCCGCCGGGGGAACGGTTTCCGGTGGCGTCGATGCTGCGGCTGGGGCCGGACGAACCGGGGGAGCGGCTCTACCGGGTGCTGCTGGCGGGGCGTCCTCCCGAATGGGCGGTGCGGTCGCGGGGGCGGCGGCAGGTCGGTGCGGACCGGTTCGGATGGGAGTTGCGGACGGTGGGCAACGGCGTGGCCTGGGCGCTCGACGTGACCGTCTCACTGGCGGGTGCGGACGACGGCGGTGGGCGTGGTTCCCATCGTGCCGACGGCGGTGGGCGTGACCCCCACCGCGCCGACAGTGGTGGGCGTGACCCCCATCGCACCGACAGCGGTGGGCGTGACCCCCACCGCACCGGAGGCGGGCGCGACGGCGACGCCGGGGGCGGGTACCGCGCCGTCTACGGCGGTGACAGCGTCGGGGGAGTGCTGCGGGAGCTGACCGGGATGGTGCGTGGCATGGGGCTGGTCCCGGTCACCACCGAACGGTTCCGGTGACGGGTCGGGGGTGGGTTCCACGGAGAGTTTGCGTCCCCAGTACGTTCCGATGAGCACCAACGCTATGCCTGCGGTGGTCGCCCAGCCCAGGGTCTCGCCGCCGATCAGGACGCCGATGACGACCGCCCAGACCGGTTCGGTGCCGAGCAGCAGGCTCGCCCGCCCGGCGGAGGTGCGCTGCAACGCCCACAGCTGGGCCAGGAAGGCGAACACGCTGCAGCCCAGCGCCAGGTAGAGCACACCGCCCCACTCGGCCGGACCGTAGGCGCGGGCCGCCGGCACCAGGCCCGGGGCGAACAGGACCGTGCCGACCAGCAGCTGGATCGTCGTCAGCGGGACCGGGTCCAGGCCCCGGGTGAGCCGGGCGGAGAGCAGCACGTGCACGGAGCGGACCACCGCCGCCGCGAGCATCAATCCGTCGCCGAGCGACGGCGCCCGTAGGCCGGGACCGGCCACCAGCAGGATCACGCCGGCGACGGCCACCCCGGCGGCCAGCAGGAACCGGCCGGGTTGCCGGTCGAGCGCGGCGGTGATCAGGATGGTCAGGCTGATGAGGACGCCGGCGTTGCTCGCACTGGTCATCGACACGCCGTAGGTCTCCAGGACCAGCACCGATGCCTGGGTCAGGCCGAGCAGCACTCCGACGCGGACCGTGCGTCGGGTCGGGCGGCGGAATGCCAGGGACGGCAGCATCACCGCGGCGGAGATCGCGTATCGGAGGGCGAGCAGGCCGATCACCCCGGCGGCGAGGGTCAGGTTCTTGGCGGTGAGGTAGCTGCTGCCCCAGACGACCGCGACGACGAGAAGTAGCACGGTCGGAAGCCTGCCGCGCCCTGACCGTGAAGACAAGAAGGCACCTGCTGAATCGATAGTGTAGTAAATACTAATGGATCTGCATCACCTGCGGCTGCTGCGCGAACTCGGCGAGCGGGGCAGCGTCGCCGCCGTGGCCCGCGCCCTGCACATCACCCCGTCGGCGGTGTCGCAGCAGCTCAAGGCGTTGCAGCGGACCGCCCGGGCGCCGCTGACCGAACGTCGCGGGCGGCGGCTGGCGCTGACCCCGGCCGGCCGGGCCCTCGCGTCCGCGGCGGTCGACGTGTTCGAGGCGCTGGACCGGGCGGACCGGGCCGTCGGGGCATATCTGGAGGATCCGGACGAGCCGGTCACGGTGGCGGCGTTCCACAGTGCGGCGCTCACCTACTTCCCGCCGTTGCTGCGGTCCGGTTTGCCGGTGCGGTGCGTGGACGCCGACGTGGCGCAGGCCGACTACCCGGCGCTGGTCGCCGACTACGACCTGGTGGTGGCGCACCGGCTCGCGCACAGTCCGCCGTGGCCGGCCGGGCAGGTGAGCGTCATCCCGCTGATGCAGGAGCCGCTGTTCGTCGCGCTGCCCACCGGGCACCGGCTGGCCGGGGACGACCGGCTGGCGACCGCTGACGTCGCGGCCGAGCCGTGGATCAGCGTGCACGACGGGTTCCCGCTGGAGGGCATCCTGGCGGCGGTCGCCGCGGCGGCCGGGCGTCCCTTGGAGATCCGCCACCGGATCAACGAGTTCAGCGTGGCGGCGGCGCTGGTGGCGGCGGGGGCCGGGCTGGCGTTGCTGCCGGGGTACATCCGGGTGCCGGGTCCGGGGGTGGTGCTGCGGCCGCTCGCGGACATCCCGGCGGGACGGCACATCGACGTTCTGTCGCGGCCGGAGACTTTGCATCGTACGACCGTTCGTGCAGTCGTCGAGCAACTGCATGAGGTGTCGGCACTGCGCGCGGCGGCCCCGTGATGGTGTGGAGAGTGTGAAGGTTCTGCGCAGACGCCCCGGAACAGGCGGCGCAAGGTCCACAATCCAGTCGTGATCACGAAGCGGTGGGTGGCGTACTCCGCCCTGTTCGGACTGGCCGGCCTGTGCGTCGCGGCGGTGGCCGTGGCCGCCGTGAGCGTCGCCGGCTCCATGCTGGTCACCGAGGCGGCCCCGCCGGAGGAGGACTTCCAGGGCGCGTGGTGCTCCGCACAGGGCGACGTGCTGACCTTGGACCCGGGCAACCGGTTCACGCTGGTGCCGATGTCGGCGGCCTTCGCCGGGCAGATCACGTTCGTCTCCACCGAGAGCTTCGCCCGGGAGTCGGCGGCCGGCCGGTGGTATCTCGACACGAGCGGCGCCGACCTGATGGACCCGCGGCCGGTGCGGATCGGGGTGGACGTCGACCTGCTCGACGACCGGCCGATCGACGGCGAGAGCCTCGATCTGAACGCGGTCGAGGTGGACGGCGGCTGGGCCCTGCACCTGCAGTCGCTGAGCCTCACCGCCTGCCCCGGCCTCTGAGCAGCCGACGTCCGTCCTCCGTGCCGCCGCGCAGGTGCTCCCCGGGGTCCGGCAGGAGACGGCACGGCCGCCGGGCCGCCCGGCGGCGGACGGCTGACGGCGACCGGGTACGGGCCCGGGCGAACCGCCCGGGCCCGCAGCTTCAGGCGGTGGCGCAGGTCAGGCTGGGCGTGGTGACGCCGCCGGACGCGAGGAGGCCGAACTGCGCGGTGGCACGCGCGGCGAGGGCTCCGTTCCAGGACACATTGCGTACGCTCACCGCACTGCCGCTGGTGGCCAGTGTCCCGTTCCAGACCTGACTGATCGACTGTCCCGAGGCGAGCGTCCAGGTGACCGTCCACGCGGAGATCGGCGCGTCGCCCGCGGTCACGGTCACCTCGGCCTGGAACCCGCCGGACCAGGTGCTCGTGGTCCGATAGGAGGCGCTGCACGCGGTTCCCGCCGGCGGCTGCCCGGAAGGACTGGCCGACGGGCTGCTCGACGGGCTGCTCGGCGGGCTACTGGGCGAAGTGGTCGGATCCGCCACCCCGGTGGCCAGGCTGTATGCCAGGGACGGCTGGAACGAACCGGCCGCGAAGGCGCATCCGTCCGCTTCCCCGGGCGGCTTCACCCACAGGAATCCGTCGATGGCGTCGTCACCGGTGGCCAGGGTCGGGTAGCGGCCGATCCGCCGGTCGGTGTTGTCGTCGCCGCACCAGTCGCCGGCCGCTCCGCCGTTGCGGCTGGTGTCGATGATCTGGCGTTTGCCCGTCACGCCCTGGCCGTTCAGGGCGCTGATGATGGCACGCCCGTACGCCGTCTCCGCGCTCGTGGGCTGGAAGTTGGAGACGTTGGTGTAGAAGCCGTCGGCGACCGCGACGCCCGCGGCGACCAGGCGGGCGGCCTGGTCGGACGCGCTGTTCCACGCCGAGTGCCCGCCGTCGAGGTAGACCTTGGCGTTGGCGTTCGCCGCCTTCAGGGTCTGCACGGCGGTCCGCAACGCCTGGTTGCGGGCGTTGATCTCGCTGCTGTTCAGGCAGGTCAGCAGGGCGATCGAGTCGGTCTCCAGAATGATCACCACGGTGCGGTCGCCGAGTCCGCGGGACAGGTTGGTGATCCAGCTCTGGTATTGGGTGAGGTCGGGGGCGCCGCCGGAGCTCGCACCCCCGCAGTCGCGGTTGGTGATGCCGTAGACGCTGAGCACCGGCACCTGGGACGCGGCGTTGGCGGCGCCGACGTACTCGGCGACCTCGGCCTGGACGGTGTTGATGTTGAAGTTCGCCACCCAGCGGGCGGCCGGCTGACTGGCGATCCGGGTGTTGATCACGGTGGTCCGTGAGTCGCTGGGGTTGGCGGCGACCCAGCGGGCGGCCGCGCTGTCCGGGTCGCGGTAGAGCGTGCCGGACAGTGTGCCGGCGGAGGCGGTCCCGGTGGTGAGCGCGACGCCGGCCGCGGCGGTGGCGCACGCGACGGTGGCGGCGAGCAGCGCCGACCGGATCTTGGGGGAACGGGGGGATGGGGACATGGCTCCTCCTGAGGACGGTGTGGGAGCGCTCCCAACATAAGCCGTGTCTCAGTGATCGGCAACTGTCAATGACATGAGGCCCGGTTCCGGCGCCACACCGGCAGTGCGGCGAGGAGGATCAGCGCGAGGCCGGCCGCGGCCACACGGGACGTCCACACCAGGGTGCGCACCGCCGGATCGGGCAACGTGGACGCCCGCGAACCGGAACCGATCACCGCGATGACCCGGCCGCGCACCTCGCCGGCGGCCACCGTGCCGTCGCCGGCCGCCGCCACCTCCCGCGAGTCGAGGAGCACGGCAGGGTCGTCGCCGAGCAGGAACAGCCGGTCCCGCGGGACCTTGACGGTGAACGCGCCGTGCCCGGCGTTCATCGGCAGGCCGTCGACGAGGATCCGGCCGGCGGCGTCGCAGCAGGACACGAAACTGCCGGCGGTGGCCGCCACCCGTGCGGCCCGGTCGCCGACCAGCACCACGTCACCGCGGACGGCGTCGTGGGTCCAGGTGTCCACGACGATCCGGTCACCCGGTCCGATCAGCGGGGACATCCCGGCGGCCGGCACCGCGTGCACGCGGTAGCGCACCAGGAGCAGGGCGGTGGCGGACAGCAGCAGGGCCAGTCCGAGCCCGCGGCAGGTCCTGCGGATCCGCTCCATCACGCCAGCTTGCTATGCCCCCGCAACCCGCTCAAGACCTCCCGCAAGTGTGAATCACCGTGGATGGCCGCACCCCTTCCATGATCCACCTCGTTCGATGCTCGCAGTGGCTTCCCGTTCCGCGGGGCCGGCCACCCTCTCGACCCCCAGGAGTCCCGCATGCCGCCCGTTGAGACGAACCGAGCACGAGTCGCGCGGCGCAGCGTCCTGGCCGCGGTCTGCCTCGGTTCCCTGGCCGCGGCGGTGTGGGGGAAACCGGTGCTCGGTGGGCTCAGCGTCGTGACCGGGGCGGTGATCGTCGCCCAGGAGTGGCGGGTACGTCGGCCCGAGGAGGATCTCGCGTCCGCGGTCGACGCCGCGTGGCCGCTGCCGGCCGGCGGTACGATCGCCCTGCGCTGGATGCGGGACGCCGACCTGAGCCATCCGGACGCGGCGACCCCCGATGTGGATCCCTCGGTGCGTTACCTGCTGGACGGCGCGGACCCGGAGCGGGCCGCGGCCCGGCTCGCCGCCCTGTTCCGTCAGGTTCCGGAACGTCGTCTGGTGATCGTGGGGGAGGGTGCCCGGGCGATGGCGGTCCTGCTGCTGCGCGGGCTGCTGGCCGGCCGCGCCGACGGCGATCCGGTGCCGGTGCTGCTGGACCTCGCGTCCTGGGACCCGGGAGCCGGGGGCCTGACCCCGTGGATCCGGCGGCAGGTCGCGGACCTGCACCTGGGCGGCCGCCGGGACGTGGCCGCGGAACTCGTCGACCGGGGCAAACTGATGATCATTCTGGACGGGCTGGACACGCTGCCCGGTGACGTCACCCGCGACCTGGACCGGTACCCGGCGGTGGTGCTGCTCGGCCGTTGCGGCGCGCGCCTCGACCGTGCCCCGGCGATCCGGCTGCTGCCGCGGCAACGGGACGGCGCAGGCGACCCGCGGCAACGAGACAGCGGAGCCGATCCGCGGGAACGGGACGGCGCACGCGACCGGACGGCCACGGGAGCGGCCGTCCGGCGTACACGATGAGGATGATCTGTCAGCTGGAGAGGGTGGCGGTGTAGAGGAGACGGTTCGGGGAGCCGGTGCCCGGGCTGGTGACCACGCCGGTGGTGGCGGCGTCGACGATGGCCGCGTTGACCGTGGTGACCGAGGCTCCCGGGTGGGCGGCCAGGTAGAGCGCCGCCGCGCCGGCGACGTGCGGGGCGGAGAAGGACGTGCCGCTTCCGGTGTAGGTGGCGGTGTTGCTGGTGCGCCAGGCCGAGGTGATCGAGACGCCCGGGGCGAACAGATCGAGCACCGAGCCGTAGTTGGACCAGGACGCCTTGGCGTCGGTGTTGCTGGTCGCGCCCACGGTCAGGGCCTCGGTGACGCGGGCCGGCGAGGTGGTGCTCGCGTTGACGCCCGAGTTGCCGGCGGCGATGGTGTACGGGATACCCGCCGTGATCGACCGGCGGACCGCCGCGTCGAGGGTGGTGCTGGTGCCGCCGCCGAGCGACAGGTTGGCGACCGACCGGCCGGCCACGGCGTTCGCGGTCACCCAGTCGATGCCCGCGATGACACCGGCGGTGGTGCCGGAGCCGTCGTTGCCGAGCACTCGGACGCCGACGACGTTCGCGCTCTTCGCCACGCCGTACGTCGAGCCGACCGCCACGCCCGCGACGAACGTGCCGTGGCCCTGGCCGTCCTGAGCGACGTTGTCGCCGTCGACCGCGTCGTAGCCGTAGCTGGCACGGCCGCCGAAGTCCTGGTGCGTGATCGTGATCCCGGTGTCGATGACGTACACCGTGACGCCGCTGCTCGGGCCGTAGGTGTAGGTGCCGCTCAGCGGCAGTGCCCGCTGGTCGATGCGGTCCAGTCCCCACGGCGCGGACGACTGGGTGTCGGCGATCCGGACGACCTGGTCGGCCTCGACGGAGGCGACCGACGGGTCGGCGGCCAGGCGGGCGGCCTGCGCGGCGGACAGCTTCGCGGCGTAGCCCTCGACGGCGTGGCCGAAGACCTTGCCGACGCTGCCGCCGTAGCGCTGGGCGAGCCTGTCGGCCTTGGCCTGGTCGATCTGCTGCCCGTTCTTGAGGGTGACGAGGTAGCTGCCGGCGATGGCGTTCGGGCTGTCCGCGGCCAGGATGGTGCCGGTCTTCGGAGCAGCGAAGGCGGGCGTCGCCGCGGTGGCGGCGACGGTGGCGGCGACGATCACCGCGGCGGCTCTGGTGGACTTGAGTCGCATTGTTCCTCCGGGGGTCGAGACGTCCGGTTGACGCCTGCCCATGACGTTAGGGAGGAAATATTGATTGACGATCAACGATGTTTTAGGAAGTCGACACGGTCCTGTTGACGAAAATGCTCGGATGTTTCGGGCGCCGCCCGATGGTCCCGGGGTGCCGAACAGCGTGCAGCCGTGGGACCAGCTGCGCCGGGACCCCGTCCTGCGCGCTCTCCTCGCGCTGACCCTGATCGGCTGCGCGCTCTTCGTCGTCCTCGACGGCCACCCGGTCCGGCAGATGCAGGCGTTCTGGATCTTCCAGATCCCGCTGGACGCGGCCCTGGCGATCGGCGGATGGCAGCTGCGCCGCCTCTGCCACGACCGGTACCGCCGGTTCTGGACGCTGATCGGCTTCGCCGGGACGATGTTCACCATCGGCGACCTGCAGCAGAGCCTGGTGGTGCTGCTCGACCCCGGCACGCCGTCACTGGCCGGCGGACCGGTGCAGATGATCTTCTTCACGGTCGGCATGACCAGCAACGTCATCGCCTGCCTGATCTTCCCGCAGGGCCTGCGGACCGCCCGCGAACGCTTCGTCTTCTGGCTGGACGCCACCACCGTGCTGGTCGGTGGCGGCGTGGTCGCCTGGTGCTACGCGGTCAACCCGGTCGGCGGCACGCACACCGACCGGCTCAGCGCCGGGCTCACCGGCGCGCTCGTCCTGGTCGCCACCTTCTCCGCCACCAAGGTCGCCCTGATCAAGGAACCGCCGATGGCGCGGATCGCGGCGTGGCCGATGGTGATCGCGGCGATGATCCAGGGCGTCAGCACGTTCCTGCCGGGCGACTTCCAGAGCGCCCAGCACGGGTACGTGTACGCGATCCGTCTCCTGCCGTCCCTGCTGATCGCGGCCGGCCCGTGGATCCAGATCGTGCTCGTCCGCAGCGGCCGGGAACACCACACCGCCAAGCGCCGCCCGTACAGCCTTCTGCCGTACGGAATGATCGCCGTGACCTTCGCGGTGTTCTTCCAGATGCTGCCCGTCCACGCGACGTCCCAGCTGACCGGCGCCGCCCTGGGCGTCGTGGTGATCACCTGCCTGGTCGCCGGGCGTCAACTGGTCGCCTTCCACGACAACGCCGGGCTGATCCGCCGGCTCGACGCGGCGGCGTCCTTCGACTCACTGACCGGGCTGGCCAACCGGGCGACCCTGCTCGCCGCTCTGGAACGCCCCGGCGACGCCACCGTGCTGCTCATCGACCTCGACGACTTCAAGACCGTCAACGACACGATGGGACACGCGGCCGGCGACCAGCTGCTGGTGACCGTGGCCGGCCGGCTGCGTGACGCGGTCCGCCCCGGCGATCTGGTGGCCCGGCTCGGCGGCGACGAGTTCGCCGTCGTGCTGCCCGGTGCCGCCCCGGACGACGCCGCGCTGATGGCCGAGACCATCCTGAGCCGGCTGGCCGAGCCGATCGAGGTCAGCGACCACACCCTGATCACCCGGGCCAGCGTCGGCGTCGCCCCGGCGCTGGTCGACGCCGACATCGCCATGTACGAGGCGAAGCGCCGCGGCAAGGGCATGTGGGTCGCGTACTCGGCGGAGATGGGCGAACGGATCAACGCCGAGGCGGTGCTGATCCGCGAGATGCGCCAGGCCGTCGAGGAGGGCCAGTTCACCCTGCTCTACCAGCCGATCGTCCGGATGAGCGACGAGCGGATGACCGGGGTGGAGGCGCTGATCCGCTGGAACCACCCGACCCGCGGCACGGTGCCGCCGGTGGAGTTCATCCCGATCGCCGAACGCACCGGGCTGATCGTCGCCATCGGCCGCTGGGCGCTGCGCGAGGCGTGCCGCCAGGGCGCCGAGTGGCGGCGATTGCTCCCGGACGGCGAACCACTGACCGTCGGCGTCAACGTGGCCGGCCGGCAGCTGCGCGACCCCGGTCTGGCCGCCGACGTGGCCGCCGCCCTCGCCGACTCCGGACTGCCGGCCGGCAGCCTGAGCATCGAGGTCACCGAGACCGCGGTGCTCGACGACGAACAGTCCCACGAGGCGATGCTCGCCCTGCGCGGCCTCGGCGTCCGGCTCGCCCTGGACGACTTCGGCACCGCCGCCAGCTCGCTGGGCCTGCTGCTCACCTGTCCGGTGACGACCCTCAAACTGGACCGCTCCTTCGTGGAGTCGATCACGACGGTCGGGCGGCAGGCCGCGGTGGCGACCGCGGTCAGCCAGATGGCGTCAGCACTGGACTTCTCCTCGGTCGCCGAGGGCATCGAGACCGTGGAGCAGCGTGACCTGCTGCGCGGCCTCGGTTACGAGTACGGCCAGGGATACCTGTGGTCGCGTCCGGTGCCCGCCGACCGGATCACCGAGATGGCCGGGGACTACTTCCCGTGCGCCCACCACCAGGCGCGCAGGTAGCCGAACCTGTCACCGAGCCAGAACCAGGCCCACGCCGTGACCGGTTCGCCGACGTGCGGGCCGATCTCGTCGAAGACGTCGCGCGCCTGGTCACGCCGGCCCGCGAGCGTGTAGTACAGCGCCATCCACTGCCGGACGTGGTTCAGGCGGCCGGGGCTGTGCGGGCCGGCCTGCCACTTGGCGATCCAGCCGTCCAGCTCCTGCTGCACGTCCGGCCGGCGGAAGAACTCCCGGCACGCCCCCATCGCCTGCTTGCTGCGGCTGTCCCAGGCGAACGTGCGCATCGCGTACTCGAAATGGGCGTACAGCGGAAGCAGCACCGCGTGCGCGCCCTCCGGGGCGTCCGCGGCGACCTGGCGGGCGGTGCCGAACATCAGGTCGTGCGAGCCGTACCACTTCTCGCACCGCAACGCGATCGCGGTCCGGTGCAGGTCGAAGTTGTGCGGGTCGCGACGGCGCCCCTCGGTGTAGATCGTGTCGAACGACGTGCTGCGGGTGATCTGATCGCCGAACATCGTGCCCAGCGCCTCCACCCACGGGATCGGGTCGTCCGGCCCGGCCAGCTCACGGGCCCGCTGGCCGGCCGCGGCGGCCTCCCGGGAGAGCCGGTGGAAGTCGCGGAACTGCTCCTCGGTGGTGTCCTTGGCCGACGCGGAACCCCGGGCCTCGCCGGCGCGGTGGCTCAGCATCGACGACTGCACCAGCACGGCGGCCACGTTGTCCGGTTCGGCGCCCAGCCAGGCGTAGACCCAGCCGTCGTTCTCGGCGGCCGCCCGGGCCAGCACGCCGATCCGGGTCGCCCGCAGCTCCCAGTCGGTGCCGGCGTCGTCGATCACCTGCCGCGCGGACATCCAGTCGCCGGCCGCCGCGCGATCCCGCGCCTGCCGCAACGCGGGATCACTGTGCAGCGCCTCGGTGTCGAAGTCGGGCGTGCCGGACGGCGGGTGGCCGAACACGAAACGAGCCAGCTTGAGGTTGTGAAAGGCCATTCCAAGATCGTAGGAGAGGCCGGGGAATCCGGTTGCCCCGAGGCATCGTCGTCAGTCACTGTCCCGGCATGGATGTGAACCATCGGGCCTGGGAGTCCGCCGGCGAGAAGTACGTCCGGGAGTACGACGAGATCTCCGCCGTCGCGATCGGCGGCACCTCGCTCCTCCCGCTGGAACGGGAACTGCTGCGCGACATCCTGGCCGCCGGCCCGGAAGTGATCCACTGGCAGAGCGGGAACGCCACCGACGACGTGGCGCTCGTCCACGCCGGGGCCCGGTCGGTGATCGGGCTCGACTTCAGCGAGACCGCGGTCCGGGTCGCCGGGCAGCGGGCGCGTGAACTGGGCCTGCCCTGCCGTTACGTGCGGGCGGCACTGCCCGGGGCACCCCTGGACGACGCGAGCGCCGACCTGGTCTACACCGGCAAGGGCGGCATCATCTGGATGCCCGACCTCGGGGAGTGGGCCCACGACATCGCCCGGCTGCTGCGCCCCGGCGGGCACCTCTTCGTGTACGACGAGCACCCGGCCGCCCCGCTGTGGAGCTGGGACGCCGACGAACCCCGGATCCGCCCGGACCGTGACTACTTCGCCCCGCACCACGTGAACGACTCGTTCCCGGCGGGCGGCGCCGTCCAGTCCCAGCACACTCTGGGCCGGATCGTGACGGCGGTGTCGGCGGCCGGGTTCCGCATCGTCGACCTGTCGGAATACCCGGAGCCGTTCTGGAGGATGGGAGGCGTCGAGGCGGCCGCCTGGAACGGCCGGCTCCCCAACGCGTTCTCCCTGCTGGCCCGCCTCGAGGCTCGCTGAGGAACGTGACCGGCCCGTCTCGAGGCTCGCTGAGGAACGTGTAGGCCCGTCATCTGTCCGGCTGCGGGCCGGACGGATGACGGGCCTTGGTAGCCGGGCGGGTTACGTCAGCCAGGTGGCCAGGGGCTTGCCGTCGTTGCTGCTGATGGTGACGCGGGCGCCCTGCCCGACCCCGGCGCCGGCCGGGTGATCGTAGAAGAGCCGCCAGTCGAAGCTGTTCGGGGCGTCGAGGTCAGGGGAGCCCTCGATGGTGTCCGCGTGCTCGATCGGGTCGTGGGCGGAGCCGTTCGCGTAGACGAGCTGGACCGGGGACACGCCGTAGCCCCAGGCGCCCTCGGTCAGCTCCACGTGGACGTCGATCCCGTAGGGGGCATCGCCGGTCTCCGCGGCGACGGTGGCGGCCTTGACCGTCACCGTGGCCGTGAAGCGCTCTGTCTTGATCAGCTGGGCGGTACCCAGCGCCGGGGGACTGTTCGTGTCCGCCGCTGCCGTTGCCGTTGCCGTGGCGTCCGCTGCCGCACCCGCGTCCGTCGTCGTGCCTGTCGCTGCCGCAGCGCCTGTGGCCGTTGCGGGGGCCGACGCGGCCGGTGCATCGGCGGCGTTCGACTCGGCCGGAGTGGTGCCACATGCCGCTACGAAAGCGAGCAGCATGCCGACCGTGAATGTTTTTCGCATTCCGCGATCGTGCCATCGGGTCCGGTTCGTCCCGCGCCGACACGCGCATCGATGAACTGTCCAAAACGCGACAGAAGGCGGCTAAACGCCGGTGGATCCGGTTCGTGGGCGGATGCCGTCCAGGGCGAATCCCAGCACGCGACCCCGCTGCTCGGCGTCCCCGAACGCCGTCGACGTCAGCGGCGGTCATCCGCAGTGCGTCGGGCGGGTCAGGCCAGCCAGCGTTCCAGCTCACGGGCACGGTCGTCGGTCTGTTCGGTGATCGCCTTCAGCACGTCAGCGGTGATCTGGTCGAGCTCATCGGGGGAGTACTCGCCGAGCCGGAGCATCCGCTGGATGAATGTACGTGCGGCTCGGTCGGCCGCAAAGCCTGACCCGGTGGTGACGGCACCGATCGCGAACGCCGCCACCTCCGGGGTCAGGGCCGGCGCGAATCTCGCCCGGACCCGTTCGAGAGCTGAGCTGACGAGGTGATGCGCCACATTCTGCGGAGCAGCGAACTGGGCGAGTCCCGCCGGGGTGCTGAACTCGGTGAGCCGTTCGGCCTTGCCGACCCGGTCGAGGATTCGGTCCAGCTGAGCCGTGAACAGGTCCGGCAGGTTCAGCTCGAGGTGAACCCGATGGGCGGGGACACCGTAACGTCGGCAGATTCGCTCCACCCGCATGGACAGGTAGAAGGCGAGCGACTCGGCCAGGGCGAGTTTCGCGTCGAACATGCCGAACTTGATGTGGTTCGCCAGATCGGCGGATGACTCCCTCGCCTCCAGCACCTGCTCGGCGATCTTGTCCTTCATCCCGTCGAGGGCCAGGACAGCCTCCGTCCGGACCTTCGCCTCCGTCTCCGGCGCACGCATCAGGTCGGCCACGTCCTGCCGGAACCGGCGGACCTCGGCCCTTCGTCGGCCGTTGCTCACCAGCCCTCGGGCGACGGCGAAGGCGGGCTCCTCGTCCTGCTCGACCGCCGCTGCCGGGAAGATCTCGTGGCACAGCCGGCCGGCGAGGGGTATGCGCGACCCACCACCGGTGAGGACCACCAGGGTCGGGTGCCGGTCTCCGAGCAGAGCCGCCACCTCGGCGAGCACCGCACGGAAGTCGTCACCCCACCCGCCGGGCTCCGTCAGCATGTGCGTGATGTCGAGATCGAGCAGCCAGGTCCACGCGGTCGCGACGATCGGCCGGAAACGTTCGTCGCACGACTCACGAAGGTTCATGATCCGCCGGGACTCGCCGGAGAACTGCGCCTCCTTGGCCCAGCGGCAGGCGAGGAGCAGCAGGGCCGGGCCGCCGTCGACGGCCAGCGCCGCGGACAGTGCCGTGTCGTGCCGCAGCGCGGACCGGACCCGGCCGGCGAGCCACTCGTCGATCTGCCGGCACCCGACTGCGGCGCCGACCGGCAGATTCCTCGGTGTGAGGTCCTCGACGACGGTGAAGTCAGTCGTCGAGGAACCGATGTCGACGACCAATACTCGTTCGAGCTCTGACTCGGCACGTCCCCGATCACGGACATGCAGCAGGGCTGACTGTGACTCCGGCACCAGCCGCACCGGCAACCCCAGAAGAGCGAGGTGCCGGTCGTACGCGGCGACCGCCTCGGGCGGCCACCCGGCCGGATGCCCGACGCAGACCGTGGCGTCCCGGAAGACCTCGGGATGCTGCTCCCGGAACTCCAGCAGCAGGGACTGCGCGAAGAGGACAGCGTCCGGGATCCCGGTGCCGAGCGCGTCCGGCGCCCGCTTGAAACTGACGCTGATGTGTGTCGCCCCAGGGCTGGTCACGGCCTCGTCGCCGATGAGCCGGTGGACCGTGCCGGCCGGCGGCTGCGCCATGGCCGTCACGATGCTGCGTTCGGCGGTGCGCGGCCGGGCATAGATCAGCGTCTCCCCGGGGCGGTCGAGCGGCGCCCATCCGAGGCAGCTCTCCCCGTCGCCGATGTCCAGTCCGATCACATAGCGGGCCTCGTCGGTCACGACTGTTCTCCCGGACCGCCGGTCACCGTCAGGACCTGGGTGACGACCTCGATCTGAGCCTTCGTCGGGATGTGCGGGAACGAGCACCCGCTGCGCTCACCGGGCGTGACGGCCAGCAGGAGGTTCGACAGCGCGGGCTCTGCCGTGGTCAGGTCCACCTCGTCCTGGCGGAGCCGGGCGTTGTTCTGGGTACGGGCCGCTTCGTCCAGCCGTTCCCACACCGCCGGATTCGCCTGCACACGCTGGAAGAAGTCGGGAAAGCGCATCCGTAGGGCCAACAGGATCGCCGCCTGCATCAACCTGTCCCGGCTCGGCCGCGAATGCAGGCAGAGCGTCGCCGCGGTGAGGTTGAGCGCCGAGATGAACCGGCGAATCCGGCGGGGATTGTCGCCGAACGCGTCCTCGGCGAGCCGCCACAACGCCGGATCCCCGCGCAGTTCCAGCACCACCGAATCCTGCAGTTGCTGGAAGACGGCCTCGAACCGTACGCCCGGAAGGTGGTAAGGAAAATGAATCAGCTTTTCGAGGTACTGTCGGCCCCTGGCGTGATCACCGTCGAAACGCTTGGCGGCCGCCGTCGAGATCACATCGAAGTCCATGGCCAGCACGAAGACGCACGACGCCTCGCCGAGGAAGAGCTTGAGCGCGTCGAGCACCGCGATGGCGGTGTCACCCTGGCATCGGTCCAGATCGTCGACGAAGATGACGAGGCGCCCCCGGTCGCCGACGAACGCCTGCACGACCTCGGCGAAGTCCGCTTCGAAATTGTTGATGTGCCGGTAGTTCTCGATGCCCCGCGCCTGCCAGGCATCTCTGACCGCGGTCACGTCGTTGCCGTTCACGAAACCACCGGTCAGGGGTCCCGCCGAACGCCGCAGTAGGAGCCAGGCGGCAGCGCTGCTCAAACGGCCGGCTTTGGCGCTCAGATCGGACCGGCGCCCGTCCTGATCCGCGGCGATCTCGGTCAGGACCGTCTGGATCAGCGCATGCCAGACTGCTTCCTTCTCGTCGTACTTCCACGGGTTGAAGGCGATGGTGGGAATGTCGCGCCGGTCCAGCGTCTCGCGGCAGATGTTCAGAAAACTGGATTTGCCGGTACCCCAGGGACCGAATACCCCGACGGTCAGGGGCAGGTGGACGGTGGCCTGAACGGCGTCGCAGAGAACGCGACTGTGCGCACCGAATCCGAACTGATCGCCCTCACACCCGGTGACCGGATTGTCGGTCAGAAGCAGGGGCGGACCAGCGATTACGCTCATGAGACGCTCCGGAGACGTGAGTACGTCTGGAGAATACGGCCGCTGCCGGACCACGCCCGCGGAATCCGGATCTCCGCTGGCCGGTGCACTCGATCGAAGGACTATTCCCGGGGTCAGGCACGTGGGCGGATGCCGTCCAGGGCGAATTCCAGCACGCGACCCCGCTGCTCGGCGTCCACGAACGCCGCCGATGTCAGCCCGGAGATCATCCGCAGGACGTCGTCGAAGCTCGCGTCGGGCCGGACCTCGCCGGCCTGCTGCGCCCGGGTGAACAGGGGGGTGCCCGCCGCGTACATCGCCTCGCGACAGCTGCGGAACATCGCGGACTCCCGGTTGAGCGCGTCGATGACGGCCCGTTTGGTGGCCGCGTACTGCACGAACCGGGTCAGCCACGCCTGCAGCGCCTCCCACGGCGGCAGTGCGGCGACCGCCGCCGCGACCTCACCCAGTTGCTCGATCTCCTCGACGTACACCGCTTCGAAGAGGTCCTGCCGGGTCGGGAAGTTGCGGTAGAGGGTCGCGATCCCCACCCCGGCCCGTTTCGCGATCTCCTCCAGTGACGCGTCCGCCCCGTGCGCCGCGAAGACGTCGCGGGCCGCCACGAGCAGCGCGTCGTAGTTGCGCCGGGCGTCGGCGCGGACGGGGCGTGGCATCGCGTGACACTCCTGACAATCAATCCGCTTGCGAACCGGAGGCATACCTCCGCTAATGTGGAGGCATGCCTCGACTTTACCAGCCCGGGCCCAGCATCACCTTCGCGGTGCTGGCCGCGGCAGCCGCCGCGTTCGCCCTCATGCAGTCACTGCTCACCCCGGTGCTGCCGACCATCCGGGAGGATCTGGGCACCACCACGAGCACCGTCACCTGGGTGCTCACCGCCTGGCTGCTCGCCGCCAGCGTCGCCACCCCGCTGATGGGCCGCGTCGCCGACCTGCTCGGCAAGGACCGCACCCTGCTCGTCGCGCTCGCCGCCATCGCGGTGGGCTGCCTGATCGCCGCCCTCGCCCCGAACATCGGCGTGCTGATCGCCGCCCGCGTCGTACAGGGCCTCGGCGCCGCCGTCTTCCCGGTCTCCTTCGGGATCATCCGCGACGAGTTCCCGCCGCACCGGGTCGCGTCCGCGATCGGCACGATGGCCGCCGTCATCGCCACCGGCTCCGGTGTCGGCATCGTGCTGGCCGGCCCGATCGTCGGCTTCCTCGACTGGCGCTGGCTGTTCTGGATCCCGATGACCGTCGTGATCATCGTCGGGCTTCTGGCCTGGCGCCTGATCCCCGCGTCACCGGTGCGCAGCCCCGGCCGGATCAACGTCCGCTCGGCCCTGCTGCTGGCCGGCTGGCTGGTCGCCCTGCTGCTGCCGCTGAGCATGGGCGGCACCTGGGGGTGGACTTCCGGGCGTACCCTCATCCTGTTCGCCGCCGCGGCGATCCTGTTCGCCGGATGGCTGTTCGCCGAGCTCCGCGCCGCCGAGCCGCTGATCGACATGCGCATGATGCGCCTGCCCGCGGTCTGGACCACCAACCTGGTCGCGATGCTCTTCGGGGCGGCGATGTTCGGCGTGTTCGCGTTCGTCCCGCAGCTGGTCCAGGTCCCGGCCGTCTCCGGCTACGGCTTCGGCGCCACGGTCACCGGCGCCGGCCTGCTGATGGCCCCGATGCTGGTCGCGATGGCCGTCTTCGGCTCGGCGAGCGGCCCGCTCACCCGCTGGGTCAGCAACAAGGCGCAACTGCTCTGGGGCTCCGCGATGGGCACGATCGCCTGCCTCTCACTCGCCCTGCTGCACGATCAGAAATGGACAGTCGCCCTCGCCGGAGCGATCTTCGGCATCGGTCTGGGCCTGATCTACTCGTCGATGGTCAACCTGATCGTGCAGAGCGTCCCGGCCCACCAGACCGGCGCCGCCAGCGGCATGAACACCAACATCCGCACGATCGGCGCCTCCCTCGGCACGGCGGTGGTCAGCGCGGTCGTCGCCGCCCACACCGGCCCGTCCGGCATCCCCGCCGAGACCGGCTTCACCGAGTCGTTCCTGATCCTGGCCTGCGCCAGCGCCGCGGCCTTCGCGGTGGCCCTGCTGGTCCCGTCCCGCAATCCATCGACCGACATCCCCGAGGCCACCGAACCCGAGCCCCTGCCGGGCCTCACCCGGGTGCCTGCTTGACAACCACCCATTTTGTACGCGCTGCCGGGAGTCCCGTGGCCCCCAGCGCGATGCCCCCGCCCCTCCAGGCCGTAACGCGCCCACCGGGCCGGGTGGGTGGTGATCATTCGCGCTGCAACACCAGCTTGGTGGTCCGGGCCGGGTAGGCGCGGGGCGCGTCGTCCCAGTCGGCGGTCAGCGTGGTCACGTCCTCGGCCGGATGGTGATCAGCGCACGCTGGTGGTGGCCCCGGCTACCCGGCTGTCGGGTCAGTGGTCACCAGGAGCCCGATCAGGAACCCGCCGAAACGATGATCGCCCCGGTCGTCGTTCCACCTCTCGGCGGTGTCGACGGGCGTCACGATGCCGGACCCGGGGACCGGTTTCGTCGCGAGGCGATAGTGCGCGGTGGCGATCGAGGTCACCGTGCCCACCGTCTGCGGGGCCTCCGCGTCACCGTGGTGGTCCTCGATCGCGTCGACGGTCACGCCGTCAAGCACCACGCCGGGCCACCCGAGCGCGGTGGTGTCGGCAGGTCGCAGCAGCCACGACACCTCGTCGCCCACGCTGAACGGCGTGCCGCAGCACTCCATCTGCCAGAAATCCATCCAGACCTGGAGCATGTCCTCACCAGCCGTCGAGTCGGAGCCGGACTTCCCCGACCGTGGCGTCGGCGGGCCGCCCAGCCAGGTTCGTGCCGGTCTGGCACTGATGCCTCGCGGTGAGTTCTCGGTCGTCATCGCCGACCCCATGGTATTCGCGGTGCTCGGCGGTCGCGATGTCGTGCCCGTCGCACAGTCGCGGCGGCAGCAGCGTCGTGTTCGTCGTGCAGCGGCCGTGCTTCTTGTGCGGCGGTGGCAGTGGTGTCGTACTTGTCGTGCGGCGGGCGCAGCAAGCGTCGTGCTCGTCGAGCGGCGGCAGTGGTGTCGTGTTTCTCGCGCAACGGCAGCGGCGGGCACGTGACGATGCGGCGGAGTCAGGATCACTTCTCGGGCCTGGCCGGGCGTCGTTGCGATGGCCGTCAGGGACCCGGCCGGGCCATCAGTTTCTGGGCCTCGTCGAAGGCGGCCTCAGCGTCGTCCAGTGCTTCGGCGTCGTTGAACGTCTCGTGGCAGTCGAGGTAGACCTTGCCCATCGAGACCAGCCGGTTCGCGCGGGCCGGGTGTCCGGGCGGGGCCAGGTCGACGGCCTGTTCGGCGACCGCGACGGTCAGGGCCAGGTCGGCGTGCTGGCCGGTGAGCGCGAACCGGGCGTGCAGGCTCAGGCCCAGGTTGTGCAGCGGGCCGCCGTTGTCGACGCCTTCCGGCAGGCTGGACGCCAGGTCGATCTGCAGGGCGATCACCTGCTGCAACGTGGTCAGGGTGGGGGCGCCACTCTGCCGGCCGTAGACCCGGTCGATCAGGGCGGCGGTCGCGCCGGCGGTCATCCCGGCCAGCTCGGGCACGCGGTCGAAGGCGCTCGGGGCGCCCCGGCTGCGGCACTCGCGCAGCAGCAGACGGCGGCGTTCGGCGCGGAGGGCGGCCAACAGCTCACCGTCCTGGAGCAGGGCGAGCACCAGGTCACCGAGGGCCGCGTCGACCTCGTCGGTGAACAGTAGTTGTTCGGTGCCGGCCAGGGTGCGGGCGCCGGCGAGCGGGACCCGGACGAAGTCGGTCGCCAGCCGCAGGTGCGGGTCGGGTTCGGCCGGAGTCACGCCGAGAATGCTGTCACGTCCCGGCCCGGTCCGGGTAGCGGCTGGCCGATCAAGCCGCCCGCCGACTGCTCAGCCTCCGAGCCCGGGCCGATCTTGGTGCGCTGACCTGCGCCGACGGAGGTCAGCGCACCAAGATCGCTGGGGTTGGGGCGCGACGCCGCGGTCTGCGGGGGCGGGCGGTTGCCGGCTACGGACGGGGGAGCACTTTCGACCTATGGTCCTAGGATGACTTACCGGGTGTGGGGCGGCTCGCACGTCGACAGTTCGGAGGGCGACTGCGCCGATCGTCGAAAGTCAGCGGTAGGCACGGGCACCACCGACACGGGCACCGTGACGGGTCTACCGTGATCGGCGGGCGGGGCGGGTGGGGGTCAGAGCAGAGCGGTGACGTCGCGGGGTGAAGTGGGCCGGCCGAACAGGTAGCCCTGGCCGTCGTCGCAACCCAGTGAGTGGAGCCAGCGTTCCTGGGCGGCCGATTCGATGCCCTCGGCGAGCACGGTGATGCCCAGGTCGTGGCAGAGGCGGATCACGTGGCGGGGGATCGGTGACGCCGGGTCGGCGACCAGTTCGGCGGCCAGCTTGACGGTGCTGATCGGCAGGCGGGACAGGCTGCCCAGGCTGGACCAGCCGGTGCCGAAGTCGTCGATCGCCAGGGTGACGCCCAGGTCGTGCAGGCGGCGCAGGGTGTCGTGCCGGTCGACGACCGCGGCGCTCTCGGTGATCTCCAGCTGGAGCAGGTGCAGCGGGAGGCCGCTGCGGTGCACGATGTCGGCGACGTCGCCGACCAGGGACGGGTCGTCCAGTTGCAGTGGTGACAGGTTCACGCTGATCAGCAGGTCGTGGCCCTGGTGGTGCCAGGCCGCGCCCTGCCGGCAGGCCTGGGTGAGCAGGGACCGGCCCAGCGCCTTGATCAGGCCGGTCTGTTCGGCGAGCGCGATGAACTGGTCCGGGCCGTGGACCGTGCCGTCGGGGGTGCGCCAGCGGGCCAGCGCCTCGACGCCGGTCACCGTCCGGTCGGCCAGGCGGTAGAGGGGCTGGTAGGCGGGGAAGAATTCGCCCCGTTCCAGGGCGGCCGGCAGGGTGGCGGCGATCCGGTGCCGGTGCAGGTCGGCGCGGGCCCGGTCGGGGTCGACGACGGCGTGGTCGCGGCGTTCGGTGCGGGCGGTGCCGAGGGCCAGGTGCGCGTCGCGGATCCAGGTCTCCGGGTCGGTGCCGGCGACCGGGGCTTCGACGACGCCCGCGGTGACCGTGACCATCAGTTGGAGGTCGTCGACGAGGAGCAGCGGGCGGGCGTCGAGGGCGGCGCGGGCCCGGTCGGCCAGTTTGAGGACCTGTTCGGTGCCGGTGGTGCCGGTCACGACCAGGGCGAACTGGTCTTCGCCGAGGTGGGCCAGGTAGTGCCGGTCCTCGGCGACCGTCTGCAGGCGCCCGCCGACGGCCTGTAGGAGCCGGTCGCCGCGGTCGTGGCCGAGGGCGTCGTCGAGGTCGGCGAACCGGTCGATGCTGAGCAGGCAGAGGCCGGCCCGGTCTCGGCAGCCGGCCGCGGTGATCGTGGTGCGCAGGTGGTCGCGCAGGGAGGCGCGGTTGGGCAGGCCGCTGCGTGGGTCGTGCAGTACCGCCCGGCGGTACCTGTCGAACAGTTCCCGCTGGCGGCCCTTCCAGTGCAGTTTCTCGGTGCGGTTCATCTCTTCGGCGGCGCTGACCGACACCTCGCGCAGCGCGGTGACGAATCCGGTTGTCAGGCTTTCCAGTACGAGCAGGACCCGGGTGCGGTTCTCGTCGGCGTCTCCGTCGAGGAGGTCGGGGAGGCGGTCGGCGAACAGGCGTACGGTCGCGCCCAGGACCTGTGGTTTCTGCATGCGCAGGTCGACCAGTTCGCGGCCGATGCCGGTGCCGGGTGTGGGGGAGAACGGTTCGGCGCGGATCGCGGCGGCCATCTCCTGCATCAGGTCGCGCAGGGCGACGCGGGACCGGGCGCGCGGGCCGGGGACGAAACCGGCCGCCATGACGTCGCGCAGCCACTGCTCGGTGAGCGCGTCCAGCTCGGTCATCGGGTTCCTTCCGGTCCGGCCCGCGTCGTCGGGGCCGCCGCATTATGGTCACCGTGGACGGTCGGCGGCCACTTCTTGTGCGGTACGGGATGATCCGGTATAAGTCCGGACTGTTGTCCCAGGTCAATGACATGTGACAAGGCCGGCGGCGGGCGGACCTCGCGAAATGCGAAAACGGACACCCCCGGTCGGGTGACCCGGGTTACCGCTTCCGGGCGACGGCGACCAGGGCGGTCGGCTGGGGTGGCTCGTCGGCCTCGTCGGGGTCGGGTTTCCACGAGGTGGCCGCGACGATGCCTGGTTCGAGCAGGGCGAAGTCGTCGCCGAGCAGGGCTTCCAGCTCCTCGGCGGTGCGGATCACCACGGGGGTCGGCGTCCGCTCGTACAGTCTGCGGGCCTGTTCCTGTTTCTCCCGGGCCTCGGGGGTGACCTCCGGGGCGAGATGTGACACCACCAGGTGGCTGCCGGAGACCAGGGCGTTGCCGACCGTCGCCAGGATCGTTGCGGGGTCGTCGGTGTCCGGGACGAAGTGCAGCACCGCGACCATCAGGACGGCCACCGGCCGGGAGAAGTCGAGGAACTCGACCACCTCGTCGCGGTAGAGGATGTCCTCCGGTTTGCGCAGGTCGCCCTCGACGGCACGCGCGTAGGGGTTGCCGGCCAGCAGGCTGCGGCTCTGCTGCACGGCGATCGGGTCGATGTCGACGTAGACGACCCGGGCGCCCGGGTTCGCCTCCTGAGCGATCTCGTGCACGTTGCCGAGGGTGGGGATGCCGGAGCCGATGTCGAGGAACTGGGTGACGCCGCCTGAGACCAGGTCGCGCACGACCCGGCCGAGGAACGAGCGGTTGGCCCGGGCGACCAGGTGGGCGTGTGGGTTGGCGCTGGTGGCGCGTTCCCAGAACTCGCGGTCGACCTTGAAGTTGTGGACGCCGCCGAGTGCGAAGTCGTAGACCCGGGCGGCGTTCGGAACGGTCACGTCAACCTCGTCGGGCACCCACGCGTCGGACTCCGTCACCGCTACTCCGATCGATTTCCGCCAATGTCCGCCAGCTGCCCGGCCATAGTAGGCGAGGAGGGCGCGGAAGGCGAGGCGGGCGCGCGCTGAGCCGGAACCGCCGGGGCCTGCTTGCGGCGGCGCGGCGCGAGCAGCTTCATCATCGGGTTCTCCACGCAGGTGTGCAGGAGCCAGGCCAGCAGCAGGGAGCCGGCGACCGACGCGGCGATGGCGCCGGCCGCGGGCAGCGGGTCCCAGCCCTCGCCGCCGCGTTCCAGCAGGCGCAGCACGTTCTGGATCAGCGCCACGTGCACCAGGTAGAACGCGAAGGACACCTCACCGAGCCAGACCATCGGACGGGTACGCCACGGCGAGCGCACGCCGGACAGGTCGGCCTTGGCGGCGCCCGCGATCAGCACGACGTAGCCGACGGTCAGGACTGCGAGCCAGTACTCGCCGGGGACGACCAGGGAGCAGGTGGCGTACACGGCCACGAAGAACAGCGTGGAGATCCACAGGCCGGGCCCGAACCAGTGGCGGCGGGTCATCAGGACGCCGGCCAGCACGCCGGTCCAGAACTCCAGGCTGCGGACCGGCGGGAACAGCTGGGTGAACCACCAGCTCTGTTCCTCGGAGACGAACTGGGTGAGCGGGAAGACCTGCCCGAGGGGGGTGTCCTGCAGGCCGAGTGGCTGGGAGACGAGCAGCATCAGCACGGGCAGGAGAGCGAGTCCGGCATACAGGACCCAGGATGGGGTACGCCTGAGCAGCGGCATCGCGAACGGCAGGCAGAGGTAGAAGAACACCTCGCAGCAGAGTGACCAGCTGACCGAGTTGATCGAGTACTGGTAGCCGTCGGCCGACGTCCAGGTCTGCAGGAGTCCCAGGTTGGTGAGGGCGATGTTCCAGTCGATGGTGTCGCCCCACCAGATCATGACGCCGATCACGACGGCCCATGTCACCAGGTGGCTGGGGTAGATCTTGGCGAGCCGCCGGCCCCAGAACCGGAACATCCCGTCGCCGGGGCGGGCCGACCAGGCCAGCACGAACCCGCTGAGCACGAAGAAGAACGAGACGCCGGAGGCGCCCAGGCCGAAGACGCTGTCCCAGGCCCGGTGCCACCGGTCGGGTTCGATGAGGTTGAGCGTGCCGACGTGGAAGCCGAAGACCAGGAACGCCGCGATCCAGCGCAGTCCGGTCAACGACGGCAGCCGGGTCAGGGGGGTCGTCGGCTGGGCGGCTCTGCTCGTCACCGCGCGCACGATACCGCACAAAGATCAACAAGCGGAAAAGTGCCGGACGTGGGGGTCAGCCCGGATGGACGCTCCGGAGCGTACCCGGCAGGCTGCGTAGTGGAATCACGCAGTGCGACCGACGACGGAGTGAGGTGATGATGGCATGTCGCTTTTCGGGCGGATCTTCTCGCTGAACGCGGTGATGCTGGTCGTCGCGGTGCTCCTGCTGCTGTTCGGGCCGGTGACGATATCGTCGCAGGCCCGCGCCAGTGAGGCCGTGATCGTGGTGGGCGGGATGATCGCCATGCTGATCGCCAACGTCGTGCTGCTGCGCGTCGGCCTGGCGCCGCTGGCCCGGCTCACCCGGGTGATGACCACGGTCGACCTGCTGCGGCCGGGCACCCGCCTGGCGGCCCGTGGCCGCGGTGACGTCGCCGCGCTGATCGGCGCGTTCAACACCATGCTGGAACGCCTCGAGTCGGAGCGGGCGACCAGCGCGGGCCGGGCGTTGCAGGCGCAGGAGGCCGAACGGCACCGGATCGCCCAGGAACTGCACGACGAGATCGGCCAGACGCTGACCGCGGTGCTGCTGGACCTCAAACGGGTCGCGAAGCTGGCGCCCGACGACGTCCGGGACCAGCTGACGCAGGTGCAGGAGACCACCCGCAACAGCCTCGACGAGATCCGCCGGATCGCCCGCCGGCTGCGGCCGGGAGTGCTGGAGGAGCTGGGCCTGGCGAGCGCGCTGCGGGCCCTGGCCACCGAGTTCACCACCGCCGGGCTGTCGGTGCGCAAGCAGGTCGGCAAGGACCTGCCGGCGCTCGGCAAGGACGCCGAACTGGTCGTCTACCGGGTGGCCCAGGAGAGCCTGACCAACGCGGCCCGGCACGCCGGCGCCCGCCACGTCGATCTGCGGCTCGGCGGCGACGGTGGCGGCGGCGTCGAGCTCAGCGTCCGTGACGACGGCAAGGGCCTGCGCGGCGCGGCCGAGGGCGCCGGACTGCGCGGCATGCGGGAACGGGCCCTGCTGATCGGCGCCACCGTGACCGTCGCGTCGCCACCCGGGGGCGGCACCGCGGTGACCCTGCGAGTCCCGGGAGGACAGACATGACCACGCGCATCCTGCTCGCCGACGATCACGCCCTGGTCCGCCGGGGCGTGCGGCTGATCCTGGACGGCGAACCCGACCTGGAGGTCATCGCTGAGGCGGCCGACGGCGTGGAGGCCCTCGAACTGGCCCGGGTGGATCCGCCCGACCTGGCCGTGCTGGACATCGCGATGCCGCGGATGACCGGCTTGCAGGCGGCCCGCGAGCTGTCCCGGCGCCTGCCGGACACCAAGATCCTGATCCTGACGATGTACGACAACGAGCAGTATTTCTTCGAGGCCCTGCGCGTCGGCGCGGCCGGCTACGTGCTGAAGTCCGTCGCCGACCGCGACCTGGTCGAGGCGTGTCACGCCGCCATGCGCGACGAGCCGTTCCTCTATCCCGGCGCGGTCACCACCCTGGTCCGCGACTACCTGGAACGCGCCCGCTCGGGCGCCGACATCCCGGACCGGGCCGTCACCGAACGCGAGGAGCAGGTGCTGAAGCTCGTCGCCGAGGGCCACTCCACCAAGGAGATCGCCCAGGTGCTGTACATCAGCGTCAAGACGGTGGAACGGCACCGCACCAACATCCTGTCCAAGCTCGGCCTGCGCGACCGCCAGGAACTGACCCGGTACGCGATCCGCGCCGGTCTCATCGAGCCGTGACGGCGGAGTAAAACTGTGTTAGTCCTGTTGATCCTGCATGCCCTGGCGGCGGTTTCGGCCCCCGCCCTGATCCGTGCGCTCGGCAACCGTGCGCTCTACGGTCTCGCCCTGGTGCCCGCGTCGGCGGCTGCCTGGGCGGTCACCCAGACCGGCCGGACCCCGACGCTGAGCATCCCGTGGGTGCCGCAGCTCGGCATCGGTCTCGACTTGCGGATGGGCACCCTGTCCTGGCTGTTGCTGCTGATCGTCGGCGGCATCGGCGCGATCGTGCTGGTGTACTGCGCGAGCTACTTCACGCCCGGCGCCGAGGGGCTGGGCCGGTTCGCCGCGGTGTTCCTCTCCTTCGCCGGCGCGATGACCGGTCTGGTGCTCACCGACGACCTGCTGCTGCTCTACGTGTTCTGGGAGCTGACCACGGTCTTCTCCTACCTGCTGATCGGCCAGAGCCCGGAGCAGGCCGCGAGCCGCCGGGCCGCCATGCAGGCCCTCGTGGTGACCACGTTCGGTGGCCTGGCCATGCTGGTCGGGTTCGTCATGCTCGGCGAGCACGCCGGCACGTACCGCTGGTCGCAGATCGCGGCCGGACCGCTGCCCGGCGGCGGATACCTGGCCACCGCGGTGGTGCTGATCCTGCTCGGCGCGTTGTCCAAGTCGGCGGTCTTCCCGTTCAGCTTCTGGTTGCCGGCCGCGATGGCCGCGCCGACACCCGCGTCGGCCTACCTGCACGCCGCGTCGATGGTCAAGGCCGGGGTGTTCCTTCTCGGGCTCCTCGGGCCGGTGCTGTCGGCCGCCGGGCCCTGGCGGCCGGTCACGGTCGTGGCCGGTCTGACGACCATGCTGCTCGGCGGCTGGGCGGCGATGCGCCAGCACGATCTCAAACTGCTCCTCGCGTACGGGACGGTCAGCCAGCTGGGCCTGCTGACGGTGGCGTTCGGGGCGGCCGGCCGGACCGCGGCGCTCGCCGGCGCGACGCTGCTGCTCTCGCACGCCCTGTTCAAGGCGGCGCTGTTCCTGGTCGTCGGGGTGATCGACAAGGTCACCGGGACCCGGGACCTGCGGCGGCTCAGCGGGCTCGGCCGTCGTCTGCCGGCCGTCGCGGTCGCGGGCTGCCTCGCGGTGGCGTCGATGGCCGGGGTACCGCCGCTTCTCGGGTTCGTCGGCAAGGAGGCGCTGTTCGCGGCGTTCGCCGAGGACGGGACCACCGGCGCGGTCGTGCTCGTCACCCTGGTCGCCGGGTCCGGCCTGACCGTCGCGTACGGGCTGCGCTTCCTGTGGGGCGCCTTCGCGACCAAGCCCGGGGTGGACGGGACCGTCCCGGAGCGGGCCGGGTTCGCGTTCGTCACCCCGGCCCTGGTGCTCGCCGCGGCCGGCGTGGCGGCCGGAGTCGCCGCGGGCGGACTGGACTCCCTGCTGTCCCCGTACGCCGACGGCTTCGGTGAAGAGGGACCGGGTTACCACCTGGCGCTGTGGCACGGCCCCGGTCTGCCGGTGGTGTTGTCGGTGGCGGTGTTCGTGCTCGGCGGACTGATCTATGCCGGTCACCGGCGCCGGGAATGGCCGGGCCAGAGGTTCCCGGCGGCGGACGGTGTCTACCGGCGGCTGATGTCCGGCGTGGACCGGGCCGCGGTCGAGGTCACCGGTGCCACCCAGCGCGGTTCGCTGCCGTTCTCGCTCGGGTCGATCCTGATCGTGCTGGTGGTGCTCGGCGCGGTCACGCTGTCGCTCGGCGCGCCCTGGCCGTCCGGTGTGCGGCTGTGGGACACCCCGCTGCAACTGGTGGTCGGGCTGGTCGTGGTGGCCGCGGCGGTGCTGGCGGTGAACACCCGGCGGCGGATGACCGCGATGATCCTGGTCGGCGTCTGCGGGTACGGCGTTGCGCTGCTGTTCGTGCTGCACGGCGCCCCCGACCTGGCGCTCACCCAGTTCCTGGTGGAGACCGTCACGATCGTGATGTTCGTGCTGGTGCTGCGCCGCCTGCCGGCCCGGTTCTCGGCCCGCCCGCTGCGGATCAACCGGTGGACCCGTAACACGCTCGCCGTCGCGACCGGCCTGGTCACCTCGGGGATGGCGTACGCGGCGGTGATGGGCCGCCAGGCCGTCCCGATCTCGGTCGACTTCCCGGACCTGTCCGTCTCCTACGGCGGCGGGAACAACGTGGTCAACGTGGCCCTGGTCGACATCCGCGCCTGGGACACCATGGGGGAGATCTCCGTGCTGGTGGTGGCCGCGACCGGCGTGGCCAGCCTGATCTTCCGGCGCTCGCAGGCGCTCCAGCAGCGTCGCGCCGAGCAGGGCAACGTGCCGACCACCGGCTCCGGCTGGCTGCGCGCCGCCGAGGTCCCGGAGTCGCTGCGCCAGTCGATCATCCTGCAGGTGGTGGCCCGCCTGCTGTTCCACACCATCGTGCTGTTCTCGATCTACCTGCTCTTCGCCGGGCACAACATGCCCGGTGGCGGGTTCGCCGGCGGCCTGGTCGCCGGCCTGGCCCTGACCACCCGCTATCTGGCCGGCGGGCGGGACGAGCTGAACGCGGCCGCGCCGGTCGACGCCGGCCTGGTGCTCGGCACCGGCCTGCTGATCTCGGTCGGCACCGGCGCGGCGGCGCTGATCGCCGGGGGAGAGGTGTTGCAGAGCGCGCTGATCGACGTGCACCTGCCGCTCCTCGGCCACCTGCACTTCGCCACGTCGGCGGCGTTCGACATCGGGGTCTACCTGATCGTGGTCGGCATGGTCCTGGAGATCCTGCGCAGTCTCGGCGCCGAGCTGGATCGACAGGCGGATATCCCTGAAATGTCAGACGAATCAGACAAGGTGGGTGAGCCGGTATGACCCCCAACCTGGTCTACGTGGTGATCATCGGCGTGCTGTTCGCCGCCGGTGTCTCCCTCGTGCTGGAACGCAGCCTGACCCGCGTGCTGATGGGCATGATCCTGCTCGGCAACGGCGTCAACCTGCTGATCCTGCTCGGCGGCGCGGCCGGCACCCCGCCGATCGTCGGGCTCGGCCCGCAGGACGCGATGGCCGACCCGCTGCCCCAGATCATGATCCTCACCGCCATCGTGATCACCCTCGGGATGACCGCGTTCCTGCTGGCCCTGGCGTATCGCAGCTGGGCGCTGTCCGGTCACGACGAGGTGCAGGACGACGACGAGGACCGCCGCATCATGCGGCTCGCCGAACGCGACGAGGGTTCCGGCATCGAGGACACCGAGGAGCCCACCCGATGACGTTTCTGGTTCCGCTTCCGGTGGTGATGCCCCTGCTCGGGGCGGCGCTCACCCTGATGATGGCCGGCCGGCCGCGCGCCCAGCGCACGGTCAGCCTGACCGTGCTGACCGCGACCCTGCTGGTGTCGGCGGCACTGCTCCACCTGTCGACCACCGAGGGACCGCTGGTCGTGGCGGTCGGCGGCTGGGTCGCGCCGCTGGGCATCGTGCTCGTCGCCGACCAGCTGGCCGCGCTGATGCTCGTCGTCTCGTCGGCGGTCACCGTCTGCGTGCTCGTCTACTCCATCGGGCAGGGCATGGCCGACGGGGACGAGGAGGCGCCGCTGTCGGTGTACCACCCGGCATACCTGGTGCTGACCGCCGGCGTGACCAACGCGTTCCTGGCCGGCGACCTGTTCAACCTCTATGTCGGATTCGAGATCCTGCTGGTCGCCAGCTACGTGCTGCTGACCCTGGGCGGGACCGGCAACCGGATCCGGGCCGGCGCCACCTACGTGGTGGTCAGCCTGCTGTCGTCGGTCGTCTTCCTGACCGCGATCGGGCTGATCTACGCCGCCACCGGCACGCTCAACCTGGCCCACCTGGTCGAGCGCCTCGACGCGCTGCCCGCCGGACTGAAACTGATCCTGCAGGCGATGCTGCTGCTCGCGTTCGGCATCAAGGCGGCGGTGTTCCCGCTGTCGTCGTGGCTGCCGGACAGTTATCCGACCGCGCCGGCCCCGGTCACCGCGGTCTTCGCCGGACTGCTCACCAAGGTCGGCGTGTACGCGATCATCCGGACCGAGACGCTGCTGTTCCCCGGCGGGCGGGCCTCGGTGGTGCTGCTCGTCTGCGCCCTGCTCACCATGGTGGTCGGCATCCTCGGCGCGGTCGCCCAGCAGGACATCAAACGTCTGCTGTCGTTCACGCTGGTCAGCCACATCGGCTACCTGCTCTTCGGGGTCGGGCTCGCCACTCAGCTCGGCCTGTCCAGCGCGATCTTCTACGTGGTCCACCACATCACCATCCAGACCACGCTGTTCCTGGTCACCGGCCTGATCGAGAAACGCGGCGGCAGCACCGCCCTGGACCGCCTCGGCGGGCTGGGCAAATTGTCCCCGCTGCTCGCCGTGCTGTTCCTGGTCCCGGCGCTGAACCTGGCCGGCATCCCCCCGTTCTCCGGCTTCATCGGCAAGGTCGGCCTGATCCAGGCCGGCGTCGCCCACGGCGGGATCCTCGCCGGGGCACTCGTCGCCGGCGGGGTGCTGACCAGCCTGCTCACCCTGTACGCCATCGCCCGGGTGTGGAACCTCGCCTTCTGGCGCGCCCCGCACCCGAGCATGCCGAAAACCGAACCGGGAGGAACCCTGCTGCCGCCGCTCATGGTCGGCCCCACCCTCGCCCTCGTCGTCCTCGGCGTGGGGCTCAGCGTGGTGGCCGGCCCGCTCTTCGCCGTCGGAGACCAGTCCGCGACCGACCTGATGGAACGCGCCGGGTACGTGACCGCCGTCTTCGGCGGGGGAACCCGGTGACCGGGGGACGGTGGCGGGACCGGTGCGTCGCCGCGACCGGGCTGACCGTCATCTGGGTGCTGCTCTGGGGCACGTTCAGCCCGCTGACCTTCGCCGGCGGCGCGCTGATCGCGGTGATCGTGCTGGCGGTGTTCCCGCTGCCGGCGATCACCTGGGCCGGCCGGATCCACCCCGCCGGGGTGGCCCGGTTCGCCGGACGGTTCCTGGTCGACCTGGTGGTGGCCAGCGCGCAGGTGGCCGTGGCGGCGTTCCGCTTCGGCCACGAGCCACGCAGCGCGGTCATCGCCGTACCCCTGCAGGCGCCCTCCGACCTCGGGCTGACCCTGACCGCCGAGGCGCTGTCGCTGGTGCCCGGCAGCCTGATCGTCGACGTGGACCGGGACAAGGGCGTGCTGTACGTGCACGTGCTCGGCGTCTCCGGTCCCCCCGACTGCGAACGGTTCCGCCAGGACGTGCTCGACCTGGAACGCCGGATCATCCTGGCGTTCGGGTCCCCGGCCGAGCGGGCCGCACTCGACGTGTTCGTGGTCGAGCTGCCGGTCGCGGCCATCCACCATGTGAAGGAGCCGACGTCGTGATCGCCGTCGCCGTGATCGTCACCCTGCTGCTCAGTGCCGGTGCGGTGCTCGCCCTGGTCCGGATGGTCCGCGGCCCGTCCGTGCTGGACCGGATCGTCGCGACCGACGTGCTGCTGGCCATCGTGATGGTCGCGATCGCCACCGAGGTCGCGTTCACCCGCGACGCCACCGGGCTGCCGGTCCTGGTGGTGCTCTCGATTCTCGGGTTCGTCGGGTCGGTGAGCGTGGCCCGCTTCGCCGTCAGGAAGGGGAGCCGCTGATGGTTCTCGACGTCATCGCCGGTGTCTGCCTGATCCTGGGGGCACTGCTCAGCCTCTCCGCCGGGGTGGCGCTGGTGCGCTTCCCGGACCTGCTCTCCCGGATGCACGCGGCCACCAAACCGCAGGTCCTCGGCCTGCTGCTGGTGCTGCTCGGCTGCGGCCTGCGACTGCGCGACCACGTCGACGGCACCACCCTGATCCTGGTCGCGATCTTCCAGATGGCGACCGCGCCGGTGGCGGCGCACATGGTCGGGCGGGCGGCGTACCGGTCCGGGCAGGCCCGCCGGGACCTGCTGGTGATCGACGAGCTGGCCGGCACCGAGGAGTCAGGAAGTGATCAGGCTGTCGTAGTCGGCGACGGTCAGCGCGCCCCCGGCCAGTGACCCGTCCTGGGTGGGCACCTCCAGCGGCTTCCCGCCGCTGGTGAACATGATCGTGCCCACCTCGGGGCGGCTGGACAGCGTGCAGACGATCTGACCGAACGCGAGGATCTCGTCGGTCCGCACCCCGTGCGGGGACCGGTCGCCGACCTCGACGGTGGCCCGGCCGCCGTCCAGGGTCAGTTCGATGGTCGAGGTGGTGCCGGTCAGGGCACTGCTCAGACCGTCCGCGACCTCGGTGGCGGACGGTCCCTCGAGCAGGACGCGGAGCTGCTCCTGCGCGCCGACCAGCTCCGGGACGCGGCGCGGGATCCGGGCCAGGTGGGCGTCCCGCACGAAACACAGGCGCAGCGTGACCAGCCCCTGATCGGGGATCATCGGCGGCTGGGACGGGATCAGCCCGCCCGGGCCGTCGGCGTTACGGGGTTCGGCGTCGACGGGCACACCACAGCCCCCGATCACGAGCATGACGGCGGCCGTCATCGACATCCGTTTCACGGCCGGCATCCGTTTCACGGTCGGTATGGGTTTCACGGTCGGCTTAGGTTTCACGGTCGGCATTCGTTTCATGGTCGGCAACCACCCAGCTCCACGCGGAAGCGCGCGCCGCCGCCCGGACGGTCCAGGACCGTCGCCGAGCCGCCGTGCGCGGCCGCGTGCTGCGCCACTATCGCCAGGCCCAGACCGGTGCCGCGACCGTCGGCGCGGGCATGCGCGGCCCGGCCCCGGACGAACCGGTCGAAGATCGCCGGTTTGTCGTCCGCGGCCACCCCGGGACCGTCGTCGTCCACCTCGATCCGGCCCCGCCCGTCGACAAGCACCAGGCGCACCGCCGTCACCCCTCCGCCGTACGCCTGCGCGTTCTCGATCAGGTTCGTCAGGATCTGCTCGACCCGCCGGGCGTCCACCGACCAGGCCGGCTCACCCTGCATCTCCACCCGGTCCTCGTCGACCCGGCAACGCCGGCACACCTTCACCGCCAGCTCCCGGACGTCGGCGAGCCGGCGCTCGGCGGCCCGCTGCGCCCGCGACAGCACGAGCAGATCCTCGACCAGCCGCTGGAAACGCTCCACCTCGTCGGTGACCAGCTGCGCGGCCATCGCCGACCGCTCGTCCAGCTTGTCCCGGCGGCGGTCCAGCACACTCGCCGCGGCGGCCAGCGTCTGCAACGGCGACCGCAGCTCGTGACTGACGTCCGCGGCGAACCGGCGGTCCTTCTCCACCCGCGCCGACAACTCGTCGACCATGTGGTTGAACGAACTCGCCAGATCCGCCAGGTCCGGTTCGGCCGCCGGATCCAGCCGGGAACCGGTCCGGCCGGCCGAGATGTCCCGGGCGGCCCGCTCGACCCGGTCCAGCGGGCGCAGCACGTACCGCCCGGCGTACCGTCCCAGGGCCGCACCGACCAGGGCGGTGCCGAGCGCGACGACGGCCAGCACCAGCGCCACCAGCCGGAGGGTCCGGTCCAGCTCCGCCAACGAGTCGACCTCGTAGTAGACCGTCTCCGCCGACAACGGGATCGCGATCACCATGGTCGGGGTGCCGTCGACCCGGATCCGCTGGGTCGCGCTGTGCCCCTCACCGGCCCGCCGCTGCAGGGTCTCCGGAACGGCCGCGCTGATGCCGGTGCTGTCGGCGTTCCGGGCGTACCAGATCTGCTGATGTTGCATCACCGCCCGGCGGCTCTCACCGGTGTCGATGGTGCTCAGAATGTCGGCGATGTCCGGATCGCGGGCGGACATCCCGGCCCGGACGATCGCCGCGTCGTAATAGGCCGCCCGCACCGCGGTCTCCTCCCGCTCGGCGAGCAGCGACTGGCGGGTGATCTGGTACGACACCACGGCCATCACCGCGGACAGGCACAACGCCCCGGCGGCGAAACCGGTGGTGACCCGCGCGCGCAGGCCGGGAGCCCTCACGGCTGCAGCTTGTATCCGAGGCCGCGCACGGTCACCAGGTGCCGCGGCGCCCCCGGCTCGAACTCGATCTTGTGGCGGAGCCGGCCCACGTGCACGTCGACCAGGCGCTCGTCGCCGACGTCGTACTGCCAGACACGCTGCAACAACTGCGGGCGCGACAACACCTGACCCGGGTGCTCGGCCAGCTCGCAGAGCAACTGGAACTCGGTGCGGGTCACCGCCACCTCCTGGCCGCCCAGGCGCACCTCACCCGCCTCCGGACGGATCTCCAGATCACCGAAGCGCAACGTGCGGACCCCGTCGTTGGCGAGCATCCGCCCGCGCCGCCGCAACGCCCGCAGCCGGGCCGTCAACTCCTTCACCGCCACCGGCTTGACCAGGTAGTCGTCCGCCCCGGCCTCCAGCGCGGCCACGATGTCATGGGTGTCGTCCCGGGCACTGATCACCACGATCGGCACGTCCTGCGTACGCCGCAACTGCCGGATGCACTCGAAACCGTCGATGCCCGGCAACATCAGGTCGACGAGCACCGTGTCGGCGGGACGCCGCTGCTGCTCGCTCAGGCCCTCCTCGGCGTTCGCCGCGCCGATGGCGGTGTAACCCTCGTCCTCCAGCGCGAGCAGGAGGGAGGTCCGGATCCGGTCGTCGTCTTCGATCACGAGCACAGCGGGCACGTTGGGCATCCTCCCTGGGCGGACCCGGCGACCGCCACCTCAGGCGGGCGTACCCGCCAAGTGTCATGCAACCGTCACATCGTCGCGGACGAAGCGCCGTACCCGGGGACGAGGCTGATCCTCGTGACAGAGACGACGCTCCCCGAGGTGATCGTGGTGATCACCGAACCCCTCACCGTCGAGGCGGTCGGGCGCTGGCGCGGCATCCTGGACGGCGCGGTCGACGCCCGTCCCCGGCGCCTGGTCCTCGACCTCGAGGACATGGCCAGCATCGACGCCGACGGCATCGCCCTGATCGTGGCGGTCCACCGCCTCCTCACCAGCCGCGGCACCCGGCTGGTGATCCGCGGCCCCAACCAGCGGGTCCGCCAGCTCTTCGGCCTGGCCCGGGTGGCCGGCATCCTCACCTTCGAGGAGACCCTCGAAGCGCCCGCCTGACCGGTCCACCTCGCCGAGGTGATCGCGGTGGTGTGGCAGGGGATGCGGGAACCGGTTTCTTCGCCGGGGCAACCCAAACGCAACCGGCAGGCGGTGGGATCGCACCCGGGGCGGCACAGGATCAGGGCTTCCGAGACGAGGAGCCTTCCTATGCGGGTACGCCGTACAGCCGTCGCCCTGTCCCTGGCGGCCGCGGTCGCTTTTCCAGTCGCCGCCGGTGGAGCGGTCGCCTATGCCGGGACCGCCACGTCGCCGATGCTTGCCGGGACTGCCGCGTCGCCGGTGCTTGCCGGGACTGCCGCGTCGCCGGTGCTTGCCGGGGCGATGAAGCCCAGCAGCAGTCCCACGAAGAAGGCGAAGGCCACCTTCTCCGCCACCGGCACGGTCACCGCCGTGGACGCCGACGCGGGGACGGTCACGGTCGCGGTGAAGAGCGGCACCAAGGACGTCAAAGGCAAAACGGTGACGGTCACCGTCCCGACGACCGCCAAGACCGTGGTGAACGGGAAGAAGGGCGCGGTGGGGACGCTCGCCACCGGCTACAAGATCACCATCACGGGTACGCGTGTGGGCACGGTCTACACCGCCGCGAAGATCCAGGCATCCGGCAAGGCGAAGCCGGCCCCGACGTCGACGGTCTCGCCCGCGCCGTCCTCGTCACCTTCGTCCTCGTCTTCGTCCTCACCTCGACCGGGCAAGACCAAGACGCCGAAGCCCACGTCGTCCGCCACCAGTACCGTGCCGATGCCGATCGCGTCCGGTGAGCCCTATCCGAGCGCTTCCGACCCGGACGCCTCGCCCGAGCCGACCGGCGACCCGACCGACGATCCGTCCGAGCCGGAGGACTCCTGACGCTTCGCCTCGACCCGTGGCCCACGTCGGCCTCGACCTGAGTTCCATCCGAGGTCGGAGCCCTCGTACCGAGATCCGCTCGTGGTCGAAAGCCTTGCACTGAGATCCGCCCCCGGTCGGCGGCTTTGCACTGAGATCCGGCCGCGGTCGGCGGCTTTGCACTGAGATTTGGCCGCGGTCGGCGGCTTCGTACCGAGATCCGCTGGTGGTCGAAGGCCTTGACCTGAAGTCGACTTGAAGTCGGAGCATGGTCGGATGGCGGTGACGGACAGGGCGCGGCAGGCGCTCGACCAGCAGCAGACCGTGGACATCACCACGATCGGCCGGCGAAGTGGCCGGCCCCGGCGCATCGAGACGTGGCGTTACACAGCCGCGGGCCGCTACTGGTTGACGGGCAGCCCGGGCGCCCGTGACTGGTACGCCAACCTGGTGGCCAACCCCGAGTTCACCCTGCATTTGACCGACTTGGATCTGGCTGTACGGGCCCGCCCGGTAACCGATCCCGACGAGCGGCTCCAGGTTTTCAGCGAGCTGGTACCCACTCTGTCCTGGGCCGACAGCCTGGAGAGCTGGCTGGCCGGGAGCCCCTTGGTCGAGATCCAGCTGCCCTGACCAGAGGGCACCCGCACCCGATCAAGGTTTCGGGTGCGCCGACCGTCTCTCATGGGTGGGCGGGTGCACCCCAACGCATGATCGGGTGCCGAGGTTGCGTTGCGTTCGGAGGTGCAGGTTCAGGGCACAGTGATGGCGGCTTGTACGCAGGCGTCGTTGATCTGTCCGACCGTGTCCAGCATGTCGTCGAGCGCCGTCGCCGAGTCGTCGCCGATGTCGGACGCCAGCCAAGCGGAGTACCTGGCCTCCAACTCCGCGCCGCGTTGTTCAATCGATGCGACGCCGGTCGTCTGCGCGTACCCGATGAGGGTTTTGATCGCGTGCTCGTCGATCTCGATCGCCTCGCCGGTCCGGGGCATGGCGGCCGCGATCCTGCACGCCGCCCGAAAATCATCAGAGGCGGGTGATCCCGGAGCCGCGCCGTTCGCAGACACCGCCGGAACGGCACCGTCTCCTGGCGCAGTCGGGGCCGAATTCGCCGCGGGCGAGGTCACCGGTGGCGCCGCTGCGGAATCCGGTCCGGCCGTGCTGCAACCGGTGACCGACGTCAGGAGGCCGGTACAGGACATCAGGATGATCACGGGCTTGACGATCGATGCTCGACGCATGAAGGCACGATAGACACGGATCACTTCCACGACGCTCGGCTGGCCGGCCGGGATTCCGGTTCACCGTGACCGGACCATGGGCGGCCGTGCCGGTGACGGTGTGGTGCTGCACTTCGTGGTGCGATCGGTCGGTGGTGGTTCCGTAGGTGCAGCCGGGTCTCGCTGTCTGGGGCTTCGGCTCGCGTTGTCCGGGGCTTCGGCTCGCGTTGTCCGGGGCTTCGGCTCTCGCTGTCCCGGGGCTTCGGCTCTCGCTGTCCCGGGCCTCGGCTTTCGCTGTCCGGGGCTTCGGCTCTCGCTGTCCCGGGCCTCGGCCGTCGTGTCGGTGAAGACCGGTTGTCGCTGTATCGCCTGATCATGGGCGTTGTCAGCACCCGATCATGGCTTTGGGCGCGTCGGGCGCCCCGAACCGGATGGTGAGCGCACCCGATCATCGTTTCGGGTGCGCTCACCGAGTCCGCTCACCGAGTCCGCTCACCGAGTCCGCTCACCGAGTCCGTGCGCCGAGTCCGTGCGCCGAGTCCGTGCGCCGAGTCCGTGCGCCGAGTCCGTGCGCCGAGTCCGTGCGCCGAGCCCGTGCGATGCCGCTTACCTGAGTTGATCAATGTCGTGACCAGTAACCATGCGATCCTCTTCGTTGCGTCGACTCGTCGGCCGTTGACGGTGGCTGTCGCATCAGCGCGGCTCAGCCGTTTGTCGCAGTGCGGGGTCATGTCCATGATCAACTTAAGTTGAGTGGCATGGCGCGACCGCCAGCCGTCGCCCACGGTCGTTTTCGGCTCTCGGGCGGACCGCAGCTGACGGCCGGGTCTGTCGAGCCGTCGACCACGGTTGTTCGGGAGGGTGGGAATCAGCCGTGGGCGACGGCTCGGGACCACCCGGCCGTCGCCCACGGCTGCTTTCGGGTGATGGGCGGACCGTGGCCGACGGCCGGGGCGGCCGGAATGCCCCCGAACCCGTTCCGATCTCGGCGACGGCCCCGGGAGGCCGCGAGTGGCTCAGCGGCGCCGACGCGCGAAGCGACCGGAGACGGCGCTCGGCAGAGGTGGTGGCAGCCGCAGAGCAAAGCGATGGCCACTCTCATGATCAACTCAAACTGAGTGGCATCGCGCGCCCGCACCCGCGCCCGCACCCGCGCCCGCGCCCGCGCCCGCGCCCGCACCCGCGCCCGCGCCCGCGCCCGCGCCCGCGCCCGCGCCCGCGCCCGCGCCCGTACACAGATACGGGCGCGGGTGTCGATGGCCCATGTGTGACGACCGTTCGTGTGGCGATGACGCAGGTGACGGAGGTGTGCGTGGCGGTCAGGGGCGGCTGCCGGTGAGGGCTTGGCGAAGCGGGCGGGCGCGATCTCGCGGAGGGGCGCTGCGGAGTTGGAGGCGGCGCCGGGCCGGCGGGTCGCGGAGTGTTCACGCGGGTGAATCCGTCGGGCCCGGCGCCACATACGCGCCTGACAAGATCGCCGCAGGGGCGACGAGCAACGTCAAGCGAGCGATCGGGTCGCATTGGCTAGTCAAAAAAGAGCCTAGTAGCTAGTTCACGCGCTGGGCAAGGCGTGCGGAATGCCGTTCCGTCGGTGGGCTTGCCGGTTCTAGGCTTCCCGGATGACGGTGGGTGCTCGCGACCTTGACGGCCTCGATCCGGACGACTCGCGGCCGGCGTCGAAGCGGATTGCCGGCGTGCTGCGGACGGCTATCCGCGCCGGACGCTTCGGCCCGGGGGACCGGCTGCCACCACAGTTGGAGTTGGCTGAGCGGTACGGCGTGGCCCGGGAGACGGTCAAGTCCGCGCTGCGGATCCTGCGGGACGAGCAGCTGATCGTGAGCCGGCAGGGGAGTGGCGTCTTCGTGCGGGCGCGGACCGATCCGGCTGCGGGGCTGCGCGCGCACGTCGCCGCCGCGTTCGCGCAGTCCCACGTCAGCATCGACTTCTCCGGGGTCTCGGGCGAGACCTTGCGCGACGTCGTCGAGGAGCCTTTGGCCGGCGTACGAGCAGGCCGCCTCATTCCGAAGTCGATCACCATTCGGATTCTGGTGCCCGATGTGACCCGGTCGACGGTGGTACCCGCCCGCGCCGACCAACTCGGTTACGGCCTGCCCGATGGAGACCGGCCCCGGGACGGCTCCAGGGGTGACGGGCCGCCCCGGGACGGCTCCTGGAGTAATGGGCCGCCCCGGGACGACGTCGCTGTTCCGGAGCACGCCGCCGGACTGTCTCACCCGCACACCGATGCGATCGTTGCGGCGGTCACCGAGTTGGCGACCCGCGGACTGGTCCGGGACGCCACCGCCGAGATCCGCAGCCACGGTGCCACGGTGTTGTCCACGCTCTACATCGTCAACCGGCGGGAGGTCTTCTTCGGCCTGTGCCCGGTGGTGCGCGGGGCCGTCATGGTGGGCGGGCAGGTCGTACCCGTCCTCGAAGCCGTGGATCGGGATGCGGCCCTGCTCCACTGTTCGGCGGATGCCGGCAACCAGTTCGTCGAGCAGTCCCAGACGTGGTTCGACAGCCTCTGGGACACCATCGCCCGATGAAGACCGGGAATCCCTCGGCTGTCAGAGGCCGCTGTCCTTGCCCGCCCGCCATGCGATCACGTCCAGCACGCGCAGCGGTGTCACCTCCGCCGGCAGACCGGCCGCTCCGTGCAGGTGGACCAGCCGGTTCTGCAAGGCGCGATGCTGGTCGCGCAGGGCCAGGCGCACCGGTTCCCACTGGCTTTTGCGGGTGTCGGTCACCGCCGCGACCACCCGGTCCCAGATCGGGCGCAGGCGGGGACGTTTACGGGCGATCAGCTTCGTGGCGATGGTCGTGTCGATGCCCGGAATGCCGCGTAACGCCGCCTGCAACCGCCAGCCCGGCCAGTCGTCGTCGGTGAGGGGGTACTCCTCGTCCACGAGATCCCGGTCCGGGCCGAGCGCAACTAGGAGGTCGCTGAACTCGGCCGCCCGGTCGCGCAGGATCGCCGCTGCGGCGCCCGGCGGTACGCGTACCGACAGGAAAGTGACCGCCACCAGATCGTCAGCGGTGAACCGGTCGGCGTCCGCGGCTCGGGTGCCGGTGCTGTCCCACCCGTCGAAGGCGGCGCCCGTCGCCGCGTCGTCACCGTAGTAACGACGCAACAGGGCGAGAGCGGGTTCGTCGTCCGGCGTGGCGAGAGCGTCGGGAAGCTGAAACGGCATGCGACCTATTGTCCGGAGACGAGATCACCTCCGGGGGCGGAGTCGAGATCGGCGCGGGCGTCGGCCGCGGCCAGTCCGGCGCGCATCGCCCGCTGCGCCTCCGGATCCCAGGGACCGGACGAGGTCAGCGGGATCTCGGTCATGAACCGGCGCTCGGACTCGGGAATCCGGGAGGCCACCAGCCCGGGATCGGCAGTCGCAGTCGCGTAGAGGGCCGGCCCGTCCGCGTAGAACAGATCCGTCACGACCAGCCGGCCGTCCGTGGCCCGCATGACGTTCGACGGGTTGTGGTCCAGCGGCCCGCACCACGGCAGCTCCTGCCGGGCCCGGTCGTGGACCCGGCCGATGACGTCGACCAGGTCGGCCACCTCCGGGGCCCGCGCGGCGATCGCCCGGTGGAACGCGACCGCCTCCTCCTCGGTGACCGGCTGCAGCCACTCCATCAGTTGCAGGTCGCCGCCGCCCACCAGCCGTTCGTGGGCGTACAGCACAGGCACCTGCCGGGTGTGGGCCGCCTGCCGGTACAGGGCGGTGGTGTACGGCCCGACCGGGTCGAACGGGCTGATCCGGGCGGCCGTCGTGCCGTCCGGCGAGCGCAGCGCGATGGCCCAGTCCCCGGCGCCGCACGGTGTCCAGCCGTCGGCGAGGAGGACACGCTCGGCTTCTCGATGATCGATGTCGTGGAACGGAACGGGCATCCTCCGATCCTCGCCACCGGAATCCACCGTGCGCAACCCGCCGAGCGAGCCGACCGCCGGCCGCCGGGCGAGCCGTCTGCCGGACGAGCCGTCTGCCGAATGAGCCGGACGGCGCCGAGGGGGATGTGGACCTGGCGTCAGGGCGTCCCGCTGAGCTGCTCGGCCGCCGCGGGTACGACGCCGCAGCCGCCAGGAGTCTGAACCGGCCGGATGTCAGTCCGGCTCGGGCATCGCCAGCGACTCGGCCACCGCGACCCGGGCCAGCTCGCCGCCCTGGGTGAACGCCACCTCGTCGGTCTCCGCCGTCGGGGAGTAGACGACCATCCGCAGCCGGACGAAACGCTCGTCCTTGACCCCGGTGATCGCGAACGTCGCCCCGTGGCCGGTGGTCGACAGTGAGCACACCTGGTACCCGTCGTACCCCTCCGGCCGGTTCACCGGTTCCGCGTCCAGCAGCAGGCACGAATCGAGTTCCACCCGGCCGGTCTCCCGGTCGGTCGCCTCGCTGTGCGCGTACAGCAGCGCGGTGCCGCTGAGCTGCCCCTCCGGCGTCACGAACGCCATCTCGCAGAGGGCGGTGCCGACGTCCTCGCGTTTCCCGGCGGGTTTCGTCTGGGTCCAGGCGGTGCCGGTCAACTCTGTCAGCCGGGGCGCCAGGTCGGTGCAGGCGGGCGCCCAGTCGGAGGCGAACGGGTCTACCCACCGGTAGACGCCGAGGCCGCCGCCGACCAGGATCACCGCTGCGACCCCGCCGAAGATGCGCAGGCGGCGCCGGTTCGCCACCTCGAGTTCCGCTGTCCGGTTCGGCGTGCTCAGGTCCGCGTCACGCCATGCTCCACTGTGTGTCACGGCGCAGGATGTTATAGATGATCATGAAGGGGCCGGGCGGCGGGACCGCCAGAACTTGACGGCGGCCGGGGCGAGCAGGGCCAGGATCGCGATCACCCACAGGGACACCGTCAGCGGGCCGGAGACCAGGATCGTCGCGTCGCCGTCGGAGAGGGCCAGCGCCCGCCGCAACTGCTGCTCGGCCAGCGGGGCCAGGATCAGGCCGACGATCGCCGGGGCCACCGGCACGCCCGCCTCGCGCATCAGCAGGCCGACCAGGCCCAGCACGGTCAGGATCAGCACGTCGGCGACCGTGCCGCCGGCCGCGAACGCGCCCAGGCACGCGAACACCAGGACGCCGGCGTAGATGTAGTAGGCCGGGATGGCCAGCAGTCGGGCCCACACCTTGACCAGCGGCAGGTTCAGCACCAGCAGCAGCACGTTACCGATGTAGAGGCTGGCGATCAGCGCCCATACCAGGTCCCCCGACTCGGTGAACAGTTGCGGGCCGGGCTGCAGTCCGTACGACTGGAACGCCGTCAGGATCACCGCGGCGGTCGCCGACGTGGGCAGGCCGATCGTCAGCAGCGGCACCAGCACGCCCGCCGCGGCGGCGTTGTTGGCCGCCTCCGGGCCGGCGACGCCCTCGATCGCGCCGTGACCGAACTCGTGGCGGTGCTTCGACAGGCGTTTCTCCAGGCTGTAGCTGAGGAACGTCGGCACGTCCGCGCCGCCCGCCGGCAGGCTGCCGATCGGGAATCCCAGGGCGGTGCCGCGCAGCCATGCCGGCCAGGAGCGCCGGAAGTCCTCGCGGGACAGCATCGGCGCGCCCCGCAGCGGTTCGACGCGGCTGCCGCCGGTGCCTTCGACCAGGTGACCGAACGTCTCGCCGAGGGCGAACAGCGCCACCACCACGATCACCACGTCGATGCCGTCGAGCAGCGACGGTACTCCGAAGTCGAGCCGGGGCTGGCCGGTCAGGGTGTCGATGCCGACCAGGCCGACCGCCGCGCCGATCACCAGGCTCGACGCGCCTTTGAGCAGGCTCGGGCCGAGCAGGGCGCTGACCGTCACGAACGCCACCGCCATCAGGGCGACGTATTCGGGCGGGCCGAAACCGGTGGCGATGTCCGCGACGAACGGGGCGGCCACCGACAGCAGGACGGTGCCGATGGTGCCGGCCACGAAGCTGCCGATCGCGGCGGTGGCCAGGGCGGCCGCGGCCCGTCCGGAGCGGGCCATCCTGTTGCCCTCCAGGGCGGTGGCCACCGAGGCGCTCTCGCCGGGGGTGTTCAGCAGGATCGAGGTGGTGGAGCCGCCGTACATGCCGCCGTAGTAGATGCCGGCGAACATGATCAGGGCGGCGGCCGGGTCCAGGCGGAACGTCACCGGCAGCAGCAGGGCGACCGTCAGGGCCGGGCCGATGCCGGGCAGCACGCCGACCGCGGTGCCGATGGTGACGCCGATGAACGCCCAGAACAGGTTGGCGGGCGTCAGCGCGTCGGCGAATCCGGTGAGCAGATCCTGCATGTCAGAACCCCCAGGGCCCGGCGGGCAGGGTGAGCCCGATCAGACGGTCGAACACCAGGAACACGATCGCGGCGAGGGTCCACCCGTAGGCCACGATGCGGGCGGGCTGCGGCGCACCGAGCAGCAGCGCAGCGCCGGTGAACAGGATCGCGGCACTCACCACGTACCCCAGAAAGGGCAGGACCAGGGCAAACGCGATCAGCAGAACCACCAGCGCGGCGAGGCGCCAGAGGCGTCGGGGATTCTTCGGGGTACGCAGTGAGCGCCGCGACCGGACGAGCAGTGTCGCGCCGAGGACCCCGAGCAGGACGCCGATCAGTGTCGGTGCGGCGGCGGGCCCGAGGGTGGAGTCGTCGCCGCGCAGTCCGGCCGCGTCGACCAGCACCAGGATCGCGGCGAGCAGCATGAGCGCACCGAGCGCCGCCGAGGCACGGCTCTCGCGCTCCCCGGTGTCCGCGTCGGTGACGTCCGGCGCGGTCATGCTAGGCCCATCTTGACGAGTACGTCGGTGACGGTCTGCTGTTCGGAGCGGACGAACGTGTCGAACGCCGGGCCGGTCAGTGTCGCGTCGCCCCAGCCGCGGCGGGTCAGCGTCTCCCGCCAGGTATCAGTTCCGGTCATCTTCACGATCAGCTCCTCGAGGGCGGTCTCGTCGGCCGCGCTGATGCCGGCCGGCGCGACGATGCCGCGCCAGTTGGCCAGTTCGACGTCGACGCCCTGCTCCTTGAAGGTGGGGACGTCGGGGATGCCGGGCAGGCGCTGCGGGCTGGAGACGCCGATCGCGCGGATCGTGCCGGCCTCGATCTGCGCCTCCATCTCGGACACGCCGGAGACGCCCGCGGTGGCCCGGCCGGACAGCAGGGTGGCCAGGGCCTCGCCGCCGCCGGAGTGCGCCACGTAGTTGACCCGGGCCGGGTCGGCGCCGACCGCCTCGGCGATCAGCCCGGCCAGGATGTGTTCGGCACCGCCGGCCGAACCGCCGGCGAAGGAGACGGCCCGTAGGTCGGCGCGCATCTGCGCGGCCAGGTCCGGCAGGTTCTGGATCGGCGAGGCGGCCGGGACGGTGAGGATCTCGTAGTCGGTGGTCAGCCGGGCCAGGGGAGTGGTGGCGGCCAGGGTGACCGGGGAGTCGTTGCTCTCGATCGCTCCGACCATCACCAGTCCGGTGACCATCAGCTGGGTGGGGTCGCCGCGGTACCGGGCGAACTGGCTGAGCCCGATCGTGCCGCCGGCGCCCGCCACGTTGTGCACCTCGGTGCGGCCGGCGATGTCGCGCAGGGCGGACTGCATCTCGCGGGCGGTCTGGTCCCAGCCGCCGCCGGGGGAGGCCGGAGCCATCAGGCGCAGTTGCCGCCCGCCGAGGAAGTCGTCGTCAGCGGCCGGGTCGCCGCCGCCGGTCACGACCAGCAGCACGGTCGCGACGACGGCGGCGACGAAGGGGACGGTGTCGCGCACACGCATGGTGATTCACCACGTTCCGTGATCTTCCGGTGACGGGAGGATCAGTCTGCCTCGTATCGACGTCGTTGGCTATACGGATCTTCGTACCCCTAACGGGTGACGACTTATATAAAAACCAGAAAATATAGATGAGGGTGTTTGGTTCGGGTCGCTCCGGATACTGGGGCGTCGACCGTTCCCGAGACTCGAGAAGGAGGATCCGGATGAAGACCCGGACCGTGCTCGCCGCCGCCCTCGTGGCCACCTCCGGCCTGGTGGGGCTCGCCGCATCGCCGGCATCCGCGCAGGCTGTCCCCTGTGTGCAGAAGGTCGCCGTGGTCAACAACGGCGGCTTCGTGATGAACTTCCAGATCACCACCCGCGACGGGCAGCTGTCCGCCGCGACCGACGACTACCCGATCAACCAGTGGCGGATCGTGGACCTCGTCTCCACCGGATTCGCCGAGGGCGTCGACGTGCGCCCGCTCGTGCACGCGCAGGCCGGCAACGACGTGCCCGGCAACGTGTTCGTCTCCTACTGCGCCAACGGTCAGACGGCCACCTACACGGCCAGTGGCACCACCCTCAACTACTCGGTGACACTGCTGACCTGATCGTGGCTCTCCGTCACTGCCGGCCCGGTCACCCTTCCCGGGTGGCCGGGCCGCTTTCCGGGGTACGAGTTGAGCACTCCGACCAGTGCGTCGATCTTCGCGGTGAGCGTGGCGGTGCCGACCTGATCGACGTCGTGGAGGACGTGGGACGAGGTGACCCGGCTGTTGCAGTACTCGAAGACGCCGTGGTCGATCGCGACCCGCATCGACTCGGTGTAGCCGTGCCGGTCGTAGACGCCGGCCGACGCCCCGGCCAGGGCGACCAGGTGCACCTCGCGGTTCACCAGGGCGTCGCCGCCGTCGCCGTAGGCCCAGCCGTCGGTGAACACCCGGTCGACCCAGCCCTTGAGCAGGGCCGGCATCGTCCACCAGTAGACCGGGAAGACCAGGACGAGCCGGTCGGCGCGCTCGATGCGGGACTGCTCGCGGCGTACGTCCTCCGGGGGTCTGCCGGTGCCCCGGATCACCGCCAGGTCGGCCGTGGTGAACGTGGGGTCGAAGCCCTCCGCGGTCAGGTCGGCGACCTCGCTGGTGTGGCCCGGAGTGCCGGTCACGCCGGTGGCGATGCTGTGTGCGGTGGAGCCGGTCAGCGAGTCCGGCTCGGGGTGGGCGAAGACGACGAGCGTGTGCATGGTGACCTCCCGGTTAACTTACGATTCGTAACTTACCTTTCGTAAGTTAGCATGATCGGGTGCAGCCATCGGAAGGCCCGCGGCGGCGGATGAGTCGGGAAGCCCGCCACGCCCAACTCCTGGAGACGGCGCGGCTGCTGATCCGCGCCGACGGCAGCGACGCCCTGACCCTGGCCCGGATCGCGGACCGGGCCGGAGTCGCCAAACCCCTCGTCTACCAGCACTTCGGCACCCGGACCGCGGTCCTCGCCGAGCTGTACCGGCAGTTCGAGAACCGCCAGTACGACGCCCTCGAACAGGCCCTCGCGTCGGCGCCGGACGACCTGCCGTCGGTGGCCGGGATCGTCGCGGACGCGTACATCAGCTGCGCCGTCGCCGAAGGCATCGAAGTGCCGGGCCTGGTCGGGGCGCTGGACGGCTCACCCGAACTGCGGAGGATCCGGGAGGAGGGGCGACGGTTCAGCGACTACTGCCGGGCGGCGTTGCAGCCATTCGCCCGGGGCGGGGTGCTCCCGGGGGCGGCGATGCCCGCGATCCTGGGTGCGGCCGACGGTCTCGTGCGGGGCGTCATGGACGGCATGGTCGCGCCCGACGAGGGGCGGGCCGCCCTGAGCGAGATCATCGTCGCGCTCGTGCCCCGTCCCGATTAGACACGTTTCGTGGTCAGCGTGCGAAGCCCATCCGCGTGGTGTTTACGGCCGCCCCGGCCGCCCCAATTCACCACACCCATGACGGTGTGGTGAATTCGGGCGCGCTGGACGCCCCAGTTCACCACACCCCTGGTGGTGTGGTGATTACGGGCGCGCTGGACGCCCCAAATCACCACACCCATGACGGTGTGGTGATTTCGGGCGGGATGGGCGGCTGAAGTCACCACGCGGACCCTGATGACGAAACGTGTCCAGATCGGCGTGTCCTACTCAGCGGGTGGCGGACTGGCGCAGCCGCTCGGTGAGACGGGACACCTCGGCGCGCAGGGCGGTGAGTTCGGAGCGGAGGCGGGTCACCTCGGCGGACAGTTCGCGGGCGCGGCTGCGGGCGCCGAAGAACGGGATCTGATCGGTGATCTCCTCCTCCGGCCCGGCACTGTCGAGGACCACCGGCTGATCCAGGAGCCGCTGCCAGCCGGGACCCGGCGCGGGCTGCGGCATCGGCACGGTCTCCCGGCCCTCGGTCCGGGCCGGCGGGCGGCGCAGCGGGCTCGGTGGCGGCGCACCCCGCACCGCGATCACCGGCGCGGTGGCCCGGGCCGGCGGGGCCATCCGCGTCGGCGGGGCCAGGTCCGTCGGCGGGGCCAGGTGCGCTGGCGGGGCCAGGTGCGTCGGCGGGGCCAGGTGCGCTGGCGGGGCCAGGTGTGCCGCCGGAGCCGCCGGAGCCGCCGGAGCCGTCTGTGCTGGTGCAGCCGTCTGTGCCGCGGGAGCCGGCGGAGCCGTTTGCGCTAGTGGAGCCGTCTGCGCGGCGGGGGCCGTCGGCGTTGACGCGGCACCGAACCAGCTGTCCGGAAGTTCGTGGGAGCGCGCCGCGTACACCTGGATCTGATCGGCCTTGATCGTGGCCCGGACCGCGGTGAGCAGGCCGTTCTCGGCGAGGTGTCGCAGCGTCGGCAGGAGTTCGGTGCTCGCCGCTGGGGCGAGACGGCCGAACCGGAGGCCGTTGATGCAGAGCTCGACGCCGTCGGGCAGCTCATGCAGGGTGGCGTGCACCCAGCACTCCGCCGCCGGACCCGGCCAGGGCGTCTCGGCGACGACCGGGACGGCGTCGCCCAGCGGCAGCAGACGGTGCGGCGCGTCCGGCGGCTGATTGACCGGCACCAGCATGTGCGGTTCGGCCAGGTCCACCTTGACGGCGACGCTCGGCGTGTCCTGGCCGGCCGGTTCGGCGGCCCAGACCCGGGCGGTGACCTGCGGGATCCAGCCGCGGGACGTCAACGCGGTCAGCACCGGCGCATACCGGGCGGCGTCCTGCCGGGACAGGTGCCCGAGCTGGTGCGGGCCGGCCCACACCCCGACCGCGTTCCGGTCGTGCGGGCTCGCCGGATCGGGCAGCAACCGCACCGGTGTGCTGATCTCCGACCCGTCCGGTTTCAGGCCGCCGCCGAACAGGCCGAGCGCCGCCGCGCCGTGATGCGGCTCGCCGACCACCTCGACGGAGGCCCAGCCGCGCTGACCCCACAGGTCGAACGGAAGAGACATGGACGGCACCGTACCGGCTAACATAGATCAATATCGTGCCGTCGGGTGGGTCGAATCTCCCGCTGTTGCCACCCGGTCGGCGATCGAGTGTCACCGATCGGCGGTTGCCCGCCTGCTCACCGACGTGGCGGGTGCGGTCCTCAGGTGAGGGACTTGAGGAAGAAGTGCTTGGCGGACTCGCCGGGCATGCGGGGGAGCAGACCGACCTGCTGGTAGCCGAGCTTCGGGTAGAAGTCCGGCGCCTGGAACGACATCGTGGACACGACGACCCGGTCGCAGCCGCGGCGGCGGATCTCCTCCTCGGCGGCGGCCATCAGTCGGGCGCCGAGGCCTTGGCCGCGCAGGTGCGGGGCCAGCCACAGGGAGCTGATGCCGCCGCAGCCGGCCCAGGTGTAGCCGGTGATGCCGCCGACGAGCTCGCCGTCGGCGTCGGTGACCCGGATCGACAGGGGCGTCTCGTCGTCGACGCCGATCGCCGCGTTGTTGATCGCGTCGAGTTCGTCGGAGAGGCGCTTCTCCAGCTCCGGGTCGTCGCGTCCGGCGGGCTGGAGGATGTGCGGTCCACTCATACCGATCATGATGGTGGGTCGTGCAACCCGATTCTCGGCGGGCATACTCACGGCCGTGACGAGCGGATACGAGGGGCTGCTGCGGCGCTGTGAGGCCGATCCGGTGGTGGCCGGGCTGATCCTGTCCGGGTCGCAGGCCCGGGACATGGCGACCGACCATTCGGACATCGACGTGTACGTGGTCGTGCACGAGCACACCGGCCGCTGGGAGACCGTGCACAGTGCCGCACTGGATGCCGCGGTGCTCACCGTCGACGAGCTCGCGGACACCTCGGACCGGTGGCAGCGCTATTCGTACCGGGGCGCCCGGGTGCTGCTGGACCGGCTCGGTGGGCGGATCGCCGCACTGGTACGGGCGCAGGCCGCCCTGACACCGGCGGAGGCGGACACGATGGTGCGCGAACAGCTGGACGGGTACGTCAACTTCGTCTACCGGGCGGCGAAGAGCCGCCGGGACGGCCGGGACGACCTGGCCCGGCTCGACGACTACGAGGCCGGACCGTGGCTGCTGTGGACGATCTTCGCGATGTACGGGCGGGTCCGGCCGTACAACAAGTTCCTGCGCTGGGAACTGGAGCATCATCCACTGCCGGAGCCGTGGACCGTCGACGTGTTGATCGGCGCGCTGACCGGTGGGGCGTCGGCGCTCTTCCCGGAGGTGGAGCGGGTCGCCCGGGCGGGGGGATTCGGCGACCTGCTCGACACCTGGGATCTCGACGTGGTGAGAGCACCCGTCAGCCCACCGAAAGGAGGGTTGCCGCCGGGGCCGCCGAGGGTCGAAGCTGACGCTGATGACCCGGGGTCAGCCTGACGTCACCCTGCGGTCCACTCACGACTATTGTCTTGATCTTGACTGCATCGATGTCCGGGATGACATGGGGGCCTTGTGGAATCGACGAGCGGGGACGTGAGCGGGCTGCGGCGGTTCGGGCGCTCCGTGCGTACCCTATGGATCTCCGCGATTTTCGCAACGATCGCCGCGATGCTCGGCGCCTGGCTGGGGTGGCAGCAGGCCGGCGACCTGCCCACCGATGACGGGATGCGGTCCCTGGCCGCGACGGTGGCGCCCGGCGTCCCGGTCGCCGAGGTCAACCGGGCCGACCACATCTCCGGCCTGCAGTACTGGTTCGACGACGACGAGTACTACGAGTTCGCCGGCTCCGACGAGTGGGGCGCGGGCTACACCGAGGCCGTCTACGACCAGCCCATCGCCGATCTCGCGCCGCTGCGCGACCGTCTGGCCGCCGCCGGCTGGGAGGTCGGCGAGGTGCATTCGCCGGGGTACGGGTGGCGCGAACTGACCGCCGCCTCCGGTGACTGGCGGCTGCGCGTGACCGGCACCAGCACGTACACGCCGGCGTCGCTGTGGGTCGAACGGGCCGAACCGCTCGGCGCGCTGATCCTGTCGTTCGTGTTCGCGGCGCTCGGTGCGGCGCTCGGCTGGTCGGCGGCGACCCGGCTGGCGACCGGCGGCGTGGGGCTGCTCGGCGGGGTCGGCTTCGGGCTGCTCACCCTCAACATGATCGCGGTGCTGGGCACGCTGATCGGCAACGTGATCGACTACGCCGGCACCGGGCTGCCGGTGCTGCCGTGGGAGTTCTTCGCGACGATCATGTGGCGTCCGCTGACCATGCTGGGCATGCTGCTGACGGCGGCGTGGCTGGTCAGTGCCACCGCGGACCGGCGCCGGGCGATGGCGGAGACAGGCCCGGAGACCGCCTGAGCCCGGGACGACGGGGCCCGCGTTCGCTGGTTCTCGGGTACACCGGCTACCTGACGACCGGGCCGGGAGCCCGGGCCGGGCCGCGATCCGCGGACCACGAACCCGGCGACCGCCGCGGCGATGCTCGGCTGGACCCGGCAGACGGTCAGATGGTCATCGCCGTGCGCAACGTCAGGAAATCGGCGATCGACAGCGGGATCAGGCCGAGCCGCAGGCCATAACCCCAGTTCCGGTCCCGGGTCAATTCCAGATCGAGATCGTGTACGCCGACCGCCCGCACCGCCGCGAAGACGACGTCGCGCCGCCACGGCTGCACGATCCCGTGGTCGCCCATGTTCATCGGCGCGGCCCGGTACGGCTCGTCGTCGGCGACCACACCGAGTTGGGTGACCTGGCGCAGCGGCTTCTTGTCGCCGAGCGACCGGGTGGGGGAGTAGAAGACGAACCCGTCGCCGCGGCTCAACCGGGCCACCCCGTGGCGTTTGCCGTGGTGGAGCTGGATCCAGCCCTGTTCGGCACCGGAGGCGGCGTGGTCGGCGGCGACCACGCCGAGCCAGGCCCGTTCGGGGTCAGCGGTCATGATGACCATCCTGCGTCATGCCGGGCCCGCGGTGGGCGGCATGTAGTCCTCGAGCAGCGCGGGGGTGAGGCCGGCCTTGTGGATGGCCTTGAGCGCGTTCACGAAGTCGGCGCGGAACGCTTCCCGGAAGTGCATGAGGATGATGTCGCCGGGCTTGACGCCTTTCGGCCCCTGGTAGCGGACCTTCCCCTTGTGCACGGTCTCGGTCCACATGAACGCCGCCGTCATGCCGCAGGATTTGGCGGCGCGCAGGGTGTTGGCGTCCTTGTTGCCGTACGGCGGGCGGAACAGCGTGGGGCGCCGGGTGTACCAGCCTTCGAGTTTGTCGGCCGAACCGCAGATCTGCTTGCGCTGGAACTCGTAGGATTTGCCGCTCATGTTCGGGTGGCTGATCGTGTGCGACTCGACGACCGCACCGGCGTCGATCAGCGGCCGGAAATAGTCCGGGTCGTCCTTGACCGCGTCAGTGGTGAGGAACAGCGTGACCGGGACACCGGCGGCGGCGATCAGTTCCTGAGCCTCCGGCAGTTTCAGGTAACCGTCGTCGATGGTCAGGAACGCGACCTTCTGCTCGGTCGGGATCCGGTGCAGGTATTCGACGGAGTCCCCGCCGGCCAGCGTGATCGGCTGCGGTGCCGGGGCGTCCGCGAAGTCGGGGATCCCGTACTTCGCCCGCAGGGCACTCCGCGTCTGCTCCGGCGCGACCACGGCCGCCGCCGACGGCCCGGCGGACGGCGCTCCCGACGACGGCGAGGCCGCCGGCGCCCCGCCGTTGGTGCACGCGGTCAGTACCATGACGGCGCCTACGGCAACCAGTGACCGAACATTCCTCGCATTCCACACATAGGCGATCTTGCTAGACGAGACATGAAGCTTTGTCGCGGGGGTCACTTCTGGCCCAGCAGCGCCGCCCTCCCCGCCGGGCCGTGCTCAACGCGGCACGAACCGGCCCGTCAGGGCCGCGGCCGCCGGGGGCGCGTCACCGGCCCGTCCGCACCGTTCTCGGTGGTCCGGGTCTTGGCGTCGTCACTTTCGGGGGCGGACGTCTCCCGCCGGCTCGGACAGCGCGTCTCCCGCCGGCTCGGACAGCGCGGCGAGGGTCGCCTCGGCAGCCGGCGCGTCGCGGCCGGCCGTGCCCTCGCGCAGCTCGGCCGCGCACGCCTGAGCGTCCGCGGCGCGATCCAACGCGGTCAGCGCGCGGCACCGGACCGTGACCGCCTCGCCCGCCCACGCCCAGATGCCCTTCGCCCGGACCAGGTCGATCGTCGTCGCCGCCTCGGCTTCCGCCCGCGCCGCGCTGACAGTCAGCAGGCAGCCGGCCAGCGCGGTTCGCGCCTGGATCAGCGGGGACACCGCGCCGGCCCGGGCCGCGTCGGCGGCCACCGCGGTCAGGATCTCCGTGGCCTCGGCGACCTCGCCCGAACGGGCCAGCAGGCGGCCCAGCATGACACGGGCGTCCAGGTTGGTCAGCGGCATCCGGGCCGGCCGGGCCACGAACCCGCGTAACCGTTCGGTCAGCCCGTCGACGCGGTCGTGGGCGAGGTCGATGGCGAACGCGGTCAGTTCGGCCACCGGCAGCAGGCGTTCCTGTTCGGTCGCCTGCCGGGCCCGCGCCAGCAGTGTCGTGGCGTGGTCCAGGTGCCCGACGTGCAGGGCGCCCTGGGCCCAGTTCAGGCACGCGCGGGCGTACTCCCGTGGTGAGGAGGTCAGGGAGTCGTCGGCGAGCAGTGCGTCGACGTCCGACCACACGCCGGGCAGTCCCAGCTCCAGGCGCAGCGAGACGCCGGCGATCCGGACCGCGAGCAGCGAGCCGGACAGTGCCGCCGCCTGTTCCCAGTACCGCAGATGGTCGTCGGCGTGCCGGCCGACCACGGTGTCCGGTGCGGACAGGATCGCCAGCGCGCCGGCCTTGCGGTCGCGGTGCCGCAGGTACGGCACGGCCTTCTCCAGTTCGACGTATCCGGCCAGCGCCTCGCCCTGCTGGCGGAGTGCCCGCCCGAGCACCAGTCCGATCTCGCCGCGGGCGCCCGGTGGCAGGCGCCGGTCGGCGAGGATGCGCCGCAGCACCGGGATCGCCTCGGCCTGCATCGCGCCTTCGACGGCGGCCCGCCCGAGTTTGACGGCGAGGCGGACCCGCAGTGGGCGGGGCAGGTCGGCCTCGGCCATCGTGCCGAGCAGGAACCGGGCCGCGGTCGCGTCGTCGCCCTGTTCGACGGCCAGGTCGGCGGCGGCCGAGGCGTTGCGCACGTGGTCGGCGGCGCTGCCCGCGAGCCGGTAGTGGTGGGCCAGCTGGGCGACCGGTTTCGGGGACTGTTCCTCGAGGGTCCGGGCGGCCTGCAGGTGCAGCCACCGCCGGGTGGTGGCGGGCAGCAGCTCGTACACGACCTGCCGTGCCAGGGTGTGCCGGAAGTGCCGGCGTCCGTCCTCCTCGTGCAGCAGCCCGGCGGTCTGTGCGGCGTCCAACGCCTGCCGGATCACCGCCGGGTCGAGGCGCAGCACCGCGGCGAGGCGGCGCTCGTCGGCGGTCATGCCGACCACGGCCGCCGCGCCGAGGATCTCCCGGGCCGGCTCGTCGAGTGGGCGCATCCGGTAGAGCAGCACGTCCCGCAGCAGCGCGGGTACCTCGTCGTCGAGGGCGATCCCGGACCGGAGTACTTCCTCGATCAGGAACGGGATGCCGGCGGTCCGGGCGAACAGCCGCGTGACGTACGGGTCGTCGGGTTCCGCGCCGGCCAGTGCGGCGACGTCGTCGTGGCTCAGCGGCGGGAGGGTGAGACGGCGGACGGTGGACGGCGGGATCCAGGCCGGCGGCGCCTCGTCGTCGCGCTGGGTGATCAGGACGGTGATGGTGGGTACCGGCCGGGCGGCCAGCCGGTCCAGGAAGTCCAGGGTGACCGGGTCGGCCATCTGCACGTCCTCGACCACCAGGACCGCCGGGCCGAGTGCGCCGAGCCGTGCGGTCACCGCATCGACCAGCGCGACCGGGTCGTCGGGGAACGGGTCCGGCGTGTGCGGGCGCAGCGCGTCGCGGACCGGTCCGAGCGGCAGCGGTTCGCGCATGTCGTCGCAGTGCGCGACGAGGACGAGGCCCGGCGCTCCGGCGACCGCCTCCTGGGCGAGGCGGCTCTTGCCGATGCCGGCTTCGCCGGACATCAGGATCAGGGCGGGCGGTGCGGTGACGGCTTCGCGCAGGGCGGCCAGTTCAGGGGTACGCCCGGCGAACGCGAAAAGTGGCACGGCCCGAAAATAGCCCGCTCCCCGGTGGACGCCGGGAAGCGGGTGGCGGCGCTCAGCCGTGCTGGACGGTGAGACTGTAGAACTTGACCTTCGCGCCGTTCGTCGTGCTCTCCGACGAGGACTGGTTGTACGAGCCGGCCTTGAAATACTGCCGGTACGGGTTGAACGACGACGGGATCGTGTAGGTGGTCCGCACCCCGTTCACGGTCAGCGCGGCGGTGTTGCCCGAGACGTTGAGCGTGTACGTCCACTTCACCCCGAGCGCCACATTCCCCACCCTGTGCAGCGTCTGCCCGCCGGCGGGCGAGTCCTCCGTACCGAGGTGGATGTCGCCGTCGGCCCGGTAGTACAACTCCAGCAGTGGCTTCGTCGAGGTGCCGCCGGTGCCGAGTTTCACCTGGCCGACCGCCACGTTCTTGGTCACCGAGACGACGCGCAGCTGGGCGCTGAGCGTGTGGTCGCCGGACAGTGTCCAGTCGGCGGCGCTGCCGTCCCGGTTCATCTCCCGCAGTTCGGAACGGGCGTAGTTCGAGTTCGGCGTGGTGACGCCCTTCTCCGGCGCCCAGAACGTCATCGATCCGTCGTTCTTGTCGGTCCAGAAGTAGGCCGGGTTCGTGTATCCGGACGCGCCCTTGAGGCGCGCCGGGGAGACGGTGTCCGGGTTTCCCGGCGATCCGGTGGGCAGTTGCAGCTGCCAGATCGCCAGGTCGAAGTTGCCGCCCGGGGGAAGGGTGGGGTCGAGGGCCGCAGCCGCGGCGCGGGTGATGCCGGCGGTGCCGAGTCCGGCGGTGACGGCCGCGGTCAGGCCGGCGGTGAGGAGTCTGCGTCGTCGCATACCACGACGACACCACCATCCATCGATCACCGACAATGACATCAGACCTAAAACATCCTTAAATGCCATCGAGTACGCCGTGCGCGTCCGCGATCAGGGCGGACTCCAGCGCGGGCAGGTCGGCACACGGCTCGGAGCTCAGGTCGGCACGGACCGTTAGGTGGCCGGACAGGACCAGGTTCGAGTCGAGGGTCTCCAGGCTCACACCGCACATCGGTGTCCCGCCGACGTCCATCGGCCCGGAGGCGATCAGTGCGGCGCCGCCCAGGCCGGGCAGGTCGCGGGCGCCGTCGTCGGCACGGTCCCGGGTGACCCAGTACAACCGGGACTTGAGCGCGCTGCCGAGGTCGCGGACCTGCCACTGGACGAGGGCGGCCGGCACGATGCTGGGGCGCTGCGGCGGCGGATCCCACACCGGCGCGGAGAGATCGATCACCGCGACAACCTACGGCACACCGTCCACAGAGGGCGGCCCCGTTGCCGCGTACGACGATGTGGCCCCCGGAACACTGTTCCGGGGGCCACGTCGGGAGTCGTGGGCAGGTCCTACTGGCGGGTCCACTTCCAGTTGCGGACCAGCACCTCGTGCTGCGGTGCCCAGGTGGCGGTGGCGCCCGGGTAGATCGAGATGGCCTCGACCTGCAGGCGGGCCGAGACGTCGGTGCCCCAGCCGGACTTCGGCGTCACCGAGTACGGCGCGTTCAGGTTCTTGCCGTCGATGACCAGCTCGACCTTCTTCTTCACCGGGTCGACGGTCATCGCGACGGTGTGCCAGGCGGTGTCCGGCTTGAGGTAGCCGCCGTTGGCCCAGCTGCCGCCGTTCGCGCTGGTCCAGATCTGGATCTGGCCGAAGTTCGGGTCCCACGGGTTGAGCACCCATTGGAAGGCGGTGCCGTGGTCGACGCGGGTGTCGAGGCCGTCCCAGACGAACAGGCCACCCTCGACGGTCTGCGCGTTGCGCTCGCCGCCGGCGGTCGACGGCACGTACGGCATGGCGAACTGGTAGTTGGCCTTCTGCACGGTCTTCATCATCGACGTGTCGGTGACCCGCTTGTACGAGATGACGTGCGCCATGACGCCGCGGTTGAGGATGTTGGCCCGCACCCGGGAGTCGGCGGCCCGGTTCTCGACCGTGATGTCGGCGCTGTTCACAGCGGCCTGACCCTCGGCGGCGAACACGCCGTCACCCACCTCGGTGGTCCAGCCGGCCAGGTTCTTGCCGCTCTCGGTGACGGTGGCGGCCTGCGCGGGGGCGGCGAGGCCGGTCGTGAGGGCGGTGCCGAGGGCGATTCCCGCGGCGAGGGTGGAGATGAAGCGGCGGCGGCTGGTGACGGTGCGTGTGTCGTTGACTCCCATGGCTACAGAATGTAGTTCTTAGCATTTCCGGAAAACTCCTCTATTCGGACAAGTCGGATCGCGCGAAGAGGGGATTGCTGTGGGGGCGCGGTCGTTTTCGCGTACCGAATAGGGGCTTATAGGCTCTTAAGTCCTTGGCTTTTTGCCTCAGGTCTGGTGATGAGCACTCGCCGACCAGGCGTGCCGGGTCGTGCCGACGGCACTGACAGCACACCGCGTGATGCACTGCAACTACGGAAAGTTAGAACCGGCCGTGGTGACGGTCAGCTGATGTGGATCGACTCGATCCACGACGGGGGAGCGGGAGGCGACTCGCCGACCAGGCCGGCGATGACACGGGCCGAGCCCGGCGCACGATCCGGCCAGGGCGTGAAACCGTCGGTGAGCACGATGACGATCTGCGGGCGGTCCGGGGCGCCGAGCGCCTGCTCGATGCCGACCCGCATGTCGGTACCACCGCCACCCTCCAGGACCACCTCGCCGACCGAGGAGACCCGCCGGACCGCGTGCACGTCGGCGTCACAGGCCAGCACCGCCACCCGGTTACGGCCGATACCGACCGCGCGCAGCACACCCGACACCTCGGCCAGCACGGCCCGCAGCTCGTCGTCGCCCATCGACCCGGACGTGTCGACCACGATCGCGACCCGGGGCATCGGACGGCGCAGACTCGGCAACACCACACCCCGCACGGCGGCACCCCGCCGCGACGGCCGCTGATAGGTGTAGTCGACCGCACCGGACGCCCACGACGCGGCCTCCCGCACCGCACCCGTCAACGCCCGGCGCCAGTCGACGGCCGGCTCCAGGACCTCGTCCGCCCAGCGCCTCCAGCCGGCCGGCACCCGGCCGCGGGCCTTCACATGATTGCGGAGCGCCTGCGCGGTCTGCCGGCGGATCGCGGCCGCCTCCACCGCACCGACCGGCCCGTCACCCGGCAGCTCCCACGGCATCTCCCGGCCGTGCGCGCCGGAACCACACTCCGGCATGTCCGGAGAGGCCGGGATGTCGTCGACATACTGTTCGAACAGCAGGCCGTCGGGCAGACCGAACAGGGCCGGCTTGAGCGCACCCCGCGGCAGCGACGACAGATCGTCGTTGATCTCGCAGTCCTGGGCGGCGTTCACCCGCCGGTGATCGGCGCGCAGCCCGGGCGGCAGCCGGTCGGTCCGGCCGTGATGGTCACGCAGCAGGTGGGCGACCTCGTGCACCCAGACCGCGGCCAGCTCCCGCACCTCGAGGGAGTCGACGAACGCGGGCGACACGTAACAGCGCCAGTGCCGGTCCACGGCCATCGTCGGCACGGCGTCGGTGGGCACGACGGTCAGGCTGTACAGCGCGGACGCCAGATAGGGCTGCCGGTCCGCGGCGCGCAGGCGGGCGGCGAGCAGCTTGGTCCGGTCGAGAACCCGCGCCGCCTCAGCCGTCCCCCGCCCCGCAGTCCGCCCACTGCGAGCCGGTCGTGCGATCTCGGTTGGTCGTGTGGTCTCGGCCGCTCGTGTGGTCTCGGCCGGTTGGGCGGCCGCGGTCGGAGCCGGCTCGGTTCGGTGGGAAGCCGCGGTGGACTCCGGACCGACTGCTCGCGCTGCCTCGGCCGGCGTGGGCGGCTCGCTGGGGTGGGACGGCTCAGCCGGCACCGGTGAGCATCCCCGAGGCGCTGAGTACGTCGACGAACGCGTCGATCGCGGCCGGGACCGGCCAGTGCGGCTCGCGCATCCGGGCCAGGTCGAACGCCGCCCGCGCGGCCACGTCGGGCACGCCCGCGTCGACCGCCTTGGCGAGGACCTGCCAGCCGGCCTCCCAGCGTTCCCGGGTGACGGTCGCCTCGACGGCCGCGACCACCGCCGTCAGAAAGGCCAGCTGCCGGTCACCGCGGTCCGGCAGGGCGAACGCGTCCGGGTCGGCGAGCACCCGCTCCGGGTCGGGCAGGTCCAGCTCTTCGAGGTAGGCGGTGAGTTCCAAGCCCGCGCCGTCGCCGATCGCGCCGACGAGGGCGGTGGTCAGCGCCTCGGGGCCGGTGCCCGCGCAGTAGTGGAAGACGAGCAGACGCAACGCCATGTCCCAGGTACGCGGGGACGGCCAGGCGCCGCCGCGGCCCTCCGCGTCGGTGGGCAGGTGGTGGGTGAGGCCGGGGCGGGCGGTGAGGAAACCGGCGATCACACCGCGGGCCCGGGCCAGGGCGCTGCCCGCCCGGTCGAGGGAGACGGTGGGCACCTCGATGCGTGGCCACACACCGGACAGGCCCCGGGCGACCACCCGCGGGTCGTGCGTCCAGTGCAGGTGGACGAACCGGTTGGCCAGCGGCGGACTCAGATGCCAGCCGTCGGCGGCGCTGGCCGGCGGGTTCGCCGCGGCCACGATGCGGATCGCGGGCGGCAGGGTGAGGCTGCCGACCCGGCGTTCCAGCACCACCCGCAGCAGGGCGGCCTGCACGGCCGGCGGCGCCGACGACAGCTCGTCGAAGAAGAGGATGCCGCGGCCGGCGGTGGCCAGCCGGACCGCCCAGTCCGGCGGCGCCATCGGCACACCCTGGACGGCCGGGTCGTCGCCGACGATCGGCAGCCCGGAGAAGTCGGACGGCTCGTGCACGCTGGCGATGACCGTCTCCATCGGCGCGTCCAGGCTCTCGGCCAGCTGCGTCAGGGTGGCGGACTTGCCGATGCCGGGTTCGCCCCAGAGCAGCACCGGCAGGTTCGCGGCGACGATCAGCGCCAGTGCCGCGGCCCGCTGGTCCTCGACCGGCTCGGTGCGGGTCGCGCCGATGCGGGTCAGCAGCTCGTCGGCAGCGTCCAGGCCGGAGGTCACGCGCGCTCCTTCACGTATTGCAGCGCGGCCCGGAACACCGGACCACGTTTGGTGTCGTTCTGCCTGAAGTACTTGAGGATGGCGTCCATGTAGGAGATCACCGTCCGGTTGTCCTGATCGCGGGCGTGCGGGTCGGCCCCGGCGTCGGCCAGCGCGATGATCACAGCAGCCGGCCACACCTCGAGAACCGCGTAGTGCAGCGGGGTGTTGCCCTCGCGGTCGGTGGCGTTGACGTCCACGCCGGCCTCGAGGAGCCGGGGCAGCAGCCGGGCATGGTCGAAGGACCGGAGCATGTGCATCAGCGTGCGCCCGCGACTGTCCCGCAGGTGCGGGTTCAGTCCGGCGTCGAGCAGCGCGAACAGTTCCCGGTCGCCACCGTGCTGAATGCGCAGCCAGAGGTCCTGCCGGTGGTCACGCAACCGCCGGGGCAGCCGACCGGACGCGCCGTTCCACGCCTGGGCCGCGGCGAAACAGCCGGTGACGGCACCACCGAAGGCGCGCATCGCACGTTCCCGCTGCTGCTCCGCAGGCGTGTGTGAGGCAAGAACCAGGCTGCCCCGGTCGACGGCGACCTCATGCCACTGGCCGTCCCGGCAGCGCACCCGGATCGGTTCGTCCGCCGCCGAGCGCTTCGCGGAACGGCCGCCACCGCGGAAGGCCGCGGCGGCCCTCAGGGTGACGGAGACCCCGGAGGAATCGAAGGCTCCGGACCGGGCGACGACCCCGGAATCCCCGCCGGAAACGGAGGTCTCGGTGTTTCGGGCGGCGGGAACGGAGGTCTCGGTGTTTCGGGCGGAAGCGGCAGCGGAGGAGTGCCCGGGGAACAGTGCCTCGCGGACCAGCGGGTGCAACGCGTCCACCGGCATCCGGCCGTGCCAGATCAGATCGAGGTCTGGCGAGGGCTGGAGTGCCGCCGGGAGGAGCGGGGCCATGCCGTCGAACTGCTTGCGCTCGTTCCACCCGGGTTGGCTCGCGGTGGCCCGGATCCGTTCCCCGGACAGCTCGACGCTCAGATAGGAGCTCCAGCCGATCCGGACCACCGCTGCGGGCAGACCCAGGCGGCGGACGTCGGAGGCCAGCCGTGCCGGGTCGATCCGCAGGATGTCCAACCTCTGCTGGAACTCCGGGGCGGCCAGCAGGTCGACCCCGGCCTCGGCCCAGGTCTCCGGGGCGCCCGGGGCGAGCAGGTGCCGTTCGGCGCGGGCCGGCGCGTCGTCGCCACGGCCGAACTCCTCGACCGGAAGCGGCTCACCGTCCGGCGTGAACCGGGGCAGCCGCCCGGCGGAACCGTCCACGGCGGCAGAACCATCCGCGGACCCGTTCACGGCGGCGGAGCCGCTTACGGACCCGTTCACGGACCCGGAACCGCCCACGGCGGCGCGCAACTCACCGGCCCGCCGCGCGTCCCACTGCCAGGGCGCCAGGAAATACCAGGCCTCGTCGTCGTCGAGATCGGCGAGCTCGCCGACCTCCAGAGTGAGACGCTGCGACCCGATGGTCGACACCGGCGGCCGGACCAGCAACACCGGTGTGTCCGGCCGCAGCGGACCGTCCGGCGCGATCACGTAGCCGGCGCAGTCGGTGAAGAGCGCGGCGTTGCCCCCGAGCATCCGCGGCAGGTGCCAGCGCAGCAGGTCGGGGGCGAGACCGGCGAGCAGAGCGGCAACAGGCCTCGCGGCCTCGTCGTCGAACGTGACGTCGACGGCCCCGGCATCGCAGGCGGCCCGCCAGTCGCCCCGCTCCCGGGCCTCCGCGCACTCCGCGATCATCCGGGCCGGCATCGTGTAGTGCCGGATCCGGGCCCACTCGGTGAGGTTCAGGGGGTCGTAGCCACTCATCGGTACACACTCGCGATCGCGCTGATGTCGGCGTGCGGCGGGGTGCCGGACCGTGGCGCGCTCCGGCGCATCCGTCGCGGGACGCCACCGTTGATGCCCAGGTGGTCCAGCCGGCCGGCGGCGGCCAGCAGCAGCCGGGCGCCGCGGCCGGTCACCCCGGTGAAGCGGACGTCCAACCGGCGCAGCGCACTGCCCGGCAGCGCCTCCGCCAGCAGTGCGGCCCCGCCGTCACCGACCTCGTTGGACCGGCCGCCGAGAGCCCGTTCGGACGGCGGGCGGGACAGGTCCAGGCCGGTCCACGAGCCCAGCGCGGCGGCCAGCGGCCCCATGTCGGTGATGCCGTTGCCGCCCAGGCCCAGAGTCATGCCGTAACCGGCGACGCCGTCGGCGAGCACGGCGGCTCCGTCGTCGCCGAGCTGGTTGACGGCCAGGTAGAGCTCGCGGACACCACCGTCGCGGACCAGGCGCACCAGGGTGGGCACCGCGTCGGCCCGCAGGGCGTTGCCGCCGAGGAAGAGGCGCTGCATCACCGGCGGGCGGGCGGCCAGCGCGTCGGCCAGCACCGCGAGGCCGGTGACGGTCAGACCGGTGTTCACCAGATCGAGGGTCCGCAGGGTGGTGTTGGAGGCGAGCGCGGCGGCCAGGTGCGCCACCCCGGCGTCGCCGATCGGGTTGCGTTTGAGCCAGAGCGCGCGGACACCGTCGTCGTCGGCCAGACGGTCGGCGAGGGCCGCCGCGCCGTCCGCGTCGATCCGGTTGCAGCCGAGGTAGACGGTGCTGATCCGGTGTCCGGGGGTGAGCGCCCCGGCGAGCTCGCGGGCGCCCGGGGTGCCCAGCGCGTTGGTGCCGAGCAGCAGGTGGGTGGCGTGCGGGGAGGCGACCGCGGTCTGTACCACCCGGGCCACCTGCACCGGGCCGACGCCCTGTTTGCACAGGTCGACCCGGCCGTCCGCGCGGATCAGGCCCCGGTCGAACTCCTCGGCGCCGGTGACCGGGACGGGGGAGGAGAGCCGGGTCAGGATCGCGTCGAAATCACGCGCGTCGGCCAGACCACGTTCCGGATCGGTGATCGCCGGGCATCGGACGGGCATGCCCTCCGATGGTGTGCCCCCCACCGAACCTCCCCACCGTTTCGTCGCGCAGGTGGCGAAGCCGACCGGATTCGAACCGGCGTCCTCCTGCTCGATGCCAAGGCGCGACGACCTCTGCGCTACGACTTCGCCGCGCCGGAGCATACGGCACCGGTCTGACACTTCCCGTGGAGGCCCGAGATGCGAGACGATCACTCGGCTCAGCGTGGCCGAGTTCGGGCCTGCCGGGCTCGACAGTGACCCCATCGGGCGAGGAGCCGGGCGGCAGCGATGAACGGATCGGGGCGTGGGACGGGCCGGGGCGGCCTGCTGACCGTGCTGGTCTGTGCCGCCGCGGTGCTGACCGTCGTCGTCGAGCTGATCGCCGGAGAGTCCCTTCTGGTGTACGCCGCCGGCCCGGTCGCGTTGCTGGCGACCACGGCCGGCTGCTACCGGGTCAGCGTCCACCCCCGCGCGCCGAGAGCGGTCCGCGGCTTCTGGCGGCTCTGGGCGTACTCCTCGGTGGCGTTGGTGGTCACCACCGTCGCGGCGATGTTCCGGGCGTGGCGCGACACCGACGGGATGCCGCTCTACGAGGCCGTGCCCACACTGGTCAGCCTGGTCCTGGCGATGCTCGCGTTCCGGTACGTGCCGCCCAGCCGCCGCACCCTGCTCGACTGGTACCGCCTGCTGCTCGACGGCGCGGCGGTCGCCGTGGCCGGGGTGCTCGTCTTCGGGTACGCCGCCTTCGATTTGGCCCCGGACGGGATGCCGCCGACGACCCGGGCCGCGGCCGCCGCGGTCGGTGTCACCTGTCTGCTGGCGCTCGTCGTGTTCGGACGGGCCGCGGTCAACCCGGAGGGCCGTGTCGACCCGGCGGCGCTGTCCGTCCTGGCGATCGGCCCGCTGGTCGGCATCGTCGCGGTGGTGCTGTTCCTGGGCGGCACGGACTGGGGTGTGATGCTGCTGTCGGCGCTGGGCTACCCGCTGGTCGGCCTGGGGATGTGCGCTGCGGCGTACCGTCAGGACCGGGTCTTGAACGGCCTCTCCACCCGGTGGACGGTGACTGGCGCACGATGGTCTCTCACCGACCCGCTGCAGGTCCTCGCGGTGGCGGTGACCGCGGTCCTGGTCATCAACGTCTCCGCCCGGGACCTGGACCTGCGCGGCCAGGCGGTGATCATCGGCGCGGTGCTGATCGCGGCGATCGTGGTGGCCCGGCAGTTGCTGTCGCTGCGGGAGAACACCCTGGCGCTGCGCGGCATCCGCCGTCAGCAGGAGGAGCTGGAGCGACTCGCGCTGAGCGATTCCCTCACCGGCCTGCGCAACCGTACGGGGTACAGCCTGGCTCTCGCCGAGCGGCTCGACGAGCATCTGCCCGCCACCGCGGTGCTGCTCGACATCGACGACTTCAAGATGGTCAACGACACGCTCGGCCCGTCCGCGGCCGACCAGTTGCTCTACCAGATCGCGCAGCGGCTGCAGGACGGTTGCGGGCCCGGTGAGCTGGCCGCGCGGCTGGGCGGCGACGAGTTCGCGATCCTGCTGCCGGTGGACGACCCGGTCGCCGCCGAGCGGGCCGCCACCCGGTTCCAGGCCCTGGTCGGGTTGCCGGTGCAGGCCTGCGAGCAGCAGCTGATGCTGCCCGCGAGTGCCGGCATCGCGATCGGCGAGCTCGGTGAGACGGCCGACGAGGTGTTGCGCAACGCGGACATCGCGATGTACGCGGCGAAGGACGCCGGCAAGGCCTCGTGGGCACGGTTCCAGCCGAGTATGCGCCACGATCTGGCCAACCACGCCCGGCTGGCGGGGGAGCTGCACGACGGCATCACCCGCGGCGAGCTGCGGTTGCTCTACCAGCCGGTGTACGACCTGGTGACCGGCCGGATCAGCGGTGCGGAGGCGCTGGTCCGCTGGCAGCATCCGCAGCGTGGCCCGGTGTCACCGGCCGAGTTCGTCCCGGTGGCGGAACGGTCCGGTCTGATCGTGCCGTTGGGGTCGTGGGTGCTGGGCGAGGCCTGTGCGCAGTTGCGTCGCTGGCGGGACGAGCACGGTGACGCGGCGATCGCGGCGATCAACGTGAACGTGGCGGTCCGTCAGCTGCGGGAGCCCGGTTTCGTGGACGAGGTGGTGGCGGTCCTCGACGCGAATGATCTGCAGCCGGCGGACCTGGTCCTGGAGGTCACCGAGTCGTCGGTGGTGGACGGCTGGCAGGTGACCGAGACGTTGCAGGCGCTGCACGAGGAGGGGGTACGTCTCGCGCTCGACGACTTCGGCACCGGCCAGTCGTCGTTGAGCCTGCTCCGGGCGTTCCCGGTCGACGTGCTGAAGCTGGACAAGTCGTTCGTGGACGGCATTGCGGACGGCGCCGACCGTGGCCGGCTGGCGGTGGCGGCGGCGGTCGCCCAGCTGGCGGAGCACCTGCAGCTGAAGGCGGTCGCCGAGGGCATCGAGAGCCGGGAGCAGCAGGACCGGTTGCGGGAGATGGGGTACCGGTACGGCCAGGGCTACTTCATGGCCCGGCCGCTGCCGGCGGACGAGTGCGGCGCGCTGATGGTGGCAGCACCGGCCCGCGCGGCCTGAGGTCCTGTCGGCCCCGGTGCCCCGGTGCCCCGGCCTGTGTGGCCCGACCTTCTGTCAGCCCAGTGCCGCGGTGGCCGCCCGTAGGTCGGCGAGCGCCGCGCGGGTGTGCCGGGCCAGGTCGGTGCTCTGGTCGCCGGGGTTCTCCGACCACGCGGCGTAGCCCCGCTTGAACGCGAGGACGCCCAGCTCGCTCGCCACCGACGCGGTCACCTCCGGCACACCGCGTGCCACCAGGGCGGACGTCATCGCGGCCGCGAGACCGATGCTCTTGAGGGCGTCGCGTTCGCGCAGCTCGGCGCTGGCGGCGACGGCGGCCTTCAGCCGGGGGGCGATCTCGCGGCTCAGTGGGCCCATCGCGGTCGACGCGCGGTCCAGCCCGGCCGCGACCGCCTCCAGTGGGCCGGCCTCCGCGGGCGCCTCGGTGATCCCCTCGGTGAGCAGCCGGCTCAGGGCGTCCTGACCGGCGACCAGGACCTCACGTTTGTCGGTGAAGTGCCGGAAGAAGGTGCTCTTGGTGACGCCGGCCCGTTCGGTGATCTGGGCGACGGTGGTCGTGTCGTAGCCCTGCTCGGTGAAGAGGTCGACGGCGGCCAGAACGAGTCGTTCCCGTGCTCCGGGTTCCCACCGTGCCATCCGCCCATCCTAGTGACGGGACCTTTGTCCCGTCACGGTGGTACGGTGATGGGACAAGAGTCCCATCACTTGTCGGGAGTTCCCATGCACGTCTTCGTCACCGGCGGCACCGGCCTGGTCGGATCCGCCGTCGTCGCCGAACTGCTCGGCAACGGCCACACCGTCCTCGGCCTGGCCCGCTCCGACACCTCCGCGCAGGCACTCGTCACGGCCGGCGCCACGGCGCTCCGCGGCGGACTCGCCGACCTCGACGTCCTGCGCGACGGCGCCGGCCGCGCCGACGGCGTCGTCCACCTGGCCTTCGGCAACGACTTCAGCAGTGCCGAGGCCCTTGCTCGTACGGTCGCCGAGGAGAGCGCCGCCATCGCCGCGATCGGCGAGACCCTGACCGGCAGCGACCGGCCGTTCGTGGTGGTCGCCGGCACCCCGGCCGTCCCCGGCCGCCTCGCCCTCGAATTCGACCCGCAACCCACCGACGGCCCGGTAGGCGGCCGGGGCATCGCCGTCGCCGGGGCCCTCGCCCTGGCCGGCCGCGGGGTCCGCAGCGCCGCGGTCCGCCTGCCACGGACCGTCCACCACCACGGCGACGGCGGCTTCGCCGGAATGCTGACCCACATCGCCCGCCGGTCCGGGGTCTCCGGATATCCCGGTGACGGCACCCAGCGCTGGCCGGCCGTCCACGCCCGCGACGCCGCCGTCCTGTTCCGGCTGGCCCTGGAGTCCGCCGCACCCGGCACCGCGTGGCACGCCGTCGCCGACGAGGGCGACACGGTACGTGCCATCGCCGAGGTCATCGGCCGCCGGCTGGGCCTACCGGTCCAGTCCGTGCCGGTGGAGACGTACGGGCCGCTCGGCGCGATCTTCGCGACCGACCAGCCCGCATCCAGCGCCCACACCCGCGACGCACTCGGCTGGAAGCCCGTACACCCGAATCTTTTGGAAGATCTGGAACTGTTGTCCTGATCAGCCCTTGACCCACTTCTGGGTCTTCGCCGCCGAACAGGCCTTGAGCTGAAGTGCGGCGCCCCTGTCGGCGATGTCTACGCACTTGCCGGAGGAGACGTTCACCAGAGCGCCGGAACTCTTCAGGGTGAAGCGTTGCACCGGGTTCCGGCTGCAGGTGGCGAGCTGGATCCGGGTGCCGTCGGTCAGGGCGCCGCCGGCCGGGTCCATGCACAGGCCGAGAGCGCGCAGCGTGCCGTCGGACTTCGGCACCCAGCGCTGCGCGGCCGAACCGTTGCACGTCCAGGTCTTCAGCAGGCTGCCGTCGACGGCCTTGCCGCCGGGAACGTCGATGCACTTGGCGCTGGACGCCGACTTGAGCCCGCCGGCCGGAGCCGCGGTGGTCGTGACGGTGGTCTTGCCGGGGCTCGGCGTGGTCTTGCCGGGGCTGGGCGTGGCCTTGACGGTGGTCTTGCCGGGCGTCGGCGTGGCGGTCACCGGCGCCTTCACGTCGCAGTCGGCGGCGACCACGGTGTCGGTGTGCCTGGTGCCGCCGTTGCGCAGCGCGGTCACCGCCGAGGTCGCCTGCGCCGGGGTCAGCACCCGCCTCTCCGCGTGATAGACGTAGTCGACCAGCTCGCGATAGGTGCTCGTCCCACTGCCGGCCCGGTGCCCGGTGAGATCGATGAACCACTGGTTGAAATTGATCGACATCCGCTGTCGCGGATAGAACCTTCCGCCGTGCGTGGCGACGACTTCACCGTCGATATAATAGGTGACCGTTCCGTTGCCGACGGTCGCCATCACGTCGTGCCAGCCGTCGAGGCTCTTCGTCTGCTGATCCGACTGGGCGTCGGACTTCCACGGATCGACCTGATAGGTGTGGTAACTGGTCTCGAAGTTCGTCGCACCGCTGGTGCCCCAGCCACCGTTCGGCAGATATTCGGAGAAGTCCAGCTCGCTGTAATCCGGGTCGTTGTCCCGGGCCAGCGGCGAGATCGCGAAGAACGTCTGGTTCAGGACGTCCCCGTCCGGGCCACTGACCGGGGTGTCGGCGAACCGGATCCGCGCCAGGTAGGTGCCCTCCATGAACCGCAGCCCACCCAGCACCATCTCGGCATGGCTCGTGCCGGCCGCGGTGCCGTCGGTCGACGCGGTGAGCTGAGCGACCTTCTGCCCGTCGACGGTCGGGAAGGCGACGTTGCCGGGTTTCCACGCGGCGCCGGACACCCCGGGCGCTCCGGTGGAGCTACGCAGCGACCAGCCCCGGCTCTTCAGCTTGGCGTCGCTGGTCGAGGCGTAGTCGAAATCGTCGAAAAGCGTGCCGCAACCGGTCGCGGCGGAACTGGTCGCCGCATGCGACAGGCCGAACGCGGCGAGACCGGCGGTGACCGTCCCGACAACCGCGCCGATGAGAGGTTTCCGACGTTTCATGGTGCTGCTCATTCCTGCATAGCGGGTGGAACCACCCGACCATAAACGGTCGTCCGCGCATTCCGAAAACAAAGACGAACGGAGCCGTAAAGGAATCTCAACAGACCCTTAAATGTGCTCGACAGCGGTGAACGGCGCGTTCAGCACCCCCGCCGCGGTCCGCACCTGATAGCGGCTGCGGCCCCGTTTCACGATCGTCCCGCTCAATCCGCCGTACCGTCCGCTGCCGGTGAGGCGTACCCGATCGCCGACCTCGAGCGGAACCGGCGCCGCCTCCACCCGGGTGTGCAGCCGGGCCAGCTCGGCCTCGTAGTCCGGGTGCATCGGCGCCGGACGGCCGTGATGGGTCCACTCGATCAGGGCGGCCAGGTCGAACCGCGGCGAACACCTGCGGCACGACTTGACCCGCATCGGACGGCGATGCGCGGTGGTGCGGTGCCCGGCCGGGCAGACGCCGACCCAGCTGCCGTCGACCCGAGGTGCGTCCTCCGGCACGCAACGCGCGCCGGACGCCCCGATCCGCTGGGCGGTGGCCCGCCACACCGCGTCGTGACCGTGCCGCGGGCCCGCGAGCGCGTGCGCGATCTCGTGCAGGATCGTCTCGCGGACCTGGTCCGGCGAGTACAGGCCGATCAGCGGGCGGGACAGCCCGATCTCCTTGCGGTCCGACCGACACACCCCGGCGCGGCTCTTCGCGTTGTCGAACACCAGACGCCAGCCGCGGAGGCGATGCTGAACCATGAGGGAGGTGGCGAGTTCTCGAGCCTCTGTCAGGTCCAACCGTGCCGTCCTCGTCAGTCATCAGGTGCTTCGAGCGTACCCATGGCAGGGTCTGCTGCAATGACGACGCCCGGTCCGGGGTGTCGGCGGCGGTGAGGCGGCAGCCGGACTCGTCCCGTTCCTCCGGACCGGTCCCGCCGCCACGGTGACGGCGTCATCCACGCGGCGACGGTGGTAGCAGCCGCCTGATCAGACCGGTGACGGTGCCGTCGTCGAACCGCCCGAACTCGTGGAACCGGATCATCCCGTCCTGATCGATCAGAACGGTCGTCGGCGTGCCCTTCATCCGGTACCGGTCGAACGTCACCGGCGACTCGATCTCCCCGTCCCACCGGTGCGCGTCGACGGCCACCGGAAACGTGATCCGGCTCTGCGCCAGGAACCCGCCCAGATGCGCGGGCGTCATCTCCGTGTGATTCTCGAAGACGGAATGCAGCCCCACCGTTACGACCCGGTCCCCGCGGAGGGCCCGGTCCAGCCGGACGGCCTGGGGCAGGCTGTGCTGAAGACATCCCGGGCACAGCATCTGGAACACCTCGAGCAGAATCACCCGTCCGCGCAGGCCGTGCAGGGTCAGCGGCGCACTGTTGAACCATCGAGTGACGGTCCACTCCGGCGCCTGCACGGCAGCACCCTGTCCCAGCACGCCACCCTCACCGCCGCTCGCCCGAGGCGCCGTTCCCATCGTGCGCGCCGCTGTTCTCCCGCTCGAACAGATCCCGCCAATCAACCGAGGAGCGAATCCCGTGGGCTACGATCCCGGCGTTCGGCTGGTGCCCCGTTTCCCCGTCGACGACCGGCAGCTCAGCGCGCTGCATGCCCGGGCGTTCGGCGATGCTCCGGACGAGGTCCAGCCGTGGGCTCAACGCTTGGAGAGGCACGCGCTCACATGGGTGGGTGCCTTCGACGACGGCGAGTTGATCGGATTCGTCCAGGTCTGCTGGGACGGCGGTAAACACGCGTTCCTGCTCGACACCGCGGTCGCCCCGGACCGCCGGCACCACGCTGTCGGCACCCGTCTTGTCCAGGCCGCGGCTGACGAGGCGCGCGCCGCGGGTTGCTCATGGCTGCACGTCGACTTCGAGGCCCCGCTGCGGCACTTCTATATCGACCGCTGCGGTTTTCGAACGACCCGTGCCGGGCTGATGAGCCTGCCGGTCGTCGCCACTGCGTGACCCGCCGGATCGTGGTCGCTGCCTTCGCCCGTCAGCCCTCGTCGACATCCCATCCTGCGGCGTTCGACATCCGCTCAAGCGGAAACTCGTTCTGCTGCACGAATGCTCGTCCGGTTCGCGCCTCGTATGCCACGGCCGCGAGATAGAGCAGTCCTTCCCCGGCCAGCTCAGGCCGGACTTAGGTCTCGAATCCGGTCCGGCCCTGCAGCACGGAGTGGTACTCCCGGAGACCTGCCAGTACGCAGGCGCATCTCGCGTACAGAAAATGGTCCTCGGTCTGCGGCAACATGCCGACGCCCGGCACGCTGACCTGGATCTCGGCGAACGGTCGCCGGTCCAGCTGGAACAGGTATTCCCGAAGTTGCCCGTCGAACCGCACGATCGCCATCGGCGACGCGCCGTCCAGCCGCTTGCCGATCTCGCCGAGGCGCTGGGACACCGCAGCTGCGTCGCTCAGCGAACCGTCACCGATGACCGCCCAGAAATCCAGCATCAAGCCCTCGCTCGGCATGACGGGTCTGCCTCTCCGTGGTGAGCCCTGCAGCCATGATGTAGGCGAGCGGGATGTTCGGGGATCACAGCGGGCGGCGGCCGGCGAAGCCCAGGTCGGTGCGGTGGTACCAGTCGATGCCGGTCTCACCCTCCAGCCAGCACCACAGCACCGGCACGCCGTCCAGCTCACCGGCGAAGTCGACGAGCAGCGGCGCGATGCCCTTCAGCTCGGCACCGGTCTCCTGCACCTCGGTCATCAGCTCGTTGAGCCGCGCCTCGGCCGCCTTGCGTTCCGGTAGGCCGCCGAGCAGGCTGGGTGCGCCGCCGACCGCGAGCGCCGCGGTCAACTCGACCATGTCCGCGCGCCGCGCGACGATCTCCCGCAGGATCGGCTGGAGCCGATCAAGCTCCGCGCGGGCTTCCGCGAGCGTGAACAGTGCCATGTGCGGGATTTTGTCACCCGTTCCGGAGGTACGGCCATCCGCCCGTCCCGTCGCCCCCGGAGACCCCGAGCGGCCGCGGTCAGGCCCCGGTCGCACGTCCCGCGGAAGCGTCACGTGGCCGCGGTCATCCGGTGAATCAGCGCGCCGCGCCGGACCGCTCATGTGTACGCTCGTACACATGACGGAGTCTGACAGCCGCACCATGCGGGAGCGGATGCTCGCCGGTGACCTCTACATCGCCGACGACCCGGAGCTCGGCGAGGCGGCGCTGCGCGCGTTCGACCTGATGGACGAATACAACGCCACCCCCATCCGCAACAGCGACGAACGCCGTCGGCTGCTGAGCGACCTGCTCGGCGCGGTCGGCGAAGGTGTGGAGATCCGGCCGCCGCTGCGGGTCGACTACGGCACACACATCCGGGTCGGCGCACGGACGTTCGCGAACTTCGGCCTGGTCGCGCTGGACGTCGCCGCGATCACCATCGGCGCGGACGTGCAGATCGGCACCAACGTGCAGCTGCTCACCCCGACCCACCCGATCGCGCCGGGACCGCGCCGCGACAAGTGGGAGGCCGCCAAGCCGATCACGATCGGTGACAACGTGTGGCTCGGATCCGGCGCGATCGTGCTGCCCGGCGTCACCATCGGCGACAACACCGTGGTCGGCGCGGGCGCCGTGGTCACCAAGGACCTGCCGGCCAACGTGGTGGCGGTCGGCAACCCGGCCCGGATCGTCCGCACCATCGACGAGGAGTGACCGCCGAACCGTTTCTTCGCACCGGGCGGTACGACCCGTGACCGCCGAGCCGTCCCGTCGCGCCCGGCGGCACGACCCGGGACGCCGCGACCGGCTGATCGACGCCGCGCTCACCGTGATCGCCGACAAGGGCGTCGCCGGCACCACCCACCGGGAGATCGCCCGGGTCGCCGACGTGCCGCTCGGGTCGATGACGTACCACTTCGACTCGCTGGATCAGGTGCTCGCCGAAGCCTTCACCCGGCACGCCGAGCAGGCCGCGACCGTTTTCGACCAGCGGCTGGGCGCGGCCACCGACCGGGCGGGCGCGGTCGAGGCGGTGATCGGCCTGGTCCGCGACGACCTGATCGGCTCACCCGGCGACCTGATCCTCGCCGTCGAGCTGTACGTGGCGGCCGCCCGCAACCCGGCGTTGAAGGCGGTCACCCAGGCCTGGATGCAGCGCAGCCGCGACGCCCTGGAACGTCACTTCGACCCGGCCACCGCCCGCGAGGTGGACGCGCTGATCGAAGGCCTCGTCCTGCACAGCGTCCTGTCCACCGACCCGATGACCCCCGACCAGATCCGCCACGCCATCGAGCGTTACCTGCGCTGACCCGTTATTTTGATCGTCCCCACCTGGAGATCCCCTTGACCGCCTCCCTCGCGGCCGCCCCCACCCGGCAGCTCCGGCAGGCCCGTGCCGCCGTGGCCGCACTGTTCCTCACCAACGGCGCAGTCTTCTTCAACATCGTCCCGCGGTACCCGGAGATCAAAGAGTCGCTGGGGGTCGGCAACGCGGTCCTCGGGACGGCGCTCGCGGCGTACCCCGTCGGGGCTTTGATCTCAGGATTGTTCGCCGCGGTGGTGATCCGGCGCTATCACTCGGCGCGGGTCGGCGCCTTCGGCATCGTGCTGACCACCCTGATCACGCTGGCGATCCCGGCCGCGCCGAACTGGATCGCGTTCGCCGGGGTGCTGTTCCTGGTCGGCTCCCTGGACTCGGTCGTGGACGTCGCGCAGAACGCGCACGGGCTGCGGGTGCAGCGTTCGTACGGGCGATCGATCCTCAACTCGCTGCACGGCGTGTGGAGCATCGGCGCTGTCATCGGCGGGCTGATGGGTTCGGCCGCAGCCGGGCTTCATCTGTCGCTCTCCGTGCACCTGGCCATTTCAGCGGTGACGTTCAGTCTGGTCGCGCTGGTTGCTTACCGTTTCCTGCTCAGCGGCCCCGACGACGCGGACCGTGACTCCTCTCCGGTCTCGTCGGGATCCTCTACGTCCTCTTCGTCTTCTGCGGGTGGTTGGCGTCGGTACAGCGGCACGGTCGTTCGCATCTTGGCCGCGCTGAGTGTGCTGGCCGCGTGCGGTGCGCTGGTTGAGGACGCGGGAGCGTCGTGGGGCGCGCTGTACCTCAGCGACTATCTGAACGCGGCCGCCGCCACCGCGGGACTGGCCGTCGTGGTCTTCCAGGCGGCGATGACCGCCGGACGTCTCGCCGGCGACCGCGTGGTGGACCGTTTCGGACAGCGGACGGTCGCCCGCGTCGGCGCCGCGCTGGCCGCCCTCGGCATGGGCGGGGCCCTGGCGTTCCCGACGGTGGCCACCGCGCTGATCGGGTTCGCCCTGGCCGGCCTGGGGTTCGCCACGCTGGTGCCGGCCGCCATGCACGCCGCCGACGAACTCCCCGGGCTGCCGCACGGCACCGGCCTGACCATCGTGAGCTGGCTGCTGCGGGTCGGCTTCCTGGTCTCACCGCCGCTCGTCGGCTTCGTCGCCGACCTGACCAGCCTCCGGGTCGGCCTGCTCACCGTCGTGGTGGCCGGTGTGCTCACCTTCGTGTTCGCCCGGGTCCTCAGCGTGCGGCAGGCTGTCGCCCGCTGAAGTTGTCACACCCCTCGTCCATCACACCGGCCCGTCACCCGGGCTGGTGAACGCCGGCCGGACACACCGCCCCGGCGTGGGCCGCCGATCATCCTGACCGGAGTCCATTCGTCCGGCCCCCGGAGGTCACATGTCGGTCATCATGGTTCTGCGCCTGGACGGCGATCCCGCCGCCCTCGAACGGTTCGCCGCCGCCGAACCGGAGCTGATGGACGGTATCGCCGAGGCGGGCAAGGCGCTCGGCTGCACCCGGCACATGTTCGCCGCCGGGAACGGCGAGGTCATCGTGATCGATGAATGGCCGGACGAGGCGGGTTTTCATCAGTTCTTCGCCACCCAGCCGGACACCCACCGCCTCGTCGAGGCGGCCGGCGCGACCGAGCCGCCGCGGATGACCTTCTACCGGCGGCTGGAGACACCCGGCCAGTTCTGATCCGCAGGCAGGCTCTGGAATACGAGACGGTCGCCACCCTGCGCGCGGCGCCGGAGGCGGAGATGGAGCGCCGCCCCGGCCGTGAGTGCAACGGGTCACATCGGACGGTGGCTGATCGTCGATTACTGTGAGTGTGTGAGTTCGGGTGATCACCAGCGGGCGGCGGAGTATGTCGCCGTGCTGCGGGACCAGGGCGGTGACGGTGCGCGTAAGCGGGCCGCGGTGCGGGCGCTGACCGCTCTCAAAGGTGTCGAGCTGGATCTTTCCGGTGCGACGCTGCGTGACGTGGACTTCGCCGGTGGGCGGTTCGGGGCGGTGAACTTCGCCGACGCCCGGTTCGAAGGGCGGACCTCGTTCGCCGGGGCGGTGTTCGACGGGGAGGCGATCTTCGCGCGGGCCGTGTTCGACGGGGAGACGCATTTCGAGCGGGCCCGGTTCGACACTCTCGCGGTGTTCGGGCGGGCCCGGTTCCATGGTGAGACCTCGTTCGCCGGGGCCGAATTCCGGGACATGGCCTGGTTCGGGCGGGGCGAAGAGGAGCTCTGGGAGGACGACGAGGCCTGGGACACGGTCGACGACATCCGGCCGCAGCCCTGGGACGAGCTCAACGAGGCCGACCCGCGGTGGCCGGTGGCCGTGGTGATGGGTGAGTACCAGGGATATCTCGAGGGCGGCGACGGTGTGCGTTTCGGGGCGCCGGTGTCGTTCCGGGAAGCCGTGTTCGCGGGGACGGCCTGGTTCGGCAAGGCCCGGTTCGCAGCGGCCGCGGACTTCCGGGACGTCCGGTTCGGTGGGATGACCCATCTGGATTCACCACAGGTCGAGCTGCAGGGGGCGCGGACAGCCGCTGACGACGTGACCCTGCCGTGGGGCTGGGAGGTGCGCGACGGCGTGATCGTTGCGGGACCGGAGTGGGAGCTGCGCGCGGACCCGGAGGCGCTGGCCGAGATCGGGGATGCGGACCCGGGCCGGCGCCAGGCGGTGGTCGACGCGGTGAGTGCTTTCCTGCGTACCCCGCTGCGGTTTGATCTGACCGCGCGGCGGACCGCTGAGCAGGACCGGCAGATCGAGGCCCGCCGGAGGGCCCAGCGGGTGATCGCGGCGCGGCTGCGGCCCGGCCGGTGGGAGGGGCTGCACCTGCGGCTGTCCGGGGCCACCCTGATCGATGTCGACCTGACCGGCTGCGCGGGCGGTGTGGCGCATTTCGCCGGGGCGCAGTTCCACGGCACGACCGTGCTGGATCCGGCGGGCTGGGATCGGCTGGTGCTCGATCTGGGCGCCGGTCGGGGGACGGCGACCTTCCACGATCAGCCTTCCAGATAGCCGCCGAGGTATCGCAGGGCCGCGGCCTCGTCGGGGCCGTCACCGTGCGGGCGGCGCAGGTCGGCGGTGAACGCGGCGACGTCTGCGAGGATCCATCCGAGCTGGTAGAACGCGACCGGGGACGGTTCACGGACCGGCGTCGCGAGGTCGGCGAACGCGTCGGTGAGCATCCACAGATCCCGATCCGGTGGGGCGATCCCGACCGTCGTCCAGTCGATCAGTGTGAGGCCGTCCGCGGTGCGCAGCACGTTGCCGGGATGTGGCTCGCCGTGCGTCACCACCCACGCGTCCGGTGGCGGAAGCGTCGCCGTGAGCCGATCGAAATCGGCCAGCCAGCCGTGGAGACGGTCGGCGTGACGGCGCAGCAGGGCACGGGCGGGTTCGGCCTGCGGACCGGACGTCCACGGACGATCCGATTCGGCCAGCGCGGTCAGGAGATCGTTGCGTCCGGGTAGGCGCAGGTCGATGCACGGCGCCAGGTGCGCGACCCTCGGCGTGGACCGGTGCAGTTCGGTGAGCATCGCGGCGATCTCGGGACGGTCCTCCGGCGGATGCGGACCGAACTCTCCAGCAACCCCGTCCACCAGCGGAAACGCTGCCATGATCCACCCGGGGGCCACCGGCTGCAGGATGCCGCCGTCCCGTGTGGGCAACGGCGCCAGCACGAAGTCGAGCCGCAACGCCCGCGCCGTCTCCAGCGACCGGCGCACCGCCGCCGACTCCCGGTCGACCTTCAGAAACAGTCCATCGGCGGTCCAATGGTGGCTGCCCGCACCCACCGGCAGATAGTCCGCCCGCCCGGCGTGCACACCCCATCCGGCGGCCAGGGCCGCGAGCACTGCGGCGTCATCGACGTCCTGCGGCGGCTCCAGCATGTCGTCACATTAGGGGGTACGCTGCGCGCGCCCCGTCCGCCGTCGATGGGATGCGACGATGCGGCCTCGTCAAGGTCCGGGTCTCCGCTTCGATGTGAGAGCACGCCGTCGCCTGATCGTGCCCGCTCCGCCGCTCCCCAGGTGGCATCGGCTGGTTGTCCGGGCCGGGCGCTGGCCACCCGTTCTGGTGTGCGGCGGCGACGGTGGCCGCGAGCACGGTCCGTCCGCGAGTCGGAAACGACCGTGGGCGACGGTCGGCAGTCGCGCGATGCCGCCCAGCCTAAGTTGACCTTGGACGTGGCCCCACGCTGCGACAAACGGCTGAGCCGCGCTGATGCGACCGTCACCGTCACCGGTCACCGCCAACAGCCGACGAATCGCTACGGCGAAGGGGATCGCATAGTTGCTGGTCACGGCTTGATCAACTTCTAAGCCGCATTGCACGGTCGCCGCCTGGCGGCCCGCTGGGGGAGGCACGTTCGATACAGGGCACAGTCTTCCGGTGTTCCGCGGCGCCGATCTGTCTGAGGATATGCTTTTCTGGAATCGCGGACGCGGGAGATTCCGTAGGGTAGATTTTCTCCACTGCCAGCCTCTGCGGGGCCGCCTGGCGGAAATCCTCACAGTATTGCATTCAGCTTGATGTGGAATCGCCGGGAAGTGCGGTCGGCGCGACCGGTCAGGGGGATCGAATTGTCCGGTTCACGGCGGCGAAAATCGAACAGGGGATCTACCAGGGTCGGCGATGCCCTTTTCGAGCAGCTCATCGACTCCGCTCCTGATGCGATGCTCGGGGTCGACCAGGAGGGAGTCATCGTCTTCTCCAACAGGCAGGCCTCCCACCTCTTCGGATACGATCGGGGCGAATTGGCGGGACGGCGCGTCGAAATCCTTCTTCCCGAGCACATGACGCAGAGGCATCGTGCCATCAGACAGCGCTATTTCACCGCTCCGGAGCATCGTGCCATGGGTGGGGGAGAGCCGCTTCTCGCGCGGCGCAAGGATGGCACCGTTTTCCCGGCTGAGATCAGTCTCAGTGGTCTGAGTACGGATTCCGGACTTCTCGTCTCCGCTGCGGTCCGCGACGTCAGCGAACGATTGAGAATGGAATCAGAAAGGGAACGACTCCGCGAGGAGGCCGAGGGGGAGCGTCTGCAGAACCAGTTGCAGAGGGCTCAGAAGATGGAGTCCCTCGGCCAGCTCGCCGGGGGCATCGCGCACGATTTCAACAATCTTCTCTCCATCATCATGAACTTCGCCGAGTTCATCACCGACATCTCCGCCGAACGCCTGGCCTCGTCCGGGGGCGATCCGGCGGACGTCTCCTGGCTGCACGACCTCCACCGGGACGGGACGCAGATTCAACGTGCGGCCCACCGTGGTGCGAGCCTGACCAGGCAGCTTCTGGCCTTCGCCCGGCAGGATGTCGCCCGGCCCGTCGTCGTCGACGTCTCCGAGGTGGTACGAGACGTCGAGGCGATGTTGCTCCGTTCCCTCGGTGAGCACATCGTCCTGAACACGCGCTGTTCCGCGGAATGCAAACCCGTCCTCATCGATGCGGGACAGTTGGAACAGATTCTGGTCAACTTGGCCGTCAATGCGCGTGATGCGATGCCGGACGGTGGCGGTCTGATCATCGAGACGGCGGATGTCGTGGTCGACGGGGAGTACGTGTCCGGTTTCCCCTCGTCGACGCCGGGAGAATACGTCCGGTTGAGGGTCAGCGACACCGGCACAGGAATGCCTCGGGAGGTGATCGATCGGGTTTTCGAGCCGTTCTTCACCACCAAGGCGCCGGGGCGCGGCACCGGTCTCGGCTTGGCCATGGTCTACGGCATCGTCACGTCTGCGGGCGGCACCGTCGGGATCACCTCCGATGAGGGCGTCGGGACCACCATCGACATCATGCTGCCGGTCACTGAACGTCCCGCGTATGCCCTCGCGGCCGACGAGACTCCCGTCGATCTTCACGGGTCCGGTCAGACGGTGCTCCTCCTCGAGGACGAACCGGCACTGCGCCAAGTGTGTCGACGGCTTCTCCTGGCCGCCGGTTACCGTGTCGTGGCTCCTGAAAGCACCGCCGAAGCGGTCACCGTGGCATCGGAGCCGGATCTGTCGGTCGACCTGCTGCTCACCGACGTGGTGATGCCGGGGATCTTCGGATCCGAGCTCGCTGGGCGGATCCGTGCCGTCCAGCCGCATGCCCAGGTGTTGTTCATGTCCGGGTATGCCACCCCCTTCCTTGCGGACAAGGGTTTTCTCGACCCGGATACGAACCTGCTCGAGAAACCCTTCACCCGTACTGAACTGCTCACCGCGGTTCGGCACGCCGTCAGCCGGCATCGTCCGGCCACGCCGTCTCTGGCGTTGCATGCCGCGGTCCAGGGTACGAGGCCGGGCTCCCCGCGATCCCTTCTGAGGGAGGCGCCCATCGCGTGAGGGGCGGCGCCGCCCACGGCGATCGACGCAGGGCTCAGACCGAGGCGCCCATCGCGTGAGGGCGGCGGTGGAGCGGTACGGGGTGACTCCGCGTCGAGGGCGGGTGTGCTGGCGGAGGGTGCACGGCCGGGTGGGTTCAGGGGGGTGCGGAAGGCGGGCCCTGGCATGATCTCGGCATGCTGCTGGTTCCCTGCGACGTGTTGCGTCCCCGACGGCCTGATGAGCATTTCGCGGGGGAGGCGGCGGCCGCCCGGGCGGCGGGGATACCGGTTGCGGTGGTCGATCACGATGCGCTGACCCGGGGCACGGCGCAGGCCGCGGACGCCGCTGTCGCGCGGGTGCCGGCGGGGGACGGCGCCGTCTATCGCGGATGGATGCTGCGGAGTGGGGATTACGCCGGGTTCGCGGCGGCTCTGGAGCGGCGTGGGGTGCGGTTGCGGACCGGGGCCGAGGATTACCGGCGGGGGCACGAGCTGCCGGGGTGGTATCCGGCGGCGCAGGACTGCACGCCGGAGAGTGTGTGGACCGAGGGGGACGGGCGGGACGGGTTCCTGGAGGCGTGCGCGGGGCTCGGCAAGGGCGCGGCCGTGCTGCGGGACTGGACGAAGTCGATGAAGCACTATTGGGACGAGGCGTGTTTCATCCCGGACGTGACCGACGTCGACGCGGCGTGGCGGGTGGCCCGGCGGTTCCGGGAGTTGCGCGACGACGAGTTCACCGGCGGGTTCGTGTTGCGGCGGTTCGAGGATTTCAGTGGGGCTGAGGCCCGGACCTGGTGGGTGGACGGGGAGTGCCGGCTGGTCAGCGCACACCCGGATTCGCCCGACCGGCTGCCGGGTGACGTGGACCTGACCGTGGTGGCGGCGGCGATCCGGGAGTTGGCGTCGCCGTTCGTGACCGCGGATCTGGTGCGGCGGACGGACGGCCGCTGGCGGCTGGTGGAGATCGGGGACGGGCAGGTCAGTGATCGCCCGTCCAGTGCGGACGCGTCCCGGCTGATCCGGGCGATCATCTGAGGAGAGGCGATCATCTGAGGAGAAGAGAAGGCGGGCGGGGAACCCGGGGGAGTGGCGCCCCACCCGCCGACGTCACAGAGAACGACGTCACGAAGTCGACGTCACGAAGCGGACGTCAGAACACCGTCAGAGCCGGATCCGCTGACCGGTGAAGATCAGACTCGGGCTCTTCAGACGGTCGTCGTTGAGGCGGTACAGCGTACGCCAACCGCCTTTGACCTTGAATTTCTTGGCGATCGACGCGAGTGTGTCGCCGGAGCGGACCACGTAGGTCTTCCCGGTCGCCTTCACCGTGGTCTTGGTGGCCGTCTTGCGGGCGGTGACCTTCGTGGTCGTCTTCTTGTAGACGCCGGCCTTCTTGCCGCACACCGGCCAGGGGCTCAGTCCGCGCTTCTTGTACAGCTTCTGTGCGATGGCGATCTGTTCGCTCTTGCTGGCCTTGTTCGCGGTGGCGGCGTACTTGCCGCCGCCGTTGGACTTCCACGTGCTGCGGCTGAACTGCAGGCCACCGTAGTACCCGTTGCCGGTGTTGATGTGCCACCGGCCGCCGGACTCGCACTGGGCGATCTTGTCCCAGTTCACCGTGGCGGCGTTCGCGGGGGCTGCGCCGGTCAGGACGCCGGCTCCGGTCACGCCCGCGGTGATCAGAACCAGGGCAAGGCGCGTTCGTCTACTACCGATCCGAGACATGGGTTTCCTCCACGCCTACGAGGTGAGCTGTCGGGTTCGGGCAGAGTGGCCCGGCCGGTGCATCACGCGGCTTCACCCCGAGGCGCGTCGTCACGCGCCGAGAATCCTGGGTCCCCCGCTCCTGCCGTCGAGTCGCGTCCGGGGGCGGCGGCAGGATTCGGCGATCCGCCCTCGGTGCCCGCCGTACTGCGGGACGGCCACGACGGTAACCACGTCGATGTGCCGGGTGCCAAGCTCACGGTGGTCGATAGTGACGTTCTTCTCAGTATTCGCCCGATTTGATCTTATTTACGGAGTGATAAAACGGGTATCAGAGAAATCAGCGAAATGTCGGCTATACCGGTGAAAGTTATTGTTGTCAGCTGAATGACCAGCTTGCACCGGGCTGAAGTTTTGCTGTGAGCGATGCGAGGTGGAAATTTCCGGCTTCGCCGTACAACGGCCCGCGGTCGAGCGTTCAGTGCATGCAGCACCGAATCGAACCGTAGAGCGAGGCAAGAACGTGGTGGGAATCGACATCGTCCAGGTGTCGCGGCTGCGCCGTCTCCTGACCGAGCACGCGACCGCCGACATCGACCTCTTCACCCCGGCCGAGCGGGACTACTGCGGGGCGAAACGGGACCGTTACCCTCATCTGGCCGCCCGCTTCGCCGCCAAGGAGGCCGTCCTCAAGGCCCTCGGCAGCGGCCTCGGCCCGGCGATGCGCTGGACCGACGTGGAAGTGGTCAACGCAGCGCTCGGCCGCCCCTCGGTACGCCTGCACGGTGCCGTCCGCGCCCTGGCCGACGCCCGCGGCTGCCGCGTCGAGATCACGCTGTCGCACACCGGCGACTACGCGGTCGCCCAGGCGATGCTGGTCGGCGCCGCATGAACCGGGTCGTGGTCACCGGGCTCGGCGCGGTCACGCCGCTGGGCAACGACGCCCCGTCCACCTGGGCCGGGCTGGCCGCCGGCCGCAACGGGGTGGGCCCGCTCACCTCCTTCGACGCCCGGTCCTTCGACGTACGCATCGCCGGTCACGTCCGTGACTTCGCCGCACCGGAGGGCGTGCCCGGACGCCACCTCTCCCGGGCCGCCTCGTTCGTGGTGGCCGCCGCCCAGGAGGCCGTCCAGGACGCCGGCGACGGGGTGATGGACGGCGACGCGTACCGCTGCGGGGTCGCGCTCGGCGGGACGGTCGGCCGTCCGGAGCTGCAGGAGGCCGTCGACATGGCGTACCGGCTGGTGCGCAGCCGGGGCGCGGACATCCCCCGGCAGAGCCCGCGGGACGTGCTGCTGCGCAGCCAGAACGTGGCGCTGTCCTGGGTCGCCCGGCTGGCCGGGGCCGCCGGTCCGATGATCAGCGTCAGCACCGCGTGTGCGGGCTCCGCCCACGCGGTCGGCGAGGCGTACCGGCGGATCCAGGAGGGCGACGCCGACGTGATGCTGGCCGGCGGCTTCGACGCGCTCACCACCTGGATGGACGTGCTCGGGTTCTCCCTGCTCGGGGCGCTGACCACGGAACACAACAACGAGCCGGAGGCGGCCTGCCGGCCGTTCGACGCCACCCGCACCGGGTTCGTCCTCGGGGAGGGCGCAGCCGTCGTCGTGCTCGAGGAACGGGAGGCGGCCCTGGCCCGGGGCGCGGAGATCAAAGCAGAGCTCGCGGGGTACGGGTCGACGCTCAACGCGTACCGGATCACCGATTCCCCGCCGGACGGCGGTGGCGCGATCACCGCGATGCGCGACGCCATCGCCGACGCGGGGCTGGACCCGCGGGACATCGACTACATCGCCGCGCACGGCACCGGCACACCCGGCAACGACGCCAGCGAGACCGCCGCGATCAAGGCGCTGTTCGGGGCGTACGCCCACGAGCTGTCGATCAGCTCACCGAAGTCGATGACCGGTCACCTGACGTCGGCGGCCGGCGGGGTGAACCTGATCGCCGCGATCGGCGCGCTGCGCGAGCAGCTGGTGCCACCCACCGTCAACCTGCGGCACCCGGACCCGGAGCTGGACCTGGACTACACCCCGAACGAGGCCCGCGCCCGGCGGGTCCGGGCCACCCTGGTCAACGCGTTCGCGTTCGGCGGCACCAACGCGTGCCTGGTGCTGCGATGAGACGCGTCGTGATCACCGGTGTCGGACTGCTGACCGCGGCCGGCACCGGCTGGGAGCAGAGCTGGGCGTCGATGCTCGCCGGGCGCAGCGCGATCGGCCCGATCAAGGGGTACGACGCGTCCTCGCTGGAGATCCGGTACGCCGCCGAACTGCCGGACTTCCACGCCGGTGACTACGCGCCGCGCCGGATGCTCAAGGCGACCACCCGCAACGACCAGCTCGCCATCGCCGGTGCGGTGCTGGCGGTCCGGGACGCGGGCGGGGCGCTGGAGAGCTGCGACCCGGAGCGGGCCGCGGTGTTCGTCGGCGGCAACAAGGAGGTGTCGAACCCGGACCACTTCCTGGAGGCCTGCCTGGTGGCGCGGACCGCCGACGGCACCGCCGACCACCTGCTGCTCGGCGAGAACGCGCGCTCGGCGTTCTATCCGCTGTTCTACGTCGAAGGACTGCAGTCGGCCGCGCTGTTCCACATCTCCCAGCTGTTCGGGGTACGCGGTGCCAACGCGTACTTCCACGGCACCGCGGACGCCGGGCTGACCGCGATCGGGCGGGCGTTCCGGTCGATCCGGCGCGGCGAGAGTGACGTGGCGATCGCCGGGGGCTTCGACGACGCGGCGTCCTGGTGGACCCTGTCGAAGATGGAGGGTCTGGGCGTGCTCTCCACCTCCCGGGAGGAGGACGCCTTCCGGCCGTACGACACGGAACGCTCCGGTTCGGTCCTGGGTGACGGCTCGGCCTGGCTGGTGCTGGAGGAACACGGGTCGGCGACCCGTCGCGGCGCCCGGGTGCACGCGGAGGTCACCGGGTTCGGCAGCACCTTCGACGGCACCGGCCTGCTGTGCCCGGCCCCGGACGGCGCCCCGCTGGAGGCCGCGGTGCGGGCGGCGCTGCGGGAGGCCCGGCTGGACCCGTCCGACGTCGGGTACGTGGCCGCGCACGCCTGCGCCACCGGACTCGGTGACGTCTCCGAGGCCAGGGCTCTGGCCGGGGTGTTCGGCGCCGGCGGTCAGCCGCCGGTGAGCGGCGTCAAACCGGTCACGGGTCATCTCGTCGCGGGTGCCGGCGCGCTGAACGCCGGGGTGGCCGCGCTGGCCGTCGGCACCGGGGCGATCCCGCCGACCGCGAACCTGCGCCGCCAGGACCCGGAGTGCCCGTTGACCGACCTGCCGCGGACCGCCCGCCAGACGCCGGTACGCCATGCGGTGGCGATCGCCCGGGGCCTCGAGGGCCAGCAGGTCGCGCTGGTGGTGGGCGCGCCGTGAACTGGGACCGGGTCGCCGTCGCCGGACTCGGGGCGGTCACCGCCCAGGGACCGGCCGCCGCCGACCTCTGGGAGGGCGCCCGCGCGGGCCGGGTCCGGATCCGGCCGCTGGAGGGCTACGGCGGTTCCTACATCGGCGGCGAGGCGGACAGTTCCCCCGCGGCCCGCTGGGAGTACCAGCGCCCGTCCGGGTTCCGCGAGCGGGCCCTCGACTTCGCGCTGATGGCCACGGCGGAGGCGTTCGCCGCCCTGCCCGCCGGTGCGGTGGCCAGCGAGCGGATCGGCCTGGTCCTCGGCACCTGCAACGGCGGTCTGCTCTCCGGCCGGGCGTGGCTGCGCGACCGCGATCCGGAACTGGCCCGGCTGGTGACGCCGCAGCCGATCGCCGAGCGGGTGGCCACCGCGTTCGGGATCACCGGGCCGGTACTCGCCCTCAACACCGCCTGCGCGTCCGGCGCCAACGCCATCGGGCTCGGCGTCGACCTGCTGCGGCTGGGCCGGGCCGACGCGGTGCTGGCCGGCGGCGCCGACGCGCTGCCGGACGTGGTGCTCGCCGGGTTCAACGCGCTCGAGTCGCTCTCGCCGACACCGGCGGCCCCGTACTCCGGCAACCGGGAGGGTCTCTCGCTGGGCGAGGGCAGCGGCATGGTGCTGCTGCTGCGCGCCGCGACCGCGGACCGGCTGGGACTGCCCGCGGTGGCCGAGATCCTCGGGTACGGGCTGTCCGCCGACGGGTTCCACCCGACCGCGCCGCGTCCGGACGGTTCCGGGGCGGCCCGCGCGATAAAGTCCGCGCTGCGACTGTCCGGTGTGCGGCCGGAGCAGGTCGGCTACGTCAACGGGCACGGCACCGGGACGCCGAAGAACGACGTGGCGGAGACCCTGGCGATCCGGGCGGCGTACGGCGAGGCCGCCGACCGTCTGCTGGTGAGCAGCACCAAGTCGGTGATCGGGCACCTGCTCGGCGCGGCCGGCGCGGTCGAGGCGATCGTGACCGCGCGGGCCCTGGCCGACCGGGTGGCGCCGCCCACCGCGAACTTCCGGGAACGCGACCCGGAGTGCGATCTGAACTACGTCTTCGACGGCGCGCTGCCGTTGACCACGGACGTGGCGGTGTCGAACAACTTCGCGTTCGCCGGTGCCAACGCGGCCCTGGTGCTGGCCCGGCCGGGGAGGGTGGCCGCGCCGCCGGTCCCGGTGACCGACGAGGTGGTGATCACCGGCACCGCCGTGCTCACCCCGTCCGGGCAGAGCACCGACGAGGTCCGTGCGGCCTGGCGGGACGGCCGGACGCCGGACGACCCGATGCTCGACCTGGACGTCGACCCCTACCTGAGCCGTAAGGAACGCCGCCGGATGGACCGGCTGAGCATGGTCAGCGTGGTGGTGGCCGCCCGGGCGCTCGCCGATGCCGGCCTCACGACGGGCACCGAGTCGGTCGGGGTGATCTTCGGGACCGGCACCGGGCCGATGGAGGCGATGGAACGGTTCAGCCTGCCGGTGCTCACCGAAGGACACGCGGCCGCCGACCCGGGCGTCTTCCCGAACACCGTCTACAACCAGGCCGCCGGGCAGATCGCCCTGCACCTCGGCCTGTACGGGCCCACCTCCACCCTGACCGTCGGGCACGCCAGCGGGCCGGCCGCCTGCATGTACGCGACCGACCTGCTGCGGATGGGCCACGCCGAGACGCTGCTGTGCGTGGCCACCGACGTGCTCACGCCGTCGGTGCGGTACGCGTACGCCTCCTCCGGTCTGGACCTGACCGTGGTCGAGGGCGGTGTGGGTCTGGTCCTGGAACGACGGTCGTCGGCGGAACACCGGGGCGCGCGGATCCTCGGCACCCTGGCCGGCAGCGGGATCAGCAGCGGACGGGTGGGACGGGAGCCCGGCAGCCGGCTGGGCGACGCCACCTTCCGGGCGATGAGCGCGGCTCTGGCCGAGGCCGGTGCGCAGCCGTCCGACGTCGGCTCGGTGTGGCTGGCCACCACCGGCCGGGGTGCGCTGGCCCGCCCGGAGTCCCGGGCGCTGCGGCGCCTGTTCCCCGGGGGCGGTCCCGAGCTGCTCTCGCCCCGGCGGGTCCTCGGTGATCCGGTCGGGGCCGGCGGCGCCCTGTGCACGGCGCTCGCCCTCCAACACCCGGGCCGTCCCGGTCTCGCGGTGGTCAACAGCACGTCGATCGGCAGCACCGAGATCAGCCTGGTGCTGCGCAGGGAGGTCCGAGGATGACCATTTCCGGTCAGGTGGCGCTGGTCACCGGTGGTTCCCGCGGCATCGGCGCCGCCGTGTGCCGCCGGCTGGCCCGCGACGGTGTGGCGGTGGCGGTGAACTACCGCAGTTCCGAGGGGGCCGCCAAGTCCGTGGTCCGCGACATCGAGGAGCACGGTGGCCGGGCGATCACGGTGGCCGGGGACGTGGCCGACGCGGGCGAGGTCGGCGCCATGACCGAGCAGGTGATCCGCGAGCTCGGCGGCCTGGACATCCTGGTCAACAACGCCGGTGTCAGCCAGGACGCGCTGCTCTACGACATGGCGATGGACGCCTGGCTGGACGTGATGCGGGTCAACTTCGGCGGGGTCTTCCACTGCACCCGGGCGGTGTTGCCGCACCTGATGGCGAAGGGCGCCGGTGCGATCGTGAACGTCTCGTCGGTGATGGGCGAACGCGGCTGGATCGGCGAGTCGAACTACGCCGCCAGCAAGGGCGCGGTCAACGCCTTCACCCGCTGCGCGGCCCTGGAGGCCGCCCGGTTCGGTGTCCGGGTGAACGCGGTACTGCCCGGGTTCGTCCCCACCGACCTGGTGTCCGCCCTGGTCGAGGGGGACGGCGGCAAGAGCATCAGAAAGCAGATTCCGGCGCGCCGGCTCGGTACGACCGAGGAGATCGCGGACGCGGTCCGGTTCCTGGCCGGGCCGGAGTCGTCGTACATGACGGGCTCGCTGCTCACCGTGGACGGCGGCGCGGCGGCCGTACTCGGTGCGGGCCGTCCCTGACAACAGAGGCCTCGGCGTGGACCGTCGCTGACAACAGAGGCCCCGATGTGGGCCGTCGCTGACAACAGAGGCCTCGGCGTGGGCCGTCCCTGACAACAGAAGGAGAGACCAATGGACCGTCACGAGATCACCGAGATCGTCACCACCGCCGTGGTGGACGGTCTGGGCGCCGAGCCCGACGAGGTCACCCCCGACGCGACCCTGCTCGACGATCTCAGCGCCGAGTCGATCGACCTGCTGGACATCCTGTTCCGCCTGGAGCGCGCGCTCAAGGTGAAGATCCAGGCGGCCCAGCTCGCCGAGTACGTGCAGGGCGGCATCCCGGACGAGGAGTTCGGCGACGCCGACGAGATCATCACCGAGAAGGGCCTGGCCCAGCTGCTGCGGGTGATGCCGCAGATCGACCCGGACGAGCTGCGCGGCACCCTGAAGGCCCGCAGGGTGATGAGCCTGTTCACCGTGGACAACCTGGTCGACCTTGTGATCCACCGGATGGCGGTGGACGCGATGGAGGCCGGCACACCGGAGCGGGCCGAGGTGCCGGCATGACGAACGTGCACGTCATCGGGACCGGCGGCTATCAGCCCGGCGATCCGATCCCGACATCGGAGATCGAACGCCTGGTCGGCCCGCTGCCCGCCGACGTCCTCGAGGGGCTGGCGATCACGAGCCGGCACTGGATCGCCGACCCGGCCACCGGCGCACAGTCCGAGAACAACTCGGACATGGCGCTCAAGGCGGCGCAGCGGGCGCTGGAGTCGGCCGGGGTGGACGCCGCCGAGATCGACCTGATGATCCTGGCGACCGGCACCCCCGACTACGTGCTGCCGCCGGTGGTCAACCTGGTGCAGGAGCGGCTGGGCCTGGTCCGGTGCGCCACCATGGAGCTGCGGTCCGGCGGCGCCGGGGTGGTCCAGGCCATGGAGATCGCCCGCCGGTTCCTCGCCGACGGGACGTACCGGACCGCCCTGCTGATCGGCAGTGAGGCGATCTCACCGGTGCTGATCCCGGTGTTCCTCGGGCAGGACCCGGCGAAGATCCGGATGCGCGAGCGGATCCCGGTCTACATGTTCGGCGACGGCGCGGGCGCGCTGGTGATGCGGGCCGGGGAGGGGCCGGGCGGGGTCTCGGCCGGGGCGACGGCCTGCATCGGCGGGGACCGCAAACCGGGCATCCACGCGGTCGGCGGCGGCACGCACGCGCCGATCGCCGAGCAGCTGAAGGCCAAACGCCTGGTCGACCTGCGGGTCGACGTGGTCGGGGCGGGCGACTTCACCCCGCAGATGGTGATCGAGGGGATCGGCGCGACGCTCGCCGCGGCGAAGGTGGACGTCGAGACCGTCGACCTCTGCCTGGTCCCGGAGGGCAACGTCGGCTGGATGCGCGACTCGCTCACCGACCAGGGCCTGGACCAGGGCGCCTGGAAGGCCCTCGACGGCAAGGTGATCGACAGCCTGCCGGTGATGGGGGCGGTCGGGTGCGCCGCGGTGCCGCTCTTCCTCGACGACGCGTGGCGCAGCGGGCGGATCCGGCGCGGGGACCGGGTGATGGTCGTCGGCGTCGAGTCCACCAAGTGGATCTATGCGGGCGCTGTCATCGACTGGACGATGCCGTGAGGAAGCGGTGAGAGCACGGGAGTGCTCTCACCGCGTACCCCTTACGACCGCACGCCTGCCGTGACCGTGGTGACCTGGGTGCCGGACAACGTGCCTCCGGTGTAGAGGCCGCCGCCGACGGCCGTGCCCGACACGCTGCCCCCGGTCCGGACCGCGTAGACGGTGCCCCGGGTGATCTGGCTGGACGAGAAGACCACGCTCTTGAACGCCTTCGTCGACTGGTAGGTCGCGATCTGCGTGCCCGAGGTGGTGGCCAGGTGCACGATCGTGCCGGCCGCCTGGTTGGCGCTGAAGGTGACCTGCACCCAGCCTTGGCCCGCGGTCGGGAGTGTGCTGGTCGAGGCGCTGATGCCCGCCGACAGCACGGTCCCGCCGGTGATGGTCAGCGCGCCGTTGGAGTCCAGGCCGCCCTCACCGCCGCCGCGCGTCGCGGAGCCGGTGACCACCACGTTGCCGCCGGTCAGGGTGAGCGCGCCGTTGGAGTCCAGCCCGTCGGTGCCGCCGTTGACCAGCACCGTTCCGCCGCTGACCTGGATCAGCGCGTTGGGGGAGTTCTGCATCTCCTCGTACGCCGGGTCGGAGGCGTTGACCGCGTCGTCGGAGGCGGTGGCGCCGGCGGTGCCGCCGGTGAAGTACACCTTGAGGCCCTCGATGCCCTCCACCGACTTGGTGACGTTCACCGAGCCGCCGGCGACGGTCACGATGTTCTCCGCGTGCACGCCGTCGTCGCCGCTGGAGATGGTGGTGCTGCCGCCGTCCACGGTGATGTTGCCGTCCGAGTGCAGGCCGTCGTCGACGGTGGCGGTCACCGTGGCCTGGCCGTCGCTGATCGCCACCAGCGTGCCGGCCTTGAGGCCCTTGCCGGCCGACGTCCGCGCGGTGATCGTGCCGCCGTTGACCAGCACGTCGGTCTGGCCGGTGATCGCGTCGTCGGCCGCGGTGGCGCTGACCGTGCCGCCGCCGATCCAGACGTACCCGGCGGTGGCGCTCTCCTCGTTGTCGGCCTTGATCCCGTCGCCGGCGCTGCCGGTCGCGGTGATCGTGCCGCCGTCGACGACCACGTAGTCCTTGCCGCGGATCGCGTCGTCCTTGGCGGTCACCGTGATCGTCCCGGCGGTGATCACCAGGCCGTCCTTGGCGGCGATGCCGTCGTTGGCGTTGCCGGTGACGACCAGCGCGCCGGGGCCGTCGATGGTCAGGTCCGACGAGGAGACCAGCGCGCCGTCCACCGACGTGGTGCCGTCGGTGAGCCGGTTCGTGGTGCCGGACTGCAGGTGGACCAGGACCCGGGTGGCCGCGGTGACGTTGATCGCGGCGGTGGTGCTGTTGGTGATCGTCACCCCGTTGAGGATCAGCCGGACCACTCCGGAGCCGGTGCTGTTCACCACGATCTGGCCGTTGGTGAGGGAGCCCGCGAAGCGGTAGGTGCCCGCGGCGTTCACCGTGACGGTGCTGCCGGAGACGGTCACGTTGGAGCTGGTGGTGGTCGCGGAGGTGCCGGTCAGCGTGACCGCGGCGACGTCCGACTCGGACCAGGTGTGGTCGGCGGCGACGTCGTGGTCGGCCACGTTGGCGGCGAGCGCCGCCGCCGCGGCGGGGCCGGCGGCGAGGGCGGGTGCCGCCGGCACCACGAGGACGGCGAGGGCGGCGGCGCTGACGGCGGCGAGATGGGGGAGTCTTCGCACGATTCTTCCTTACGTGGATGGTGACTAGCGGAAATGTCGCCTCAGAGTGCGACTCCATCGGGTGGCCGGCAGCTCGGGGCGCAGCGCGGCCAGCCCGGTGGCGTATTTGGAGATGCTGACCGGGCGGTGCCCACGGGCCCACAGCAACCGGTCGATCGGGGAAGCGGCGGAACTGGTCTTCGTCTCGACGATCGCGATGTCCGGCAGGAACAGGCCGATGCCGTCGGCGCAGGTCCAGCTCAGGTCCACGTCGACGGTGGCGCGCGAGTTCCCGGCCGGCTGGTACAGCGTGGTCCGCCGGTAGTGCGTGACCAGCGTCGGGACCAGCGGATAGGCGCTGCCCAGGATCTCCTCGACGAACGGGAGCCCGGCCTCGACGCTGTCCTGGTGGTCCAGCTCGTAGGGCAGCCGGTCCTTGACCGTTCCGCCCCGGTACCCCTCGGTCTTGACCTCGAACCAGCAGGCGGCCGAGTCCACGTACGTCCGGGTCCGGACCTTGAATCGGCGCCGGCGGCGATGCGCGGTGAGGCGGAAACTGATCAGGTCCGGGGTGTCGAAGTAGACCGACCGGTAGCGGAAGGCGCGCTCGCCGCCGATCTCCAGCACCCGGGTCCGCGGATCGACCGTTCCCATGATCTGCAGGGCGGCGTCGCGGGGCAGCACGTACTTGCGGTCGACCCGGGTCTGCAGTGCGGCCTTCTCGGTGAGTTCGGCCAGCGAGATGGGATCCAGGACCTTCATCGGTGCGCTCCGGCCAGGGCGTCCGCCTTGCGGTTCTGGGGGTACGAGTACCGCACCTCGACGATGGTCGTCTCGTTGACCAGGTCGACCCGTTCCACGGTGGCCTTGTGGACGCGGGCGCCGAGGACCTGCTCGAGTTTGGCGATCAGTGCCGTCTGCTCGACGATCGCGGTGTCCAGCACCAGCGTCTGCCGGTGGTAGGTGCGCAGCAGCCGCGGGTGGTCGCCGAGGAACATCACCACCAGGATCAGGCCCATCAGCGAGGGGGCCAGCCAGGCGGGACCGCCGCTGAGCGGGCCGAGGACGCCGAGCGCGAGGGCCGAGAAGTAGTACGCCACCTCGTGCTGGTCGAGTTCGGTCGAGCGCAGCCGGATGATCGAGAGTACGCCGAACAGGCCGAGGCCGAGTCCCGCACCGACGGTGCTGGAGCTCAGCGAGCCGGCGACGGCGAGCACGCCGACGTTCACCCCGAGGTACGCGACGACCAGGTCACGGCGGCGGTGACGGGGGAAGTACAGGCCGAAGACCAGGATGGACACCGCGACAAGGTCTATCGCAAAGAGTGCGAGCCGGGGCATAGTGGTGCGACCTCCTGGTACTCAAGGTGAACAGCGGGTGACTCATCGATGAACTTGAATGGTTACGGTAAGCCCTTTCCTAGGGCCTGGGTAGGTTTGCGAACCTCAGAGGAAGCTCAAAGAACGCTGTGAACGCAGAGCGGCGCCGGCCCTGTCAGGGCCGGCGCCGCGGGGTGTTCTGTCTGGTTAGCCCGGGAAAGGCGGGGTGTCCTGGGTGCACCGAGTGCCCGCCGGGGGCACGTCGCCGTTCAGCAGATAGCGGGATTTCCAGTCGGTCACACACTGGCTGTAGCGGGTGGTGTGCCCGAACCCGTCGAGCGTCAGCAGCCGCGCGTTGCCGAGCTCTCGGCTCATCCGGAGCGCGAAGTCGTACCGCGTAGCCGGGTCGAAGGTCGGGTTCAGCAGCAGCACCGTGTTCGCGGTCCGCTTGTTCCACGGACCGTGATAACGCTCGGTGATCCGCGGCCAGTTCGCACAGCCGGCCTCACTCAGCGCCTCGGCCCGCCCGAACGTGCGGTGCGCCGCCTCGAACCGGTCCGCGATCGCCGGATAGGCGGCCGGGTTCCGGGGCAGCGGGTTGTCCGAGCAGTTCACCGCGAGCGAGGCGTCCAGCGAGTTGAACCCGTACGCGTCGTCCGACGGGAGTCCGGAAGACTTCGGGAAGGTGACGTCGGTGATCTTCCTGGCGGACTGGCCGAACACCACCTCGTACACCAGTTGGAGGGTCGCCGCCGTCTCCGGGAACTCGGCCATGTCGTACAGCGTCTCCCCGATGAACTCGGTGAAATCGTCGATCGTGCGTTCGCCGAGTCCCGGGATCGTCACCGGACCCTGCCGGAACCGCTCGCGCAGTGCGTCGAACCTCACCCGGGCGTCACCCGCAAACGGGCAGGCCGCACCGGCCTCGTCGCAGGCCGCCAGGAAACCGGACAGGGCGATCTCGAACCCGCCGGCCCGGTCGAACTTGTTCTCCAGGCGGTGATCGGTGCGCTGCTCCGGGTCGACGTTGCCGTCCAGGATGACCGCCCGGACCCGCTGCGGGAACAGGTTCACGTAGGTGGCGCCGAGCAGCGTCCCGTAGGAGAACCCGAGGTAGGTCAATTTGTCGTCGCCCACCGCGCGGCGCAGCCGGTCGAGATCCTGCGCCACGTTCACCGTGCTCATGTGGGTGAGCAGCGGGCCCATGTTCGCCTTACAGGCCTCGGTGTACTCGTACCGGGCAGCCAGGGTCTCGCTGATCTCGGCCGCGGTCAGCGGCACACCGGTGACCCGGTCCAGGACGGCGGCCGCCTCCTCCTCGGTCGGATGGCACTGCACCGGGTCGCTTCCCCCGATGCCGCGCGGGTCGAAACCGACCAGGTCGAAACGGGCGAGCACCGCGGGCGAGGCGATGTCGGCCGCCCGGGTGACCATGCCGCGCCCGGCGCCGCCCGGACCGCCCGGATTCACGAAGAGCGTGCCGATCCGGTGCGCGGGATCATCGGCGGGCCGCCGGGCGAGGGCGATCGTGGTGGTGGCGCCGCGCGGCTCGTCGTGGTCGAGCGGCACCTCGTAGGCCGCGCAGTCGAAACCGGACAGCTCGGTCTCGGTGCAGGCGGACCAGGTGATCGATGGGGTGGCGGATGCTCCGGTCGGGACGGCGACGGCGGCGGCGACGATCGCGGCGGTACTGATCGCGGCCGCCTCGCCGATGCGAGAGAGATGGGCCATGCCCGCCACGGTCTCATGTATGTAAATTCCTCGTTGCCCCGTACGGTCTGGGATCATGGGATGGTGATCGTTTCCAGTGACCAGCAAATCCGTGAGCTGCACGAACAGGCTGCCCCCAGTGCCGAGGCGTTCGACCTCGTCTGGACCCATTGCCGGATCGTCTGCCGCATCGCCGAACAGGTGGCCCCGCCCGGCGTCGACCTCGCCCTGGTCCGGGCCGGCGCGCTGCTGCACGACATCGGCGTCTACCGCCTGGCGGCCGGCGAGCACTACGTGCGGCACGGCGTGCTCGGCGAGCAGTGGCTGCACGGGCTGGAACTGCCGGACGTGCTGAGCCGGTTCTGCGCCCACCACACCGGCGTCGGCGTGACCAGGGACGACGTGGTGCAGCAGGGCCTGCCGTTGCCGGTGGCCGACTACCTCGCCGACACCCCGGAGGAGGAGATCGTGATGTACGCCGACAAGTTCCACAGCAAGGGCGGCACCCCCGGCTTCGTCACGGCGGCCTCCTTCGCGGCGAGCGTGGCCCGCTTCGGCGCCGACAAGGCCGCCCAGTTCAAGCGCATGGTCGACAGATTCGGCGAACCCGACCTGAAGGCGCTGGCTGAAGAATTCGGCCATCCTATTCGCTGATATCCACGGCAGGCCAGATCTTGCTTTGGGGTAACGGTGGGGCAACCAGCCCGGCTTTTGAGGCGTGTCAGCCGGGCCAGACCAGCCGCCACCGGTCCGCCGGAAACACCGTCACCCCACCGCCCGGATCTGCCACCACCAAGAGCGGAACCCCATCCGGCAGGTCCAGCTCGGCCCGTTCCAACTCGGTCGCCGGCCGGGCCGTCACGGTTGCGCCGGCCGGTGGGGTGAGGTCGCGCATCTCAGGTTGTTCGCGCACCACCCAAGCATGGCCCCTGGCCCGGGTGACGAGTCCTTCGCTGCGAAGAATGTCGTGGGCCTTCGTGGCTGTTTCGCGGGTGATGCCGTACTGCTGGGCGAGGCTGCGGGCGGACGGCAATGGTTGTCCGGGTCGAAGTTTCCCGGTGACGATCTGTTCCCGCAGGTGGGCCGCAATTTGTTGATAGATGGTTGCACCCGGACGCGGGGAGATCATTCACCTGACAGTAGGCATACCGCCTAGGTGGCCTAGTGGTGGAGTGGAGTAGTCCACCCGGGCGGCAGAGGCTCACCAACGAGCGCGGGAACGGTCAGTTGTTGGGCCATTCCGTGCGCTTGCCGGTGCTCATTGGCAGCTGGTCGAGGTCGGCCAGGCTCGCCCCGGCACGGCCGAGGGCCATTCCTTGCTTGACGCCGTCTTCCCAGGTGGGCATTTTCTGAACGGCAGCCACGACCTGCGCCATCTGGGCACGCATTTCCTGCACTTCGGCCAGAACGTCGCTGTGGCCGGTGGTGAGGGTCGCGGCGAGCCTGTTGTTCTCGGCGATCAGCTTCGCGTTCGCTTCGATGCGCCGGGCGTTTTCGTCGGCGCGGATCGCTGCCCGGCGGGTGATGGTGCGCTGGGGGCGGAGCATTTTTTCGAGTTGGCCGGCGACTCCGGCGGTGATGCTGACGGAGAAGACGCAAAGGGCGAGGACGAAGGCGAGGAGCCGGTATTCGACTTCGGCCCAGACGTGGGAGTCGAGGAGGATGACGGCGGCGAGGGCGGTGATGGCGAGGCCTGTGGTGAGTCCGAGGCTGAGGTAGGTGAGGTGTTCGCCGCGTCGTTGGGTGTGGGCTTCGGTGTCGTGTTGGGGGAGGCCGCGTTCGGCGGGGTGTTGGGTGCCGAGGGCGATGTGTTCGCGGGTGGTGTCTCCGTGCATGGTCGCCTCCCGGTGTGTTGATCGGTGTCTACGTGGGCCAACCTCGATCTCGCGGGTGGGTTACGGGGAGGGTTCGGTCTGGTGTGGATCGTGCCCGTTTTCTATGGGTTACGGGCCTGGTTAGGCCACATGTTCGATCCGCACACCCGGTTGTGATCAATGTGTGTTCACGTGCACAATCCCGGACACGCCTTCCGTAGTAGTTGTTCGTATCTGCTGGTGGGAGCCTGTGAGCTGCAAGCGCTTCACGCTCACTTTCGGACTCCAAGCGGTGCAAGTTGCGCACCTTCGACGCGGAGGACTCCTCGTCGCCCCAGCCAACCCCGGAGTCACAACTGCACCTCGTCGACGCGCGCGTCGAAGTCGCCGGTGAGGGTGTCGTAGATGAGCTGTCCGCAGTCGTTGACGGCCGGATCATCACTGCGGCGCAGCAGCTGGAGAGCGAGGGCCCGCATCTTCGCGTGCAGCACCTCCGCGGTGTCGGTCACTGCTCCTCCTTGCAGAACGCTTCGATGAGGTCGATGTGTTCGGGCCGCAGCCCGCGGGACGGGTTGGGTGCGATCAGCAGCGCCCGACCTGCTTTCTCCGCCTCGCCCAGCTCGGGGAACAGGTCCCGGGCTGCGTCCACCTCGACGTCGTCGGTCCAGATGAGCCGACGCCCGCCCTCGAGGACGTCCAAGGCGGCACGCACTTTCAGCTCCGCCCACACCAGGTGCGCCGGCCGGTCGCCGAACGCGGTCTCGTAGGCGCCGGTGCCGAGCCGGTCCTGGACGGCGGTGATGTCGGGGCACCAGGTGGTCGACCAGCGGACCACGGCGAGGGCGCTGTCGTGGATGCGGCGGATCGCGGCGATCAGTTGCGGTTCCCAGCGGATCCGGTACTCGCGGCGGTCCATGCTCGACCACACCTGGGTGGAGTGCGGGGCACGTGACCAGCCGGCGCGGGACGCGTTGATGACCCCATCAATATCGAGGAGCCAGATCGGCGGTTCGGCCGTGGGTTCCCAGCCGTAGTGGCGGGCGCAGCGGGTGCACACACCGGAGCGGCTGGGCGTGTTGTCGTGGCCGGGCGTGGGGTTGTAGTCGACGCCGCAGCACGGGCAGTGGCCGGTCACGGACGGACCTCGCCGAGGACGGTGAGGGTGTCCATGCGCGTGCTGGCGAGCGCTTCCAGCTTCGTCCAGGACAGGCGGTGCACGAGCACGTCCTCGCCGAGTCCGGCCTGGTACCAGCGTTCGGTGGAGTCTTTCGCCTGGGCGTCGTCGCGGGCCCAGAGTTCGAGGTGCCACGGGTCGTTGTCAACGAGGTTGCCGATCAGGACGAGGTGCTTATCGTCGGGCTCTTGCATCGCGGGTCTCCTGTCGTGGTCTGGTCGTCTGCCGCGGCGCTCGCACCTGTCGAGCACCACAGCCGGCGGTCAGAGCCAGGCCGGGCCTTGGACCTCACTGCTGAGGGGTGTGCCGGTGTCGGCGTGGTCGCGGTAGTCGTCGAGGATCCCGTCGATCGCATGCCACGCCCCGGTCACCGTGCCGTCCGGCTCGCGGTACGCCTCGCGGTGCCGCTTGAGCCATGCTTCGACGTCGCTTCCCCGCATGGCCTCGTGAACGGCCGGGCGTCCGTCGAGGGCTGCCTGGATGTTCTCGCCGAGGGCGATGATGTAGGCGACCTCGGGCGTCCACACACCGGTCTTGTCCGCCTTGTCGAGGCGGTCGGCCAGGAGGTTGAGTGCTTGGATGGCAGCTTCGTGGCTGGTGGGGCGGGTCACGCCAGCACCTCGGCAATGTCGATGCGCACCTGGTTGCGGTGCGACACCTCGAGGCGGCCGGCCTCGAACTCGGCGAGCATCTCCGCGCATTCGGCCGTGCTGTAGGTGCCGTCACCCCACGCCTGCCCGGACAGGTTGCAGGGTCCGCGGACGCCGTTGCGCCAGTCGAGGACGGTGTAGAGCCGCTGAATAGTGTCGGTCCGGCTGGCCAGGTCGAGGGTCAGGACGGCGAAGTATTCGCTGACCGCGCGGACAGTCCATGGGTGCGGGTCACCACCGAGCCGGAGTTGCTGGCCTACGGTGAGGTCGAGCGGGGTGATCGCGGTCATGGTGGTCTCCTTCGTCAGTTCTCGTCATGCCAGGCGGGTTGTTCGCCCTCGGCGTGCGGGGCGTGCCGCAGTATGGAGCCGCAGCGGGCGGAGTAGCGGAAGCCGTCACACCACGGCCGGGCGGCGAACTCGGCGTCGTCGCGGGCGTTGGCCTGGTTGAGGACCGCCGTGCGTGCGTCGGGGTTCAGGTCGTCGAGGAACCGGGCGTCGCCGAAGTGGGCGGACTTAACGCGGAGGGCGGCTTCTTCACTGTTGGTGCCGAGGTCGATCCAGGTGGCGTTGCACCAGATGCCGTCGGCGCGGAAGGTGTGGAGGCTGCCGTGGGAGAAGCACCAGGCGTAGGTGGGCTGGACGGTCATGATCCGATCTCTGTCCATGCCGGGTCGTACTTCTGGAGCCGGTTGTCCCGGATGTGGGCTTCGATCGCCGTCCGGGCCGCGGCGATCTGCTTCTCGGCAGTCTCGTACGCGGTGACGAGCGGGTCGGGGAGCAGGTAGTAGCTGTTGTTGTCGTCGGTGTCGGTGAGGCGTTCAACGTGGGTGGCGAGGGAGTCACCTTCGTAGACCCAGGCTCGGACGTCGGTCATGCGGGTGTCTCCTTCTCGTAGCGGTCGGCGAGGGCGTCCAGGTCGGCGGCCAATCTGGTCATCTGGGTTCGGCGGAACTGTTCCTCGAACTTCGTGCTGGAGATGCCGTCCACCTCGGCCCGGATGACGATGACAGCTTCACGGACGGTCTGGGTGGTGGTGTCGCCTTGGGTGGGCCAGACCGCATCGAACTGGCGCATCACGGCGTCGAGTTCGGCGCGGGGGATCGTGACGGTCACGCGGGCACCTCGTCGGCCGGGATGAGCTGGTCGGTGGTGACCCGGCACCAGTCGTCGGAGGGGAAGTCGACGATGCTGTCTTTGCGGCACCAGTCCGGCTTGACGTAGATGCCGACCTCGCGGCGCTGGCGGTGGTAGACGCGGTCGCCTTCGGTGAACTGGTGGTCGGTCATTCGGTCGGCCCCTCTTCCTCGTCGGCGCCCCACGCCTCTTCGACGGCGACGCCGGCTGCTTTGGCGATGGCGCGGGCGGTCTTCTCGACGGCGTCCATGCCGGACCAGCCGTGTTCGTCGTGGTTGGCGGATGAGACGGTGCGGCCGTTGACCTCGATGGTGAGGTGTTCGTCGTCGGGGTGGCGGATGGTGATGGTGAAGGCGTCCATCAGGCGTTCGCCTCGATCTGGCGCAGGTAGGCGTTCCAGGCGTCGACCATGTCGTTCCATTCGTCGACGCCTTCGGTGGTGACGTGTTTCGCGGCGGCGGTGACGAATTTGGCGCGGGCGTCGGTGGTGCCGGGGTACCACTCGAGGTTCCCGCCGAGGGCGGTGACGCGGCGTTCGAGTTCGCGGACGTAGGCGACGACGAGGTGCGCGGGCGCGTAGTCGCTGTCCCAGCTTTCGGGCATGCCGCTCATGAGGTCGTCGATCAGCTTCTGGGTTTCCGGCTGCATACGTTTCCCCTGATCAGAATTGGTGGTCAGATTAAGTCTCCAGTTTACCGACCGGCCTCCACGATCACGACCCCGTGCGAGTGCACCTGCGGGGGATTTTGGTGGTCACAATGAGACACTGGCCCCGTGACCGAGGACCGCAACGACCCGCGCGTAGACGTCCGCGCCCCACGAGCCGAACTCGACGCGGCGAGACGGGTACTGGAAGGGTCGGGCTGGTCGATGCAGCAGCTGGTTCAGGCGTGTCTGCGGGCACTGGTCGCCGACCAGGACGGGCTTCTTGCCCAGCTGCGGCCGTACTACCGGGAGAAGCGTCAGCCGGGACGTCCGCGTAAGAACCCGGACCCGCAAAAGCCCGCCACCCCAGGGGAGTGACGGGCCCTCGGCCTCAGGTCAGTTCTCTCCGCGTAGCTTGGCCGCAGCCGCTTCCGCCAGCTTCCCGGCGAGTTCCTGTTGCTCGTCCTCGGACAGGTTCCAGAACCAGTTCGTTCCGCGACCGGCAGGGTTGGGTATCACCTGAAGCACTCGTTCCCGGCGCCAGGCTGCGCTCTCTTCGTCATCGTTGAGGCGTGGCTCGACAGGTTGGTCGGGCCTGGGGCCGGTGCCGACGTGAGCGGGAGAGGCGATTTCTTTCACGATGACGTCGGCAAGATGATCGAGGTCTGGCGTTCGTGGGACTGTCGGCGCGTGCGCCTCAAGGATGACGAGAACAGCGATGTTCGCGGCCTTGATGAGTTCCGGGTTGATGGTCACGGTTTCCTCCTGGTTGCTGGTGATCACCAGGTTCACCGCCGCGGGTTGCCACACCCCGGGAACGCGCTCAGCTTGCCCGGCCAGCGGTGTGGTCCGCCTGTTCGGCTGGGCACGCCTGCCGTCTCGCCCACCAGCCGGGCACGGTCAGGCGTGCGGGCGACCACCACTGGGTGCGGGCCAGGAAGTCGTAAGGCATGGTTTTGCGGCGTACTCGCAGCCGGACCATGCGCCGGCGCTCGTCCATTTCCACGATCTCGCCCTCGAAGAGGCACGGAAAGTCGTGGGCGAGGACCGGGCCGCCGATGTGCGCGATCGCCTCGTCGAGGGTCACGGGTAGCGGACCTTCCCGAACAGGCCGATCTGCACGATCGCAGCGGACAACCGCAGCTCGTAGTCGTTGACGTGCCCAGTGCGTAGCATCTCGTCGGCCAGGTCGATGAACGCGGCGTCGACGCCGAGGTCGTCCAGGGTCGCCGGGCCTTGGAGGTACCGGATCGCGCGGCTGACCGTGTCTCCGTTGACGGCTTCCGGGCTCTGGGTGGCTCCGTCGTAAGGGTTGGGGACGATCACCCATCCGGCCGGGTCGCCGGGGATCCTCCGGTCGACGCGCGCCCACTGGTCGATGCCGCCGGGGTCGAGGGCACGGCGGAGCAGGTTCTGCCGGACGATCCGCTGGATCACCTCTTCGGAGGACTCCCTCACGGCTTGACCAGCCACGACAGCCACACCGGGTGCGGGAAGGTGTCCAGGTCGACGACCGGCCATCCCACGAAGCGGCCTTCCGTCTCGACGTACGCCTCGGACAGCGTGGCGACAGGCGGCTCGGTGGCGCCCTCGACGAACGACACGACCGTGCCGGTCGGCACCGCCGCGTTCCACTCGGCGACCAGGCGTTCGGCGTCCCGGCGCTCGACGTGGCACGGGCACCCGCACTGACCCTCATGTCCTCGGTCGGAGCATTCCTCGTGCCAGTTGATCGAACACTGCCGGTTCCGGCCGTGGTCGTAGGGTCGGCGGCTGGTCTGGTCGGCGCCGGTGAGCCGGTTCGTGTAGGCGTCGTCGTCCTCGCCGTCAAGGGCAGGCGCCGTGATCGGATACCAGCGGCCCTTCACAATTTCAGTGGTCACGGCTGGCCTCCGTCTCCGACCCGGAGCACCTGGGCACCCTTGTCGAGGTACTCCTGAACCCAGTCGTCGTACTCGAACTCGTTGCTGCCGGACCCGTGCCAGGTGCCGGACGGCTCGACGTCGACCTTGACCCAGGCCCGTCGTTTGCCTGCTACGACGCTGCCGACCGGCAGATCAGCGGCTCTCATCGTTGGTCTCCTTGGTGTCGGTCCAGCCGAAGTGCCGGCCGGTGTTGATGAGGATTTGGGCGAGCTGGTCGGTGATGTCGAACCGCTGCTGGTTGAGGCGGACGCTGCGTTCGAGGCTGCCGGTGCCGCCGGGCCGTTCGCCGGACGCTTTCCAGTCGGCGACGAGTTCGAGAAGGTCGACGAGGGTCATGCCGTTGACGCCGTCGGGGAAGTGCTGGGGGTGGTGGCGGGAGACGGCGTAGTGGTGGTCGAGGGCGGGTTTCAGGTCGGTGAGGGCTTCGGTGTAGGCGGGGCTGCCGTACGGGGCTTCTTTCAGCCGCGGGGTCATCCGGTCGAACAGGTCGACTTCGGGCGGGGCCGTCTTGGACAGGTCGTGTTCGACGGCGCGGCGCATCCCTTCCTGGAGCATGTCGACCATCAGGGCACCGACGCGCCGGGAGTGGAGCAGGGTGTCGGGGCGGGAGTCGTACGGCGCTTTCGCGTCGTGCCCGGTGTGCTCGTTGTTGCCGGTCATGATTCGTCTCCCAGGATTGCGCGGGCCACGTCGACCAGATCGGCAGGCGGGTTGTCGGTGTGCGCCCGGAACGCGGTCGCGAGTGCCCGGCCGACGAGCGGGTTCGCCATGGCGGTGATGAGCTGCCCGTCCGCGTGGCCCGGCCAGTACGGCTCGAACCGGTCACCGGTCTTCGGGGCTTTGAGGATCTGCGTGTTGACGATCTGGTCGGGCATGCCCGGTAGCGGGCCGGGGAGGTAGCCGTGGACGCCATGGAGTTGCCAGTACTGGTCGGATTCGTCGGACCACCACGGGCCGTCGGTCGCGTCGGCAAGGAGGGCGTCGAGTTTGTCGGCGGCCCGGGCGAGCAACTGGGCGCCGGTCACGACCGGCCCGGCCTCTCAACGGCGGCCAGCGTGTACACGCCGTAGACCACGGCGTCGTCGCTGTCGTCCGCAGCTTCCTGCAACTCGCCGGCCATCTTCCACGCGAACGCCGGGTCGCTGTACGCCTCGTCGTGATCACCGCCGGGGCCGTGGCCGTAGTCGGCGAGGACCAGGTAGAGGCCGGGAATCGGGGTGTTGGTCACGGCTGCCGTCCTGCGGTGGCGACGTCCTGCTTGTGCTGGCGGTGCGCGTCCCGTCGGGACGTGTCGGAGAACAGGTCGGCGGACGTCCAGCCGCACGAGCAGACGGCGGGCCCTTGGTTGGTGCGGTAGCCGTTGACGGTGATCCGGCCCTCGTTCGGGAGGGTGTGGCCGGCGAGGCGGGTGACGTTCATCGGACGGATTCGAATTCGTCGACCAGGCCCCGGTGGACGCCCTCCACCGCTGCCGCGACCAGAAGAGCGCTGCCCGGGTCGGCGACGGGCAGCTTCACCGTGGAGGTCGGCCCGAGGATGTTCTCGCTCAGTTCGAGTGCGGAGTTCAGCACCCAGCACCGGTCGCGTTCGGACCAGACGAGGGTGTAGCTGGCGTCGCTGTCCTCGACCCGAAAGGTGATCGCTTCGTCGCTTTCGTTGCTGCCGCTGTAGCGGTCGTAGGGGATGCGGGCCAGGCCAAGGTGCCGGCTGATCTCGCGGATGCTGGCGTGGGTCATGCCGTGTCCTTTTGGGGCAGGAAGTAGTGGTCGGCGCGGTCGGCCCGGAGCGAGGCTCCGAACACGTCGGCCCAGCGCAGTAGCTCGCCCGTGTCGGCCCGCCGCTCCAACTCGACCTTCACGTGTCGGCGCACCCGGTCCGGGTCCTGCCGGGTTTGTGCGGCGATCAGGTCGGTGAGGTGGTCGACGGTGACGGCTAGGTCTTGCGGATCACCGGAGGTGGCATGGATGGTGCGCTGGTAGACGAACTGCTTGTCCAGCCTGTAGGCCAGGGAGGACATCAGTCGATGTTCCGGATCTCGATAAGCGCGCTCCGCTTGTCCGGGTAGAGCTTGTTTGCGTGCGACTCTGACTGGATCTGAAAGTCGATGGGCAGGCCGGTCATCTGCTTGCCGAGGGCAGCGAACGCAAGGGTGATGGCGGCGAGTTTTGGGTCGGTTTCGCTGCTGCGGTGGATGTCACCGAACTGGACCGCGTACTCGTTGTCGGGCAGGATCAGCCGGACGTCGACGTCGCGCCAATCCTTGCGGTCGAGGGACGAGCCGACCTGGTAGGGGATGTGGCCGAAGTAGTCGGTGATGATGGTGCCGAACTTGGTCAGCCAGATCCCGGCGGGCATTCCGGTGCTCACGGGGCCTCCTCGGCGTCCAGCCCGGCGAGGGCTTCGTTCAGGTAGCGGTCGACGGCCCGTTCCCACAGCTGCTTCTCCAGATGCGGCGGGAGGAGAGCTGCGGCTTCCTGGTTGCTGATGCCCGGCTGGGCGGCCCGCAGCGGGGCGAGGGCGGCTTCGAGTTCGGCGTACTGGTCGGTGTCGGTCATCGTGCCGCCTTTGCGGACCGCGCAGCGGACAGGGCCTCCCAGGCTCGCTGGTGGCCTGGCTGTGAGCGGATGGTCATGTCGGCGAAGACGGTGCGGTAGCGGCGCAGGTAGCGTTCCCAGCGGCGCAGCTTGCGATCGGCACGGCGGATGCTGGTCATCGGGTTCCTCCGGTCAGGGCGAGCATGTTCCGGTAGTGGTCTTCGAGCCACGTCCACAGCCGGTCCGGGCTGATGTTGTGCGCGGCGTGGGCCTCGTCGGCGTACCCGGATGCGACCGCCCCGGGCGGCAGGTCACCGTCGGCGGACAGGTGCCACGTGTCGGGGTCGCAGTGGAGGGTTCCGGCCGGGCCGACGATGCTGAAGCCGGGCTCGTGGTCGTCGCAGCCGGTACAGCGGGTCAGGGCGCTCACGCCGCCGTCTCCTGCCGTGCAAGGAGCCCGGCGAGTGCCCGGTTCGTCGCCTCCACCGCCACGTCCCGGTCCGGTGTCCGGTCCTCCTCGTAGCAGGTCACCCGCCAGCTCAGGTTACGGTCGGTACGGCGCATGCCGGTGGTGCGCCAGAACTTGCCGCCGAACCCGAGCGAACCCTGGAAGCGGTACTCGGCCGGGCCGTTGCCGGTCTGGGCGGTGACGAAGTTGCTGCGGCCGTCTTCGTGGGCGCCGGCATGCTGGGTGAGGATGTCGTAAATGGCGTTGGCCTGGTCGGCGGTGAGGGTGTTGGTCACCGGAATTCGACCTCTCCATCGTCGCCCCAGAACGCGCCCGTCCCGTCGGTGTGCTGCTCTTGGTGCGGGTCGTGTTCGTGGTGCAGGGCGCATTGGGTCTCGTAGAAGTCGGTGCCGTGCGGCATTTCGATGATCGCGGTGGATTCGCAGCGCTCGTCCGGGTAGACACCCAGGTCGGTTTGCAGGTGGCCGCTGATCGGCTGGTCGTTCATCGGATCTCACTTTCGATGGTCTGCGGCGGTGTCGCCCCGCCCCACTGGTCCAGCCGGTAGCCGGCGTCGTCATGCCGCGGACCGCCGGACGTGTCGTAGTCGGGATTCTCGGACCAGCCGCACGGGCAGCCGTACGGGCCGACCAGGATGCCGACACCGTTGTCCACCTCGTCCCTGCCAGCAGGACGGTCGCAGCGGGGGCAGTTCATGGTGCGCGCCAGCTCGGCGTAGTAGGCGGCGGAGAACAGGGTCACGGCGGGTCCTTTCAGGTCAGTGAACGAAGATGGTCCAGTACCAGCCGGTCACCCGGTCGCCGTTGTCGTCGCGTTCCGGCTGCTCCAGACGTCGCGACTCGACGGTTCGGACACCCATTCGCAGGTTCAGGCGGTCGCCCACCTCCGGTACCGGAATGCCCTGTTTGGCGAGGTGGTCATCCAGGGATTCGCCCCAGGCGGGTGCGTCGCCGTTGAACTGCTCCCGGTTCTTCTGGTTGTCGGAGATGGTCAGGTCGTAGGCGATCCACATCAGCGGCTTGTCGGTCATGGCGGTTCCTTTCGCGGTCGGGCGGGTCAGCTTGCGGTGGGTCAGTCGCCGAACAGGACGGGCCCGTGTTCGGAGTGGACGGCCAGGATGAGGACGGCGATGTCGGCGAGGTTCCCGGCGACGTGGTCGGTTTGGGCGTCCAGCTCGATGCCGGGCGTGCCGTGGAGCCGTTCGACGAGCAGGTTGAGGAACTGGTCCTCGGTGATGTACTCACCCATCAGCTGTGTCCGGCCATGACGGTGCGGACCTCGTCGGTCGTCAGGCCCGGGAAGTCGCGGCGCAGTTCGGCCAGGGTGGCGACCCAGTCGAGGTTCGGGTAGGAGGTGTTGAAGGCGCGGATGGCGGTGGCCTTGTCGGCGCCGACGGGTACGACGGTGAGGGGCGGATCGTCGACCCTCACCAGTCGTAGAGGGCTGTGGCGTTCGTCGTCGTCGTGAACCATGGCGGTTCTCCTTCGGATGGCTGGTCAGTCACTGAGCCCCGCAGGCGGGCTGCTCGGCCAAAAAGTGGAGTCCACTTATTCTATCGGTTGAGGCCAAGGTCATGCCTGCTCACAAGGGGGATAAATGGAGTCCACATGCCATGCTGGCCAGGTGCCAGACCGCCACCGCGACCCCACCGTCAGCGTCCGGCCCACCGCCGACGACAAACAGGCCGCCGCGGAGGCGCTAGGGGAGTGGGGCTGGACGATCGGCGACGCCCTGCACGCCGCCCTGCTGTGGCTCCTCGACGACCCGCGCAGGCTGGCCGAACTCGAACGGTTCCGGCCCCCCGCCAAGACGAAGGGCCGACCACCTAACAACGCCAGACCTCGGGGTCAGTGACCAGCTGCGTGAGGCGGCGTGGCCTGCTCCTGGGCGATGTACGCGGCAGCAGCCTCGTGCGAGTGGAAGAACCGGCGCGTGAACGCTGCCTCCCCCGGGTTCTCAGCTCCGGCAAGACCAATGGTGACCGGCTCCCCGACGCCGCCCTCGTGGTAGTGGTGCCAAGCAACGACGGCGAAGACGCTGGGAAACACGCGGCAGTCGTTCCCGTTCGCGCCCAGATAGACGACGAACAGCGGGTAGGTCTGCGGGATGACCGTCATGGTGCTCCTTTGGTGTGAGGTTCCCGTGCGCCGTGATCATGAGACTGGCTTAACATCCGTGGGCGGCGTTGGTCACCCACGGCTGATTGCTGGAGCCAAGAGATCCAGACGTTCCTTTGCGACCAAGTAGGCAACGAGGCGTTCGCGGGCTTCGGGAGTGTCGTTGTGCCGGTGATTGAACAAAGGCCTCTCCTGCAGGATGAAGTTACGTTCCATGGTCTCGACACTCTGTCGATCAGGGAACCTCTCAACGGAACAACGTGCAGCGAACGCCGACCACGAGGACTTTTTGGCGTGGGAGTACTGCCTGGATGCAACGTCATTGGTGATACCGATGTAGAGCAGGCGGTTATCAAGGTCGTACCAGCGGTAAAGCGCTTCCGGCCAAACCTCCTGACCCAGCCGGCGGCGAGACTTCGCAAAGTCATTGGCCAGGGCGGCCCACTGGGTGGAGCCGTAGGGGGCGGGGTCAATCTTCCAGAGCTTCTCGGCGAGACCAGAGCTGGCTAGCTCGCGTTCGCCGTAGACTTCGAAGGCGTTGATAATGGCATTCGGAGTCAACGCGGTGATCCTCTGCATATCGATGCATTCGGCAACGGCGTTGAACAGGTGACGTGTGGGCCCGGACATGTGGACCGGGATAGTCATATCGGGCATCTCGGCGAAGACGGCCTTAAATTCGGAGACGTCCCAGGCGAAGGTGGCCAGCATTCGCCACTCGGCGTGGATCTGCGCCTCCTTAAGGCGCTCCAGGGTTCGACCCTTGCCCTCCCTGGAAGTAGGAGTGATGGAAGGGTCCGGCTCGCGAAAGGGCGCCAGGCGCAGTCGTGCAGCGTTGAGATCGTCAGGAAGTGGCATGACTGCTCCAAGGGGGTCCAAATATTGAAGTTCATAACGGCGGGCGTGGCGAATCAAGGCATACGCCCCCTCCTCTAAAGAGGAGGAGGGGAGCGTGATTGCCTACCGCGTGATTGCCGTGATTGCTGCCGTGATTGCCTGACCTGCACAAACACCTGTCAGCGTGATTGCCGTGAGTGGTCCGTGATTGCTCGCCCGTGTAAACCAGGCCGTGATTGCCTGACCTGCGGAAACGCAAGATCGCGTGATTGGTGCGTGATTGCTCCCCACGCCCAATCACGCAGCCCCGGAGATCGACCGACGTACCACGAAGTACAGCTTCTGCGGGCGCCCACCGTTGACGTTCGGCTCCCCGTCGACGCTCACCAGCTCGCCGGTCCGGACATGGTTCTCCAGCTTCCGGCGCGCCCGTTCGATGTCGTTGCGTTCGGTCCGGCCGTACAGCTGCTTCGCGGCCTGATGCGGGCTCAGGCCGTTCGGGCAACGCGACGCCATGAGGACCACGTCGGTGGACGCGTCACCCCGGTCGACTTCCGATCGTCCGGCCAGGTGGTCGTGGATGATGGCGAGCGGACCGACATCGTTACGGGCCTGCTTGACGTGGAGGAGGTCCACGACCGGGTCACCGGCCTCGCCCCACAGAACGATGACCGATCCGGCGCCGGACGGAATCCAGGTGGAGCCGTACACGTCTGACAGGGAATTCGGTTTCTTGCCCTGCTCGCCGCCGGACTTGCGCTGGTGATGCAGTTCCAGCACCTGCACACCGGAGCGGATCGCAAGCTGTCGTGCCCGGTTGTAGCCCGCGCCGACCTCGTCCTTGGAGAGACCAACAGCGGCATCCTTAATTGAGTCGACCATGATGGTGTCCGCCCCGGCAGCCCGGCACATCTCCACCATCAGCGACGGGTTCGCGGCGAAGTCGGCCGGCGGCGGACCCTGCCAGACGATGAGGCGCTCTTCGAGTACCTGCCGCCACTCCGGCCGGACGATCCGGGCCAGCGACCGGGCGGCCTGCTGTGGCCGGTCCATCGCCAGGTACAGCACCCGGCCCTCGCCGGGGGTGACCGGCCAGCCCAGCACTTCGGGGATGAGACCGAGCCGGGCCATCACGAGCTGCCCACCGATGGTCGTTTTGCCGACGCCCTGCGGCCCGCAGATCATGAGGGCTTCGCCGGACACCCACAGCACGTCGTCGCCGGAGCCCCAGATCACCGGGACCTTGTCGGGCATGTCGAAGATGAACGACGCGCCGTTGCTGAGCTGGGATTTCCAGCCTGCGCCGCCTTCGTCGGGGCTCGCGGCGAGTTGCTGTTGCATCTGGTCGTAGGCGCGGGCGATCACGGCCCGGTCTCCGGTGCGGGCGGCTTCGGCGACCAGGGCGGCGCTCTGTTCGGTGCGGCGGGCGAACGCGCGTTCCTTGACCTGCCGGGCGTACCACGTTGCGCTGGCTACGGTCGGTACCGCCGCTTGGCAGGTGTGGAGGTAGGGCACGCCGCCGACGCGCTGCAAGTCGCCGATCTTGTCGAGGGTGATGGCGACGGCGAGGGGATCGGTGGGTTCGTTGATCGCGGCGTTCGCGGCGATCGTGGAGTAGATGACCCCGTGTGCGACCTTGTAGAAGTCGGATGCCTGGAGGATCGGCAGTACTTCGGCCACGGCGTCCGGGCTGACCATGAGCGCGCCGATGACGACCTGCTCGATCCGTTCGGTGCTGACCTTCGAGTCCCCAGCGGGCACCAGTTCCAGGGTCATGGGCAGCCGCCAGAAGTGATCTTTCCGGCTGCGCACCTGATTGAGGACAGCACTGCATTACCGTGTTGCACGGGCGGAGGTACCTCTCCGTCAAGGGCCCGGGGCACAGGAACGCCAATTCCTGCCGGGCCCGCTCTATGTGGCTGGCCGGTCGGCTCAGCCTGCGGACTTTCGTTTCGCGCGTCGGCGCTCTGCCTGGGCGGCCTTGAATGCCGCTAGCTCCTCGTCGGTCATCGCGTCCTGTCGGATGGATTCGCGGGTGCGGGAGAGTGCGTCGGCGATGGCGGTCTGGGCGACGCCGTCGGACAGTGCGGCCCGGACGGTTTCGCGGTAGCGCTCTTTGGCTTCGTTGAACGCCTGTTCGGCGGCGGTGCGGGCGGTCCAGGCGTCGATCACGTCATGCAAGTTGGTCACCTCCACATCATCGGCTAGTGGTCTTGGCCCATGCTATTGGGCTGATGCCAAGAATGCTAGGCCAATGACGCTTGACAGGCAAGTCAAGTGGGCCTAATGTCATTGGCATAGCAAGCCGGTCCGAACGGTGTTGGCGCACCGCACGGACCCCGATCGGGAGGTACCCCGACTTGAACAGCACCACGAGCACGCCCACCCCCGCCCAGCACCGCGCACTCACCGCCGCCGCGGACCTGGTCGCCACGTTCGGACGGAACGGCGGAACCGTCACCGCCCGCGCCGACGTGCTCCGCCGCATGACCGTCGCGGGCTGGGTGTCTGACCTGGGCGTCATCACCGACCACGGGCTGACCGCCGTCGGCCGCGCCAACCTCATCGCCCCGCCCGCTCCGGCCGCCGTGCCCGTGCAGCCCGAATACCGGGACGTGCACGCCCCCGACGGACGCCGGGTCCTGCACCTGCGCATCGACACCCACCACGACGGCATCACCGTCCTGGCCGTCGTCCCGTGGGACACCACCCTGGACCGGGACTTCCCCACCCGCGCCGAGGCCGACGCCTACCTCGCGTTCCTCACCGAGCAGGTCGAGGGTGGGGCACGGTTGTGGCTGATCGAGCAGCGGGCTGGCGCGTTCACCTCCGCAGCCGCGATCGTCGACCAGGCGGAGAAGCAGTTGGCCGCCGACATCAACGCCACCATGGACACGATCCCCGCCGAGTGGGCCGCGCAGACCGCCGCCGAGCAGGCCGCGATTGCCGCCGACCGGCCCACCGAGACGTGGAACTCGTACCGGCAATCGTTGCGACCGGCCCGGCCCACCCGCACCAACGTGCACCGCAAGCCGCCCACTCCGGCGATGCTCGACCGGATGCGCCAGCACCGCGGCGGGGTCGTCACCTGCGGCGACGGCCAGTCGTGGCTGCTCCTCGACGGGATCGTGCAGCGCGGCTGCGCCGACCGCAACTCCATCGTCTACCGGCCCGGCACCCGCATCATCGCCTCCGTCCAGCTCAACGGGCGCGGCTGGAACGCGATCGGCCACAGTACGGCGGTGGCGGCATGACCACCCGCAAGACCACTGCCGACCAGGTCCGCACCGGCGACACCATCACCGTCCCCTGGGGCACCAAGCTCACCCTCACCGTCGACTACCCGAGCTGGGGAACCTTCACCTCATCGCAGGGCTGGACCGCACCCGTCATCCGGTTCACCGGCGTCGACAGCCTCGGCCGGCACGTCACCGAGGGCTGGGCGCAGAAACCCCACGGGCCCGTCTACGTGGTCCAGGAGGCCCCGCTCAAGCAGGACGTTCCCGGGTCGCAGGTTTTCGGGGCGCTCGCCGCCGACGACCTGGACGACGTGGCGTGGCTTGACGGAGGGGACCTGCTGTGACCGTCCTCGACCGGCTCGTGGTCGGCGCCGAATTGCACATCACCGAGCCCGCCTCGTTCGCCGACCGCGACCTCACCGACTGGCGAACACTCGCCTGGCTGCCCGCCCGGCCCCTGTGGCCCGCGATGACTGCCGAGCGCGGCGGCATCTGCATCGGCCTGGCCGGCGGCGGCCACGCCTGGCTCGACCTGACCGCACCCCACGACCGCATCCACATCCGGGAGCCCCGATGACCAACACCCTGACCGTCACCACCCCCCACTACCGCATCACCATCCACCCCTCCCGCGGAGCAATGCCCGGCCCGGCGCCGCGCGTCTTCGTCGACCAGGACGTCGCCGAGGGCCGCGACCCCGAACTCGCCGACCTCGGCGCCCGCGAACGGGCACTCGGCAACAACCGGAACTTGCGACGCGGCCTCCTGCCCGCCATCGACGACCTGTACGACCAGTACAACGCGGCAATCGGACGCGTGAAGACCGCCATCGCGCAGGAGACCCTCGTGTTCCTCGCCTCGGACGTCACCGGGGACGTGGATGCCGCCGTTGAGGGCGCCGTGTTCGACCGGAACGCCGGATGCCAGGCCTGCCCGTGCACCCCCGGTGTGACCGCCGGTGCCCGCCTGTCGTGGCGGGGCGAGCCGTTCTACGTGGACGTCACCAGCCACTGACTTTCCTCCGGGCGGGCCGGCGCATCCCCCCGACGCGCGGCCCGCCCACCCCAACACCCGATCGGAGCACCATGAAACAGCCCATCACCAGCCTGCCGAAGGACGCCCGGTTCCTCGGTTTCGACAGCACCACCCGGTACCGGGTCACCACACCCGCCGCCGAGCACCCGCTCGGCTGGGTGTACGTGTGGAACGAGTCCATGACCGACACCGAAGTAGCCGACGCCACACGCCGCAGTCACCGCGCCCACGGCCACGACCCGCGTGGAGGGGTCTTCGTCCGCCCGGTGCTGGTGGAGGTTCTGCCGTGACCTCCACCAGCATCCTCGGCACCCACCAGGTAGGCGGCGCCACCGTCGTCGTCGACCGGATCCGCACCTCCGGCGAATACCGGGTCACCGTTGACGGCGAACGGTACGACGTGTTCCGCGGCAACCCGACCGACCCCGGCACCGACCCGGCAAAGTGGTACACCGAGATCGGCAAGAAGGTTGAGGGCCCGTTCGACACCGCCGAGGCCCTGATCACCGTCGTGTTCCTCTGCGAGGACGGCTACTGATGGCCGCCTACCTCCTCGGCATCCTCGCCTGCGCGTTCGGCCTGGGCGTCATCTTCGGCTCCGAACTGACCGCGGTCGCCTGCGCCATCTCCGGAACCCTCACCGTCGCCGCCGCGATCGTCGCCTGCGGCAGCCGGCCGGAGGATGCGCCGTGACCGCCCCGGCCGTACGTCTCGAAGGGCGCTGCGCACGCTGCCCCGGACGGATCGAATACCTCGGCGGTGTGTCCTGGCGGCACATCGGCCGACCCGGCGGAACCCCGCACGCAGCCGACCCGAACCAGGCCACCCGTGACAAGCTGAAGGAGGTGGCGGCGTGACCGGGAAGATCCAGCTCGACGCCGGCGGACAGTGGAAGGTCTACGACCGGAACCGCCTGGCCACCGCCATGCTGGTCCACCTCGATACGGGCAGCCGGGTCGCCACCGCGCACATCCTGCGCACCGTGCACGGATTCGACACCGACGCCGTTACCTACGCGGTGGCGGCGGCCCGGGCGATCGAGATCGGGATCGAGCCGTGAACCGGTACAAGTATCCGGTGGTGCGTGTCGGCCCAGCCGACATGGACGTGGTCGCCGAGCACCTCACCTATGCCGAAGCCGTTGCGGATGCGGCCCTGCGTGATGCGCAGGGTGAGCCGGGGGTGTGGCATCGGGCGGATGAGCCGGGCTGCACACCTGACTATGCGCGGACACGCTGACTTGGTGTTGTGCACCATGGAGTGAAAGTTGTGTAGCGCGCTAGACGTGGCGTGTAGCGCGCTACACACTTAGCCATGACGAACGACGAGATCCGCGCCGCCATCAAAGCCGCCGAACTCGAAGCCAACCACCACGCCGACCTCCACGACCAAGCCGTCGCCCGCCGCGACCAGCTCATCCGTGAAGCACTCAGCCAAAACGTGGCCGCCGAAGACATCGCCCAAGACATCGGCCGCAACCGGTCACGCATCTACCAAATCCGCGACAACCGCCGCTAGGAGACCACGATGCCCACCCAAGTTCACGACCAGGCCACCGGCACGTTCCTCCTCGTCCAGCCCGGACAGGTCGTCACGTTCGTCCCCGCCAACCGCAGCATCGGCATCCACTCCGCCTCCCCGCACGGAAACCTGCCCCCACACCCGCACAACTGCGAGTACGTCGACGGCGACGCCTACTGCGACGGGTCCTTCAGCGCCGGCAACAAGCTGCGCGAACTGTGGGAAAACTCCGGACACAACGACCAGATCATCTGGGACGAACTGGCCATCTGGTTCGGGGCCAACTTCCCCGCCGTGCACCGCTGACCGTCCTGGCCGGGTGGCGTGGCTGCCCGGCCCAACCCGAGGAGACACCATGACCTACACCTACATCGGCGCCGACCGCAACGACCAGGACGACAACCCGGACCGCTGCTGCGACCAGTACGGCATCGGCAACCACGACCCCGTCAACTGCGAAACCGGCCCGGCGCCCGCAGTCAAGCACGTCATCACCGTTGACCCCGAACGCGACTCGGAAGGCAACTACACCCAGCGCTGACACAGCTGCAACAGACTGTTGCAAAAGACTTTCAAGCTTGCGAAAGCCGCCGCAGAGCACACGCTCGCGGCGGCTTCATCCTGTGGGCTAACTCGGCTCGTGAACCCGAGACCGAAGAAGACTCTGGAGTACCTCAACAGCCTCACTCGCACGCTTTATCACGTCGCGTGGCATCGCCTCGAGCGAGTCAATATCCTTCGCTGCCTCACGGACCGAGGCATAGGAGTTTGCGACTCGCCACCAGGCAGCCAGAACATCCTCATCGAGGTAGAGCCTGATCCGCGCCGAGAGTCTCGCCGGGTGCAGCAGGTCCGACATCTGATCAGGGAGGGCATCCCGTTCTTCACTATCGAGGTCGATGTCAAGAATGAGAGTGAGGTTTTGGGAGAATTCCATCAGGTCCAAATAGACCTGAGCGCGAACGTCAGCCAGTTTGTCCTGACGCTGACGCGCCCACTCGGCATTCTGTCGTTCTTTCTGCCGTTCCCACTGTTCCCGGTCACGCCGGGAGGTGAACAGGTGCGTCATCCAGCCGCCTGCGAGGCCGCCGGCTACACCGATGCCGCCAGAAAGGACAGGGATCCACCAATCGGTTGCCACGGCAACATCATGTCACCGCGAGCGGGCTTCATGTCCAGAAACGATCGCCACCGGTACCGAGACTCAGCGCGCCCTTGCCAGGGCCGTCACTGTCAGCTGGGTCGCGACATAAGAAGGCCGCTTCGCGAGCTGACCGGCCAGCAACGACGGCCCGATCCGGGGGAGTAGCCATCCGGCCGGGGGATCGACGCACGTTACGGCTATGTCCAGAGTGGCTCGATGGCCAGCAAACAAAAGAGCCCACCAGCCTGGATCGCCATCGCTGTCCTTGTGTTGTGCTGCGGCGGCATCACCAACACGGTCTTCGGCGACGACGACAAGACGCCCGCCCCGGCGACTACCCGCACCCAGACTGCGTGGGATGCCGAGCAGCAGCGGGCCGAAGCGTCGGCCTCGGCCGCCGCAGAAGCCGCCGCCAACCTTGAGGACAGCCCGGAACCCGAACCGGAAGAAACCACCAGCAAGCCAAAGAAGACCCGCAACACCGACGACGAGCCGGACGACGACGAACCCGACAGCGTCTACTACGAGAACTGTGCCGCAGTCCGGGCTGCGGGCGCCGCTCCAATCCGCCGCGGCGATCCGGGATACGCGCGTCACCTGGACCGCGACGGGGACGGAGAAGGCTGCGGAGGCGACTGAGCCGGAACAGCAGGAAGCCCCGCCCGCCGTGGAAGGCAAGCGGGGCTCTGCAGATCAGGCGAGGTCGGCCGGTGGCGTCCAACCCGGCGACGGCTCGCTGTCTGGGGCGGTGGTGTCCTTCGACGCGCCCATCGCCGACCGCAGCAGAATCCGGGAGCCGTCCGCGGCGAGCATCGATATGCCGGCCGGTGCGACACCGCGGGCGTCGGTCGGGCCGAGGTCACCGAACGCGACCAGCCGCCATTCTCGCAGGGCGTCCGGCCGTGCCGCGTCCAGCAGCTGCGCGGCGAGGACCGCGACCCGCTGCGACCCGTACTTCGGCGTCGGTAGGACGGTGGGCACGTCGATCGGGATCTCGCCTTTGCGCTGCTCACCGAACAGGTACATGTGGGCGCCACGCTGGTCGGCCAGGTCGATGCCCGCGGGGGACTGCTCGGTGCCCTGGCCGTACCGCTTCACCGATGCGATGTCGGGGTGCCCGGCGGCGTTGAGCAGCCGTTCGAGGAGGTCGAGGGCATCGGTGAGGTTCACGGCCTGCACCCTACCGGAACGATCATGGACGGGGTGGGGAACCATTAGAACCCGGCCCGGAACTCGGCCCGCACCCGATCATGCACCGGTGTCGGCTCCGCAGACGGCTCATGCAACTTCCGGTGCTGCACCTCCGCGGCCCGCAGCATCTGACCCAGCGTGTACCGCAGGTGGGCGTCAGCCACATCCACCTCAACCTGACAATGCCGGTCGCACGGATAGTCGACGAAAAACGACGGCTGCGGGACGGTCATGACTCCGCCTCGACGGCCCGGCACGACAGGCGCACGATCTCGCCACGACCCGCCTCGATGTCACCGGCGAACCCGTCCGGCGACTGCATCTCGAACATGCCCCGAGTGCCCTGCACCATCACCGGGGCCGTGCCGTCCGTCCGGAGCCAGCCGTAGTAAACGCCGTCCGCATCCTCGACCAGCTCCACGGCCACCGGTTCTATGCCGCAGAACCGGACCGTGCGTTCGTCGCCGAACCGGTGGAACGGGCGGCTCTCCATGCGGTTGCGGCCGGCGAACATGCGCCACGAGCGGGTCATCGCACACCCACCCGGACCTCGGCCACCCCACACGCAACGAGCAAACCGACGGCCACGACAACCATCACCGCAACCAGGCCAGACAAGGTCAGCGCAGGCACCAAAGCCCGGCCCAACAACCGCCACACCCTCACCACGGCGACCCGCCGTAGTGGGCCAGCAGCACACCCATCTCCACATCCACCGGCACCGTCCTCGAGGACGACACCACCCGCACCGGCCGGTCCCCGTCACGCCACGGCATCGGGTACGCGTACACGGCCGGCGCGCCCATCATGCGGGCCACACGCATCTCCGCCATGACCGGGCCGCCCGGCACCGGGCCGCCGAACGTCCGCGGGTCGAACCAGATGCCAAGCTCCTTCATCGCCCGCCCCGCATCGCCCTTGCTCGCCGCGACAACCCACAGGCGGGTCTGCGGGGACGGCAAAGCGATCGGGGCGGGCAGGGAGGCGTTCCAGACCGTGTACAGATTCAGGCCGGTCACGGCCACCACCGTTCGCCATCCGTGCGGAAGCCGCCCGGATTTGCCTTGCCGAGCACCGTGTAGTCCTGGGTCGACTTCCAACCCGTCTCACCACGATCGTCGGCGGTCCGCCCGCAGCACGGGGCACGCCACACCGAACAATCCGTGTACCGGCCGGTCACTTCTACCGTGCCGAGGTCGTAAATCCCGCCGCAGGTGCAACGGACCGGCTTGAACATGTCCGCGATCGCGAGCTGCTCGATGAGCTGTTCTTCTCGTCGGAGGTTGTCGCTCATGATGCGTTCTCCTTCTCAAGCTGGGCGAGCGCGTCGTTGCGGGCACAGACCATCGCCACCCACAGCTGGTCCTCGGCCTCGAGGTCACGCGGCGCCTCGGCCAACAGCAGCTCCGTGTGCTCGACCGCTGCCGCCACGAACACGGACCACGGGGAAGACGACACGGTCACAACCTCATCTCCGACCAGCCGGTCACCGACACCCACTGATTCCGCGGCAGACGGTTCCGCTGCTGCTGCGATTCGGTGATCTGGTCCGACAGCTGAGAAACGTCGTTTATTGAGGTAGGCGGGCTCATGGTCCAATCAATGGCGCCGGCGCCCATAGCAGAACCGTCACGGCTGTCGATGACTGTGTACGACACCAAGAAGTAGCCCATCACGCCTCCAGCACGGTTGCCGTGAGCCGGGCGCCTGCCCGCAGCAGTTCGGCCCGCTGCGACATCAGCCGCGACCGCTCATCCTCAAGGAGCTGCCCCCAGCCTTGCGGGTCCGCCATGCGCTCCTCCACGGCAGCCAAGTCGGCGACGACCCGGGCCAGACGCTCCGACTCCGGGGTGGCCTCGCCGGCCGTGGTGGCGGGCAGGTCGGTGACAGTCATCGGTCAGTCCTCCATCAGGCCGTAAACGACCAGGGCCAGGGCGTCATAGGCGCCGGGAATCTCACAGGTCTGCCCCGTCCAGCCGCCCGCCGTACGGAACAGCGCCATCAGCTGGACGACGTCCAGGCCGACGTGCAGTTCGGTGTCGCCACGATCCGACCGGACCACCAAGACGCGGCTGGTCTCGTCGACACCCACGGCCCGATTCAGCGCGGGCAGGAACGGGGCGTCGAGCACTGCGGTGATACCGCTGACCTCGTGGTCGTCGTCGAGGCTGATGGTGGAAATGCGGAACGGCTTCATCGGGTAGCCGCCTCGTCGGCGAACCGGATCCGCTGCCAGTTCCGATACGAGATCTCCAGGTCCCCGGCCTCGAAGTCGGCCAGCATGGATGCGCAGTCGGCCTCCGAGTAGGTGCCGTCGCCGTACCCCCAGCCGATCAGGTTGCACGGGCCGCGCAGCCCGTTACGCCAGTCGAGGACCGTGTAGAAGACGTCACCTTCCAGCTCGTCCGGGTGCTCGTCCTCCCACTGCTCATCGAGGTGGGCCTGACGGTCGGCGCCGGTGACCGGGCGGGTGAGGGCGGCGAAGTTCGGGGTGACCGCCTTGACCGTCCACGGGTTCGAGTCGGTATCGAGCGGGGTGGTGTCACCGACGGAGAAGGGGCGGGGCGGCATGGCCCAGCGGCCGTCGGTCGGGGGACGAAGGTTCATGGTCAGTTCTCCTCGGTCAGGGCGGTCAGGATTTCGTCGTAGAAGGCGGCACCGGGATCGCCGTCGTCCTGCTGCTCACGCCAGGTCTGCCACGCATTGAGCACGTCACCGGCCCGGCTGCTCCGGCTGCGGTGCTTCTCCAACGCCCGCACTGCCGCGGCGTAGGCGTCGGCAGTGGGCGTGCACCGGTGCGGGCTGTACTCAGGGATATGGAGGTCGCTCACCGGACGACCTCCGCGTCCAGGCCGAACTCGGCGACGATCAGCTCCGCCAGCACGCCGGCACCCAGCTGCTTGTCCGGGTTCGTACGCACCACGAACTCGACCACGTCCGAAACGTTCAGCTCGGCGGCGCCGTAGAACACGACCAGCCGCTCCGCCAGCACCGCACCGAGACCAGTTGCCGTCATCCGGTTGGCGCCGTCGACCTCACGGATCAGCCCGGCCACATCATTGATCACACTGCTCATCGGATCTCCTCCAACTTGTCGGTGAACATCGCGGCCACCGCCGCAGCACGCAGCGGAACCGGGCACTCCCAGGAACACAGCCACCAGCCGTCCCGCAGCACCTCATAACCCGGCTCGCCGTCCTCAGGGCGGGGCAACACCAGGTCGACACGACCCCTGCCAACACGGGCCCGCACCACGATCAGCCCGCGCTCGTCGAACACCGCCGACGCCCGCCACTGCGGGTCGAGGACGGCGAGGATGTCGCAGGCATGCTGCCGCGGGTCGAAACCCGCCCACACGCCCGCATCCACGGTCACGCCGCCACCTCGCCGAACACCAGCTGATGCAGCTGCTCCAACTCGGCGAACACACCCGCGTCGGTCACGCCCGCCTCACGCAGCCGCGCCCACAACGGGAGAGCCAACGTGTCACCGAGGGCGTCCTCATCGCAGCTGTCACCGTGGACCGAACAACCCCAGCCGCTGCCCTGGCGGTGAATGCCCACCACGTTGAACACCCAGTGCCCGGACTCGGTCGTGCTGAGCCACTGGGCGAGGCGCCCGTTGTCAGCGGCGAGGGAGAAGAACCCCTCACTGCGGGAATGCAGCAGCGACACCGACGCCCCGCCGGTCTCGTCGCGGACCTCCCAGTAGTGGTAGGTGCCGTTGTCGGCGGGGGCCGTGGTGTGAATGTGTTCGGTCATCGGGTCTCCTCCAGGCGGGCGTTGCGGGCCTCAGCAACCCGCACCCACAGTTGCTGCTCACGCTCACCCGGTGTCAGGCCGAGCCGCTTCATCTCCCGCTGCTCACCAACGTCGGCGTCGGCGTGCAGGTGGGCCATGTAGGCGGCCAGGGCGATGTGCAGATCAGCGGAAAGATCAGTCATGTCAGTTCTCCTCGGAAGAATCGGTCAACAGTCCGGCGCGAGACAGGGCGGCAGCTGTCACCTCGGCCGTCGTAAGGCTCATGCGGCAAGACAGGTCGTCCACGACCCGCTGCTCGACGTCCGGCAGGTCACGGCCGCCACGCAGGAACCCCGACCAGAACAGCGACTCGGCGATGTCCGCCGCCCGTTCCGCGGGTGTGCAGCGCGCCAGGCCGCCTACGATCGGGGCGATCACCCGGGCCGCCGCGTGACGAACCTCAGCACCCGGTGCCGGGCGGCTGAGGCTCACAGCGGGAACCCGGGCAGTCGGGCCCCGGCCGGAACGGTGCACAGCCCGGTGTCCGGGTGGGCGTTACGGTCGTCGCCGCACGTGAGGCACACGTCGTAGGCGACCCACCGGCCGGTAGCACGGTTCAGGTAGACCATGCCGAGCCGGTTGGCGTCGTCCAGGACCTGCTCGACCACGTCGTCCGGGAGGCCGGTCATGGCCGCGATCGAGGCGACAGCCAGGCCGCTGGCCTTGCCGAGGAGGGCGGCGTCGTGGACGTCGAGCAGGATGTCGCGGGCGGTCAGGGTGGCGGTCATCAGGACTCCTCAGATGTCCATGGCGCGTTCGTGCGCGCACTCGTCGTGCAGGTAAGTCAGGCGGTGGGTGTTGTTCACGTCCCCGTCGTACGGGTCGGGAACCAGTGGTGCGGGGCCGCCCGGGCAGTGGGGGTAGCCGGCCGATTCGCAGGGCCCGTATTCGTCGATCAGGTCGCCGTCGACAACGTCCAGCGGTTCGAGATCTCGGGGCATGCCCTGAGTGTAGTGGCCGGGCACTACAGGCTCAATACACCGAGCGAGCGACGCAAGAAACCCCGCCCACTACAGTGAGATCGTGGACAACCCGGCAGCCGAACGAGACGCAGCACTTGCCAAACCCACCAAAGCCGAACAGGCCATAGCCCTCGGCGAGCTGCTCAACGCAATGCCCGGGTTCGTCGCCCACCTAAAGACCCTTCGCCAAGGCGTCGTGAAGTCCATGCACGACGAAGACGGCATGAGCTGGGAAGAAGTCGGCCAAGCCATCGGGCAGCACCGCAACCGCGCCCAACAGATCGCCAAAGGCGTGACCGGCGGCAAGAAGAAGGGCGCCCCGCCGGCGGAAACCGGCGAGACGCCCTGAAGGTCTGCATCAGACGGCGGCCATGTTGATGACCCGCACGTCCAGCACATCATCGTGGATGATCTCCTCACCGTCCTGGTAGACGGTCACCCCGCCGCGCCACGGGCAGTACGACACCTGCTCGTACGCGGTCCGCGTGTCGTCGTGGTGTACCACCAACAGCACATCCGCGTACAGGTGAGCCATCAGCGGGACCGCCTGTCGCGCTGCACCCGCGACGCCGCGAGCAACTGCGCCCACACCGACCGGGCCGCCGGGTCCAGGCGCTGTGCCGGCTGACGGCCGTACCGGTCACCCGCGCTCATCGGCGTCCCTCCGGCCCTGCTCCTGCGCGCCCCGACGGTTCTCGGCCAGCGGATAGTTGGCTCGCGGGTCGTCGAGCGGCCACGATTCGCGTATCGCGTTGTCCCGCACCTGCCCCAGGTCGAGCGCGCGGTGGTTACCCTCGTCCATGTCGTTCTCCTTTCTCGGAAAGCATCGGATTGCGACACGGGCGGGCTCGGCTTCCTACGGCCACGAGCCCGCCCGGCTTTGTCTGTCAGTAACTCCGTGGACTGTCCGCGTACGGGTCCACGCCCTCATGCAGGTCCACGCGGGTGATCCGGCTGGCCGGGAAATCAGCGCGCAGCTCGGCCATCGCCCAGCGCACACACTCCCGGTGATCACACGCCAGCCGCGACAGGACCCCGCCTGCCCCGACCCGGTATTCGGCGTCCGCCGTCGCCACCTCCGGGCAGCCCGGGTTGCCGCACATTGCCATGCCGGCGGCCGTCATAGTGGTGCCTCCTCGTGCTCGCACGGCTCCTCGCCGGACATGTCGTCGCCGTTACGCCAGCCCGAACAGTCGCGACGCAACCCGGCCGGGTCGCCAATGAACCCGACCGTCGCGGCCAGCCGGGACGATTCGATGCCGTACGCGATGTCGTCCACGCACGCGGCGATCTGCTCGCCAACACGGCGCCGCTCCGGGGAGTGGCACGGCAGGTCGTAGTAGGCGTCCTGCAACTCGCCCCACCGCTCGGCGGCCTGCCACACATCGCTGGTCGTCGCGAAATGGCGGCGCACCTCGGCAATCAAATCCCGGACGATCACGGCAGATACTCCCGCCCCATGCCGGGGGTGATCGCATCCGCAACCGCCGCCTGGCCGGCCGGCGAAAGCCCCGCCGTGAGGATCGTGTCCGAGGCAGGCGTGCCGTCCCGGCCGAACCGGGCGATCGCCTCGTCGTACACGCGCCGCTGCTCGGCGGTCAACTGGTCCGCGGCCCGCATCATTGCGGGTCCCCGATCATCGACCGAATCGCAGCATCGGCGGTCGGCCACACCATCTGCGGTGAACCGGCCGCACCGTCGAACCAAGCCTTGAACCCGGTGCCGGACGGGATGACCGCCCCGCTCACCGGGCTACCGCTATTGCTGTCGGCGCCGTCGATCTCCCACTGGTCACCGACGACAGCCACCCGCGGATCGTTTGCGTAGGCGCTCACTGCGGCTCTCCGATCAGCTCGCGGATCTTCTCGTCGGCGGTGAACGTGCCCCGACCCCTCAGGTGCTCGACCATGTACGACTGGTCATCGAAAGACGCGTTGTCACACGCAGGCCACGGCCACGCATCCCACTGCTGGCCCGTCTCGGTGACCCACCACTTCCGGCCGACGAGAAAGCTCTGGTTGATCTTCTCCACCCGTAGATCACGGTTGTACGCGCTCACTCCGGCACCTCCTGCCGCCAGTGCGCCACCTCAGCGGCGTCGATGACCGGCTCCTCGTACTGCCGGTTGATCCGGTCCGCGATCTCCTGGTCCGTCGAGGACGGGTAACGGGCAGCCATCGCCTGCACGACCGTCTGCGCGACCGGATCACGGCCCACAACGCCGCCCGTGTAGTCGACGCTCACGACGCCTCCCGCACGTTCGAGATTCGGCGTGCACGGAACACACCGTTTGTGGGCGTTTTCGTGCTGCCATGAACCCGGGACATCAACACCAGCACCCCATCAACCGGGGCACGCTGCTCGGCACGGGCCTGCACATCAGCAACCGGATCCCACGTCTCGATCGTCTGAACCGGGCCGTCATCCGGGGCAAACTCGAACAGAGTCGTCACGCCGCCACGCTCACAGTCCAGCCGTACGCGCGGTCCTGGCGGTCCTCGACGATCCACGACTCGCCACGGCCAATCTCCTCGATCTCCCGATCCGACAGGGCCAGACGGCGGTCTGTCTGCGGCATCACGAGCAGGGTCGTGAAGATGCGGAACACCGCCACTGTCCGGCCGTCGGAATCCGCCACTACGACCGCGTTGTCGGCGGCGACCTGACGGAACTGCTCGACGGTCAAAGTCAGGGTTCGCTTGCTCACAGTCCCCTCCAGTGGCCCTTACGGAACGTGCCCAGCAGTGTCCCGGTGGCGGTATGCACGGCGAATGACTGCCTCGGGGAGGCGTACACGGCGAGTTGCGCGGCCTGGCGTTCGGCGTCAACGTCATCGACCGCGATGATCGGTTCGCCCTGGCCCTGCGCCACGCCGTTCTCATACACGGTCACCGTGTAGCTGCGGGTGCCCGTCATCGGTCGCCCTCCAACCGGATCAGCACGTTGCCCCGCGCCGGGAAGTTGAATGCCAGCATCCCGCCGGGCTCGGCGATCTCCTTGACATGCTCCGGGGCCAGCGTCACCGTCTGGGCGCCGTCGTACACCTCACCCGGGTCGGCGCCGTCGGGCAGCAGCAGCCACTCCCGGCTCGTGTCGTCGTCCCACCACGTGTGCTGGCCGGCGAGCAGCCGCTCGTAGTGATCCCTGGGTAGCGTGATCGTGTGGTCGGTCACGACCCGTGCTCCGTCCGCAGCGCCCACTCCAGCGCACCCTCGGGCGTGCTGGAGAAGCTTCCCGCCAGGCCCGACACGGGCCGCGGGTCCTCGATGGTGGCGTGCCCGAAGTAGGCGGCCCAGCCGTCACCGGTGGGCATCACCATCAGGGTGGTGTCGTCGTCGCGTTCCACCCGGTAGCCGTCGCCGACCGGGTGCACACGCTGATCGTCCTTGACGTTCACTATTCTCCTTCGTCGGCGGTCAGACGGTCTGACCGGCCGTCACGGGCCTCAGCGGCAGGGGAGTAGCGCTGAGACCCAGAACGGGCGGTCACACACTGGCAAGCTCAAAAAGGGCGAAGTCGTCGGCGGCGACAAGGTCCGCCAACTCCAGGGCGATCCGCTGACGCTGGCCGTCCAGGCGCATCGCCTCGATCGGCGACCCCCCATCGGAGGCGGCACGGACCGTCCGGTACGCGATGCGCAGCTGCTCGAGCTGCTCGGCCGCGGTCACCGGGCCACCACCGACGACTGAGGCGGAGGCGGGTAGCCGCAGCTGCGGCACACCATCCGGCCGTCCCGGACCGTCACCTCACGGTCGCCGCACGACGGGCACGCCTCGTTCTCGGCCAGGCCCGTCACGACAGCCCCTCCAGCAGCTTCGCCAGGCCGCCGAAATCCTCCAGCTCGGCCTGCGGGCCACCGTCATACGGCACCGACACACCGGTAGGCGGATCCTCGTCGTCCTCGTCGTCCAACCATTCGTCGTCATGGCCGAACCCGGCCATGAACTCCCCGAAATGCGTAGCCCCGGCCACGTCGGACGGCTCCGCGTGATAGCGGGACAGCCCGGCCTCGGCCAGCGACAGGGAACACGCCACGAACTCGAGGCGCCCGTGCATGCCAAACAGACCAGCCAGGCGGGCGATCTCCGCATCCCGGCCAACAACCGTCTCGAACGGACCAAGCAGGCGGATGTCGAAATAGTCGTCGTAGTCACCCAGGTACGAGATGACCCGGATCGACGGCTGGCCAGAGCCCTCGTTGCCGTCATGCGGGTCGGTCATCTCCCGGTAGCGGGCGCGCATCATCGGATCGTTAGGCCGTGTCACGACGCCACCTCCGCCACGATCGCCGCAGCGTCGACGGCCGCGGTCAGGCAGTCGTCGCATTCCAGGCGCCCGGTGGCCGCGTTGAACGACATCGGCACGGGGGAGCCGCACGGACAGAACGCATGCTCGTCGTCCGGCCACCCGGACCGGAACGTCAGCTCGGGAACGGCGTCCATCACTGCACCTGCCAGCGCGTGCCGAGCCGGTAGCCGACCACACCGGCCGGGATGTCGCCCTGCCACACCTCACGGCCGGTGTCGATACGCCCGGCCTCGAACGGGTCCCGGCGCCGGCGGGCCGCACGACGCTCACGGGCTGCGGTCGCCGTCACGACGCCACCGCCGACAGCGCGCGGCCCCGGTTCCGGCGCAGCGTGTGCTCGAGCACGTAATCCGGGTCCCGGTCGATGTCCGCGCCCGCCCACACCCTGACGGTCACCGGGTGCGGCATCGGCGGCCGGGTCACGTCGAGCCTGGCGCCGTACGCCTTCGCGAACTCTCGCGGCGTCGACTGCGGGGCGTCGTAGGTGGTGTCGCGGACCGTGTCCTGCCCGCGGGAAACCACCTCGTAGCTGTAGGTGAACGCGGCCATGGTCAGTCCCTCCGCTCGTGGGTGCGGTGCCGGGGCAGGTCCAGTGACAGCCGGATCGCCTCGTCCTTCACGACGCGACGCGACGGCCGGTTGCGGTGTGTCGGCTCAACGGGCGGCTCGTGCTCCCAGCGGTCGAAGTCGTCGCCGGAGTCGGTGGGGGTCAGAACAGCGATGGACATCAGAGTTCTCCTCGAACTGAGAGGGGGCGGGCCGGGCGGCCCAAGGGGGGCAAAGAACCGCCCGGCCCTGCGGGGGAGAGGAAAGATCAGAGGGCGGCGTAGCCGGAGTCGGTGATCCGCAGCTTCCAGATCGTCAAAGCCGGGTGCGGCACCTCGCCGATCAGGCCGGCGTCACGCAGCCGCCGCAGCTGGGCATCCAGGTCTGGGTCCACGTCGGCGGCGGTACGGGCTGCCACGAACGCACGCTCGACCGCATCCCAGCGGAACGCCGGGGAGACCGGGCCGAACGTGGCCAGCAGGACCCGATCGTCGGCGGTCACCGCCGCCGAAGCCAGGGCGGGGGCGGTCACCGCAGCACCACGCCGCGGTGCACCCCGGCCTCGATGACCAGGTCGGCGATCCGTGTCGCTGATGCGTGCATGGTTGCGGTGTTCCGCCGGATCTCGTCCTCGGACATGTGGTCGATGTCCGAGGAGTTCGGGTAGGCGACGGCCGCGTACTCGGCGACCAGCGTGTTCAGCTCGGCCAGCGTGCGCGTCACGACTGCGCCTGCCGGGCCGCCTGACGGGCCGCCCAGTGCGCGTCCGCCGCAGCGCACTCCGCACTGTTCGGCCGGTCGTCGTCCGGGTCGTCGGTCTCCGCCGCCCGCCGGAACCAGTCCCGCAGCACGTCCAAGTCGATCGGGTCACCGACTGCGGTGCGCTGCCACGGAGCGGACGACTGAAGAACAGTGCGCAGGTCGGTGACGGTCATCCGCCCGTACCGTTCGGCGGCGTCACCAGCCGACCCGGCGTGCCCCTCCGTCAGCAGGGCGGTGTCGTACTCGTCCGTACCAGGCAGGTCGACGTGCACCCCGCCGGCCGTGCGCACGATCGCCTCGGCGAACAGGGGCTGACCGCACCGGGCCAGGTGGTGGCCCTGCGCGAAGAACAACACCGCGCAGAGGCGGACCTCGGGGCGCCCGGGACGGCGGTAGAAGGCGTGCGGGTGGTTACGCCGCATCACGTACAGGATCCCGGCGAGCGGGGCCGGTGCCAGGGCGACGGTCATGCGGTCACCAGCCCGCGGTCGTAGTCGGCCTGCGCCGCGCGCATCTGGGCGACGAGGACAGTCAGCTCCTCCAGGAGCCGGGCCGCGTTGGTGGTGTCGAAGTCGTAGTCACCGACGTTCAGGCGCGGGGCCATGTCGTCGTCGGCCTGGCTGATCTGCACGCCGACGGTGGGCCGGGCGGCGCCGGGGAGGCGGGGGATCTCGACCTGCTCGGACTCGTGGATGACGGCCTCGCCGGGGGCCTCGTTGTGGGCGCGGCGGCAGTAGAAGATCGGGCAGTTGGTGGTCACGGATGAACCTCCGGGAGGTCGTTCCGGCCGGGGCAGGGGAGTCTCTGTCACGCCGACCCCGGCCGGGAGACGGCGGCTGAATGCCTACCCCCACCCTGCACTCCTGTATGTCAATCGTCAAGCGATTGACAAATAATGTAGATTCAAGAGTGCCAGGTTTCGCCACACCACAGCCCCGGACCGATCAGTCGGCCGGGGCTGCCTTGCGTACAACGTTGACAATCCACTGGCATGTGACTACGCAAAACCGGTCCGAAGGTGGGATCATCGCGAACGATCCCTAGAAATCCCGAAGGAGGACTCAGTGCTTCAACCGCGCCTGTGGCGAGACCTGGCAGTCCCCGCAGCGCGAGGAACCCGCCGATGAACCTCACCCCACGACAGCAATTCGGCCGGCACCTCCGGCAGATCCGCGAAGCCGCCGGCATCACCCAGTCCAAACAACTCGCCGAAATCACCGGCATCGACCCCGGGCTCGCCAGCCGGTACGAACTCGGCCAGCGCTGGATGCAACCCGAACACGCCCGCGCCTGGGCCGCCGCGACGGGCCTCACCGAGGCCGAGACTGACGAGCTGTTGCAGGAACTCGCCGACACGCGCACCGAAGACAAACGGCTCCGTTCCGGCGCCCAGTACGGGCCGAAAGGCACCCAGACCGACCGCAGCCGACTGTTCCGGGCAGCCACCCGCATCCGCGCGTTTGCCATCGCCGAACTCCCGTACTTCCTGCAAACCGCCGACTACGCTCGCCAGGGCCTGGCAGGCGACCCGGACACCGACGCCGTCATCGAAATGCGGCAGGCCGACGGGCTGACCGTCGGCGCGCCAGGCAAATACTTCGAGATCGTCATCGCCGAATCGGCGCTACGGTTCCTGCCCTGCGACCCGAACGCCATGCGGGCCCAACTGAGCCGGCTGCAAGGACTCGTCGGCCTACCCGGCGTCGAGTTCGCGGTCCTGCCCTTCGGCGTCAAACTCGGCGCCCTGCCGAAGAACGCGTTCACCGTCTACGACGAGACCGTCATGGTCGACGCCACCACCGGAGAGCTCGCGCTCACCCCGAAGATGGCGCCGCACTACACCGAGCTGATGGACTCGCTGCTCGTCGACACGGTTCGCGGCGAAGACGTCCACACGATCCTGCTGGCGGCCAGAAACGCGCTGAACGCGGCGTAGGCACACCACACGAAAAGGGCCAGCCTGCTACGGCTGGCCCTTTCCTGTGTGGCCAGTACGTACACCAGCGCCCCGGCGAAACCTTCAGCCTGCTGCGACCCGAGCGCCACGGCCGCAGTGATGTCGTCACCGGCATCAACAATCTGCACGTCCACGCGTGTCTGCCCAGGCCGCCCGGAATGATCGAACCGGGTCAGCCCCAGGCGCAGCCGCTCATCACCGGCACCCCACGAACGGCCGATGGTGTGCTGGTGGAAAGCCTCGCCCGGGCCAGGCTCGTAGTGGCTGCTGCACCAGGCTGGCCCGGGGGCAATACGTGCCGCCACAGATGCGCCCGGATCTGTCATCATCGCTAGAGCCGCAGTTGTCACGGTGGAACCTTCCCGTGAGGTTGGCAGCGCATCGGTAAGCGGAGACTGCGCCGATGAAGTCACAATGCACCGACAGGCACCACCGGTTCTTCCCGCGCATGGCTATACCCATCGTGGGGATACAGGGGCCGCAGCTTCCGTCCTACCGTTTCAGAGTGCTCCGCGATCGGAGGATCGCCAGTGAACAGCACGAACAGCAGCGCCGCGATACCCGGCCACGTCCTCAAACGTGGCGACATGCGTGACGCTCTGGCCCGCCACGACTTCGGCCAGGTCTTCGCCCTGGCCCGGCAGTGGGGCGGCATCAGCTACTCCCGGATCGCCGCCGCATGCCAGATCAAACCCGAACGGGTCGGCAGCCTTGCCCGCGGCATCGGGACGATCGCCTCCTACGAGAAGATCGCCGCGATCGCTGACGGCCTCGCCATCCCCGGGCACATGCTGGGCCTGACCCCGCGGCTCTGGGAAACCAGAACCGCAGGCGGAACGCCGGACAACCCCAGGGACGGAGACGGAACCATGCTGCGACGAGACATCTTCAAAACGGCGGCGATCAGCGCCGGACTGGCCATCGGCCTGCCCCTCGGCGGCAGCATCCGCAAGGTCGACACCACCCGGCTAGGCCTGCTTCGGCAGCGCACCGCCACCCTGCGGCAACTCGACAACATCCTCGGCGGCGGCGACACCTTCCCCATCTACCTACGGGAATACCAGGCAACCCGGCGCATCATTCGCGACGCCATCTACACCGACAGCATCGGCACCGACCTCGTCTCCCTGCTCGCCGAACAAGCCCAGCAGGCAGGATGGGCGGCATTCGACGCCGGGGACCAGGACGTCGCCCGCCGGCTGTATGAGGAGAGCCAGGACGCCGCCCGCCAAGCCGGTGACAAACTCCTCGAAGGCAACGCATACGCGTTCCTCGCCTACCAGCAGCTCGGCACCGACCTGCCGACCGCGGTGAAGAACGCCGACGCGTCGTGTGAGGCGGCCGGGGACACTGCGGTCGGGTCGGCCGGGGCTCTGCTCAACGAGCGCCGGGCGTGGGCGCACGCCCTTGCCGGGAACGCCAAGGAGACCGCCGCGGCCCTCGACCGGGCGCGGGAGGTCATCACCCAGGGCAACGACCGGCCGAACCCGGACTGGTCGGCGTGGGTCGACGACACCGAACTTCAGATCATGACCGGGCGTTGCTGGACCGAACTGAAACGGCCCCTGCGCGCGGTACCAGTCCTCAAAACGGTCCTCGCCGGGTTCGATGACACCTACGCCCGGGACAAGGCCCTCTACTCGACGTGGCTGGCCGCCTCATACTTCGACGCCGGCGAGATCGAGGAATGTGCGGCAACCGCGGACCGGATCCTGGATCTGACGGCAGGAGTGGCGTCGGTGCGCCCACGACAGCAACTCGCCCCCGTGCTGATGAAGTTGCAGGACCACAAGGACCTGCCGGAGGTCGCCGCGGTACTGGAGAAGGCCCGAGGCTAATCCTCATGCTCGCTGTCCTGGACTGTGCGCCGTACCCAGTCCAGGTAGCCGCCTGACCCGGCTGCCACTCGCAGGCCCAGCACCTCCGGGTTGGTCCACGGGTGATGTTCGATCAGTAGCTTCTCGAGTTCGTCGTACCGGTCGGCGGTGGTCCGCAGGATTAGCTGCCACTCCACACCTTCGCCGGACTCGCCGGCATGCCAGAACACCGACTTCACCGGCCCTACCACCTGGGCGCCCGCAGCCAGGCGTGACTTCACCGCCAGCCGGGCCAGCTCGAGCGCTCCCTGTTCGGTGCCGGTGGCGGTGCTGACCTGGATGATGTCGGTGCTGTCGGATCCCATGGTCTCGACCTTAGTGTCGAACGGGTGACGGCCTACATCACCGACGGATCCGGACCGCCCATCGTCCTCATCTCCCAGCTCGATTCCAGCGCCGACATCTGGGCGCCGCTGCTCCCGCACCTCGACGGCTTGCGCACGGTCACCTACGACCGGCCCGGCACCGGCAGTGCGCCGCCACGGCCCGCACCCAACCCGCCGATCCCGCACAGCGGCTTCGCCCGGGAGCTCGCCGGGTTGCTGCGCTGGCACGACGTCCGCGAACCGGCGATCCTTGTCGGGCATTCGTTCGGCGCGCTCATCGCCCGCGCCTACGCTGCCACCTGGCCGGACCGGGTCGCCGGCCTGGTCATCGTCGACGGGGCCATCCCGCAGTTCCACCTGATGCCCAGCGCCGAGAAGAAGATCGACGGCGGCACCGAGATCGATGTGGTCGCCGGGCAGGCCGAAATCCTCGCCGCGCCCACCCCCACCGTGCCCGCGGCAGTCGTCGTCCGCACCCACGGGCGCTGGGACGGGCTCGTCCAGCCGCCGCACCCCGCCGTCGAGGACGTGTGGCTCACCAGCCAACGCCTGCTCGCCCGCGACTGGAACTGCCCGCTCATCATCGCCGACAACAGCGGCCACCAATTGCAGCGGGAAGCGCCCTCACTGGTCACCTACGCCATCCGTACCGTCCGGGACGCTGTCGTGTCGGGGGAACCGGTGAAAACGGATCCGCAGGCGGCTGAGGCTGCTGGCGGACATCTCGACAGCTGAACACGAGACGGCCCGCACCCTGCGATGGGGTGCGGGCCTTTTTGCGTCGTGGCTACTTCGTCGACCAGGATCCGACGGTGTCCGCGCCCGCTACCCGCACCCTGGTACCCATCCGAAGGTCGGCAGTGGGCAGAGTGTCTCCTAGGGGGCATGATTGCGCAGGTACTCGGCAGCCTTCAAGAGTCGTTCGTGATTCTCTGCGAACAATCCTAGGGCCGTATTGCAGTGACGACACAATAAAGCGCGGACCTTGCCGGTCTTGTGGCAATGATCAATATCGAGGTTCTCCCCGACGGGAGGGCGTAGGCAAATTGCGCAACGATTCCCTTGGGCCTCCACCAGGGCTCTTAACTGTTCGACAGTAAGGTCATACTTCTTCAGCCGATCCAGAGTTCTGTCTCTCTTGCGTACCCGCGGTCGCCGCTCAGCAGACCCAGGCTGGCAGCGCCATCCGCCCCTATCTGATGCAGGGCGTCGACGAATCTTCGTGCCAGGTCCGCATTCTGCGCAATCCGCCAAAAGCAGTTCTGGATCAACATTGGAGAGGCGATGCTTTTTGTGTCCTTGAGGCACGAATCCATCATTGCGCACCAGTAGGTGATTCTTGAAATCCAAGACGCCCGGCCGCACCGGGCCCAACCAGGTAGCGACACATCGAGGCGTGGGACGTTCGTCCAACTGGCGCCGTCGATCGGCTATTCGTCGATGACTTCCAGAGTGCGCCGGCCGCCGTCGACGTCCGCGTACCGGTCCGGGTGGCAGGTCATCACGTCCACATCCATGTGAATCGCCATCATCGCCGCCGACGCGCAGTCCGGGCGGCCCGTCAACTGCTGCAACGCCACCAGCGCATCCCAGTCGCCGCCGTCATCGACGATCAAAGCGGTCGCCGGGTGCGCCAACAGCAGGTCCAGGCGGTCCCGGTCCAGCATGCCCGTGGCGTGCCCGGCCTCGACCAGGCACCACAGCGGGATCAGGACCGCCCCGTGCTCGTCGTCGATCTCAGCGAGAGTCTCGCCGACCGCCAGCGAGCCGCGAAGCCACGACGTGATCGCGCTCGAGTCGAATACCAGCTGGACTGTCCGGGCGCCGGTCACGCCGGGCGGGCCCGCAACTGCTCGAGGAACGCCGCCCGGGCCGCAGGATCGTGACGTTCCCGGGCAGCGAGCCTGCGCTGACGGGCACGGGCCTTGCCTTCCTCGGTGACGATCAGCCCCATCCGGGCATGAACCTCATCCAGGCTAAGTTTCGGCGTGCCGGTGTCCTGTTCCATGGCTCGAGGGTAGACCCGAGCGCCCGGCGGGCGGTATCAGCCGCGGGTGTCACAGCAGGCCGAAGTGCGAGAACACGATCCGGTGTTCATTCTCCTGGATCTCGTAGTAACAGACCACCGGGCGGCCCTCGACCAGCAGCGGGTGGCGTCGAAGCGTGAACACCCTGCACCGCATCGGGAAGTGATCGCTGAACATGCCTTCCTGGTTCTCGAACGGCTCACAGTCGCTGCCACGGGGATTGTCCTGAAGGCTGTAGTGCCACTGTTCGACCTCGGCGAGAACCTCCGGAGAAGGCACCGGGCCGCCTGCCCATTCGCCCAGCGCCTCCTCGAAGTTCTCCAGCTTCCACTTGCCGGGCCAGTCGGACATGGTGCTCCTTCGGGGATAGGGCTAGCCCCCCGTGCGCGCCTTACGCCGTGCAGCGAAGTCGGCCGCCTCAGCCTCGGTCGGTTTCGCCTGGCGTTCGACGGGCCGGCGGAACCAGTCGTTGAGCCATGACCATTCGATGCGGGAATCGTCGGCGGCATTGCGGGCTAACTGCCAGGCGGTGGAGATCTGCACGAGGGACAGCAGGTCGGCGTCACGCAGGTCCGCGTAACGGCTCAGGGCGTAGCCGATGTAGCCGAGTTGCCGGTTGTCGAGATCTTCGGGGGTCTCGTCCGGGCTGTCGTCGACGTGGACGCCGTCGGGGGTGGCGTACATCGGTTCGGCGAACAGGGGGCTTCCGGTGCCGGCCAGGTAGTGGCCTTGGGCGAAGAACAGCAGCAGGCGCAGGCGGGTGCCGGTCTGGTCGGGGCGGCGTTGCTCTATGGCGGTGATGACGGAGTTGACGCTCGTAGTCATCGGCGCAACGTAGGACGGCCGGGAGATCAGTTGAAGACCCGGTTCCGGTGATGGATCTGGCACGCCCGGTAAGTCTGCGGCGGGCAGGGTGGTTGCCGTTGCCGGGGTCGCCGCTGAACTCGCCACGTCACGAAACGTATCGATGCCGCTACTCAATGTGTGTCGGATCACGGACGCATCACGAAAGACCATCATCACTCCTTCTGCAAACTCGGTCGGAATACCTCCACCAGAGAAACCGCCGTAAACCCGGTCACTTCGCATACACGTGACCCCAGTTGACGCCACGCCGCTCACCCAGGCCCGCCTCGATCTGCACCGGCAACGAACCGCCTGCGGGCGCCCACGGGAAACTCAGCGCCGCCAACACGGTCTGCTCCACATCACCCGCGATACCAGCAGGAACGCTCAGGATCACCTCGTCATGCACGACAGCCCGCAACATCGGCACCACCTCAACAGGCAGCCGCAGCAAGCCCTCCATCATGATGTCCCGCGCGCAGCCCTGACCCATCAGCGCCGGAGCCTGCGTCCACGCCCGGTCCGGGTCCACCCGCAGCGGCCGGCCGAACCCGTTGTCCAGCACCCGCCCCGCCTTGCCGTCCGCGCGGACCCGGTCCCGCCACGCCACCAGCCCGGGGAACTGGGCACGCATCCCCGCGTCGAACTTGCGGGCCACCTGCTCCGACACCCCGGCGTTACGCACCAAACCGTTGATCGACATGCCGTAGTTCCAGCCGTGCCCCAAAGCCTTCGCCTCATCACGGCGGCCCGGGTCACCCCAGACCCGGGTGGCCACCTCCCGGTGCAGGTCCAGGCCGGGCGCGAACATCGCCAGATACGCCGGGTCCTGCGACAGGGCCGCCAACGCCCGGGCGTCGACCTGCGACAGGTCCGCGGAGATCAGTACATGGCCGGGCTCCGACAGGAACACCTCCCGCTCGGCGTACTTCCCGCCGCGTTTACCCATCACCGTCAGCCCGGGTTTCGTCGTCGACCAGCGCCCCGACGCCTGGAACATGCCGATCTCCGGATGCACCCGGTCACCGACGAGATACTGCTGCACCGTCTCGTAAACGGTCCGGACCCCGTTCAGCGACCCGACCAGGTCCACCAGGGCCATCACGTCCGGACGGCCCGTGAACACGGCGGCCACCTCGGCGAGAGCGTCCTTACCGAACGACGGCTGCCCGTTCTCCGTGACCGGCAGCCGCACCCCCAGATCGGCGAAGGCGCGCACGATCGCCGCCTTGCCTTCCGCGGTGGCGTGCGGTGACTTCGACACCCCGCCGCCCTTGCGCGCTGCGGGAAGCCCGTACCGGGCGGACAGGTCCGCGAGATGCCCGGCGCGGACGGCACGGTTCGCCGCCACCCGCCGCTCGAGTTCGGGCACATCGACCCGGAACCCGTTCATGCGGATCCGGGCGGCCACCGCGGCAACATGATGCTCCCGGCGAAGGTACGGCCCGGTCCGCAGTTGTCGTCCGAGCCGTGCGGTCAGGTCGACGTCACCGGCCAGGTAGCGCACGTACCGTTCGTCGTCCAGGGGGATCCGGTCGAAGCCGCCGTGCTGGCGGGCGAGGGCCTTCAGGTCGCCGGTCTTGGTGGCGCCGAGCAGGCGGTCGCCCATGCTGTCCAGGCTGTACTCGCGCAGGATCTGCGCCTGCTTCATGCCCGGCGCCGGCGGGTCGTTGAGGATCCCCGCCAACTTGGTGTCGAACACTCGGCCTGCGGCGGCCATGCCGAGCAGGTCGATGCTGTGGTGCAGGGCCATGGCGACCAGGTCGAAGGCGAGGACGTTGTGGCCGATGACCAGCCGTGCCCGACCGATGGCATCGGCAAGTTGGGCCGGGTCGTCGGTGATGGTGATCCGGTCGCCGGTCTGGTAGCCGCAGAGCCGGATGAACCCGGGCTGCCGGTGCCACATCTGGTCTTCGCTGGCGGTCTCGATGTCGAGGGCGACCACACCGGGCGGCAGGGTGACGGCGCCGCGGGTGTTGAGGGTGCGGTGGTCGAGCCGGGGGTAGGGGACGTCGAACAGGGTGGGTTCTTCGACGGCTGTCATCTGGGGCCGTGTCCCGGGTATGTCTGGCGGCAGTCGGTGCAGAGTCCGACGTCGAACCACAGTAGGCCGAGGATCACCGAGGCGGTGTAGATCCCATCGTCTGTTGCCGGACCGGCGCAGACGTGGCCGCAGCCGTCGCAGGTTGCGCTCGCGATGGAGTTGCGCGGCGGGTACAGAAGCCCAGTGCAGGCGGCGCAAACGATCAGGCCCGGTTTCCAGGCGACCGCAAACACTGGTTTCGGGCTGTACGGCGAGGGGCTGTGGCGGCAGGTGGTGGCGGTATCGAGGAGCCACCAGACCAGGGCGTCGATCAGGGAGAGGCGGATCCAATCGGGGAGATCCTGGGGAGCCAGTGGGGTGAGCGGTGCGCCTTGCAGGGTTGAGGCGGCTTCGCCGAGTCGGCGAATTTCGTCGCCGGCGGCCTGCTGCTGGTCGGTGAACCAGGTCGGCAGGGCGTTGCGGGCCTCGGCGGCGAAGGCGGCGAGACGCGGATCGTTGAGCAGTTCATCGAAGATGACCGTGTAGTTCATGAGGACTCCTGCCGTCGTTTGGTACCTTTGCGGATTTTTTGATCAGTGGATCTCCCTGGACAGTTGGACAGTTGAAGTGCGTTTTGGAGGTCGGTCTATCGCACAGGTAAGAAGCTAGGGTCAAAAACGCTTTCAACTGTCCAACTGTCCAGGGCAAGATCACGGCGAGAGCGGCAGGAACCGGGTCTTCACGCACACATCCGTGTACCGGACCGTCCCGCTCTTCTCCTTCAAAAACCCGAGACGTTGCAGCTCAGAACCCAACTTCGTCTGCGTCACCGGCCGACCCCGCTGCCGGGTCACGTCCCACCACTTCGTGTACGACTCGAACATCAGAGCCGCCGACACAGTCTCCCCGTCGACCCGCTCCAGCGCGTCCCCAGCAAACTGAGCCGCCGGAGATGCCTCGGACATGCCCGCCGCCGTCTGCCGCCGGATGGCCTCCGGCGCCTCCAACGGGCCCTTGCCTGTCCAGTGCTGAATGATCGCGTTCAGGAACCCGGACGTCTCCGCCTTCAGCTCGTCCTTGAACGACTCCCGCAGCTGGGTACGGTCGATCTCGTAATCCCAGGAGATCTCCACATACCGACGTTCCATACCGCCGTCCGCCGACCATGACGGCCGGTTGTTCGTGTCCATCTGGAACAGGATCTTCGGGGAGAACGTCACCGCTTCCTTGCCCATCGCCCGACCCTGCAACTGCCCACCACCGGTGATCTTCTTGAGCATGCCCAGGTTGTAGGCCGCGCCCTCCTCCGGCTCGTCACAGAACACCAGCCGGGCACCCCGCATCGCCGCCAGCTCCGACCGGTACACCTCCCGGGCGTTCTTCGTACCCTTCAGAATCACCTCCACCGGCAGCTCCGTCGCATAGTCACCGGCCACCGCCGTCAACAGGCCCGCCATCGTGCTCTTGCCGTTCCCGCCCGCCGCGCCCCGGTTCACCACGAACTTCTCCATGCCCATGCCGGACAAGCCGCGCGCCCACATTTGAAGCTGGAACCGGCGTACGTCCTCGTCCGGCTGGTAGTCCTTGAACGCCTTGGCGACCTTCGGGGCTTCCTCATCCGGGTCGTACGCGCAAGCGGTCTTGGTGTTCATGTCCGTTGGCCGGGTGGCTCGGATCGACGTCGCACCGTCAGGATGCAGCTCGATCATCCAGCCGTTGGCGGTCGGCAACAGCCACGGCGCCCCGTCGAGCGGCGGAGCGTCGAACGCAGACACTGGCGTGGCGACGCCCGGAGAACCCCGGGCGATCTTCATCGCCTGGTTCTGTTGGCTGCCACCGGAGAAACCGGTGAGTTCGACGCACTGCTCACGGCTGAGGCCCTTGGCGCTGTCGTCGAGCAATGCCCGCGTGTAGTCCTTGATCGTGGCCACCAACTCGGCCAGCACCGCCGGTTCCGCATCCGGCACCCACTTCGCGCCGTTGTGGTGCAGCCATCCCAACTCCCTGCACCACCGGAAACGGCCCTGCAAGCGGGGGATCAGTAACTCGGCGAGCTTGACCGCACCGAACGTCTCCACCGGGCGGGTGCACGATTCGCAGCCGGCACCCTTACCTTCGGCGCCGAGCGGTTCACCATGTTTGCAGGTGTAGTCGGCGCCGTACGGGATCACGCCGCCCACCACAGGTCATCTTGCGGATCCTCATCCCAGGGCACCGGGCCGCCGGTGTACGCGCCGATCCGTGGGATGCGTGAGGCGGCGTCTGCGGCTTGCCGGCGGTTGAGCTTTTTGACCCCGCGCATGGTTGCTTCGGCGCTGAACGACCCGGTGTAGGTGTACATGGCGGCGATGTTCGCCAGCGCGTGTTCGTCACGCTGGCCGTCCTCGTAGCCCAGGTCGTAGCCCCAGCCCATGAAGATGCGGGTGAGCCAAGCGACCTGGTCGCGGTTGAAGGTCTCCTGGGTGAGGAGTGCGGCGGCAACCCGTTCAGCTTTTGCTGCGGGGGTGTCCCCAGGTGGGTCTGTGTCGGTTACCGTCAAGGGAGTCTCCTGCGTAGTCGCGTACGTGGGCGTGACGAATCGGCCGGGGTGCTCGAACACCTCGGCCGTTGTCATGTCTGGGTGTCGACGGGGATGTTGAACCCGACGGCCGAAGCGAGCCGCTCGAGCTGCTCGCGGTAGCGAATGGCGATCTCTGTACCGGGCTGCCCGCCACGTTCGTAGTAGGCGATTGATCCGTGGCTGACCCGAATCTCGCGGGCAAGGCGGCGAAGGCTGACGTTCGCGGCGTCCCTGATTGCGCGGCGGATATGGGGTGCGGGGAGCCGGGTGAGGGTGACTTCCTCGGCGAGGGTGAGCGCCCTGATGGGCGGAGTGATGGTGTCGGTCATAGGGCCGATCGTATAAGACGCGGCGTCAATCGCCTAGCGATTGACAAAGAGTCGTGCTAGCTTCATTCCCATGCCCCTGACAGTGACCGCCTACCAGGCACCCGACACCGGCCCCACCACACAGCCCGTGCCGGCCACCGTGGAGACCAGCTGGTTCGAGCGCGCCCTGAACGCGTTCACCGACGGCCCCGCAACCACCCTCACCGCCGCCCTGCTCTCCGCACTCATCGCCGGACTCGGCGTCTACTTCTTCACCCGCCGCCCCGGCAAAAACGACTTCAGCAAGCAGCTCATGTACATCCCGCTGCTCCTCGTCAACGGCGCCGCCGTCTACGGACAGGTCGCCTTCTTCTACGAGACCGTCGCCCCCACCGCCTGGGCCGTCCCCGGCAAAATCCTCCTCGCCGTCGTCATCGCCCTCGCCATCGAATCCATCTCGATCTACGTCGGCTGGCACGCCCACGACGCGCTCATCAACAAACTCGGCCACACCGCCGCCCGCCTGCGCCGCGCCTCCTACGGCATCGCCGGACTCGTCGCCGCCATCAACTACGCCCACTTCGCCGACTTCTCCGACCGCACCGGTAACCGCCTCGGCCTCAACGCCGCATCCGTCGCGTTCGGCCTGCTCTCCCTGATCAGCCCCTGGCTGTGGGGACTGCACTCCCGTCGGCTCAAGAACCTGCAACTCGCCAAGGAAGGCGTCATCGACGCCACCGGCGCCGTGTTCTCCGGCGAACGCGTTCGCTCCTTCCCGCTGCGCTCCTACCTCGCCCGGCGCTGGTCCATCGACCGGTACATCACCGACCCGCGGCAGGCGTGGCGCGGCTACAACCACGAACTGCGGATGCGGTGGGCCGCCGACGTCGACCAGCCCGGCTGGTGGCTGCGCATCAACCCGGCCGCCAGGGTCAAGCAGCTCGCCGAAACCCTCACCGGGCAGAAGCAGCTGTCGTGGGCGATCGCCCTGCACGCCGAAACCCTCACCGGTGAACTCACCTCCACCCGCGCCGCGGTCGGTGCCGCCGAACGAAACGCCGCCGCGCAGACCGCCCGGGTTACCGCCCTCACCGAGGAACGGGACACCCTCACCGGTGAGCTTGAGACGGCCCGCGCCGACATCGAAGACCTCACCGACCAGTTGACCCAGGCGACCTCCGACATCCAGTCCGCGCGCCACGAAATGGCCCTCACCGTTGAGGCCCGCGACGACCGGATCCGGGAGTTGGAGAAGACCCTTACCGACACCGTCGACAGGCTTACCGGTGAGAACGCTGACGCTCTCCGTAAGGCGCAGGCGGAGTACACCTCGAAGCTGGCGATCGCCCGCGCCGAGGCTCGGGTGCCGCGCCTCGACGACCGTCGCGGTAAGGCGTCCCCGGTGACCTCGCCGGCCTCCACCGGTAGGGCCTCACTGACCGATGAAGACGCTGTTCAGAAGATGCTTACCGAGCAGTCCGACCCGAGTTTCGAGTGGTCGAAGAACGCCGTCCGGGAGCTTCTCGGTGTGGGGTTCGGTAGGGCCGAGAAGCTCATCCCGATGTGGCTTACCGCCGCCCGTGAGAACGCCTCCGGTAAGCCGTCCGGTGGGGTTGTGGCGGTGAACCAGTGACCCGTCTCCGGGCCGCTCACCGGTTGCTTGCGGTGGGGGCTATCGGTGCGGGGCTCGTCGTCTTGCGCGATGGGTTCACCGGTGACCTCACCGCCCACCCGGCCGCCGTCTTGATCTGGGCGGTGTCGACCGTCGGCGTGGGGCTTACCGCCCGCGCGATGCGCCGGACTGCTTACCGCAACACCCACCACCAGACCCCCAAGGAGAACTGACATGACCGAACCGATCGACACCACCGCCACCGCCGAGGTGACCCTCACCGTCAACGGCCTCACCAAGACGTTCACCGCCACCGTCGCCACCAACGGAGACCCCGCCACCGCCGCCCGGTCCGCCCTCGAAGCCGTCGACAACGACGCCACCCAGTGGACGTACAAGGAGCTGCGGTACGAGCTTGCGGATGCCGTCCGGCAGGAACTCGCGGAGAACCTGCGATGACCACCGTGTCCCGTGAGGTAGTCCGTAAGGTGCCTGCAACCGTTGTGACCAGGCGAAACACGAGCCTGAACGTGATCGACGGGCAGGCGCGGCCCACCCGCAAAGTCGCCGCCGAGGCGACCAAGTTCCTGGCCCTGCTGATCCTCGCCCTGCTGTTCGCCGGCGGTTTTGCCGCGAGCCTCGGCTACCTCTGACCACCCCTCGAAAAGCCGTGCCGAGCACGCACAGAAAGGACCTCAGGCCATGACCAGCCCCCACCCCATGCCCGATGTGCGTGCATGCACGCACAAAGACAACACGCCTCCTGCCGGGCGTCCCACCAGGGAAAACGCGCCTGGCAGGCCCTCTCTGAGGGTCGTACCGGCTCCCACGCACATCGCGGAGACCCCGGAAACGGATCAGGACCCTACGGCCTTCTCCGAGCTGCGTACGTCCATCCGATCCCACCGCGCCGCCGCCGAACACCCGCCCACCATCGCCGAAGCCGCAGCCACCTGGTGGCCCGACCGCGACCACACCCGCCACGGGATCGCCGGCCAACTCGCCAGCGCCGCCGCCGGGCTCGTCCAGCTGATCGGCCTCGCCGCGACGTGGGCCACCGCCCACGTCTTCTTCGGCACCAAAACCCGGGCTGCGATCTTCGGCCTGCTGATGCTGCTGTCCCTGACCACCTGCACCGCGCTCGACCACCTCTAACCCCAGGAAGGGGAGCCCCATGACCGAGTGGCTCAACGCCCACTACCTGCAACTCGCCGCCATTGCCGTCGGGTTCCTGCTCCGCTGGGGAGCAGGGCAGTTCCTCGCCAACGCCACCAAGACCGGCAAAGGCGGGGCCCCTCGCAACGGCCAGGACGGCGGCGGAAAGAAGTCCCGCTGGGACAAGACCCGCATCACCAAGTTCGTTGCCCTCGCCTTCTACTTCGCGTCGGGCTGCCTGTTCGCGTTCGGCGCCTACCCGGCCGCACAGTGGGTCGTGTCCTGGGGTGGCGGGCTCGGCTCCTGGGTGTCCGTCATCTTCGGTGTTCTCACCCTCGCGGCGGGCTGGCACTCCCTGCACGGACTCGTCGGCCTCGTCCACGACATGACCGACGGCACCCCCGACGACGAAGCGTTCAAAGCCGCGTTCCTCGTCCCGACGACCATCCCGCTCGGCTGGGCCGCCCTAGTCGGCCTGTTCACCAACCCGCGGGGTGCCGCAACCGGCGTGGCAGTGCTGGCCGTATCGGTGGTGACCGCCCTCTACGCCCACAAGATCCTGAAGAAGACCCACGCCGCGCAGGGCCACTACAAGCTGTGGATGTGGTTCTCCACGATCATCTGCTGGTTCGTCGGGTTCGCCCACATCCCCGCCCTCATCTACCTCAACGACTTCGCCGGCGCGCACCTGCCCGAAGGCGTCGCCTGGCTGTTGCGGATCGTCGTCGTCGCGTCCGGGGTGCTGTTCGCGATGGTCGGCCTCGGTGACGTGCTCCGTGACTGGACCCCGGAGAAGTGGTCGCAGTGGGCGGCCATGTACAGCACCCCGATCTTCTCGGTCCTCAGTGTCGCCGTGGCCATGGCCACGGCCAGCGCCGAAACCGGCCTGACCACGATCTTCGCGGCGTTCTGATGCACACCTACATGATCTCGTGGCTGTCGATCACCGGAGACGGCCAGTTCAACCACGGCAACACCGACCGCCCGGTCGTCATGAGCTTTTCCCGTTCCGAGGAGGACCAATGACCCCCACCCCGCCCGGCAACACTGGGCGAACCACCGACGACACCAAAGCCGCCGCGTTCTTTACCGGCGCCCTCACCCTCGCCGCCGGCGGCGCAGGCCTGCTCGTCGCCGGGCTCGTCCTCGGCTTCGACTGGATGCTGCGCGGCGAACCCGCCGACCGGGAACACCTCGCCTCCCGCCGCCGCGCCGACGCCCGCGACCGCTACAACGACTCGTTCGCCTGGCTGGAAAACGACCGCGCCGAACAGGCCGCCTACCGGCGGGCCCGCCGGGACTGGTTCAACGCCGACCCGGAAACCCGCGGCAACAGCCCCACCAGCAGCGAAACGTTCGGGCACGTCATGGCCCGGCTGTGGCACCGGTCGGTCGTCGGCGCGAACCGGTTCCGGAAGGGCTGGGCGCACGGCCGGGAGTCCGCCGAACTGCGGCGCGCGGACGGCGACCCGAACTGGTGGAAACCCAACCTCAACCCGCACCGCATCCCGAACGACCCGTACCCCACCGGCTCGATGCCCGACGACCCCGAACCGCAGCCCACCCCCACACCGGCACCCGATCCGAGCGCCGTCATCGACGCCGAGATCGTGCCCGACGTGCCACAGCCCGGCCCCCGCGACGTGGTGGTAGTCGGCGCCGACACCGACCCGCAGGCCCATTCCGGCGACGCCGCCCGCAACCAGGCCCTCGACAACCTGGCCGCCGAGGTCAACGGCAGCCGCCCCACTGGCCCCGCCGACCCGTCACCGCCACTGACCGTCATCCGCTGACCCCCGGGAGAACACCATGAGCACAGCAGTCAGCCCCACAACTGGCGGCAGCATCACCCCCAACACCGCCGGACCCGGAACCGCCCTGGCCGCCCCCGGCGGCACCGGAGCAGCCGGCGCCGCCACCATGTCCATGGTCCGCATGACCGCCCTACTCGAGCAGGCACGCAAGGCCCTGCTGATCCTTCAGGACGTCGGCGTCGACCTGCTCCGCGAGTCCGCCGCCACCAAGGACACCGCCGACTACCTGACCGCCTCGTTCGGCGAACGCATCTCCCTCGAGGAGATCGTCACGATCGCAACGATGCTCGGGCAGATCGCCGACGCCAGCCTGAACGTGGTCGCGCAGGGCCACGACTCGGTCCGGGCGGCGCTGGCCGCGAACTTCCAGGTCCTCGTTGTCCAGGAGCAGCTGCACGCTCTCGGCGCGGACGGCGGCTACGTCGACTCGCAGCGCCGCGCCGGATAAACCCGCCCCGCGCACTGCGGTGCCGCCCACGACCCTCACGGTCTGGGCGGTGCCGGATTACACGGGACACCCTACCGCCTGATCTTTGGAGACGACCGCCATGACCATGCCTGTAGCCCCGACCCGACCGCCCGCCCCGAAGGGTGCCCTGCCCGCCGGTATCGTGCTGTCCCGCTACTGGAGGGAATCACCCGGCGGGCCGTTGACCAAACACGACCACGACCGGCCGGTCGACGAGGACACCGACGAGCCGGTCGGACTGTGGTGGATGTGCCCCGCCGCCGCCACCTGCAAGACCGGCGAGTGGGTGTTCCGCACCGCCGAAGACAAGCCGGGCCGGCCGAAGAAGAAGTTCTGCGCCGAACACGGCACGGAACTGATGCCGGGCCGCGCCGAACCGGACGACGACAACCCGAAGCAGGCCGCCCGGAACTGGCTACAGCAGCGCCTGACCGAGAAGGCCACCGCCGCGAAGCAGGCCACCCGTGACGCCGCCCAGCAGCGCATCGGCGCGCTCCGGGCGGCCGGACGAGACGAAGCGGACCGGCTGCGCCGGGACCTGCGCGAACACGTTCCGTCCGCCGCGGTGTCGTTCGGCGCGCTGGTTGCCGACTGGGCGCTGCTGTACGAACTCGACGCGCTGCCCACCTACGCCACCGGTGCGGGCCTGGCAGTCGGCGGGACGCTGCTCGCCTACTGGGCGGTGTACGTCGGTGAGCTGGTGTGGGCCCGCCGGATGGGCTACACGATCCGGGAGTTGCCGGCGTCGGTGCGGTCCCGCGCGCGTTCCCGGGCGCGGTGGATCGCCGCGGGGGTTCTGTCGACGGGGGTGTGGCTGCTGATCGCGGAGACGATCGGCGCCGACCTGGGCAACGCGTGGGGTGTGGTGGCGAACATGATGGCCGCCGTGATGATCGGCGTCGTCAACTACAACCCGTGGCAGGCGATGGTCGAACGCCGCAAGGCCGAAGCCCGTGCCCGGGTGGAGGCCGCGGAGGAAGCGGCCCGGGCGGAGGAGGAACGCCTCACGGCCGAGGCTGCCGAACGAGACCGGCGCCGCATGGCCGCCGAAGAAGCCGCCCGTGTTGCGGAGGAAGCCGCCCAGACGGAGGCCCGCAAGATTGTGACCGTCACCGACGACACGGTCACCGCGGGCCGTAAGTTCGCCGAACGCTGGGAGAAGGTCGCCGCCGACGCGAAGGCCCGCAACATGGGCCCCGGCTTCGAGATCTGGCGCACCGCCGTGGTGCCGGAGCAGACCCGCAAGCTCACCGCCGTTGTCGGCGGCGAGACCGTGGTGATCGGCCACGAGTTCCTGATCCGTGCCGAACCCGGCGTGCTGGCCCCGCGAAACGGGATGAACGTGTCGCCGTTCTTGCAGATGAAGACGTGGCTGTCGTCGATGCTCGAACTCGACGACGGCATGCTTGACCTTGCCTACCAGCCGAAGCGCCTCGACGACGGCAAGACCGACACCGAAGTGCTGATCAACCACGGGCTGGTGACCCTGTTCGACACCCACCCGCTCGGTGAGGCCGTCAAACACCCCGGCCCGTCGGGCGTGTACACCGACGCGAAGGGCGCCCGGTGGGGGTTCGCCGGCCGGGACCTGCGCGGCAACCCGGTCTACCGGAGCCGGTGGACGCCCGGGCAGGCCGGTGGTGGTGTGCGGGTGGGTGTGACCGGCATGGGCAAGTCGGTGGTGACGCAGGTCGGCGCCTACAACGATCTGCTCCTCGGCATCCTGCCGATCATCCACGATGCGGGTAAGAACGCCATGGACTTCGTGGACTTCTACGGCATCATCCCGGTGGGTCACACCATCGAACACCGGGAGATCATCCGGGAGTCGTTGTGGCACGAGATGAAACGACGCCAGGCGTGGATCAACACGCAGACCGCCGTCGGTCTGGGTGGCATGGAAGTCACCGCCGACCCCACCTGGGATCCGGTCCGTGGCGGCCCGCCGATCCGGTGCACGTGGGAGGAGTTCCACATGCACATGTCCGACCCGAAGTTCATTCAGTACCTCGGTGCGCAGGTCCGCCTTCAGCGGGCCACCGCCATCATGGCCGAAGGCGCCTCCCAGGGGTCGGGCCTGGCGGACTGGGGTGACCAGCAGATGAAAGAGCAGATGACCGAAATCTCGCTGGAGATGATGCGGGTCTCCGACCACACCGCGAGGCTCGCCGGCTACCAGGGCGGGCTGATGCCGTCCACGCTGCCGTCGCTGCCCGGCATGATGGTCAGCCAGGTACTGAAGGGAGATCCGGTCGCCTACCGGTCGGCGTTCATGCCCCGCGACCCGAGTAACCCCGAGTCGCTGATCTACCGGCTGAAGCGGCCCAACGGCACCCCCGAAGGCGAACAGATCGTGTTCGCCCCGCAGCTGCCGCCGGAGACCATCGCCGTGTTCAAGGAGCATGGACTGATGGACCTGTGGGAGAAAGGCAAGACCAAGTCTGGTCGAGAGCAGCTTCAGTCCGAAGCCGACCCGGTCGAGTCGACGGTCATGCCCGACATGCTCGAGGCGATCCTCGGCGGGCAGCCCACCCCGAAGCCGCGGCTGCGCGCCGATGAGGTCGTCTTGGGCCTGCTGAAGAACGAGGACGACAACGGGCGCGGCGGACTCACCCAGCAGCAGATGCTCGCGTCGCCGTGGTGGGCGCAGATCGAGGGGGAGTGGACGAAGAACGCCGGCATCCCCTCACACACCACGATCGGCCGGGCCTGCAAGAACCTGTCCGGGCTGGAATCCCCGCTGATCGGCTCCGACGAGGGGACCCCCGCCCGCTGGTCGCTGCTGCCCGCAGGGTCGGCACGCGGGGAGCAGGCGTTGACGCTGCTGCGGTCAGCCGGCGTACTCGGCAAGCAGGCCCAATCCCAGACGCGGGCGTCTGGGATGGACATCGCAGGCCTGGAACGGCAGGCGATGCTCGAGGCCGAACAGGCAGCCCTGATTCAGGAACTGGTGCGGGAAGCTGCCGGGCTGACAGGACCGGGGCAGTGACCGTTTCAGGAACCGTGGCGCTGTACCCAGATTTCGAGGTAGGCGCTTTCGGGCTGGAAGTCGCTGTAGACCCAGCGCCGCTTGCGGACAGTGCCCGCAAGGTAGGCCTTCTTGAGGTCGTGATGGTCGTGCGACCTCAAGAAGATCTCATCGCCGGTGGCCGGCACGCCGAAGGTCGTGTCGAGGGTGTACTTGCCACCGACCGGTTTGCCGTCGGCGTTGTCGATGAGGAATACCTGCATGAGCTGAGGGTAGCGGCCGGATCGCTGTATGACGATCTGGCCGCTACCGGAGAATCAGCGGGAGAACCGGGCCCCAACGTCGAGGCGCAGCGCCGTGAACCCGCGGTTGATGTGCGCCACGACTTCGGCGAGCGCCTCCACCCGTACCGGTTCGGTCAGCCCGTCCACAACCCGCCGGGCATGTTCCTGCCCGCCGTCGTTCAGCGCGGCGAACACTGTCCCGGCGCCGGAATGGGCGAACGCCAGCTGGGTGATGACGTCCCGGCTGTTCGGACTGTGGGCGACCGCGGCGACCGCAATGGTGTGCGCGGTGAGGATCGGATCGGCGGCGACCTCGGCGAGGTGCTGGCCGTAGCAGTCCTGATTCCACAGGTTCGCGGCCACGGCGCGCCAGATCGGGGTGGTGTCGCGGTCCCACATGCCGTTACCGGGCAGCCGCCGGTCGTCTCCGTATTCCATGGAGTCGGCCCAGTCGGCGCCGGTGGGTGCCGGGAATGGGTGGGTAGGGTCGCAGGGCAGGCCGGTGATGGGTTCAAAGTCGGTCACGGATCGACGCTACTGGCTGCCTTCTTCGGGTGGGGTGTCCGATGACTGCCACGATCCCGCCGCATGCGGATGTGCGGGACTGCCGCCTGTACCGGTTCCGCGTCTACCACCCCGACGACATGGGCCTGCCCGCCGGGCAGCGGCGGATCGTGCTGGGCTACATCGGCGAGACCGTGCGCATGCCCATCGCGAGGCTGATCGAGCACCTGTATGACCAGCCGTGGGCGGACACGATCGTGGGCTGGGATGTCGACCCGCGGGTCTTCGCCGGCAAGGACGCGGTGCTGGCGGCTGAGCGAGTGGCGATCGAGACGGAGCAGCCGCTCTACAACGTTGAGCACAACCGGGGTAACCCGTACCGGATTCCGCCGCCGCTGGCGATCCGGCAGCGGCGGCAGCGGGACGCCACCGACCAGGCCCGGCCGCGGTGGGTGCATCCGGACGACCGTGGTGGTGCGACCCGGGCACCGGCCCGGCCGCGCGCGGCGCAGCCTCCGGTAGTCAAGCCGTGGTCGTCGCGGCGCAAGCACCTGACGGGGCTCGGCGCGGGCTGGGCGGTGTTGTCGGCCGCGTCGTGGATCGTCCTGGCGACGCAGGGGCTGCTCAACCTGGAGACGTTCGGGGTGGTCACGGTCGTGGCGCTGGTAATGACGGTGTGGCTGTGGGCGGGCGTGCCGGTCAGCCGGAAGGGCCGGCGGAAGGCGAAGTCGCGGATCCGGCGCCGGTTGCGGGCCCGGCGGTGACCCACCCGGGCTGGTGTGAGCAGTGCGAGTCCGGGCCGGGCATGTTGCGGCACCGGTCGCGTCTGGTCCGGGTGGGTGCCCGCACGCAGTTGTCTGACCGCGGTGTGGTGTCTGTCCGGTTGTCGTCGACGGGGCATGGCCCGACATGGCTGGAGGTGCGGGTGGCGCACCGGATCGTGGCGACCGCTGAACTCGGCCTCGAGGACGCGGCGGTGCTGCGGGACGGGCTGACCTTCTTGTTGCACGCGGCGGGCCCGTCGTAGCCGCTTTGCCCGTACCTGTCGGGTGTGCGGATGGTGCTGGTCCGGGCGTCGTGGCGTAGGCCGGGGTACACATGCACCCCGGCCTATCGTCAGGAGATGAACGATCACCGTCCCGCCCCAGGTCAGCCTCGTAGGAGCCCGAACGCAGGCCACGCTTGGGGCGACCCGGAAAGAGGCGGTGCGGTCACTGGAGGGTCGTCGCCTGACGGATACGTGTGGGTCAACGTGCAGCGGGCCACTGGCCTGACGGCGCGGCTCGCCCCCGACCAGGCTGAAGCGCTCGGTGATCAACTGTACGTGTGGGCGCGGCAGGCCCGCGGCCGGTAGTCCGAGACGCAGAGATGGCCCCGCCCCGGCCCGAGAGCGAATCTCAGGCAGGGGCGGGGCTTTCTGCTGTTCACGGGGCACCGGAGTCGTAGCCGGGCAACTATGATCGCCGATCAACCTGATCAGGGGAGGCGGCATGCGCACCACCGTCAAGGAGAACGTGCTTCGCCGGATCCCGGCGTTCGCCCGTGGCCGGCACCCGGACGACATCGGCTGGGCGCAGATCCTGGCCGCAACCGTGGCCGAGATGCTGTTCGTGGCCGCGCTCAAAGCGGTCGGCCTGGTGGTGCTCGTGTGGATCGTGCACACCCACTGGTGGCCTGCGGTGCCCGAGCTTGAGTATCCGGTTGCGGTGGCGGTCATGGTGCTGGTCCGGGCGCTCACGTTGCCTGCCTCGTGGCACAGCGAAACGCCCCCGCCCGCACCTGGCTCCCTGGCGGGGGAGCGCAGACGCGAGCGGGGACACACGGTGCCGGGCGGGGTGTGACTCGCAGAAACCGCGGACCCGCCCGGCGCGATCAGGGGGACGGCCGTTACTCGTACGGATCCGGCGTGGGGCCGGTTGGTCCGGCCGGGGTGACCTGGGCGCGGGTGAGGAGCATCAGCACCGCCAGCACGAGTCCGTTGACCGCGCCGACGGTTTCCTGCGAGACGTGCAGGCCGTAGCCGGCGAACAGCGCCGCCGCCGCGGTGACCGCGTACGTGAATGCGGCGGGCGCGATCGGCCGGACGTGGATGGCGTTGATGACGCCGAGCCCGGCGTTGAACGCGGCGACGATCAGCGCGGCCTGCTCGGCGCTCAGCCAATCGAAACCAAACGTGACGATGAGGCCGAGGGCGGCGCTGAGCACGCCGAGGATCAGGGTGGGTTCACGGCGCATGCGATCTCCAAGGGGTCTGTGTGGGTGGCTGTGTGGCAGGCGGGTCCGGCACAGGGCGAGTAGGGTCCGCATGTGGCGGAAGATCAAGACGTGGACCCGGTGTGGGAATGGGTCAAAGCCGAAGCCGACGCCCATCACGGCGGGGACCGGAAAGCCGCGGTCCGGGCGATCCTGACCGCCGCGTACGAGTCCGAACGGCGGCCCGGGGACCCGTGGGCGTACCTCGAAGCCCGGCAGCGCGGGCGGCCCGGCTCGGCCCGATTCTCACCGGCCGGTGCTGACCCGGTCGAGGGTGAGCCCTACTGATCGTGGCGGCCGGACAGTGCCAGCACCCGTCACAGTTCGTCCAGGTCGATGGCGAGGAACAGGCGCAGCCGCATCCCGCCTCCCGTTCCGGTTACACCCGGCCGGCACTCAATCCGCACCCGCCCGGCACCGATCAGGTGGAGGACCGGTCGGTTCGAGTGCGGGAGTTGTCATGCCGAAAGAACTGCTGGCGGGCCTGTTCGTGTACGGGACGCTCGGCGCTCTCGCGCTGTGGGCGCAGTACCTGTTCATCGCCGCAGCGGTACGCCGGGGGATTCTGACCGCTCAGAAGGTCCTGGATCGGGAGGCGCAGCGACGCCCGGTACCGCCGAAGACGGCTCCGACCGTACCTGGGGCGCCCGGTCAGGCGTGGCTGCCTCAGCATCAGGGTTGACCGGTGCTGCCGGTTGCGGAAGCCGCCGCGAAAGGGCCGGGCGTGGCGGGGCTGCTGCTGTGCGGCGTGTTCACGATCCTCGGGGCGCTGCTGTTCTACTGGCTGATCGCGGCGTCCGTATGCCGGGGGATCGAGCTGGCGCAGCAGCGGGCGAAGATGCGCGCCCGGAAACGGGCGGGTGTGTCTTTGCGGAAACAGTTCGCGGAGGACTGGGAGGAGAGGCGGAAGCGTTGAGCCCCAGGCTTCTGCGCCCCATGTCACCCTCTCGGAGGTGTCTCTAGTCAGCTATAGACATAATCTCTAGCTCGCTATAGATTTGGTGCATCAGGTTCCCGCCGACCACGGAGGACACGATGCCCACCTACACCGTCGTGATCGAAGCCAGCAACAACGACGGCACCATCTGGCAAGCGCTCGCACCCAGCGAAACCGTCGAAGACGACGCCACCGCCGAAGACATCGCCCAGTGGACCGCCAGCAACCAGAACATCGCCGAAGGCAACAACTGGCGCGTCCGCGTCTGGAACGGAGCCGACGCCGACATCCACACCACCCCGAACGCCGAATACGTGGCCGGCGAAGATGACCTGATCGCCGAACTCCGGATGGCCCGGCTTCGGATTGCCGAATTGACCGACCAGCGTGACAACCTCATCCAGCAGCTGATGGACACCGGCGTTCCGCGCGCCAGGATCGCGAACGCGGCCGGGCTGAGGGAAGCCCGTCTCTACCAGATCCGCGACGGCCGCCGGTGAGTTCCTGGACCGCAGGCCCCAATCCTCATCTTTCCGGAAGGGCTCTCAAATGATCACGCACATCGTCTACATCGGCACCGCGCCGGAAGTCCTGTCCGGCAACTGCTACGACCTCACCATCCACCCGGTCACCCCGGTGGTCGTCGGTGTCGACGACGACAACAACGACATCATCCAGTACGAGCCCGGCGCGGACGTCGTGCTGAACACCGAACTGCCCGTGGCCGTCGGCAACGAACCCGACGAGGAGACGGGTGAGGAGCCGGTGACCCGCGCGATCTACGAGGCGGAGCAGCTGGTGCAGAAGGCGGGCTATTCGCTGATCGATTTCGGCGGTACGGAGAGCGTCAACGATGAGGGCATCTGGTATGCGGAGACGAACGCGTTTTCCGCGTATCTGAGGTTCAACGGGTAAACGGTTCGTGGATTGCGCGGCCCCCGCTTGGGGGCCGTTTCCATGTGCGGGTTCGGTGGGGATTGCCGCAGCTCAGCCCGGGTGTTGGCGGCGGGGTGCGCCCACAAAGATCCACATAGGGCGTGGGAGAATCAGGAGGTCATAAATAGAGATCCCCGGTGAGTTCCCGCGAGGGAACCAACCGCAAGGTGGTGGAACACCAAGCGCACCGGGGCTGGACGCCTTACGAGGAGGCTTCCGATGGTTATTTTGTCATGCCCGCACTCTGTCCGCGTGCCTACGGGGGCAGCGGCGTGAAGCGGCTGTTCGACCTCGACAACGAAGAGATCCCGTTCATTCGGCGCTGGAACGCGCTCACCGCGGTTCTGCTGGTCGAGCCTTCCGTCAAGCTCGTCGCCCGCCTCGCCATGGACTTCGCCGACTTCGACGACGGCGCGTCGTGCTTCCCCAGCATCGAGATGATGACCCGCGAATCCGGGCTCAGTGACCGAACTGTCCGGAATGGCTGGGCCGTTCTTCGGGGACTCGGCATGGCCGTCCGGGTGTCCCGGGGCGGCTCGTATCGCGGACATGCCGACGAGTACCAGTTGCAGATTCCCGACAACTGGCGAACATTGCCCCTGCTCGGACCTCACCGCCGCAAGTTCACGTGCCCCGGCTGCGGGAACCTGTTCAACCCGGACGCCCACAGCATCCTCGCGGACAGGCTCAAGGGCAGCGCCAAGCCGGACGGCAGGCCGCGCGCGAAGGCGGGCGACGGCGTCGCGTGGATCATTGGGCGATTGGCGTTCTGCTCGTGGCCGAGCAGCACCGGCCGCAAGGGAAGCCGGGCCTGCACTGACGCGTGGGATGTGAAGCGCCGAGAGAAGGGCGAAAAGGTCTGGGATCAGACCGACGCCTCGGGGAAGTGGGCAGTGTTCTGGGAGGCGCAAGGTGATCCCTGGTAGGGCGGTAACGGTTACCGGATGGTGGTAACGGTTACCGGTAGAGGGTGGTAACGGTTACCGGACCCCCTGGCAACGGTTACCGCACCCGGTGGTAACCGTTGCCGACCACCTACTCATAGACCAACTCATAAGACCAAATCATCAAACCGTGTCCCGCGCTGCGCTTCGCTTCGACGCGGGCGCGCACGACCGAAGGAGCGATGGGGGAACTGTCCGGGACAGTCCCGGACAGACTCAGGACAGGTGAGGCATCCAACCCAAACCCGCACCGGGAGTGAGCGATCCGACCGGCCCGTCGACTGCTTGCTCCCGGTGCGCCTTTGACCTTCAACCACGCACCGACGGAAGGTCAGCGTCCGGCTCGGCTGCCCGTCTACCTCCCGGCGGGCGGTGCGCAGTCTGCGAAGCCCGTGCGATGTCGGGTGCGAAGCTCGCCCGTCAGGTAATCAGCCCCTCCGGCCATGCCGGGGGAGGCGGTGGCTGCCCGTCGGCGATGTGCCGGCGCAGCGCACCGATGTAGTCGCCCTGGATGCGCTGGGTTCGCCGCAGGTCGGCGACCTCGCCCCGCAGGGCGGCGATCTCTTCTTGATGCTGGTCGATCATCTGCTGCCCGGCGTCCGACCGCAGCTTCCGGTTCGACCCGCGATAGGTGAAGTAGGCGGCGGCGACCACACCCAGCAGCGTCAGCGCAGGGCCGAGGAGGCTCAGGAGCGGGTCCACGACGGCTTCCATCCTCCCGGAATGGGGCGGCGGGCCGCCGGTGGGATCCCTCCCGCCACCAGGTAGACGAACGCGGCGAACGCCAGCCAGATCACCGCCGACACGTAGCCGCGGTCAACCTGCCCGGCGATCCACCCGAACAGGGCCAGCAGGCCCCAGGCGACTTTCAAGGCGACGGCGGCCATGAACGCAACCGTGTCGTAGGTGCGGAACGCGTAGATCAGGCACACCGTCCCGACCGCACCCCACACGGCGGCCCACGCCACCAGGGGCAGGACGGAACCCATGTACTCGTAGAACGCGACCATGGGCCGGGTGGCGGTGAGGAGCCCGTAGCAGTAGACGGCGTCGAGGACGAAGAAGAAGATCAGGGCTGCGCCGCGCCGGCCGATCCGTTCGGACAGGCCGCTCACCGGGACGGGGCCGCAAGTTCACGCAGCGCCCCGACGAACGCAGCCTGAAGCTGGGCGGGGGTGACGTTGATGCCGGGCAGCAGCGGAGTGAGCGCCCGGGCCAGTGCGGTCTCGTCGATCAGGTCTTTCGCGGCGAGTGCCGCCACCCCGGTTTTGGCCTGTCCGGCGCTGTCGCGGCCGGCGACCGCCGCGTTGAGGATGTTCAGCAGGAACGAGTTGACCGTCCAGTGCGTGTTGGGGGTGCCGTCCGCGTTCTTCGACCCGGCCGGTGCGGGCACCACACCGTCGGTGCCGAGGACCGCGGTGGCGAGGGCGGCCCGCACATCCTGGTCCTTCAGCAGCGCCAGGAATTCGGCTTTGGTCATGGTGTCCTCCTCGGCGAGGCCCCACGGCCTGACGTCGTTTTCTTGGGCGGTGGTGTAGCGGGCGGAGAAGTGCGCGTGTTCGGTGTGCGGGGACGCGCCGCTGTACGCGCGCCACGTCCAGCCCCACGACCGGGAGGCGATCCGCCGGTCGTAGATGATGTTCTGCAACCGGTCGTCGGCCCCGGCGCGATGCCGGTCGGCGATGGTCTGCACGATCCGGCCCATCGACCAGCCGGCAGGCCACGGCCCGCTGGAGTCGACGTCGATCGCATGGACCTCGTCCACCGAGTCCGCATCCTTGCCGCGCAGCTTCGGCGACGACTCGTCCGGCAGATGATCGGAGGTGCCCGCCGCCTGGTGTGCCAGGTCGCCGATTGCCCCGTCTGACCGTTTGTCCCGGCCCGGCGCCAGGCGGTCGATCTCAGCGCGCAGGCACACCAGGCACGGCACGAGCACCCAGCCCGCCATCAGCCCACAGCCCTGTTCGCCTCGATCTGCCGCACCCGCCGCGCCGTCTCGATCGACTCTTCGGCGACACTGTGATGCCAGTCGTCGTGGAAGACACGGCCTTTCTCCGGGACCGCCACACCGCACACCATGCACGGGTAGAGCAGTGTTCCGGCGGGCAGCGGGATCGGCCCGATACAAATCAGACTCACGGCGCCTCCTCCGCGTCCTCGAAGCCGTCGCACGGGTCGCCGGCATGCGCCTCAGGGGAGTCGCCCAACGACACGACCGGCATCGGATCCGCGTCGAGGGGCAGCCGGTCCCAGTCGATGCGCCGTTCGCCCGTGGTCGGCCCGTGCGGGTAGATCAGGCTGTTGTCGTGGGACGTGTCGAGCAGCCACGTTCTATCGGGGCCGGGCAGATAACGCCAGGCCAGGCCGTTCAGCTTGTCGACGGCGAGGAACCCGTCCGGGTGGTCCACCGTCACGAGCTCGCCGCCGAGTGGGCCGCCCACGCAGCGGCGGTCAGGGGATGGAGAGGTCGACACGTGTCTCCTCCGGATTCCCGAACGCACGGTACGGCGCCTGCTGTGGGAGTGGTGCGGCGCGGGCGGTCAGCCGCTGGATCTCTTCTTCCTGCCGGGCCACCAGCAGCCTGAGTCTCGCGATCTCAAATTCGATCGGGTAGTCCGTCTGGATCTGCTTCAGCAGGTCGTCGGCGTCGAGATGCACCGCGGCTCCTCTCGTTGCGGAATCGACTAACGTCGTTGGGTGATGTGCCCCCGCGCCCCGGGAGGACCGGCGATGCCCGACGACACCGACCAGATCACCGTGGACGTCATCCACCACACCGGCACCGGACCCGACAAACGCACGCAGCAAAAGATCACCCAGAAGCCCGGTGAGCAGGTCACCGGTGACCTGCGCTGCCAGGAATGCGGCCCGGTGCGGACGGTCATCCGGTCCAGCCGCGACCATCGCGCCCGCATCTACGCGTACCGCACGCTCGGATACGCGGCTGCCGGATGCGCGGTCCTGGCCGTAGCCGCACCGATCGTGAACCCGCACATGCCGACGGCCCTGCTGGTCACCTGCCTCGTGCTGGCCGCGGTGTTCGCGGTCTCCGCGATCTGGTGCACGAAAGCCGCCGCGACTGTGCCGCTGTGGGTAGGGCCCCTGCCGGGGCCACACGACATCAGGCCCGGCCGGGCACCTCAGCAGTGGGGGCCGCGCTTCGAACGCCGGAAACGACCGGGCCGCTGACACCGGCAGGTCACCGGTGGCCGGCGGGGATCCGGTCGCAGTGCCGGCAGAAGAACAGCAGCCAACCCGTCGGGGCCTGCCGGGCGTACATGGCGAGCGGGCACCATGCGCACCTGCGCAGGCGGGTCACAGCGGTTTGGCGAGGAACGCGAGCAGGCCGGGCGTGCGGGCCTGGTATTCGGTGATGCTGGCGTCGTAGAACTTCTTCAGCCCGGTCCGCAGGTCCGCCCCGGGCACGCCCAGCTTCAGCAGGTACAGGCCCTGGTCGTAGAACACCTGCCGGGCGTCGAGGTTGACCCAGCCGCCCGGGCCGGGGATAGCGTTGACCGCGGCAACGTTCGGATCCACCTGCGGCTGGACCAGCCACTCCAGGCCGGACGATCCCTGCCGCACGTAGCCCCACAGGGTCACACCCGACACGGTGATCGAGTCGATCGACGTGGGCAGCGGCGTACCAGCCGGAATGGCGATCATCCGCCCGGCGTACTGCTGCTGCCCGGACGGGGTGTTTCCGTCGACGGCGATCGTCAGCCAGGTCGGATTGCCCAGATTCACAGGCATGACGGGGGTCCTTTCAGCTCATCCACGGGCCGATGCCGGTGGTGCCATTCCCGCCGAGGGTGATCCACCGATACTCGTAGTCGACGCCGGACGCCGGCCCCCAGTCGGCGTGGACGGCTGCGGGTGGGGCGCCGGACAGGATCCGCACGCCCGGGTCGGTGTTGGCTTCGCGGAGGTCCACGTCGTCGACGTAGAACGCATCGCCCACCGCGGGTGTGCCGGTCAGGCCGATGACCGCCGCGGCCCGTGCCGCCCCGACCACAGACGATGGGTCGCCGGTGTATTCGACGTACATCCACGCGCCCGCGATGGCATTACTGACGGTGGCGCCTTCCTGCGCGAGGTAGGTGCCGCCAGCGTCGAGCCAGTTGACCTGCACCCGGATCGCCTTGTTGGACGTGTCCGGGCGGATCCACCCGGACACGGTGATACTGCGTCCGCGGGCGATGGTGTCGGTGATGAGCGGCTGCACCGAGTTGATGACCTGCGAATCCGCCGCGGCGCCAGTGGGTACGAGCCGTGCGGATCCGGCGCCGGAACGGGCCTGGGCGGTGGAGTAGGACAAGGTGCCGCCCTGGCCGAACCAGCCGGTCACGTTGCCAGCGAAGCCCGGGTTGGTGAGCAGATTCGCTGTGGTTTTCGGCCGCCGGTAGAGGTCCTGGGTGACGATCGCCGCTTGTGCCCCCACCGCGGCTAGCGAGCTCGAGGTGACGGTGATGGTGCCCGCGGCGGTTGACGGTGTGAACGCGGAGATCACCGCTGGTGGTGCGTTGTATTGGACGGTGAATGACCTGGTCGTGTCCGCGCTGGGCAGCTGTTCCAGGTTGTACGTGTTGAGGGTGGCCGTCCAGCCGGTGACGTTGCCCAGCCGGTACGGGATCGTGTATTCGGTGGCGTCGAAGCCCATCATCGGCCCGGAGTCCCACACGACCAGGCCGCCCGGATTGGTGGCCAGGCGGATCCGGACCCCGGTCTGTTCGGCAACCGTCCACTGCACGGTGACGGTGTCCGCGGTCAGGACAGCCGCGGCGGCGGGGGAGGTGATGGTCGGGTTGACCTGCACGCTCGGCACGAGGACCAGGGCGGTGGAGTAGCCGGCCGACGCGGTGCCCGCCGAGTCCCACACTTTGACCCGGTAGGTGTGGTTGGCGTCCGAGCCGGAACCCCACGCGGTGGCGAGGGTGACGTTCGGGTTGACGGACGCGTTCTGCACCTCGGACGCCTGCCAGGTGCTGTCGGAGGCCCGCCAGTAGGCGATGGTGCCGGCGCCGATCTGCCGGGACAGGGCGTATGAGCCCTGCGTCTGACCAGGGTCGGCATCAACGAATGACCACACCAGGGGCAGGGCTGCGTTGACGTTGGCCGGGCCGCCGCTGGTGTACGCCTGCCCGCCGGTCTGGAACTGGGCGATCGACGGCGGGGTCGCATTACTTTGCGCCGTGTGGGTGATCGTGTACGGGCTTGAGCTGCCGGACACGGTGAACAGATCGAAGCGGGCGTTTCCGCCATTGCCGCCTCTGCGCACACCCCATTCGGTGGCGGACGTGACCGCGGTGGCGACGGCGATCGACCAGGATCCCCACGTGCCGGTGGCCCGCACGTAGTCGACCTGGTAGAGGACGGCGGTGGAGGTGCCGACCGCGTAGATCCGGATGTCTTTGGTGGCCTGGTCGTAGGTGACCGCGCAGTTACGGATCACGCCGGTCGGATGTACCGGCGAATCGAAGGTGGTGGTGACCGTGTTGGCCTTGTTGCGCTGGTACACGCGCACCACAGTGGTGTCGTCGGGGGAGGGGACCGCCATCAGCCACTGCTGCCCGTCCCACCGCCCGGCCGTGAAGTCCTGCGACGACGGCAGGGTGGAGCGGATGACTACCGGGTTCGCCGGGCCTTGCCAGCCGGCGGTGCCGCTCATCCACGCGACTTTGACCATGCGGATTTCGGGGCGGCCCCACGTGACCCACACGTTGGGGGTGCTGGTGGTGTAGCCGTCGCCGTTGTGTTCGACCTCGATGGAGATCCCGCTGCGGCCTGGGTTGCCTGCGGACGTCCACATGCGGGTGCCGGTGATCAGCCCGTTGTTGAGGTAGATCTCCCCGGCGTTCTTGCGGATGCTGACGCCGTGTAGGTAGACGCCGTGGGTGGACGCGGTTGTGTCGGTGTACGCGGCGCCGACGATGATGGCGTACGCGCCGTCGGGATGCCGGTAGACGGCGAGGTCGACGCCTTGGAATCGGGCGCCGGGAATGCCGCCGTTCGCCGGGCTGCCGGACACCTGCAACGGGCTCGACCAGGACGCGTTGGACAAATTCAAACGCCGATACCAGAGGGTGTCGACCCCGCCGCCGCCGGTCGTGCCGACCCGGTAGGCGAGGTGCAGATATCCGGCCGTCTCGAAGATCGGCGACGACCACTCCTGCAACCCGGTCACCGTGATCGACGCGTACGACGCCCACGAGCCGCCCTTGTCGACGCTGCGGTAGACGGTCAGGACCGTCGCCGCGGTACGGACCAGCGTGAAGTAGTGGTCCGTGGTGGCGTTGACGTACCGGCGGGTCATCGTCGGCACCCCGGGCGGGGCCAGACAGTCCGCGACGGTCGACGTGCCCACAGCAGCCACAGCGCGCCTCCTTCTACAGGACGGGTTGGTTGGCGCGCACGCCCTCGTCGATCTCCACCTGGAACCAGGCGTTGTGGTCGGCGGTGATCGACCCGGTGCCGGAGATGCGCCGCCACCGCAGTGTCGCCGTGTACGTCCCCGCCGGGACGTTGATCAGCCGTCGGGCCCCAGAACCGGCCCCGTACACGCTGGCCTGCGAGAAGTAAATGAACCCGACCGGCACGTCCGTCGGCGTGTACCCGGCGCCGCCCGCTGTCGGGGTGAGCCGGACCGCCCACCCGGCGCGGGTGAACGTGCCCGAACTCATGGCCATGAACGTGGCCGACAGGCGCACATATGTGCCGTCGTACATTTTCGAGAAGGAGAAGGACCCGAACTCGGTGAGATCCACGAACGTTGCGGACGTCATGCCCGCGGTCGTCCCGCTGAGGCCCTCAACAACCCGGGACGCCTCGCCGAAACCGGGCCCGGCGAACGCCCCGGTGACCACCCAGTCTTTGCCGTATTTGTCGAGCGTGACCCGGTGGCCCTGCCGCGCGAACACGCTGCCGAGGATCTTCACCGGCATTGCCGTGGCGGCCCCATCGAACAACACGGTCGCGCCCGGTCCGCTGGTGTCGACGTCCACGACGGTGCCGGTTGCCCGGGTGGTCTGGCCGGCGAGGCTGATGCGCTGATCGACGATGGTGATGAGGTCTTCGGAATACGCCACCAGCAGCCCCCTTCTACCGGGCGATGACCCGCCATTCCTGCGTCATCTCGCCCGCGTCCGGGGGGAGTGGCAACGTCCATGAAGTGACCTGCGCGTCGGCGAGCAGGTCGGCGGTGGCCACGTAGATGCGGTCGTAGTGCCAGTGCAGCGGGTTGGGGGCACTGGTGACGGTGACGACGGTGGGGATGTCCATGTCCGCTTGGATGATCTGCTGGGCTTGCACGATCAGGGACGCTTGGTCGGCGGTGTCGACCCCGACGACCTTAGGGATGACCAGGCCGCCGCGGGCGTCCACCGACGTTTCGCCCACACTCTGGTTGACCCAGGTCCACATGCCGTCGCCGTCGACCGGTGCCGCCGCGTCGATGTTGTTCGACCTGTACACGACCCACTTGTTGGGGGCGGCGAAGTAGTCGTGGACGACCTGCCTGTCCACGCCCAGCATCGTCGTGGCCTGGTCGTCGGTGTACGTCCACTCCGCGGCCCGTTCGGCGGGCAGCTGATACGGGTGGCAGCGCAGCCGGCCGTCCCAGTCGGCCCAGATCCCGGCGTAGCCGATGGACGCGAGCAGGTCGTTGACGATGGACAGCCAGGTGACGGTGTCTTCCATCGCCCACACCCGCGACGTCGGTGCGACCGTCGAGGCGGAGGTCGGGTCGATGATGTACTGGGTTAAGCCGTGCGCGAGGAGGATCTGCTCGACGACCTCGAGGTAGGAGGCGCCTGCGGCGATCGCGTAGGTGTCGCCGACGGGCTGTTGAAGCCGCAACAGCAGGTCGTAGCCTTCGATTTCAAACATGGGTGGGCTTTCCGCCGTGGAGTAGGCGGGCACCGACGTGTGGTAGACGCCCAGGTTGAACCGGGCGGTTACCGTCCCGTCCGCTAGGACGATGTAGGGGCGGACCAGTCCGGCACCCCAGTCCAGCTCCCGTGACACCTTCAGGCTGGCGGCGCCGTGCAGGTCGGCGTAGCTGTTGCGGCTGACCTGGCCGCCGGCCAGGTGGTCGGAGATGTCCTCGATCACGTTCAGGGCCAGGTCGATGATTTCGAGGCCGCCGGAGACGGTGAGCGCCTCCGACTCCTGGAGCAGCGTCCTGACCTGCGCGGTGGCCAGAGCGGCGCGGGGGCCGTCGGTGGGCGGCTGCACAGGATCACCCCCGTTCAGACGCCTTCGACGGTGGTCGTCACATGCAGGGTGACCTGCGCCGAGTACATGGTGGCCGGCATGTACTCGCCTACCGTCACGTCGAAGAACACGCCAAACCACTTGTTACCGCGGTGGTCGCGGAGTTGGACGTGGGCGCCGAGCCACGATTTCAGCGTGTCTACCTGTGCCGCCGTCAGCATGACGAACGTGCGGGCCACTTCCGCCTTGGTGCCGACGGTGGTGATGGCCCGCCGCCGCCCGGACGCGTAGGTGCGGACCTCACCGTCGATGCCGTAGCCGGTGGTGCGGTCCCGGGCCGACGGGCCGGAGATGGCTTCTCCGGTGTCGACCCGGTTCAACCACAAAGCGTTGAGCACGACGGACGCCACCGCATCACCCCCGCGCCATCACCGGTGTCGACCGGGCCGACTGGACCGTGCGGCGGGTGCCCGACAGCATTGCCGCCGCCACGCCGGGCGCCACGTCTCCGATGGCGGAGATGAGCTTTTCGAGGCGGTCGATGACCTGTTCCATCGTCGGCGCCGGGGTGACGGTTTCGTTGCGGCCGGTCCCGTTGTAGATGGGCGGGGACCAGCCGGGTTGCAGCCAGCCGCCGGTGTCCATGACGGGGAACTGTGACTGGCCCTTGCCGAATTTCGGCAGGATCGCGCCGAGGCGGGCCGCCCAGTGGTCGTGGGCGTTGCCGCCCGAAAAATTGTGCTGGTTCCACACTGCCCCGGTGTAGGTGTGCTTCCTGCCGTTGTGCAGGTTGTACTGCTGATACGGGGTGATCAGCTCCTTGGTGATGTTGCGGTAGTGGTCGTAGATGTACTTCGCCACGCTCTTGTCCGGCGGCACATCCACGGCCCGGTCTGTGCCGTGATACGACGGGTTGCCGGACAGGGTGCGGGCGCCCGGCCGGAACCCGGAGATCAGCCGCAGCCCGGGGAACTGCGCGCGCAAGGCCCGCATCATTCCCGCGCTGCCGCCGAACGGCGACGACCCGTTACCGGGGCCGGACGTGCCCGATGATCCCGGCGCGGCTACGAATCCGGTCACCTTGTCGACCGCGGCGTCCAGGAGCTTGCCCGGGACGGCGGTGACGAGTTTGCCCCACGGCAAGTCCTTGCCGGGCACCAGGTTGGTGAGGTTCCCGACGAGGGTTTTGATACCGCCGGCGGGGTCAGCCAGCAGACCCTTCGCCCCCGTGAGGACGTCCGATGCCTTGCCTCTGATCTTCTTCCACAGGTCCCCCAGGCCGTCACCGCTGCCGATGATGCCGCCCGACTTGAACTGGCCAGACATGGCCCGGCGTACGGCAGGGACGCCGCCAGTACGGGCGGCCTGATTCATCGTGTTGACCCAGTCGGTGCCAACCGCACGCCCAAACTCGGGCCGCATGACCGGCTCGCCGCCGGACAAGTCGAGGGTGCCGCCGGTCGGCGAGTAGAACCGGTGGACGTCACGGCCCGGGGTGTAGCCGGGCAGAACACCGCCCTTCGCGAAGCCCTTTGGCAGGGAAATCTTGGCGGCTTCCTTGACCCCGAAGAACTTCGCGATCTTGTTGTAGCCGCCGATCAGTCCGCCGTTCAACACGGTGTTGACCACAAAACGGACTGGCTCTTTCGCCACGTCGGTCAACTTCGACCACGCCGTTTTGATCGCCCCGACGCCGGTGGTGAAAGCGTTCGGGATTGTCTTCGTGACGAATGTCTGGATCGGGGTGAACACGTTGTTCTTGATGGCCGTCCACACGTCACCCAGGCCGGTACGGATCGCCCCGAATGCCGTGGTCACCTTCGTCTTCGCGGTGGCGAACGCGTTTGGGATCGTCTCCATCACAAACGTGCGCATCGGCGTGAACACATTCGTTTTGATCGACGTCCACGCCGACGACAGGCTGTTACGGATCTCCGTCCAGCGCGCGGACGCCTTCTCCTTGAGCTGCTGGAAGCCGTTCGGGATGGTTACCGTGACGAAGGTCTTCAGCGGGTTGAACACCTGCTGGACGAGTTGGTTCCAGGCGCCGGTGATGGCCTTGCCCGCGGCGTCGAAGAACCCGCCGATTTTCTTCGCCCAGCTGATCGCGGTGAGGATCCAGCCCTGGATGAGGGTGACCCACTTCTCCGCGTCGGTGATCAGTTTGCCCATGGCGGGCAGCCACACATTGACCAGCTTGCCGATGAATTCGCTGGCCATCGCCACCCACAGGCGGATCTTGTTCTGGTTCTCGGGGTCGCGCAGCCAACCCAAAACCCGGGTGAGGACGCCTTCGACGCCGCCGAGGAACGACCCGGAGGCTTCCTTCGACTGCGGGAACAGGATCGCGATGATCTCGCCGAAGATGCGGAAGACCAGCCCGCCGATCCGGAAGATCTGATCCAGCGTCTTCGCGGCCCCGGCCATGAACGAGTCGAGCTTGCCGGACTCGTCCGCGCTCTTCATCCACGCGCCGAACTTGGTGAAGATCCCGCCGATCAGATCGCCGATGACCTGAAGGACAGGCTTCGCGCTGTCGCCCAGCCGGGCCAGCCCGTCGAACAGGCCCGGCAACCCGGCACCGATCCGGGACATCATCTCGCCGAACCCGTCGACTGCGCCCTTCACGTTCTTGATGAATCCGGCCTCGCCGAACTTCTTGAATAGGCCGTCGCCGATGATGTTCAGCCGGTCCGCGAGCCCACCCAACGACTCCTTCAGGTGCGGAATCCACGTGTCCGCAAGCTTCTGCACCTGCCCGGACACGCCATCGAGGAGCCGGTCCTGCACGAATTTGCGCAGCTCCCCGAACGGCTCCCGCAAACCGAACAGAGTCTTCACCAGGTCGCGGGCGTTCGGGCTCAGCTCCGCCATCTGCTGGTTGAGTTTCTCCAGCGCGGACCCGCCGGCGAGCCCGGCCTGAGTGGACGCCTGCCCCAGTGCCCGCTGCGCCGCCGTCACCGCCTGCGACGCCTGCGCCAGCTGGTAGGCACCCTGACGCTGCTGGTTCTGCCTCGAACGGCGCGCCTCATCCAGCGCACGCTCAGCCGCCTCGACTTTCTGCGCCCCGGCGACCCGGGCATCCTCCGCGGCCTGCTGCGCCTTACGGACCTCCGCCTCAGCGGCTGCCACACCGCGGCGGGCATCCGCCACACCCTTGTCGGCCTGCGCGATGCGTTCCCGTGCCCGCGTGACCTCGTCGGACCCCTCGACGCCCTTCTTGACGGCGTCCTGCTGTTCCGCCGCGAGGCGTTTGCCGCGGACGGCGAGGTCGTTGAGTTGGGCGACCTGCCGTTCGTAGGTGAGTTGCGCTTGGGCCTTCTGCTCGGCGGTGGCCTTCGGATCCGCGAGGACCTTGTTCAGGGCCTTCTGCGCCTCGGCCACATCCAGTTGGGCCTGCCGCTGGTCCAAGCCGTTGTTTTTGACCGCGCTGGCGAGGTCTTCGAGGTTACGTCGCGCGTCCTCCTGCGCCTCGGTCAGATCGCGGCGAACCTGCAACGCCGCCCGCTCGGCATCCGTCAACGCCAGCTGGGCGTCACGGACCCGTTGCCCGGCGGCGACGATCTGTTCCTGCGCGGCTTTGGCTTGGCGGGCAGCTTCTTGCCGGGCCTGACCGACCGCCCGTTCGGCGTCGGCGATCTGCTGCGCGGCACGACGGGACGCCTCCGCCAGGGTGGCGCGGGTGTTGGCCTGCGCCGCGAGCGCCGACTTCACCTGATCACTGGCGTTCGCGACCGCGTTCTGAGCGCCGGCGAACGACGCCGACGACTTCGCCGCCTCGTCCTGCGCCGCGACCATCGCCGAGAAAGCGCCGCCGACCCCGCCCAACCCCAGCTTGAGAGTGAGCGCGCCAGCCGCCAGCCCGAACAGTGCCCCGGACGCGGCACCCAGCAGGCCGCCGACCGTGGCGACCACCGGGGCCAGCGCCAGAAACGCCACACCCAAACCGACTGTCGCCGCAGCACCGGCCAGCAACGCCGTGACAACCGCGCCGATGGCCAGATTCAGGCCGCCCGTCGCCGCGGTCAGCGCGGCACCCGACGCCGCGGCCCCCACCATCGCCGTGCTGATCTGCCCGCCCGCCTGCACCGCGGACTGGCCCAATGTCGAGAAGAACGTGCCGGCGATCCCGGACACGCCGGAGAACGCCTGCCCGAGCAGCCCGGCGACCGTGCCCGCAAGGGAGGTGACGCCCTGCTGCGCCCGGCCGGTGTCGACGTCCACATCGACGTCGACGTCCCTGCCGTCGAGCTTGTCGACCTGAGCGGTCAGGGCGGCCAGCTTCGCCACCGCAGCGGCAACATCGGCCTTGACCTGCACGCTCGGCGACTGCGCCGCGAGAGCCTGCAACTGCTGCTCCAGGTAGCGGACCTCGGCGACCGCCCGCCCGGCGTCCAGGTCCACGCCGATCGTCTTCGACGCGAGCGCCCCCAGCTGGGCGGACAGGTCCCGCAGCTGCTGCTCGGCCTTGTCTTTCGCCACCCCGACGGTGATCGGCGGCAGGGCCTTGGCGGCCTGCGTCAGCTGCTTTTTGAAACCGTCGGCGAACGACCCGCCGGACTCCTCACCGGACTTGCGGGTGCGGGTCTTGTCCGGGCCGACCGGCGCGTCCTTCGTCTTCTCACGCGCCCGGTCGGTGAAGCCCTTCGCGAACTCGTCGGCGACGGCCTTACCGATGTCGGCGCCGGACGCGGCCATGACCTTCGTCAGAGACTCGGCGAGGGACTTGCCCAGAGTCCGGCCTGCGGTCTTGCCGGCCTTGTCGAGGTCCCCGTCGAGAGCCCGTTCGGTGTCCTGCCGGAACGACGACGTGTCCGGCCGGATGCGCACGAAGGCGGTAGCGAGCGGGGTACCCACGGCACCCCCTCGACGGCTCTCTCAGGAGGGAAGGGTGCGGGAGAATTCGCGGGTCAACGCATCGTCGAGCCGGTCAGCGTGCAACGGCGCGTACAGGTCGTCGTCGAACTGCCGCATGATCCGGGCCCGGTCCTTGCCGTCCGCCATGACGAGGGCGTCCAGCAGCTGCCGCTTCAGGTAGGTGTAGACCAGGTTGCACAGCCGGCGCGGTGTCAGGCCGTCAAGCGGGCCCGCATCTGTTCCGCCGTCTCCAGGCTCTCCCCGTACCCCTGCACCAGACGCAAGGTCGAGGACCCCTTCGAGTTCGCCGATGTTGCGGGCGGCCCAGCCGAGGAGACGGCGGGCCGCCGGGTAGGGCGGGCGGTCACCAACTCGATGGCCTGCCCCACCACGGCCAGCAGGTCGTCCTCGTCGGCGGCGGTCTCGTCGGCGTGGTCGCCGAACCGTTCCCAGTCCTCCTCGACGATGCACGCCCTGAGGAGCTTGTACATGGCGGCCAGGGTTTTCATGCCGCCGGTTTCCTCGCCGGAGTCGGCCATCGCCGCGAACCGCAGCAACGCCATCTTGCCGATCTTGTCGCGGAGTTTGAAGTGTTCACCCATGAACTCGATGCGCAGGTCGTCGACGAGTTCGATACCTTCGGCGCGGGCCTGGAGTTCGTGGACGTCGAGGACATCAGCCACGGATCGTCCCGGCGGTGTCGTACAGATAGGGGTCACCGTTCGCGTCCGGCTCGAACTTGAAGTTGACGGGCAGGCCCGCATTGTCGGCGCCCTTACGGCGGCTGATGGAGATCGAACCGACCTGGAAGGCCTGCTGCGCGACGATCCGCTCGGTGGAGTCGCTGGACTCCCAGCCGATCATGCAGCGGATTTCCTGCCCGAGTGCCGGCAGTTTGTACGTGGTCCTCAGTGTCGCCCCCGAGCCGGAGGTGGTGAGGGTGCCGCCGTTGAAGACCCTGCGCATGTTCGTGGCGTGGATCTGCATCATCTCGAATTCCATGCCGACCGTGCGGCCGGTGGTGACGTTGGCGATGGCTTCCAGGTATTCGGCGGCCTCCACCTCCTCCGAGTCGAGTTCCACGGAGAAGTCGTGGCCCTCCCTCGTCACGCCGAGGAGGTTCCAGCCGACCGGCCATGCGTCGGTGAACACCGACCCGGCCACCGTGTACGAGGGGAGGCTGGTGCCGAGGTTGGCGTACAGCAGCCATCCGGCGCCGAACGACAGGGCGTTCTTCGGCGCGACCATACTGGGCATGAAGATCCTTTCCGGGGCGCTGCGCCCTGAAGCGAGGCATGACGAAGACCGCCGTGGCGTCACGCCAGGCGGTGAGGAGAAGTGCGAGAAAGGGGCGCGGTCAGGTCGCGCGCAGGAACAGATCCGCTGACACCACGTAGCGGGGGACCGGGCCGTCCGGCGACCAGAACGGGGCCGTCACGTTGTCCGCCACCAGCACCGCCCCCGCGCCGGCCCGGCCGTCGAGGGCTTCGAGTTCGTTGGCGACCGCCGTCGCGGCGAGTGATGCGGCTTCACGGGTGCGGGCGTAGACGAGCCACGACAGCAGTGCCCTCATGTCGGGGTTCTCCGCCGACAACGCGGCCGAGCCGCCGACGAGCTGGATTTCCGCCCACGGCTGGTTGTCGCCCCGTAGCTGTCCTCGAATCGCGCCTTTGGCGAGCGGGTTGCCCGGCCCGACGAGGGTGGAGGTGAGGGAGTTCGTCCAGTCCCGGGCGACTTGTTCGGCGTCGGCGAACACCGGCAACGGGATCACCTACCTGTCCCGGGCGGCCTCGATGCTGGGGCGGATGAACGGTTGAGCTTCGGTGCCGGGGTGCTGGACTTCTCGGCCGAAGACGCGCCCGTCGGCGGCGCGCAGCGGGTAGTCGCCCTTCGGCCGGATGACGTGCGGTGCCGTACCGAACTCGACGTCCACCGGGTAGGGATGCCCATCGGGGGTTTCCGCGGTCGGCCCGACGTCGGCGTAGATCCCTTCGGCGTCACGGCCGTTTCGGACGGTGATGCTGTCGCGCATGTACCCGGGCTCCCGGCCGTGGGAGCCGTCCGCCGACACCGGTGCGAGGCGTTCCTGTTCGGCCTCGACCCGGGCAGCCCGGGCCGCGAGGTCCTCCCCGACCGGGCCGCGCGCCGACCGCAGCAGCCGGTCCTCTTCGCGCCGGTTCCAGCGGATGCGGGCCATCAGAGGTTGTCGTAGTCGAAGTCCTGGAGCTGGGCGACGGTCGAGTCCTTCGCAGTCTGCTCATTCATGCCGCGGGCGATCGCGTACTTCACCCATTCCGGCTTCTTCGCGTCCTGGGTCGGCGGCTCCGGCGTGTTGGCCTGCTCCGCTGCCTGTTCGGCGACCGCGTCGGGCAGCGGCTCGTCGACGACCTGTACACCCTCGACTACGGTCGGGTCCACGTCGAAGACCGGCTGGCGGTCGGCCATCTGGTCGCGGGTCATGTCGTCGATCTCCGCCTGGTCGAGGCCCTGACCGAGCCAGTACGCCTCCCACTCGTGGCGGCGGGCGTTACCTGCTGGCCGGGGGATGACGTTGACGTTGGCGGGCAGGACCTCGCGGCCTACGACGAGGCCGAGGTTCTGCACGGCGTCGGCGGTGACGTCGTCGCCGGGGTTGTAGGCGCGGACCCCGTTCGGGCCCTGGATGGCGGTGACGGCGGTGTATTCGGCGTTCGGTCGCATGATCAGGCCCCAATCACCCAGTATTTGATCTCGGTGGCGGTTCCGTCGATGGTCAGACCGACCCTGCCGTTGGCATCTCCGTAGTTAGCCGGCACCCGCACCAGCTGGTATGTGCTCGCCGCGATCGCATAGCGGCGCTTACCTGGCGTTGCCGCGCTGCCCACCGGCAGGCCGTCGAAGAGGTAGCCGATCGCCAGGTCCACGTTGTGAACTCCGGCGCCGGAGTTGAACACCAGCAGGGTGCATCCGGCAGGAACCGTGTCGGCGGACGCGGTTCCGTTGCGCTGGACGATGGCGACGCCCGCGCTGCTGGGGGCGTCGGCGGCGTAGTCAGCCACGGATTCTCCTTCGGGTTAGTAGAGGTAGCGGTCGCCCCACGGCACCGCGGCGGGGAACGAATAAATCGGGAGAACCTCGAAGGATCCGTCGGCGTCGCCGTCCTCGAGGTCACGGATCGCGGCTTGGAGCCGGTCGAGGTCTTTGTCCGCGCGCGCCTCGAGGGCGGCGGCGGTGGCGAGGCTGTCTTGACCGGTGCGGTCGTCGCCGTACGCGCGCAGGATCATCGCCGCGGCCCGGCGGGCGGCGATCGCCGACGCGAGGGGGTGCAGGCTGTCGGGGACCGTTCCGGCGAGGGCTTGGACTTCGGCGACCGCATCGTTGATGTGGCGCTGGGCGACGTCGCCGGTCGGGTTGGTGCGTTGATCGAACGTGCCCAATTCGATCGCGCTGCCGGGTGTGGTCTGGTCGACGGTCAGCCGCGGCACATAGGCGGCGACCCGGGACAGGCCTGGCGACCAGGTTGGGCCTCCCGCTGCCGGGGGTGCGGTGACCCACACCTCGACGTCTTCGGTGCCCTCACCGGTGCCGGTGGTCTGCCAGTGCAGGACGGTCCGGCCGGGCAGCGGGTAGACGATCGGGTCGACGGCCTGCCAGCGCTGCGTGTACTCGGCCGGGCTGGAGCCGGGAACCTGCACGAGTGGGCCCGCGGCGACCGGCACCGGCACGGCTGGGGCGCCGGGGAACACGGCGGTCAGCGTGACCACGGTGTCGATCGCGGCCGGGGCGACGACGATCCACGGCTGGTCGGCGTCACCGACACCAAGATCCGACATCACACCCCCGTTCCGAGGCCGCGGCTGCTGCCGGTCGTGTACGTGGGCCGGACGGCACCGGTAGTGAAGGCGCCCGGGCGGCGGGGCAGGATCGGGGTGTCGTTGCCGAACCCGGTCAGGGCGGGCAGGCTCGCGGCGAGGGCACCGGTAGCGGTCGCGGATCCTGTCGCGGCGCCGGCGAGCGCGGGTAGGACGGCGGCGGCCTGCCCGGGTGTGGTGAGTGCTGCGGCGATCGTGGCGGTGAGCTGCGGTAGCCCCGCCGACAGGATGGCGGCGACGGTGACGGTTCCGGCGGCGGAACCTGTGACGGTGGGCAGGACGGTCGTGCCGACGCCCGCGGTGGTGGCCGTGCCTGAGGCGGCGGCTTGGACGGCGGGTAGTGCCGGGGCAGCTGTTCCGGCGGCCCGCGCAGAACCCGCCCCGGAGGCGGCGAGGGCCGGGAGTAGTGCCGCAGCGGCGCCGGACGTGCTTGCGGATCCGGCCCCGGCCCCGGTGAGGGCGGGCAGCGACGCGCCGATCTGCCCTGATGCCCCACCGCCGGTGGCGGCGCCGCGGAAGGCAGCGGCGAGCAGATACCGGTCGTAGGCGGGCCCGGTCCACGACACCGACGGCGTTTCAGCGGCAGGCCCGGCCGGGGTTTTCGCGGCGACGGCACCGTACGCGCCGGTCGTGCCGCTGCCGGACGACCCGGATGTCAGCCCGGTGTACCCGGACGACCAGGCGGGTGCGGCCGGGGCGGTAGTGAAGTTGTGGACGGCGGCGAACGCGATCACCAGGTCGTTGCCGTCGACCAGCGCACCGGTGGACGGGGCGGGGCTGGCGCTCGCGGCGAGGAACGGGGCCTGTTCGGCGACGCTCACGTCCAGGCCTGCGGTGTTCGCCACCCGCACCCACAAGGCGGACGTGTTGGAGGCGACCCCGCCACCCAAGTCGATGGTGGCGGTGCCGGTGCCGCCAGCACGGGTGTACAGGTAGGCGCCCTGGAAACCGACGGACGAGACGACCAGGTCCCAGCCGGGCACGCTCACGGTGTTGTCGGAGTTGATGGCCAGGACATCCAGCACGCCGGGGCCGGTGGTGCCGCCGCCCGTGTACGTGACCACAGTGCCTGAGGTCGTGAACGCGAACGCCTGCGGTGTGCCGGTGACGGTCGGCGCCACTGGTGTTCCGGTTACGTTGCCCGCTGCTTGGCCGGCCAGCGGGGGCAGGGCGGGGGTGCCTGTTGCTGACGCCCGCCCGGCACCGGTGGCCGTGCCGGTGAGTGTGGGCAGTGCGGCAGCCGAGGTTCCCGTGGCCCGGCTCGTGCCGGTCCCGGCCGCGGTGAGTGCCGGCAGGGTGGGCCCGGCTGTTCCGGAGTTCCGCACCGTTCCGGCCGCCGCGCCGGTGACCGCGGGAAGGACCGGGGTGGCCGTGCCCGTGCTGCGTGCCGTTCCGGATCCGGCCGCGGTCAGGGCGGGCAGCGCCGGGGTTGCGGTGCCGGAAGCCTGCGCCGAACCGGTCCCTGCACCGGTCACGGCGGGCAGTGACACCGCGGCGGTACCGGTGGCACTCGGCACCGTGTTGACGTTGTCGGCCTCGGCGACGTTCGCCGTGCCGCTGTCGCGGTGCGCCTCGACGTTCAGACTGAGGTCTGCCGCGGCGGCCAGCCACGCCGGGGTGGTGAGCGTCCGCAGCGTCGTCCACGCCGACGCGTCCGGGCTCGTCTCGAACAGGGTGTTGCCGCCGGAGACCCGGATCCGCACCCACCGGTGGGAGGTCGCGCTGTACGCGACCGTTGACGGTGCCGGATCGTAGTAACCCGACCTGCTCTTGGCCTGGATATTGCCGGTGACCGTGTCGATGTGGATGCTGACGTCGGTGCCGCCGGGCTGACCCGGCGAGTAGAGCAGCACATCGACGTAGCACTCAGTCGCGCCGTTCGCCGCGGGCGCCCACACCTGGAGGTACACGCTGTCGAGGGTGTGGACGTACCCGGACTGGAGGGCGGCGTAGCCGGTACCGCACGGAATCTGGACCCGGCCGCCGCTTTCGGTGATGCCGCCGTACGAATTCGGCCACTTCGACGACAGGGTCCCGTCGTCGAAGTCGTCGACGAGGGTGGAGGTGGCGGGCATCCGCGCACCCCCTCACCCCGTGCCGGTCAGGCTGCGGGCATCGTCAGGGTCAGCGAGGTCACCGCGACGGTCAGGCCGATCGAGATGGTGGTGGTGTTCAGCTGAAGATCGCCGCCGCCGCCGGTGGCGGTGACCGACCCGTCGACCATGCCCAGGCCGGTCGTGCCCGCTTCGGTGGAGTCGACGAGCCGCCACCACCCGGCGGTGCCCGCGGCGACACCGGTGCCGGACAGGGCCGGTGACTGCGCCGCGGTGATCACACCGGCGGAGGCGGCCCCGAAGCTGGGATCGTTGAGGGTGATCTCGGCCAGCAGGGTGCCCGACGCGGTAGTTCCCGGCCCGGCAGGCTGAGTACCGGTGTAGATGCGCAGCCTGCCCGCGGCGGGACCGCCGTCAACGAGGTCACGGACCGCCCCGGCAAGGGCGTTACGGGCGGCGGTGGAGATTCGGATGGCCATCGGTGCCGCCCTCCCAGACGGTCAACACGCAGTGGAAGTTGGGTCCTGCGGGGCCGGGCCCGTCCAAGCCCGGCCCCGCAGGAAGATCAGGACTGCTGCTTTGCCAGCTTGATCAGGTCGGCCTTGTCGGCGTCCTTGACCGCGTCGTAGTCCTGGCCGCGGCCCACCAGGTACTCCACCCACACGGCCTGACCGGCGCGCCCGTCCGGCTCCGCACCGCCGTCGGGCAGCTTCGCCCGCGCCGCGGCCCGCTTCTCGGCGAGTTCCTGATCGGCCTTCGACGGTTCGGTGGCCTTGTCGATCGCGCCCTGATCCGTCACCGTCTCCCGGATGCGGTCGGCGGCGCCGAGAGCCGGATCGGTGCGGGGCTCCTCCGGTTTGCCGCCGCGCAGCACGTCCACGGTCACCGCGTCGAGCCCTCGCGCCGGATCCTGCTGTACTGCGGCATTCGGTGCGATCGGCGTGGCGCCCATCTCGGCGATCAGCCCGTTGTCCAGCAGATGCTTCAGCCGGTCCGCCGACACGCCCGCGGGGACCGGCGCGCCCTTGTACAGCATCTGCATCGACCGGGTACCGCCCAGTTCCTGCACTTCGACGTGGGCGCATTCGCCCACCACCTGATATGTCATGTCAGGTGCCCGAGATCTGCCGGGCAGCGAGGGGGTCGGTGACGACCGGGACGGTGAGCCGGCGCGCCCACACGTTCCACGCGTCCCGGTTCTTGATCCGGTCGGTCTGGACCTGGATGCCGTTCTCCGCGGACGCGTAGCCGGGGTCGAGGTCCGTTTCGTCGGCGAGGCCGCCGAGGGCGTGGGAGTCGAGGACCCACACACTGTCGGTGCCGCCGGGCATGTTCGCCACCGGCGTCTTGATGACCTTCAGGTCGGCGATCGTCTCGATCGTCCCGCCGTAGATCGGGTTGTCGGTCGTCTCCCGCTTGCGGAGCTGGGCGACCTTGTCGTCGGACACCATGTACGCGTACTTGGTGTTCGTCATCAGGATCGTGTCGGCCTTGTAGCCCATCTCCTGGCCGTCGATCGCCGCCTTGGTCAGCTCGATGTCGCGCAGGATCGTGGCGGTGGCCAGGTTCGACCAGGCGGCGGTCGCGGTGATCGGGGTGGCGTTGACCGCCGACACGATCGCGGCGATGGTCAGCCGGTCGATCTTCTGGATGAGGGTGTTGATGACGATCCGTAGCGCCCAGTCGATCGCGCTGCCCATCGGCACCGACCGCTTGATGCGCTCGTCGGTGAGTTCGGTGGCCTGGCCCCACTTCTTCACCTGCGCCAGCGCGGCCGTGCCGGACAGCGGCAGGGCCCGCGGGTACTCACTGCCGGGCGCGACGGCGGTGATGCTGCGGTTGGTGAAGAGGGGCTGGTCGTTGATCTCGTACGCGACCGCGCCGCCGCTCGACCGGTACTTGGCCAGCAGTAGCTGGTCCGCGACGAACTGGATGTCGGTCAGCTCCCGCAGACGGCGCGAGATGGCCGTCGGGCTGGCAAGCATCCGGTTGATCGTGAGGAGATCACCGGACAGGCTCGCCGGAGCGGGCGGATATGCCTGAAGCGGCATCGGGTCCTGCCTTTCGCCCTGCGTCTGGGCATGAAAAAGCCCCGCACGCAGGGCGCCGGGGTGAGGTCTGGTCCGAGGGGCTATTCAGTTGTGTGGGGCTGGAGCGGTCAGCACTCCATCCACGTCACCAGCGCCGTGTCCGCGGCAGTGGTGAGGGCGACGCCGAGGGCCGCGCGGGCATTGTTGATGTCCCCGGCGGTCGCACCCGACGCGGCAGCGAGCGAGGCGACGTTCCCGGACGCGGCGGCGTACACGTTGTCCCCGGCGGTGATCGCACCGGCGGCGGTGGTGATGTGGACCTGGCCGCGGCCGTGCATCGGGCCTTCCGCGCCGGATGCGATGTCGCAGCCCGCCACTCCGATGACCTTCGACCCTGCGGTGGCGGTCGCGACGGTGCCGTTACCGGACACCATGAGCGTCTTGCCGCCGACGACGGCGCCGGAGGTGGTGACGGTGATGACGTCACCGGGCATGTACAGCGGGGCGTAGTCGGGCATCAGGCACCGGCCTTCTGCGCGCCGAACACGCGCTCGTAGTCGGCTTCGAACGCGGTGTCCGCGCCGGACGGCTCGGGGGCGCCGGTGACACCGGACGCCATGACCGGCACGGCGTAGCCGACGGCGATCCGGCCGAGGGTGCGGGTGGTGACGCCCGGCGCCTCGTCGTAGTCCGTCTCCCACTGCTCACGCTCGTGTGGCTTGAACTTGCCCTCACGCTGCGCGGTGTCGAGAACGGATGCTTTGACGGTCTTCGCGGTGTCGGCGTCCTGCGCGGCGATCCGCGCGGACATCGTCTCGACCTGAGAGGCGAGAACGGTCACCTCCTTGCGGAGCTCGTCCTTCTCCGCTTCGGCCTTCTCCGCCTTCTCGGTGGCCGCGGCACTCGCGGCGACCATTTCCGGTGTCGGCGCGGGTTCCGGAATAGGCTGGTCGGCCTTGGCCTTCAGCGCGTCGATCGCCGCGAGCGCGGCCGTCTCGTCGGCGTCAGCGTCGAGGCCGAGCCGCGAGCGCATCTCGTCGCTCAGGGACATCTTGTCCTCCAGGGTTGTGTTGGGGTCCGGCTCGGCGGCCGGTAAGGGTGTCGGCGCGGAGGCGTACACGACGGCGTGCACCCGCTCGCCGCAGTCGGGTGTGCCGGCGGTGGCGGCAACACCGAGCAGGCCGGGAAGGTCCTGCACGGATTTGAGGGTGGCGACGGCGGGCGGGGTGACACCGAGCAACGCGACCGCAGTCAGGGCGAACGGGTGTTCGTGGCCGAGCCCGCACCGGTACCGGTAGGCGCCCTCGATGCTGCGGTCGGGGTAGGCGGCGGCCTGCACCTGCGACAGCCAGGGCAGGGCCACCTGGTCGCCGATGAGGGCATGCCCGTCGTCGGACAGCCGCAGGTCTTCGAACCAGCCCAGGGCGGGTTCGCCGTCGCCGCCGTTGTTGAACCGCTCGTCGGTGTGCCCCAGCTTGAGCCGCGGCCGGCGGACGGCCGCGCATTGTTGGGCTTCGACGGCGGCGGCCAGGTCGGCGGGGGTGGGGGACCAGGCGCCGGTGGAAGCGCCCCAGGTGCCGGTGCGGATGAGTTCGATGCCGGTGCGGCGCGCAAGGCCGGTGGGCACTGCCGCCTCCTTTCGGGGTCGGCGGTGCCGGGTGTGTTACTGGTCCGTAGTGACGCTCTTGCGGGTAGGGGATGCGGGACGGTACTGCCCGATCAGGTCTTGCAGTTGGGCGGAGAGGAGATCGTCCACGGAGGCCGGGGCCGCTGCGGCGGCGAGCATCTGCTGCCGGTTCATCTCTGCTCTCCGCCGGTGCTGCCAGGGACCGGGCCAGCCGCCGGTTCGGCGAGGACCGGCGGCTGGTAGCCGCCGTCCATCCGGTCTACGAGTGAGCTGGCAGGTGGAACAGCGGTGACAGTGGCCGGCACCTCGTCGGTTGCCCACCTCTGGGCAAGGGAAGCCGGTTTCGCTTTCATGCGATCACCTCGATGTCTAGGACCCGGATACCGTTTTCGTCGACTCCGCGGTCGGCTACCACGCGACGACGCTGGCCGCGGGCGGTCAGGATTTCGGCTTCGTGCTGGAAATCAAGCCATACCTCGTCGGGACGCCCCATCGGGGATACCTGGACGCCGGGAGAGCCCTTGGGCAGCAAGATCCTCATCATGACCGGCGGCATGTCGGGTTCTTCCATCTGGGCGACTTGGGCGAACTGGCTGGCGACTCGGACGTCGGCGGTGGTGGAGGCGAAAGCCGAATCCTCCCACTCCATCCCGGTGACGTCGGGCCCCCAGGCGTCACCGAAGATTTTCCCCGGGTCTTTGATCGTCCGGTAGACCAGTACGTCTTTCGGTAGCGGCGAGGCAGCCATCGCATCGTCGATCTTCTTCACCACATCGGTGATCTCAGGACCGCCATCAGCGGTACCACGCAGGTAGGAGTTGATCTCGGAGAACGCCTCGCCCTGGTATGTGGCCAGTGCATCCCCGATTACAGCGCTCTGGGATTCCGACCAGCCGGAAGGCACAGAAATGGGGATCCCGGACCCGAACCTGACGGGAACAGAATCAAGGCCGCCCTGACCTTGTGCAGCCTTCTTCGCTGCGGCATCCCAACCAGAGGCTGTCATCCCACCGGACACAACGCCACCCGGCGCTGGGCCGGCAGCGGGAGTTTCCTGCCCGGCGGGTACCGCGGTACCGTTTCCACCAGCCCGGGCAGGGGCGGGCGCGGCTTCCTGTTTGCCCGCCTGCTGTCCAGCGCCGGCCTTCGGCAACACGCGGACGTCGATCTGGCGGATCCCGTCGACCACACCGCGGTCGGTTACGACCTCGATCTCGTGGCCGCGGTCGATGAGGATCTCGGCCTCGGACGGATCACGTGGGTCGTAGAGGTCGATCGCCTTGGTGCCGGCAGGGACGGCCACCCGCATCTGGACGGGGTCTTCGCCGCGGGAGAACGGGGCGATCGCGCCGGTGTCGGTGGACGTCGACAGGAAGCCGTCCTCGCGCCAGCGCATGCCGGTCAGGTCGCCGTCGAGGCGGTCGCCGAACATGGCCCGGGACTGCCGGATCCCGCGCAGGACGGTGATGTCAGCGTTCAATTCCGAGCCGGTCATCGCGTCGTCGATCCCGGCGATCGCCTTCTGGGTCTGGGCGTTGCCGGGGCCGCCGGTCCGCAGCGCGCCGTTGATCCGTTTGAAGTCGGTGCCGTTGCGGGAGTCCTGGTAGCCCTCGAGGCCTGCGCGCTGGGTGTCGGTCAGATCGTTGCCGGGCCGGTGCGGGCCTTTCGGGATGGCTGCGGAGACTGCGGCCCGGTCGATCTCGGCGGAAGCCGGCGCCGGGACGGCCGGTTGCGCCGGGGTGGGCAGACCGGTACCCGCCGTCGTCTCGCTGGGCGCAGGCCCGGACGGGGTCTGTGGCGCCGTCTGCGGGGCGGCCCCCTCCCCGGCGGACAGGCCCTGCTGGCGCTTGTCGCGGATGACGTCCGGTTTGAGGTCGTCGCGCCGGTCCGGGTCCGCGTACTGGGCCTCGAGGTCCGCGACCGCACGGGCGACCGCCGTGTCGATCTCCAGTTTGCCTTCGCGGGACTCGTGCCGCCGGTTGTGGGCCTTCTGCCTGACCTGATCGGCCAGACGACGGCCGGACATCCCGCCCTTGTCCCATTTGGCCAGAGCCTGCGACAGGGCGTCGGTCTCCATGCCGTCACGGCGGACCAGGGGGATCGCCCACAGCTGGTCCATCAGCTTGCGCAGGGCGTCCGGGGTCGAGTCCGGGACCTCCGGTGCCGGGCCGTCGGGCGCGTCGAGACCGATGACCGCCAGTTGCACGGCCCGCTTACCGGGCCCGTCTGGCAGCCGGCCGGCGAGCATCTTGAGCTGGTCGAGCTGGGCCTGGGCGGGCAGACGTCCCATGACGGTGTCGGTTGCCATCCGGCCAAGGTGTTCGGCCAGCGGGAGGCCGTCGACGTCGAGCATCCGGTCGGCGCCGAGCATGCCGACGGCCTGGCCGATCTCGCCGTCGGCGTGGAACGCGACCGGGCTGTCGGGGTCGGCGCCCCATTTGTTGTCCGACAGCGGCTGGGTGCTCATGACCCGCGGCAGCGGGCCACCCGGCTGGGCCGTCGGCGCGTCGGGCACGTTTGCGGTTGTCGGGGTCTCGGGTGCGAGGGCGGAGGAGGGCGGCGCCGCGGGGAGCTGGTTCTCCGGGTTTTCGCTATTCTGCACGGCGGCCGGTTCAGCGGCTGGTTCGGCCGCTGGACCGGAGGTGTCCCCGCCGTTGCCGCGCCGGTCCGGTTCGTTGGTGGAGATCAGGTGCTTGGGCTCAGGGCCGATGACGATCGCCGCGTCGAGTTCGGCCTGCGACAACTCGCCGCGGGCGGGGTCCGGCTCGAGGCGGATCCGGCGTGCCCGGTCGAGGCGGCGCAGCTCGGCGTCGGCGTCTTCGCGGGACATGCCGGGCAGCTGGTCGCGGACCTTCGCCAACAGGACCAGGTCGCCGGGCTTGCGGCCGTCGGCGGTCAGGGCATCGTGGATGGCGTCCATGATCTGGTCGGCGGGCGTGGCGGGCTCGGCCCCACCAGCCGGGCCAGGGACAGAGACGTCCCTACGGTTCTCGTCAGCGACGCCGGACGGCTTCGACACCGGGTCGGCCTTGGCGGCGCCGGATCCCTGGGAATCCGCACCGCGGTCCAGGCCTGGTGCCTGAGGGGTGCCCGCTTCCCGGTCGTTGTTGCCTTCGGTACCCATCTCGTCGGCGACCAGCGCATCCACGAGCTGGGACTTACGCAGCCTGCCCGGCCTGAGCCCACGCTCACGCATCATGGCCTGCAACTCGGGCACCCGGTTCTTCATCAGATCCGCACGGACCTGATCGGCGCCTTCCGGCTGCTCGCTACTGGCGTCGTCCGCTGCGGGCGCCTTCTCCGCGGGCGGGGGAGCCGTCTTCGCCGGCGCGGAAGGCCGCGCCGTGGGCGGAGCCTGCTCGGCCGGTGCGTCAGCGGACGGGCCGTCCAGCGCCTTCTCGTCGCCCTTGCCTGCCTCCGCGCCCTTCTTCGACAGCACGGCTACGTGCATGTCGTAGCCGCCCGCACTGTTCGCCTCGACTTTGGTGACGACCATGTCCAAGTCCCGGCCGAGGATCACTTCGCCGGTCTCCGGGTTCACCGCGGCGCGCGTACCGGCCGGGGCAGAAATACGCATCCGCACGTCGCCTTTGGTGGCGCGGACCGTACCGACGGAGGTGGGCGCGTAGGCGGCGTCACGAACCCGCATGCCGACCAGGCCGTCCGGACCGGCCGGACCGAACGCGGCGACCGGCACCCGCCGGGACAGCATCACGTCGTCGGGCAGATCCACCATCGCGGCGTCCATGGCCGTGACCGACGGGTCGCCGGTTTTGCCCGCACGCAGCGCCTTGTGGGTGTCGACGTACCCGCCCGCGACATACGAGGCGACGGCCTGGCGGTGGGCGGCGGGGGCGATCGGCTCGAGGTAGGCGGGTGCCTTGGTCCCGACGATGCCCTTCTTCGGCCGCAGCCCGGAGGTGATCTGTTCGGCCAGGCCGATCTCGGCCCGGCTGGCGGGCGCGGACCGGGACCGGGTGAACCGGCCGTTCTTGTCCCGCGGGTGCAGCGACGGGATCCACTTCTTGACGGCCACGATCACCACCCCGTCCTGTCACCACATGGGGGCGATGAACCCTCGGCACCGTCCGCGGCCAGCGCATGACCGGAATCCGTTGTGCGGGTAGTCGCCGATCGCGGCCCGCAGGGTGGTGTACACCCGGCCGGACACGTCGGCGCAGGCCTCACACCTGCTGCGGTCGTTGATCTCGTTCGCTTGGAAGCGGGTGCCCTGCGGGGCCTGCTCAAGGACTGACAGGCGCCCGGCGTGCTGGGCGGCCGACAGCAGCGCACCGAGATGGTCGGCGACCATGCCCTTCTCGGTGGCCGACAGCCCGTTGAGGTGTTCACCGACCGCGTCGGCGATCTCACCCGGCGGGCTCCCGGCCAGTTGCAGCGCGGCCCGTCCGGCACCGGACGCATACCCGGCGGCGATGATGTGCGCGACTGCGGTTGCCGTGTCCCGGACCGTGTCCGCGGTGACGTTCCCGTCCAGGTTCAGGCCGTGCCCGGCGGCCTCGGCGACCACGTCGGCGGCGGCGGTCCTGGCGAGTTTGCTGCCCGCGGTGTCGAGGACCGTGGCCTGCGCGGCGATCACCCCCGCCGACACGGCCAGTTGGCCGAGCAGGCTCACATCGCCGTGTTCGGCGGCGTCACGGGCTTGTTCGGTGAGTTCGTCGACCATCGGCCCGGCGATGGCGGGCCACCGTTTGAGGAGTCCGGCCTTGGCGTCTTCCCACTGCTGTTGCAGGTTCTCGGCCGCGGTATCGGCCTTCGCCGCCTGGACGGTGACGGGCTCGCCGGCGGGCTCCTGGCCGCCGTCGGTTTTCCCGCCGAACAGGCCCCAGTCCAGGTCGGCCTGCCGTGCGGCGACGTCGGGCGGGATGTCGATGGCGTCCGGTTCATCAGGGACGCCCGGCGCGGTGGCAGGGACCGGAACAGCGTTCAAGTCCGGAACCTCACCCGGCGTCTGGCCCGGTGTCTGCGGCGTGGGCAGGTCTACGCCCGGGGCCACGACCGGCTGCGCCGGCTGTTCCCGCTCGGGGAGCCGGTATTCGCGGCGTACCCACGCCTCGAGGCCGGGGTCGGCGGACATGGCGCCGGACGACAGGAGCAGTTGCAGCGACTCGGCGGTCACCTCACGCCGGGACCCGACACCGGACACGACCACGCGGGGGACCGGCTCGTCCTCGCCGTAGTTCCAGTCAACGATCCGGGCAGCAATCTGACGAGTGGCGACGTCCGCGATCAGCTCAGCCTCGGACTCGAGGGCCAGGTGCAGGGCGTCCATAAACGCGGTGCCGAGTGCGCGGCTCCCGTTCGGGGTTTCACCGAGTTCAAACGCATTCATCAGCGCGGACGCAGCACACTGCTGATCGAGCCAGCGCAGGAACTCCTGCGACTGCGGTAGCCCGCCACTGATCCCAAGGATCTTCATGACGAACCCGGGCGGGGTCGCCGCACCCGCGGAGATTCCGGCACGGGCCGCCTGAGCCACCTGGGCGGCTTCGGCCATCTGCGCTTGGGTCGGGTTCGTGCCGGGGATCGGCTCGAGGACGGGTACGCCGGCGGACCAGCGGACGTTGGCGACGGCGTAGGCCCGCCGCACCTCCTCCTTGATCAGCCAGGAGGCGTAGGAGGGACGCAGAAGGGACGTGCCCGCCCAGTTCGAGCCTTCGCGGTCGCGGGCGTACCAAACCAGGTTCTTCGCCCGCATCTGCGGATTCTTCAGGTCCGACGCCTGATCCTGGGTGGCGCCGGTCAGTAGCCCGGTCTTGCCGTCGGTGTGGATGTGGCTGATGGTCCACTGCGGGCGATCCCACAATCCGGCCAGCCGTGCCTTACCGCCGACGATCTCGGCTTCCAACTCGAACGCGGAGAACCCGAACGACACCATGCGGGTCACCGCACGTAGGTGATCGCCCCACGACACACCGCGCAGCCGGGCCGCGCCAGGCTTGTCCTTGCCCTTGATCGCCAGGCCCATGCCGTCGGCCACGTGTTTGACGACCGCAGGCCGGCACCCTTCCGGGTCGAGCTGCCACTGGGCGCGGGTCAGGTTCAGCACCCAACCCGAGATGATCGAGCTGAGTTTCGGGTCGCGGCGCATCTTCGCGAACACCGGAATCGACATGGGGAACGTCAGATCCGGCACGTGTTCGAGGACGTCGAGGTAGATGCCGGCGAAAGTGTCGTTGCCGAGCCGGTACGGGTCGACATAGCCGGACACTTTTGTGGGGGCGGTCATGATGCCACCGCCTCGGTCACATAGCTGCGCTCATCAGGTCGACCTCGCCCGCAACGGCCGGGCGGTGCGGGTACTGGATGCCGTTCGGCCGTCGCCAGGTGCCCTCGGTGGTTTTCACTCCGTAGCGGACCGCGTCGAGCCCGTGGTCATCGACCTTGATCGGGGCGTCCTCGCCCTTCCGGGCCTTCTTCTCGTCCCACGAGTAGCCGGGGAACTCATCAATCAGGTGCTTGCAGGAGCGGTGCACCTTCAGCTTGTCGTGGCCGAGAAGACCGGCCACCGTCCGGATGCCGTCGGCGACACCGTTGTCCGCGGGGGTCGGCGTGACGCCGTCGCGGTACAGCTGCTGAATGAACGACGCGGCTGACGGGTCTACGACCGTCGACTCAGGAACTACGCCGGGCAGATCCGCTGGGATGCGCTTGTATCCGCGTTGCCAGTTCAGTAAGGCCGTGGAGTACTCGGCATCGGTCATCGACCGCCGGGTCTCCCGGGCGGCGTGGCGCCACTCGGACGCCACGTACACCGTCTGCGAGGCGTCGATGCCGAGCAGTAGGCCGTGAAATGGGTTGGATGTCCCGTAGTCGATCGAGGTGCAGATCCACCGCCAGATCGGCGGGATCAGGTCGATGACGTGCCGTTCCGGGTCCCACATGTCGTAGACGGCGCCCTCGGCTACCACCCATGCCCCGTCGATGAACCGCTTGTACCAGAGCCCGACGTATTCCTTTTTTAAGGACGCGACGTATGCCGGGTCAAGCGATTCGTTGTCCTCGAGCTGGAACTGCCACCAGCGTAGGTCCAGTTCCCCGACGCGGAGCATGAACTTCTTCCGAAGCCAGTGTGCGGGGTTGTCGGGGTTGGTGGTGGCGAACAGCTTCGCGCCGGGCACCGACAGGCGGGCAAGGAGTTGGTTCCAGTACGCCTCAGGTACGAGGGTGGCTTCGTCGATGTATGCGCCGGCGCAGGTCATGCCGCGGAGGCGTTCTTCGGCACGGGCGTCATTCGCGGTGATCACTTCGACGGTGCGGCCGAGGATGTTGGCGGTGGGGGCACCACGTGTGTAGTGGATCCGCTTGGCCCAGTCGCCGGTGATGGCGGGATCCATGAGCGGGCCGAACACGTTCCGGGCACAAGTGTCGAGAGTCTTGGCGCCGACCATCAACTGTCCGCCTCGGGGCGCGTTGGACACGTAGATGAGCCAGCGCAGCAGCGATGCGATCGTCTTGCCCGATCGCACGGCACCTGTCCAGATGTTGATGCGCGCGTTTGCATGCGCGATCGACATCGCTTGCTTGGTCGACAGTGCGGCCTCAGGCGTCACCGGTGCCGTGTTTCTCCTGGAGCCCGGCGAGGAGAGCGCTGAGTAGAGAGCCAGCCGTGGCGGGGTCGCTGACATCGTGGCGCTCGAGCACCAGGTGCTTGTCGATCGCGGTGGCCGCGGAGACGAGTAGGTTCTTCAGGTCGCCAGTGGGCGGGCGTTGAAGAAGGTGTTCCTCGTAGGTGTTGTCCTTGCCGCCGAAGTTGAATACCAGGTGCGGTTGGTCCATCTGATCGAGGAGTTCGTTGGCTTTATTGAGGAACCGCCGCGCGGTCTTCACTCGCAGGGCCTTGTTGTCGAGCGCCGCCGCCTCAGTAGCTTTTTTCGTATGTGTCCGCTCAAATGCGTCGCTCACACCGGCTTGGCGGGCGATGTTGGTGACGGTGCCGGAGGAGACGCCGTGTTTCGTGGCGATCTTTCGGTTACCGAGCACCCCGGAACGGATGTCGTCAAGGATCGCGGCGCGTACGTCGTCGGGGATGCGGGGCGGCATGTCACCCCGTTCTGGGTCAGTGTGGTTCGGCGATGCGGCAGTACAGGGCTTGGTCCCGGAATTTCACGGGCTTCCAGCAGGTGTTGCCGCGGACTTTGAGGTGGCCTCGCGGACAGATCGCGATCTCGGGGTTGCGGCCGATGTGTTCGGCGAGCCAGGCGAGGGAGAAGGGGATCTCGTCGGGGTCGTCGGTCACGCGGCGGCCCTCGTTCGTCCGCGTCGCCGGGTGGCGCGCTCGGCGGCCATGACGTCGCCGTACCTGTAGAGGTGCCGGCCCCACGGGTCGGTGCCGCGGCGTTCAAGTTTGTGCCGGTCGCCGGTGTCGGGGTCGCGCCAGCCGCGGGACACCCAGGAGGTGATCGAGCTGGGGGAGACGCGTGCGGCGTGGGCGGCGGTGTCGCGGTCGATGAGGGCGTCGAAGTCGGGGGTCACGTTCACCCCCCGGAAATGCGAAAAGCTCCGGCAACCTGGTGGGGTTGTCGGAGCTGTGTGCCCCTGTGTGGATGCAATGCACCTAGGGGTGTACGCAATCTAGCGCGTGGCGGCGGGTTCGCCAAGGTCCGTAACCCGGGTGTGTCGCTGTTCGGCGACGAGGGTTTTCAGCCAGTCGCCGTATTCGTCGTCGTGGAGGACGGCCTGGCAGTCGGGGTTGACGCAGGTGATGTTGCCGCCGGGCTGCCGGTAGAGGGTGATGAGGTCGCAGCGTTTGCAGGCGACGCCGGCACAGTGTTCGGGTCGGGGTTCGGTTTGTCCGGTGGCTGCGCGGAGTGCGCCGCGGAGGTTGCGGACGGCGGTGGCGAAGTCGGCGAGTTGTTCGTAGTGGTCGCAGATGCGGTTGATGCGGGCGCGGAGCCACGTCAGGAGTTCGGGGACGGTGGGTGCGGGGAGCTGGTCTGCGCCGTACACGTTGTCGCGGATGTGCCGGGCCCAGCCGTCGAGGATGGTGGGTGCGGACAGGTGCCCGCTCTGGTCTTCCGGGATGGCCTGGTCGGTGAGGCCGGGGACGCGTGCCGGCTGTTTGAGGTCGAACGCGGCGGCGCTGATCGGGATCGGTCGTTCTCGTGATCCGGTGACGTGGGGTGCGCGGCTGCGGGAGTTGATGGGTGCGACGCCGCCGAGCGGGGCGAGGGGGTCGGCCCATGCGGTGCCGAGGCTGACGGTGCGCCGCTGGTTGTTCTTCAGGTATTCGACGCCGCTGCGCTGGTAGGTGCGCTGGTCGACGATGACTGGTTCCTCGTTGAGGAGGTCGGCCCAGAGGTGGCCGATCTCGGTGAGCCACCGGCCGAGGAGTGCCCGGTCGCTGTCGCAGACGGGCGGGTCGTGGGGTGTGCGGGGGGTGCGGTCGGGGCGGGTCAGGGGGCAGAGGGTGCAGGTGTCGGCGTGGCTCGAATCGCTCATCAGGGTGATCGCCTCCTGGCCGTGGAGCGGCTACGGTTCCGGGAGGCCACCGGGGGACGCTGGGGGTCTGCGGTTGGTGATGGCGGCGCCGGGTTGAGGTTGGACTCCCCGGCGCCGTTTCGCGGTTCAGTTCCAGATGCCGGCCCACGGGTCGTCGAGTGGCGGGGCTGGTCGTTTTCGGCCAGGCCAGGGGCGACAGGTGGGTGTGCGGGTCACGCGGGAATCTTGCCACCGCGTGCCGGTCTGCGGCCGGGTCGTGCAGCTTGTGAGTGAATCAAGGGCTGAGCGGGCGCAGGACTTGATCGATACGAGCTACCCATAGTCGGGTATACAAAGCGGAGTCCCGTTGCCTCACGCGCCCGCTGAACCGGTCTCCTGGCGTTGCTCCGCGAGAGCGTCGAACAGGTCCGGCCCGTCCTGCCCGGTATCCGGCGCCGACCCGATCAGACCCAGGAACGTCGCACAGTCCCGGCCGAACCCCTTCACCAGCCGTTCCGCCCGCGTCTTCTTGCCACACCGCGCGCACCGCACCCAGCGGGATCCGGCCGCCGGGTGGGTGATGACCATCAGGGACCCATGGCTTCCGGCGGCCGGCGGTTCCGTCCGCCTCAACGATCGGCCGCCGCCCACGGCAGTTGAGCATCCGCCGGGGCCGGGTTGAGGACCATGTCGTCGCGCCACTTCCCTGCCGCCTGGAGCGCCTTCACGCAGTGGGCGGTGCCGGACTTCGGCCGGACCGGGCCGAGTACCACGAAGTCGTCCGCACCCGGAAACGACCGGCACCCGTCGACCATGAACAGGTTCCGCCACACGTTGGCGTGCAGCCCGTCCAACGTGAGCGCGGACGTCCCGTGGACCTGCTCCATCACGAAGGTGGTCCGCTCCGCGTAGTCGGCGATCACAGCGAACTCGGCCGTCCGGTCCCGGCCAAGCTGCGACGCCCGGCCCCAGTAATGCCGGGCGTAGCCCTTGTTCGGCAGGGCCAGCCACAGGCGGACCTGCAAGCGCATCGCCGCCCGGGCCAGGCACTCGTCCATCCCCTCGGCGCCGCCGGACATGACAACCAGCCGGGACCCGTGTTCCAGCACCCGGGCGGCGATGCGCTCCAGGACCAGGTCCAGCACGCGCAGCCGCGTCTCCTTCGGCGCAATCACCAAGCTGCGGGACCCGGTACCCGCCAACACGGCGTCGGTCATGACGACACCCGCTCGTCCCAGTCCAGCCCGTACTCGCAGCCGCCCACCGGCGGACCCCAGGTGCCGGGCCCGTGCACATCCACCAGGGCCGGTCGCCCTTCCGTGTCGACGTCGACCCAGATCCGCACGCCGCCCACATCCAGCGTCCACCGGGCGGGGCCGGTCTTCTCGACGTGCAGCCACCCGCCGATGACCACCTCGTCCTGCTCACGACCCTGCTCCTGAGCAGGATCACGGTGGGCGTCACGCAGGCTCGCCACCGGGCACGGGTGCAGGTGCGCCCGCAACTCCAGGTCCGGATGCCCGCAGTCGCACACCCGTTCCACGACGGTGAGGAGTTCGGCGATCCGGCGGGCTAACAGGTCACGGTCGCCGTTGACGACGAACGCCACAGACTCGTCATCCGGGCGCCGGCCATCCTCGTCCGCGGGCCCGGCGCCCTCACGGACGACCGTGATGCCCTGGTTGCCGCCGGTCCGGTAGGTCATGCGGGTCTCCTCGTCTCGGGTGGGGCAGGATGGGCGGCAGGGGAGCTGAGCGATACCAGCGTTCAGCTCCCCGCCAACGTCAGAGCAGGTCAGATGGCCATGTCCACAAATCTGGACAGGTGCAACTGCGCGGCCACCGTAACGGTGTCCGTCGCCCCGTTCCGGTGCTTGGCCACGATGAAGTCCGCCTCGCCCGCCCGCGGCGACTCCTTGTCGTAGTAGTCGTCACGGTGCAGCAGGATCACCACATCGGCGTCCTGCTCGATCGAGCCGGACTCACGCAGGTCCGACAGCTGGGGGCGCTTGTCCTGGCGCTGCTCAGGGCCGCGGCTCAGCTGACTCACCGCGATCACCGGGCACTCGATCTCCTTCGCCAGCAGCTTCAGGCCACGGGACAGCTCGGAAACCTCCTGCTGTCGGGACTCGGTGCGTTTCGGCGATGACATCAACTGGAGGTAGTCGACGACCAGCAGCCGCAGATTGTGCTTCTTCTTCAAGCTGCGGGCCTTCGACCGGATCTGCGCCAATCCCATGTTCGGGGTGTCGTCCACGAAGATCGGTGCCTCGGAGATCTCACCCATCCTGCGGGCCATCCGCGACCAGTCGTCATCCGACAACTGCCCCGACCGGAGCACGTGCAGCGGCACCCGCGCTTCGGCCGACAGCATCCGGGTCACCATCTCGACCTTCGACATCTCCAGCGTGAAGAACGCCGATGCCATCCCCGCCTGGATCGCCGCATGCCGGGCGATGTCCAGGCCGGCCGTCGACTTCCCCAGCCCGGGGCGGGCGCCGACGATGATGAGCTGCCCGGGCTGCAACCCGTTGAGGAGCCGGTCCAGGTCTTTGAACCCGGTCGGCACCCCCAGCAGCGCACTGTCCTTCGAGCCCGCGGCCTCGATGTCGTCCATGACGGGGGTGAACACCTCACCGGCCCGGACAGTCTCCCCGGCACCGCGTTCCACGGTGATGTCGTAGACGGCCTGCTGCGCCAGGTCCACCACGTCGGCGAGTTCGACTCCGGCCGCGTTCGCTGACCCGTAGCCGAGCTGCGCGATCCGGACACCGGCTTCGACCAGGCGCCGCGAGACGGCCCGCTGCTGCACGATCCGCGCATACCAGCCGGCGTTTCCCGCCGTGGGCACCTGCTCGATCAGGGTGTTCAGGTACAGCACCCCACCGGTCCGTTCGAGTTCTCCGGCATCGAACAGGGCGCCCGCCAGTGTCCGTGCGTCTGCGGGCTCACCGCGCCCGTGCAGGGCGACGATCGCCCCGAACAGGGTGGCGTGGACCGGCCGGTAGAAGTCGGCGGCGGTGACGATCTCCGTCACGTCGTCGATGACCCCAGCGGACAGGAGCATCCCGCCGAGGGTGGCCTGCTCTGCCTCGATGTCGTGCGGTGGCGTCCGGTCGCTCATCGTCCGGCCTCCTCGTCCCAGTCGGGCCCTGCGGTGATCGCCCGCAGTTGGTCCATCGCCGACACCGGCGGCGGGGACTGCGATTCCAGGTGCGCGCCGATCGCCGCCAGCACCTCCCGGACCGTGGCGGCACCGGCCGACATGCGGACCTGCCGGTTCATGTCGTCCTCGAACTTCGACGGCAGTGCCCGGGCGTCCGACGGCTCCAGACGGCGGCGCTCGGCACGGATCGCTTTCACGCCCTGGCGGACGTCGGCGGGCATCAGCCGTTCCCGGGATTCCCGGTAGTGCCGCACCACGGCGGCCTTCGCGTCGTCGAGCGGGATGTCGTCGAGGGCCAGATGCCACGCCTCGACGTCGGCATCACCGACCTTGCGGTAGTCGAAGGTGCCGGCCAGCGTCAGCAGCAGCACCACCTCAGCTCTGTCCACGTTGTGCCTCCTCAAGGCGTCGGTACTTCTCGTACAGGGATTGGTTGTCGGCGACTCGTTGGTCAGCGGGGGACCGGACTTCGTTGCGCCGTCCGTTGTCGTCGATTCGGGCTAGGGCGTTGCCGGGCTCGTTGATGGGCATGGAGCCGCGGACCCCGGTGCGCTCTTCGAAGCGTTCCTGGTCTGAGCGCATCCAGTTGCGCCACGCCTTGTCCCAGTCCTTCTTGAGTTCCTTGCCTTTTTGGCCGTCAGCGAAGTACTCGATGAACTTGTCCGTGGCGAAGCGCCCGACATTCGGGGTTTCTTTTCTGGCCCACGCCATCATTTCTTCGGATACCTGCCAGCCGGCGGGGAGGGGCAGGTTCTCTTTGGTGATGATGCGACTGAGGCGCTTCCGACCCCTGGTGGCTCCGCCCGCTGGTTTGTTTTCGGAGTCAGGCTGCCGCTGTTCCGGTACCACAAACAGCGCATCACCGGTGTCGACACCATCGCGCGCGCTCTCCTCCGAAGGAGGAGAAGGTTCAGGTTGGTACACATGGTTCAGTTCTTTGTGTCCCGCTGTGGCACTAGCCTGGTCCCGCTCTGGCACTAGCCCTAGTCCCGCTGTGGCACTAGTCCCGCTCTGGGACCAGTCCTCAAGTTGGTCCCGCTCCGGGACTAGTCCCGCTGTGGCACTAGCCTCAGGCTCGTTCTCGGCGGCGCTGGGCGACTCTTCTGTGGCGACCGAAGAGGGGATGGTGAGCAGATAGCAGGTCTTCTCCTTGTTCTTTTGCGCCGCCTTCTTGGTCGGCACCGTTCGTTTTATCCAGCCATTACTCTCGGCCGAATTGAGAGAGCGGACAACGGTTGAACGGCCCAGCCCCGTGAAATTTGCCAGCTCGGTCAGGCTGGGTTGAAAACGGTCCGGAATGAGTCCCGTTTCCGGCTCCACCAACGTCACCAAGGTCAGAAGGGTGTGCCGCTCTGGAGCGGGGAGGCCCGACCTGCGGATCGCCCGCATAAGAGTCCAGATATCGGGCACGAAACCTCCTCGGGCAGTTGGGGTAGGGGTGGTGGCCGGCGCGTCAGGACCCAAGCGGGTACTGGTCGTTGCCGTAGATCGCATCCAGCAGGTGCGGCGGGCAGTGGAACTGGTAGGTCACGAACGGCTCGTCCCCGTCGATCACCTCCCACCAGCGCTTGTCCGTCCGTGGATCGAAACCGTGCTTGGCGGCGATCTCTGCGGCGAACTCATCCGGCCGGTCGCCCTCGTAGAAGATGTCCCGACCGCTGGGGAACAGTTCGGCCCAGGTGGTCGCGCCGGTGGACGCGGGCGAATCGGGAGTTGCGTGAGTGCTCATGCGGCATCCGCTGCGAACGTGACCCACTCGTCGGTGCCCTGTTCCTGTCGCTGCTGTTCCAGGGTCTCGGCAACGCTGCGAAGGTGGAGCCTGAGGGCTTCCCCGACGATGCGGCTGAGGCTGATGTCTGTCTGGTCGGAGACACGCTGTGCGGCTTCCCAGAGTGTCTGGTCTTTCGGGCGGACGTAGAGGGTCTTGTGGGGCATGGCGTTGCTCCCTTCTGAACTGCGGAAAGTCCAATCCTGTGTACGTACATCAACCAGTGAAGCCTATCGCGATGTGTACGTACACACCAGTGAAAGCCGATCTCTTTCGTGTACGGACACGCCGTACCTTTGACCAGTGACTACCGCCAACGAACGCCGCAAGACGGTGCGCCGGCAGATAGCCCTCGCCGATGCGCTCTGGGAACGCCTCGGCCGTCTGGTCGGCGACCGAGGGCGTTCCGAGGTCATCCGTGCGCTCGTGGCCTGGTATCTGCGCGAGCCCGGCGCGAAGCTCCCGGAGCGCCCGCCGCGTCAGGATCCGCCCGCCTGAGCCCGCCCCGGCTGGTCACCACCCGCGTTCCGTCGGCGAACTCGAGCACCGCGGACCCGGACATCCGCTTGTTCCCGTCCGGGTCTTTGCCGCCCTGGTCGCGCACCACCACCTGGCAGCGCTGGCCCGTCCGGTCGATGCCGTCGCCGAACCACGGCGTCTTCACCGCGCCCGTGCCCGGGAACTCCCAGGTGCGCCACCGCCACGTCCACACGTACGGGAAGTCGATCACGGCAGCCACTTCCGCAGTTCGTTGATCGACCTCCGGGCAACCTTCTGGGCTACGTACTCCCGGCCAACACGCTCCCACTCCCGCCGGTCGTCATCCTGTCCGTGAAGGCCGCGATCGATCCGTAGGTTTTCGAGTACCTCGCCGCATTCGATCAGCGCAGCCCGTGCCGCGCAGAGGGCACCGAAGGCAACCACGTTGAACGCTGGGTCCTCCGGCTCGGTCATGTGACTGCCGGCGAGCCGCAGGGCGTCTTCGATGTCCTGCTCGGTGATCAGTCCAACGGGCAGCGGCTCCCGAGCCGGACCCGGCCAGCGTCCGGTCACCGGATCACCCCGGCGCGGATGCCGACCGCTACCGCGTGGGCCCGGTTGCACGCGCCGAGCGTGTCGTAGATGCGCTTCGTCTGGTGGTCGACGGTGTTGGCGCTGATGCGGAGCCGCCCGGCGATGGCCTGGTTGGACAGGCCGTCCGCGATCAGCACGAGGATCTGCTGCTGCCGGTCTGACAGAGTGATAGCGGCAGGTAGGCCGGGGGCGAAGAAGTCGGTCACCGGTGGGCCGCCTGGTCGATGTCGTGGAGGGTGATCTGCCTGCTGCGCAGGGCGATGATCACGGCGTGGGCGCGGTTACGGGCACCGAGGGTGCGGTAGGCCCGCCGGAGGGACGTTTTGACGGATGACCCCTGGATGCCGATGCGGGCCCCGATACGCGTGTCGGGGAGCCCGCACGCGACGTACGCGAGGATCTGCCGCTGGCGTGGGGTGAGGTGCCCGGGGCGCCCGGCCCCCGCGGTGGGGGCCGGGACGGTGGCGGGTGCGGTCATGCGGGAGTCTCCTGGGGAGCGGATTCGGCGGGACGGGGTTCAGGTGCCGGGGTGCGCCAGGCCCGGAAGTTGCGCGTGTACACCCACGTGTAGGCGGCCACCGAAACCAGGAACCCCCACTGGCGGGTGGCCAGCGCGTACGCCAGCCACAGGGCTTGGGCGCCGATTCCAACAGCCCAGCCCCATGGGGAGCGGCGGCCGGCGAGCCAGATGCCGAATACGCCGACTGCGGTGAGCGCCCACGACCACAGCTGACTCACGAGGCGCCACCCGACGGATTCGAACCAGCAACCAGCACGGACAGCTCAGCGAGATGGTCTCCACCGCACCAGCCGCACCCATCGGCCCGCAGCACCGTGTGCCGCTCGCTGGGGTAAAGCCGCTCGGCGCAAGCGACCAGGCTGATGATCTGGCCGTGCGCCTCGTCCAGCGCGGTGAGCAACGCGGCCACGTCCTGGTGGGCGTGTGCGATGAACGCGGCGTCGTTCCGGCCGTTGCGATGCTCGTCGAGCTGGAGCGGCGGCAGACTGCCGGAGATGACCGCGATCGACGATCCGAGCGAGCCGCTGCCGAACCGGTCGCCCGTCTTCCACGTGCCCGGCGTGGCCGCTTCGAGGCGGCGCCGGATCGCGGCGATGTTGGGCCTACGCACTGGGCACCTCCGTGGAATACGGCGCGTAATCCGTCGCCAGCAGGCCCGCCTCGTGCAGTTCCGCAGCGATGCGTTCCGCCGCGGGCCAGTTAAACGTGCAGTGGAGCAGGTTCGCGGCGGCCTCCTGCGACGGCAGCTGGATGGTGCTCTGCTGGCCGACGAGCAGGTTGCTATGCGCCAGGTTCTCCGCGGTGCCCAGGGCGCGCTGGCGGAGTTTGAAGTTGCTGCCGATGTGGGGCTCGACGATGTCGGCAACACGGTTGAGGATGTCGATCACGGCAGATCACCGCCCGACGAATTCGGACGGGTAGCCACGCTCGCGTGGATGGACGCGATGGTCTCCAGGCACTGCTCGTGGTCGTGCCCCGGGTCGTCCCGGTGGCTGCACTGCGACTCGGGCACGTCGAGGGGGTTCTGGTTGAGGATCCGCCGGGCGTGCCGGGCGGCAAGGTCAGAATTACGCACGGGTCAGCCTCCTTGGCTGGTCGGGGAAGCTTCGCCGGGGTACATCCGCTTGCGAGTGATGCGCCGGCGCCGGCCCTCACACGCCTCACCCAGGTAGGGGTAGAGGTCGCTGGTGGAGTCGCAGTGCTGGATCACCCGTCGGACGATGTCGATGTCGCCGGGGATCGGGTCGTCGTTGTCGAGCGGCCCGCCCTTGCCCATCACGCCGTCGGCCTGCCCGGCCCGGTAGCCGAGGACGTAGCCCATGACGGCGGCCTCGCGGGTGACCCGGCGCTCGAACTTCGTGAGGGTGCGCCACGCGGTGTCGGCCCGCTTGTCGCGTTGTTGCTGTCGGGCGGCGAAGTAGTCGAGGAGACCGGGCGGGAACTCCGACATCGGGGCGCTCATCGGGTCGCCGCCTTGCCGGGCAGGTATTCGAGTCCGTCGGATGTGGGCCAGATCAGGACGTAGTCGTCCCGCCGCGCGCTGTCGGGCAGGACTGCCAGGTAGGCGTTTGAGGTGCCGATGATGGTGCCGTGCTGGGCGTGCCCGTGGTCGGTGTATCGAACGCGGCCGTGGAGGCTGGCGGGCACGTTGTAGCGCTCACGGATGTAGGCGAGGGCCGCGTTCGTCTCGGCGGTCATCGGGTCACGTCTTCTTCGCGGGTGGGGTACGGGGCGAGGTCCTTGGTGGTCACCACGGGATCTCCTCGGAGCGGGGCGGCAGTTCACCGGTCTGGTTGTGCACGTTGCGCATCTCGTCTACCTCGAACCCGGCCTCGGTCAGCGCCTTCCGGGCAACCGTCAACGCGTGCGCGGTGTAGCGGAGGTCGGAGTCGTCATCGATGCGGATGGCGGCGATCAAGGTGCGGAAGTGGTGGGCCATCACATGCCTTCCCACACGATGCCGTTGCCGCCGCGGCGGATGTCGTCCTTGTGGTCCTTGTGCCACTGCTGGCGCTGGGCGCGGTTTTTGATGAGCGGCGAGTAGGTGCCGCACTCGCACAGCGCCATGCCGGGTCCGGCGGCGTCACGGGCCCGGACCTTCGGCATGGAGAAGGCCGCGCCTTCGTGGCGCAGGCCGTGGCCGGCGAGGCGGGTCATCGGGCGGCCTCCATGGCGGCGCGGAGTTCGATGCGGGCGGTGTCGGCGTCGTGCGGGTCGTCGGCGGACTCAATCGCCCGGACCGCGGTTTCGACACGGCGCAGGCGGTCGCGCTCGTCCTGAAGGTCCGCGAGCCCGTCCGCAAGTCGTCCGGCCCACGCGTGCAGGCGCTCGATCTCGGCGATCAGGGCGGGGGCGTCGCTGTTGAAGTGCTCGCGGACGGCGGCGGGGACGGCCAGGGACTGGTAGTCCGCCCACCGGTACGCCTCAGCGGCCCGGGCTTGGACGGCGACGAGGTCGAGAGTCATCGGGCGGCCTCCTCGGCAGCCACGATGCGCGCGTTCTGCTCGACGAGGCGCTTCAGATGGTTCGAGCGGGACTCAGCACGTTCAGCGGTGACGCCCTCCGGCCACGGGTTGCAGTACTCGGCGTCGCAGGACCAGTTCACGGTGCGGGCCTCGGCGACGGCCAGACGAATCTCGTCGGTCAGGGAACCCCAGAACTCGGCCGAGCCCTCGGCCGTGATGGACGCCCAGTCAACCTCGGTAGCGAGGAGCGCCTTACCTGCCGAGCGGCAGCACTCGATGCAACCAGGACCGTCGGAGACGTGCAGGCCGGTGGCCCGGTGGGTGATGACGAAGTTTCCGCTGAGGAAGGCGCGGAAGTCTTCGGTCATGCCGAAGGCGGGGGCGATGGCGAGGTGCTCGCCGATCGGTTCGCAGGGCACGGTGACCGGGCCTTGAATCGTGGTGATCGTGCAGGTCGGGAACGGCGGGATGGTGGCTTCGGCCATTGGGATGTGTCCTTTCGTAGATGCGGATCGCTTGTACAAGTTGTACATTACAACTTGTACAAGTTGCAACCCTCGTACTCTTTGACCATGGAGGCCAAGGTGCTCGGTATCGGCGAATTCAGGAAGCTGCTCAGCGACAGGGTCGAAGCCGCCTACATGCGCGGCGAACCCACCGTCATCAAGCACGGATCAAGAAACATCGCTCGTGCCGTACTCGTGTCGCCCGAGTGGTTCGAGAGAGCGCAGGCAGCGTTGGGCGAGACTCCGGGCAAGGCGTAGCGGCTCACCGCCCGCCCACCGGCATGTTCACTCCCGGACAGCCACCGTGCGCGCTCACCCTGCCGTCCACGACCGGCACCGGCTCACCGCACACCGGACACCCCCGGCCGCGACGCGGCGGCAACTCGACCGTGCCCGCGTCCAGCAGCTCCCGGCACCGCCCGTGCAGCACCTCATCCGGCGGACGGCCCATCGGCACGGCCGGAACAAACCCGACCCGCCTGCCGCACAGCATCCGGTCCGCGCCCGGCAGCCGCGCACACCTCTGCACCTGATGATCCCGGGCCCAGCCGAACTCCACCTCGATCACGGCCGGGCCACCGCACGCCGGCCAACCCAGATCCGCAACTCCACCGCGGGCATCCTGCGCAGCCGCTGCCCGGACCCGCCGCACCGCACCGTCCAGCCGTTTTTCCGGCGGCCGTGCGGCTGGATTTCGAACCCGACCACCTCGACGCGGAACCCGCACCCCGGACACCGGTCCCGGCGGATCTCCTCCGGCGTGCACACCCCGCAGATCTGGCCGTGCGCAGCATGCGTGCGGCGCCGCGACTCCGACGGGCACGCCTCCACCTGGTTCGGGGACAGCCGGGTCACGGGGCCGCCACCGGGTCGGCGAGGAACAGACCGCGGGCCACGCCGGGCTGACGGTGCAGATACCCCTTCGCGACGAGCTGATCCAGATTCCAGGTTGTGGTCGACGCGGACCGGCCCACCGCCGCGGCGACCTCCCGGACCGTCGGCGGGATCCGATGCTCGGCCATGTGGGCGTGGATGGCGTCGAGGACACGCTGCTGCGCGGCAGGGAGCCGGGAAAGGCTTGGTGCAGACATGAAAGGAACCTCCGGGGAGAGGAAGGGAGAGGTGGCCGGGCGCGGCGCTGCGGCAGCACCCGGCCACCGAATCAAGATCAGAAAGGCGGTTCGTCGTCGAACGACGGCTTGCCACCACCGGCCCGGCCACCGCCCGAAGCAGACGGGCCCGACGCCCACGGGTCGTTGAAGTCGCCACCCGCACCGCCGCCGCCCGACTGCTGACGACCGCCGCCCCCGCCGCCGGACCGCTGCGCCTTCTGCACCGCGGCGGTGGCGTACCGCAACGACGGGCCGATCTCGTCCACTTCCAACTCATAAACGGTGCGCTTCTCGCCGTCCTTCTCGTAAGACCGCTGACGCAGCCGGCCCTGCACGATCACCCGGGAGCCGCGGGACAGCGACTCGGCGACATGCTCAGCGGCGTCGCGCCAGATGTTGCACGCCAGGAACAGCGGGTCGCCGTCCTTCCACTCCCCGGACTGCTTGTCGAGGGTGCGCGGGGTCGATGCGATCCGGAAGTTCGCCACCGCCTGACCTGACGCGGTGAATTTCAAGGTCGGATCGTCGGTGAGGTTGCCTACTACGGTGATGACGGTGTCTCCGGCCATTACGCGGCCTCCTTCTTGATGGGGATGGGTGTCCGTTCGATGACGTGCGCCTCGCACATGACGGCCCTCGAGGCGCCGAACGCCTCCTGCTGCCGCGGGTCGAGGCGCACCACGTGCATGCGGGGTGTGTCGACGACGGTGACCTGTTGTTTCTCGGGGTGGTGGGGCCAGTCGATCCAGGCGTCGGCGATGGCCTCGTCGTCGTACATGGCGTCGTCGTGGATGGGCCAGACGACGCGCAGGATGTGAGTGCTCACGCCGCCCCCTGGGCTGGCGCGGGCAGGCGGAGGTGGGCGGTCTGCGGGTCGTGGCCGGGGCAGCGCCATCCCTCGGCGTACAGGCGGGTGTCGCGGCGCCCACACGGGGCTGACACGCCGCCGGGGACGGTGCCGGACCCGCACGGCTGCGCACCCACCGGGCGCGGCACCCGGAACAGCGGGATCACCTTCGCGGTCACGGTTCCACCACGATCCGCAGCTCGATCTCTCCGCCGACCTTCAGTGGCCCGGCCGGAACCTTGTCGCCCTCGGTGATTGCCGTCCACAGCAGATGCTCACGCCGGTCATCCGGGATCAGCCCGTAGTCGACCAGGCCGTCGATGCAGCACTTCACGACCGCCATGTAGTTGTGGGCGTCTCGCCGCCGGGCATCGGTGAAGTGGATGGTCGCGTACACCGACACCCGGTTCAGGCCTCTCGGTAGATGCGCGGCCCGGGCGTGCAGTGCCGCAGCCTGGCGCCAGGCCCGGATCGCGACATCAGGCCGTCGCTTGTACCGCTTGTTCGCCGACAGCCACTCGGCCGGCGCGGTGAACCTCAGCCGCATTTCCTCCAACACGGCGGTCACTGCTCGTCCCGCCGCTCGTCCTCGTCGCCCTCGTAGGCGGGCCGGTCGGCGTCGAGCAGCGTCTCGGTGAGGATCGTGGCGGCGTCGCTGTCGACGTGCCAAACGTCTTCGGGGCTGTACAGGTCGGTCATGTCGCCTCCTCAGGCAAATGGGGGAGCAGGGTTCGTGTCCCGGGGCCGTTCTGTGAGCGCACCCCGGGACGGATCAGGTCAGTGGTCGTTGGCCGCGTCGGCAGGAACCGGCTCGTACGTGTCGGCAAGGACCGACGCCCTGATCGGGTAGAACTCGCCCTGCACGCCCTCGACGATCGAATCGCCGATGTAGACGAGCACCCACGTCGAGTGCAGGACGTCGAGCACCTGGGCGGTCGCCTCGGGGTCGGCGCATTCCGCCCGGTCTTGCGGATCGAGAACTCCGAACCGGTTGCCTGTGAACTGGACGAGCTCGTCGGCGTTGTCGCCGGTCCACTGGACGGTGCGGACTTCGACGGGCTTCTTGCGGTAGACGGTGACGGTCATGGGGGTCTCCTCACGTTGAGGGTTCAGTTCTGGGGTGTCCGGGCCGCCGCGGTGACCGCCCCGGACAGGAGTCAGCGGTCGAGGTTCATTCCGGCCAGGTCCTGCATGCCGGCCCACAACGGCTCGGGTACTTCGAGGACCCGGGCGAGCCGGTTGCCGTGCTCGGCGAGAGTGACGAGCCGGCCGCGCAGCCACGCCCGCTGGTAGGCGGTGTCCGCCGTGGACGGCAGGGCGGACAGCTTCCGGCAGGCATCGAAGTAGTCCTCGGCGACCGGTGACAGCAGCTCGTCGTACAGGCGGTCGTTCGGGCTCGCGCTCATCGGGCACCTACCACCGCGTACGTCTGCTGCACGTTCTTTGCCAGCGCGGAGAGCACCACCGACTGCGAGTTCAAGGTGCGCAAGTGATCCTGCGCAGCCTCCTTCGCGGCGGTCGCAAGCTCGTACGTCTCGCGATGCTCGGCAGTCTCACGCTCGATGAACGCATCCCGGTCCGCGACGGTGAACCCGCCACGCGCCGGCTTCGGGCAGTCGTCGTGGAAGAACGCCCGCCGTTTCGCCGACTCGTATACGTGCTTCGCCGCGACCTCAGCATCCCGGGCCTCGGCGAGGCCGCGCTGGGCGGCGAGCATGGCCCGCAACACCCAGCGCAACGCCTTCTCCGCATCGTTCGGCGTCCACGACTCGAACTCGACGTCCGCCCACGGTTCGGCGCTCACGACAGGCCGTCCAGCAGGAACGCGGCGATCCGGCGCCGGGAGTCTTCGTCGAGGGAGATGGAGAACGTCTCCCGGTCGTGGCGGTCCAACGACCACGACGACACCCTGCCGTCCTCCCACCGCTCGAACACCAGGTTGTTGCCGCGCGTATCGGTGATGGTCATGCCATCAGCGCAGGTCAGGTGCTGCGTCACTGCGCACCGCCAGCGGGCTGGACGACGTCCACGTCATCCCACGCGCTGTCGTCATCCCAACCCGCTACCGGATGCTGCTCCGGCTCGGCGGGCACGTCCTGCTGCGCCTGCTGGGCGGGCGGCCCACTGATCGGCTTCGCCTGTTCCCGCGCCGCGGCGGCATTCGCCAGCACCTCGGACGCGTTCACCCGGGCCATCGCCCGGACCGGAGCCGTGTCCATGCCGTCGTCGCCCAGCTCCTCCGACGCGTACGGCATCGCGTACAGCACGTCCGAGGCGATCAGCCGGCAGATCGCACCCGTGCACCGGGCGATCAGCATGTTCTTCGGCTGCTTTTTCCACTGGTCCTTCGACAGCAGCCCGAGTTGTTGGGCCTGCTCGATCGTCCAGGTGACCTCCTGCCACTCGTCCTCACCTTTGCGCCGGCCGCGGATGGTGCACGATTTGTCGGTGGAGTCGACGAGCTGGATCGAGTGACCCTGCGCCTGGACGAGACCGCGCATGGCGTGCGCCCGCAGCGCAGGGGTGCCCTGGATGACGTCGAGGGACCGCAGGGTGGCCATCGGCTGCAACCCGAGTTCCTGCCCGGCGAGGATCGCCGCGGTGATGTCCTGCGGCTTACCCCGCAGGGATGCCGGAACGAATGAGGTCGTCGACAGCGACTGGGCGATTTGGTGGGCCTGCTTTGCCTCGTACGCCCACTGCACCAGCGGCGACGCCTGGTAGACGGGCTGGGCGGGCTGCTGCTGGGCGGGGGCGTTGTCGTCGCGGACAGCAACATCAGTCATCGGTGGGCTCCTCGTGGAAGTCGTTGTCGTGCTGGTGGACGGCGTAGCCAGGGAGGCTGATCTCGGTGATGTCGAGGCCGGTGTAGTCGGGCCAGTAGCCGGACTCCTGGCAGCGGGCGAACAGCCTGCGGGCGCGGGTGTTGCGTTCGGCGCCGACCCGCAGGGCCTGCTCGTCGAGGCGGATCAGCGAGACGAGGTAGGGCGGGGTTTTCATCTGGACGACGAACACGAAGTCGGGGTCGTCGTCGAGGCCGAGCGCCTTGATGCCGTCGAGGTACCAGGCGTTCTGCATGGCGTAGCCGTACGTGTAGGCGGCCCGGCGGAAGTCCTCCGGGTTCGCCGTGACGGCCGTCTTGTAATCACCCAAGATCAGGCGGTTGCCGACCCGGTTGGGCATCCAGTCGACGAGCGCCCGCAGCGTGATCCCCGTCTCCGGGTCCTGCCAGATCAGCGTCTGCTCCGGCTTGCCGCCCTCCGGGGTGAGCAGCGCGGAGGCGATCGGATGCTCGCGCAGCTTCCGGGCCATCGCCTGTACCTGCGCGTACTCGGACGGCTTCAGCGGGATCGCGCCCGACTGCCGGATCCGGGCGACGTCGGCCTTGTCGTCGTCCTTCTGCCACGCCTCCGGGTTCTTGCCCGTGCCGGCGAACTCCACCAGCTCCGGTCCGGCACCGAGAACGAGCTGGTGCGCGGCCGACCCGATGTCGAACGCCTTCTTGAACGGCTGCCCGTGGTTGCGCTCGTAGGCGAACAAGGCCGGGCACGACGGCGGCAGGAGCTTCTTCGCACCGGAGCAGGACAGCGAACCGCCGACAACCGGATCCGCGTGGTAGACGGCCTCGGGCAGGTCGTAGACGCCGGGGGCGGTGATGTGCGTGCCCGCAAGTGTGGAGGTCATCGCGGCATCCACACAGGCCACGGGTGGGCCTCATCGTGCCGCGACCACGGCCAAACCCATGCCTTCTGGAATGCCTCGTGTTCGGTGATCGTGAAGTACTCGAACACGTCCGTGAGATGATCGGCCTCGTTGTCGTGACCGCACCAGGGGTCGCAGGCATCCTGGACGGTTCGCGACGACCAGTAGTTCCCCTCGTGGTCGAGGTGGAGATAGCCGCGCGTGTCTCGGTTCTTGTAGTGCTCGACGATCGCGCCGTTCCATGTCGAACGGGACATCCACATCCAGCCGTCGAGCTGGTCGGCGGGCAGCAGCTTCTCCATCGGACCCCAGTGCGACTGATCCGGGCCGAGTTCGGCCGGAGGCGTGCACCTGTAGGCGTGTCCGCTGACGAACGTCATGAACTCGGCGAACTGGCCCAGCTCGAATGTCCGGATGCCCTTGCGGCGGGTCTTGGTCTCCCCGTACTCGGCCACTACCAGGTCCTCGGCCGGGGTGTCGGGGCAGTTGCCGACGCAGACCAAGATGACGCCTTGCCCGTCGCCAGCGAGCCACGTACGCGGGGCGGTCAGTTCAGTCATCGGCGGGCCTCGGCGAGCATGTGTTTCGACACCACGTTGCGGTGCCGAATGATCTGGCAGCCGGTGCACATGCACGTGTCCTGCTCGTGAGAGCCACAGATCTCCTCGGCGGCCCGGCGCCAGATCGACTCCTCGATCTTGTATTCGAGGATTTCTTCACGCAGGTCGGCCTCTCGGCAGTCGCAGCCGACACGGTGTTCAGTGCAGTTCACGGCCCGCGGGTCGACGGTCATCAGCGGCGGCGTGTAGTCGACGGTCGAACCGTCGGCGAACTTCGCCTTGTCGGTGCGGATGCGCTGGTGGTGCAGCGGGAAACGGTCCACGGTCAGTTCAGTCATCGGTCTTTTCCTCCCACTTGTCGCAGTGCACGATCGGTCCGGCCTTGACCTCCTGGCCCGCACCCCGGCAGGACTTGCACTCGTTCCACGGGTCCGCGGTGACGCCGCCGCAGTCGGGGCAGGCGGGAGTGCCGGCGAGGTTGACCCCGGCCGCGCAGTCCTCTTCACCCATGGCCTGCCACGGGTCGATGTGGTGTCGGCAGGTGAGGCAGCCGCGGTTGTCCGGGTTCTTCCAGCAGCGGCCCATGTGCTCGACCGCACGCCGCCGGGACGAGTGGGTGCGCCCGCACCACGGGTCCTGGTAGCGGGTCACCCGCACCGGGATCGGGGCGGTCACGACTGAACCCCGGCCTTCTCCAGCAGGTCTCGCGCCCGCTCCAGAACCTCGCAGCGGTGACAGGTGCGCATGTCGACCGGATGGAGCGTCGGCCCGGTGCAGTGGTCGAACTGGCAGCCGACGTGTTCCAGGCTGTCGACGACATCCACCAGAAGTGCTCGTGTCTGGCGGGCCTCACGGACGAGGTCGAGCATCACCGGCCGGTAGTCGCGCTGCGAGCAGGTGCAGGCGGAGGGGAGGCCCGCATCGCAGGACCCGCACGTGTTCAGGAACTCGGCACTGATCTCGTCCAGGTTTTGAGCGGTCACCATGACCCGCCTTCGCCGCCGCGCAGCCCGGCCCCGACTGCGAACCGTTCCAGGTCGCACGGCTCGCAGCCCACGGTTACGCCCGGCTGCTCACCGCAGATCAGGCACCGGCCGGACTCGGCCCGGGCCACCCGCTCGGCAATCTCCGCGTCCGTCAGCCGTTTGATGATGAGCCGGTGCTGGTCGTACACCTTCCAGCCGAAGCCGGTCAGCTTCATGTTCCGGCCGTAGCCGTCCTCAGAATCGGCGACCGCCTCGACGATGCCCTTCGATTCCAGGGCGTTGACCGTGGCCCGGTGCAGAGCATCACCGTGGAAGTGGACGGTCGACACCCAGCCGTGGCCGCCCCGCAGCACGTACCGTTCGATCTCCTCGGCCTGCGTCTCGGACAGCCGCACGCCCTTCGGGGTGAGCGGCTTCGCGGCAGGGGCCGGCGCGGCAGCCGCCTCAAACTTCGACCAGTCGACGGCCGCCCGCTGCTCCCACGAGGCGCGCAGCACCGACTTGACCAGGCGTCCGGCCTCGGCGGCGAACTCCTCCGGCCATCCGGACACCCGGTTCTCGCGGGCCTTGTGGGTCGCCACGAACGCCCGGTTGCCGCCGCCCGTCGACTCACACTCGTGACCGGGGCGGGCGTTGCACTTCGGGCAGGTCACGGCGAGAGGGGCGCGCAGGACGTCGATCAGGTCGAAACTCTCGACGGGCGCAGCCAGGGCGAGGGCGGTCATGCGGTAGCTCCTTCGATGGCCTCGACGTGGGTGAGCGCGATGCAGGCCGCGTAGCCGTCGACCCACACGACGGCCGTGTGGTCGGAAAGAATCTGAGCCTCGGTGCGGGTGGTCGAGAAGCGCGGGCCGTCCGTACGGAGTCCGGGCCAGAACCGGACGGGCGTGCCGACCGGGTAGCGGGCGTTGAAGGTGTCAACCTCACGGTTGAGGGCGGCCTCGGTGGCGGCGGCGTTCATACCTCACTGCCCAACTCGGCGCGGAGAGCGTTGAGGTCGCGGGCCGACACCGGTGCGTCGAGAGCCTTGCGCCACAACTGCTCGACGAGCGCCCGGGCCCTGTCGATCTGCGCGGTCGGGGTCAGCGACTCCATCGCGCCCTCGGCTCCACCCCAGTAGACGGCGTGGAACGCGCCGGGGGTGCCGCAGATCTCCGCGTGGTGCGTGTTGATCGCGCCCTTGACGATTTCGGTCTCCCCGTCGCGGCGGTGCAGCTCGTTCAGCACGTCGGCGGCGAGCATCAGCAGGCCGTCGGTGGTGAGCGCACGGACCAGGCCGCGGGCGAGGGTGTCGGCGGTGAACTCCGGGCGGGCGAAGCCGGTCATGCGGTCGCTCCTTCAAGCTCGGGCTGGCCGGCGTCGAGGCGGCCGAGCATGCGGGCGATGCCGACCTTCCCGGCAGGGGTGACGTAGAGGGTGGTGCGCATCTGGCCGTTGAACAGGCGCGGCGCGTTCGGGTGGTCGCCCTCGCGGAACCAGTCCATGTACTTGGTTGCGGGCTCGTACCGGTACTCGGTGATGACTTTCTGCTTGGACTCGGAGAACCGGTTCCCGACAGGCGTCCTGAAGATGACCTTGCGGGTTAGGAGTTCGGCGCGTAGATCCTTCTCGGCCATGCCGATGCGCTTTGCGAGCTGCCGGACCAGGCACGAATCGCTGGACCGCAGGAAGTTGTCGACGTAGGCGACCTTCGGGGCGGCGGCTTCGAGTTCGGCGGCCTGCCGTACGGCCACGGCTTCAGCTGCGTCCGCGCGGTCCGCCTCGGCGATAACCAGCATGGCGAGTTCGCGGTTGGTGAGCTGCCGTGGAATGACTGCGCCGGTGTCGTACCGCCCGGTGCGGCGAATCGCGGGGATGACCTCGTGGGTGATCCAGCGTTTGAAGCGTTTGGCCTCGGGCTTGCGGCTGCGAAGGATCAGCGAGTACATGCCCGGCTCATTGACGACGGCGAGTTCTTGCTGGCCGCCGGGGGTCTCCATACTGTGGACCCCCTTTTCGTCCTCGTCGAGGAGGGCGAGGGAGCTGTGCCGGTTGGACAGTTCGAGGACGGTGCAGATGTCGGCCGCGACGAACCAGGGGTTGCCGTCGATAACGGCGGTCCGGATGTCGGTGCCGTTGAAATCGAAGATCTGGGCGAGGGTGCTCAAGCGCCTCTCCTTGAAGGTGATGAAGGCTTGGATTCGGCGGGAGCGTTGCTCACCTGCCACTAAGACCGTACCGTAAAAGTTACAGAACTAGTAGCAGAAGAAGTGTCAGTATCCGAGAGGGTGAACCCATGACGATCACAACCGCCGCACCAAGTGACAGAACTACGCACAGAAGCCCGTACGATCCGGACATGGCGAAGCGCGAACCGGTCGGCATCCAGGCCCTACGACTCCAGATCAAGGCCGTCATCGCGAAAGTCACCGGGGGCAAGCTCACCGACGGCACCGAGGAGCCGGGCGGAACGCACGTCGTCTTCACCCGCCACGGCAAGCACATCGCCGTCCTCGTGCCGATGGACTGGTACCGGGAGGCCGCCGAGAAGATGGGCGACCCCACCGAGTACTGAGACCTCATGGCTGACTCCGCCACGACCACGGCACCTCAGCCCGCACCGTCCGCGCGTTCACGCACGCCACGTGCCGGCACCCGGCCATCCGCACACACGACAGGCAGTCCCGCAGCCCGGCCAGCACCGCGCGCTCAGCCGGGGCGGCACCACGCCACTCCCACCCGGCCCACGGCGTCTGCGAACACACCGCGGCCGCCGCATCCGGGCCGGGAAGCAGATGCCGGACAGCCCCGCCGTCGAGATACCGCCACACCTGCTCGCCAGAAAGGTCGGCGACGGGTGCGACCTGGACGGCGCTCACTGCTCGCCCCGCCGCTGCACCGGGATGACCGCAGACTCGGGCGACTCACGCTGCTCGGGCACCAGGTCCCGAAGGTGCCGGGCCGTCTCCGCCTGTGCGGCAGCCAGCACCCGGGCACGGGCGCGGCGCTCCCAGCACCGGTGCCACACCTCCATCACCCACATGACCACCCAGCCCGACACGGCGGCCAACGGCACCAGCGCACCCAACACCGCGCGCTTCACGACCCGCCCTCCGCCCGGCCCTCGCCAGTGCGTTCCAGACGGGTAGCCAGCGGCACCGTCCGCACGATCTGCTCGTCGTAGCCGGCCTGGCGACGGGCCAGCGCCCGCTGCCGGTCGTTCCACCACCAGATCAGCTCGGTGGTCAGCTTCGAAACGGCGGCGGCAACCGACCCGATGACGATCAGCGCCATCAGCGTGTAGCCGAGACCGGCCAGGAACGCGCTCACTCGCCCGGCTCCCCGGACGTCCAGCCCTCAGCGCGGGCCTGACGCTGCCGTTCCTGCCGGGCGGCCTCCGCGGCGAGTAGTTGTTCGAACCCGGTGACGACGGCCTGCGCCGCATCCTGCTGACGCTTCCCGCTGATCCACCGAGCGTTGCCCTGGTTCGCTTCCCGCGACAGGCGCACGTACCGGTCCGCCGGCGGGCTGTAGTCCAGGCGGACCCACCACTCGCCGTGAGGGTCATTCACCGGCAGGACGTCCTCCGCAACCGCGTCCGCCACGTCCATCAGGTCGTCGTCCTCGCACAACACACACCCGCGGCACCCCGGGTCGTCGGTGCACGGCGGCCCGTCCATCCACCGCAGCGTCGCCGCGACGACCAGCGCCACGGCCGCCGTCGAGATGACCGCCATCGCGGACGGGATGAGGATCAGGGCCGGGTACACCTCGGCCACCGCAGACACCGGGAAGTCGCCGATCACCGGGCCACCGCCGCAACCCCGCGCACCGGACGGACGGCCGGGTACAGCTTCGTCGGCTCCGACACCCATGCGGGCTCAGGATCGGTCACCGGCTGCGCCTCGACGACCGGGCCGAGCACCTCCGGCTCACGGTGTCGGCCGCGGTAAGGCTTCGACCAGCTGAAAACAGGCATGTTCATGAAGGCTCCAGAGAAGGGGAGCGGGCAAGGAAAGAGCGAGGGGTGGGGTGGTGCGAGGGGTCAGTCGTGGAAGACAGGCCGGGGAAGGGGCTCCGGCTGCTTCTCCTGCTTGCGATCCGAAACACGCCGGCGCGGCCTGGGCGGGCCATTGAACAGCCGCGGGTCGGTGTCCGGCTCGTGGACGGTGTGCGTCAGATCGGACTGCCACTGACCGGCCAGCACGCCCCGCCGGTACTCGCGGGACCTGCGCAGCCGGAACCATGCCTCGCCGGCCAGCACACCGACAACCACCGCAACCAGAACGGCGGCGGCCAGGACGACGGCGGTCATCGGTCGGCCCTCCGTACGGGACGGCGCACCTCGGCGATCAGATCCGCCAGATCAGCCGGGCTGAACGGGGCAGTGTGACGGCGCCGCCGGGCGGCCAGCCACAGGCGCCACCACCGCGGGGCCCTCACGCTGCCACCTCGACATTCCGATGGAGCTTGTTCACCAGACCGGATTGCCGAGCACGCTGGAGCCGACCCCGGATTGCACCCGGGGTTGTGTTCAGTCGCTCAGCGATTTGCTGCCGGTTCAGGCCGAGTCCCTCGGCGTCGTGGTAGTTGGCCAGCCAGGTCTCGGCTTCCGTCAGGTCGTCGCTGAGGCCTGACGCAGAGGCAGCGGCCGGGTCGTCGATAGTCTCGTCATCCCACGCCAGCGGCGGCAGCCAGCCCTTACCGGCCGCAAACCGGCGGGTTCTCGTCCCACCGATCTCATCCTTGGCCGACCGCATAGACAAGTCCTCGTACAGGTCAGCGACCGAGCGGGCGGTTTTCGCAACCACGGGTCCCGGCTTGACCAGAGCGGCGAAGTTACTCACCGTCCACCCGATCAATTCGGCTTGGACGGTGAGCGACCAGCCCATGCAACACATAGCTTGGATGCGCCGGGCAGTACCGGTGCCGTCAATGACGGCCGCATCCGCTGCCTGCCGCCCGCCATCGACCGGAATCGCCAGGATCTTCTCGGCGGTCTCCGTGCGCACACGATCGGACGGCGGGTTACCGCGGCGCCCCTTGAGTAGCGCCGTAATCGCTGACCTGCTCACACCCGTCAGAGCTTCAATCCGGCGAGCGCCGATTCCCGCGCCGCTCAACGCGGCCAGGTGGTCACGGACAGGCTGGGCGGCGACGAAGGGCCGCCACGTTCCGGCGGTGATCTTCTTGGTGCGGTTCTCGTCGTACTGTGACCGCGCCCAGCCGCACGTGTAGCAGCGGCAACCGTCAAGCCGGTAGCGGGCGTATCCGTGAGGCCGGGAAGAGGTAGCGGCACCCATCATCGAACTCCTGCCGCGAGGTCGAACAGCGACATCTGGCCGGACAGTTCGTCACGCCCGCCGGGGGTAGTGCTCGAAACCTGCTGTTCCGGATCGGGGCAGGAGCATGGGCAGCGCCACGCGCATCGCTTCCCCTTTGCCGGCCACACCGCGACCCCGGCCAGGTAAGCGGCAGGCTGCTCCGGGCCGCGACCGGTTGCTGACCGTCGGGTCATGCACCGGTCATGACGGTTCCGGTTGGTGCAGTTGCCGCACGTACCCCACTGGCAAGCGCAGGTGCGGGCCGCTGCGGTGCCGTTGTGTCCGGCTCCGATACCGCTCGGGTATCGCTCGGTGAGCACGTCATGGAAGATGCGATCGGCGATACCCGCGGGGAAGGTCATCAGGCCACCGCCCGGTCGCCGGGGAGCCCCCAGTTGACGCGCCGGGAGGCGATCTGGCGCCAGCCGGTTTCGGACGACGCCCACTCGCGCCGGCACTCATCGGGGGTGGTGCAGTTGGTGTGGCCCTCGCGGCAGGTCGTGCCAGGTTCGACGGCCGGGCTGGGCGGGTTGGCGACGGCGGTACTACTCTGCGACATAGATGTGCCCTTCTGGTGTGGGGGCGATCGGTGCAAGCAGGGGCGGCCCTCGTTCACGGCGGGGGCCGCTTTCGTGTCTCAGGTGGTGCGGGGCGCCAGGTCGAGCGGCGGTGACGGGAACCGGTCCAGCTGCCACGGGCGGTGCTGCGCGTCGCATTCGGCGGCGGCCTCAACCCAGGACGGGAACGGAATGTCCAGGCCGTCGAGGGCGCAGACCGCGGTGCCGCCGGGAAGCGGGCGGATCACAGCGGGGCTCATGCGGTCGGCCGGACGGGCTCGGAAGCGTACGCGTCGGTCGGGTCCATTTCGACCAGCAGCGTTTGCAGTAGCTCGCGGTCAAGGTTGAAAAACCATTCCTTGGTCAACCGCTTCGACTCAGCAGTCATCGATTGCTCGGCAGCCCGAATCGCCAGGTCTTCAGTGGCTGAGTACGAGTCATGGGTGCGGGTGAAGTAGAAGTCGATCAGCCGGACACCGAAAGTCTTGAGCTGAAAATTAACGATGCTCTTGAACCTCTGGGCAAGGTGCCCGGTCTTGCCGACTTTGACCGTGCCATCGGAGAACGCCAGCATGTACACGCAGCCGCCGAACGGAACCTTTTCCCAAATCAGGGCCTGGCTGGTCATGCGGCTGGCCTCGACCGTGTTGCCCGGCCGGCTGCTTTGAGCGACGCCTGACGTGCCGCTTCGAGGTCGTCGTCGGCGACAGCACGCAGCGTGCCGGCCTTCTCGACGGTGGCGGCTTTGAGCGCTTCGGCGAGCATGGTGGGCGTCATGCCGAGCGTGTTGCCGTACTTGGTGTGGGTGAATTTCCGAGACCGGCAGTCGCGGGCGAGGCTGACTGGCGACCAGCCGGTCAGCTCGGCAACCTTCTCCAGCGGGTAGGAGGCGACCTCAATGGCACCGGCGTGACGGAACCCGCTGACGACAGCCTGGAGTAGGGCGCTGACCTGTTCGTCGGTGTATTGCTCGGCGGTCATGCGGCGGCCTCGAGGCGCGGCGTGCGGGGCTGGTGCGGCACGTTGTGGGTGATGACGTCGAGTTCCACGCCGAGGGCGTGAGCGAGGGAGAGCCGCGTGCGGGGGGAGCCGCTTTTCTCGCCGCTTTCGATGCGCGACATGACGCTGAGGTGGATGCCCGCCCGCTGGGCGAGCTGGGTGAGGGTGAGCCCTTCCCGTTCGCGGAGGCGCCGGATGGCCGGACCGTTGGACTTCGTTGGCATGTCGGCAAATTTAGGCGAGAACAGGCAAGTACGCAAGCATAAACAGGCAAGTTCGTGCCGAGTTTGCTCGTACGTGCCGGTCTAGCTGCCGATATCGACTAGCGTCGACTCACTGCCGTATCACCGGGGAGGGTGAAGACGTGACACAACCCTTGCTTCGTATTGCCGAAACTTGCCGGTTTAATGAGGGGGTGACACCACCCTGGGAACGCCTCGCCGCCGCCGTCACCGCCCGACGCATCGAACTCGGCCACCCCACCATGCAAGCCCTCGTCGACAACAGCGACCTCAAACTACGCACCCTCGGCGACATCGAAAACGCGCGCAAACCCAGCTACAGCCGCGGCACCCTCGCCACCCTCGAACGCGCCCTCGGCTGGGCCACCGGCAGCGTCGACGCCGTCCTCGAAGGCCACGAACCAACCTTGACCGCCGCAACGCCTGCCACGCTGCCCGCCCTGACCGGACAAGGGGCAGGCAACATCGACCACGAACTCCCTCAAGACGCCCTGATCAAAGTCATCGACAGCGACCTGCCCAGTGAGGTCAAAGCCGAGATCGTCAGAACGCTGCTCGCCGAACAACGACGCTACGCGCAACGGCGCGTCGACGAACTGTTGCGCGATGCCGTGGCCGTGCAGCCCGAGTAGCCGGCGCCAGGAAATCTTCTAGGCCCTGCAACTCTTCCGGATCACCCAAATCGGCCAGGTGACCGTATCGATCCATCGTCGTATGAAACCGGGCGTGACCCAGGCGCCGTTGAATCTTCTTGAAATGCCAACCGTTGGCGATCAACACCGAGGCGTGCGTGTGCCGCAAATCGTGGAACCGCGGCCACCTCGCCAACCGCCCCTGACACTCGCACGACGACACCGGAAAATCGCTGATCCGTACCGGCCGGGTGGGGCCCTTCTTCGGCAGTGTTCTCGCTGCCGGTGGATGCTCTGCGCAAGTAGACGCCGAAGCCAGTGCTGGATACCAGTACCTCAACCTCAAATTCACTGGGTTCCACATAAGGCCCGTCAGTGTCGGGAACACCAGCGCAGTCAACTTCCGCCCCCGGATGCGCCGCGCCAGGATCTCAGCAGCCTCACCAATCACGGAGATGTCCCGCTTACCTGCCGCCGACTTCGGATCACCAACCTGGCCGTCGTTCTTCAGCGCCTGCCGTACGAGGATTGTCGCCCCGCCGCCTTGAGGAAACACCACATGCCGACCCTGCAACGCGATCAACTCGCCGATGCGCATGCCCGTCCGCGATGCAACGAATACAAGATCCCGGATCAGGGGGTGACAGTTCTTCAGGATCAGCCGAACTTCGTCAGCCGACAGGAACATACCTTCGCTGGGGCCAATCTTTGGTAGGCCAAACTCGTTCTTCCGCTGTCCGGGCTTCGGTGCCGCAGGGCTCACCGGGATCCACTTCGGGACGGCAGCGGCCAGACAAGAACCGGTGATCAGGAAGTGGGAGTGGATTGTCGTTGCCTTCAGGAGTCCGATCCCGGTGCTCCGGTTCTTGTTGCCGTAGGTGACACGAGTGGATTTCATCGTCGTCACCCAACTTTTGACATCCTCGCGAGTGATCTCAGTGAGTCGCTTGTGCCCGAAATAGGGATACGCGCGCAACTCCAGAGAGCGAACGTAGCGCTTGAGAACATCAGCCTGAAGGGCTTTCGTCTTGCGGAGTTCATCAGTCCACTGTTCGGCCCACATCTTAAAGGTGGGCACAGCATCATCGACTTCAACGGGGCTGCCGAGGATCGCCGCATAGCACTCGTCCCGGGTGATGTCATGACCACGGGACTCAACGAGGGCTTTCGCCGCTAGGGCCAGTTTCAGCCTGGCCTTCTCCGGGCCGGTGAAGGTGCACGACTGTTTGGCACCGCCGCGCCGGCCGCCGAACAGCCAGGTGATGCGGACGGATTCGCCGCGGTGCTCCGGTGAGGACGCCATGCGGTGGACGCTAGTTCACGCCGTTTCCCCACGGGGTCACGCGCAGGCGGGATCCGTTGCAATGCGTCGCGCCATGTCGCGATCGGTCAACCTCCTGAGCTGCTAAAACGGTAACTTCGCAGATCAGAGCACAGATGCATGCCTTCCTGTACGCCGACAAGTTCCACAGCAAGGGCGGCACCCCCGGCTTCGTCACGGCGGCCTCCTTCGCGGCGAGCGTGGCCCGCTTCGGCGCCGACAAGGCGGTTCGGTTCGCCGACATGGTGACGAGGTACGGCGAACCCGACCTGGAGTCGCTGGCGAAGGAGTTCGGCCACCCGATCCGGGCGTAGACACTGTCTACGCCCGCTTGCTACCGCCGCTCACGCATCGATCCGTGGCACTTGTCGCCGGCGTCGCCGGGGCCATGATGGTGGCGCCGACCCCGGAACCGGCCCGGCCGGACCACGGGTGAGACTCGGGGTGGCCGCTCCGGGCGGCGGGGCCGGAGGACGAGGCGGGGATCGTGGCACTGCTGATGATGGACCTGGACAACACACTGATCGACCGGGACGCGGCGTTCCGGGAGGCGGTCATCGTGTTCCTGAGCGAGAAGGCACTGCCGGCCAGCGACCTCGGGTGGGTGCTGAAGGTGGACGGCAGCGGGTTCACGCCCCGCCCGGCGGTGGCCGCGGCGATGATCGGCCGGTTCCCCGGAGCGGACGCCCTGGCGGTTGAGCGGCTGCTCGACGACGGTGGGGCGGGCCGGGTGACGCTCGCGCCCACGGTCGCCGCGGCCCTGCGAGCCATCCCGTGGCCGAAAGCGATCGTCACCAACGGGCGGACCGTGCAGCAGCACACGAAACTCGTCAACTCCGGCCTGGACCGGCTGGCCGACGCGTGGGTGATCTCCGAGGAGGCGGGCTGCCGCAAACCCTCGCCGGAGATCTTCCAGCTGGCGGCGCGGCGGGCGGGGGTGCCGCTGGACGGTGCGTGGATGGTCGGCGACTCGGCCGGCGCCGACGTCTCCGGACCTGTTGCGCTGGGGCTGACCACCGTCTGGGTGGCGAACGGGCGGGAGTGGACCGAACGGGCCTACCGCCCCACGCACGTCGCCGCGGACATCGATGCTGCGCTGGCCCTGGTCGCGAACTCCGGCCCGGCCGTTTCGGCTTGACGGCCGTTTCGGCTTGACGGCCGTTTCGGCTTGACGGCCGTTTCGGCTTGACGGGCGGCGAAGGCTGGACCACGCTGGCGGCGTGACAGACCCCGTGGAGCAGGATGAAACCTGTCCGGTTTGCGAGGGGAATCTGCGGCTGCTCGGGTTTCTTCTGTGCCTTCGCGAGGATGACCAGAAGCGCGTCTGCAAGACACCGCTGTGGTGCCGCGCCCGCGATCGCGTGTGAACCCGCTGGGCGGACCGGCCGGATCCGCTGGTCGACGATCCGATGCCGGAGAGCCTCAAGCGGTCCCTGCTCCGCCGGTGACACAGGCGCATCCGCACATGCACACAGGCGGGAGGCCAGACACTTTCGTCATCAGGTTCCGCGTGGTGACTTCAGCCGCCCCTCCCGCCCGTAATCAACACGCCTCCATGGGTGTGGTGAGTTTGGGCGTGTTGTGCGCCCGTAGTCAACACGCTTCCTCGGGTGTGGTGAGTTTGGGCGTGTTGTGCGCCCGTAGTCAACACGCTTCCTCGGGTGTGGTGAGTTTGGGCGTGCTGTGCGCCCGTAGTCAACACGCTTCCTCGGGTGTGGTGAGTTTGGGCGTGCTGTGCGCCCGTAGTCAACACGCTCCCTCGGGTGTGGTGAGTTCGGGCGTCCAGCGCGCCCGAAGTCACCACGCGGATGGGCTTCGTGCTCTGACGACGAAAGGTGTCTAGCTGCTGCCTGTGGAGAAGCGGCCCCAGGCCACGAAGAGGAACAGGGACAGGTACGCCAGGTCGCCGGGGAGGTAGGTCCACTCGTGGCGGCGGAAGCGGGTGGTGACGGCGCCCGCCATGAACAGGGCCAGAGCTGAGGCTCCTACCGGGGTCAGGGGCGGGACGATCAGGGCGGCGCAGCCCAGGAGTTTGACGGCGCCGATGGTTTTCAGCTGCGTGGCGTCGAAGTCGTCGACCCAGTGCTGGCCGCGGCCCAGGGTGCGGTATTTCTCCCGGGTCAGGAGCAGTTGGCTGAGTGCACCGATGGTGAAGGCGGCGGCCAGCAGGCCGGTGATGATCCATAGAAGGGTGTTCACGGGGTCCTCCTCGGGCGGTTACCTGAGCCCCGCCGGGCTCGTCGCAGTGATGACGGGAGCCGACGAGGAGAGGTAACAGACGATGGCCGACGAGTTCGAGGGGCACCGGGAGCGGCTGACGGCGGTGGCGGCCCGGGTGCTCGGCAGCCGCGCCGACGCCGAGGACGTGGTGCAGGAGGCGTGGTTGCGGTTCGCCCGGCAGGAGCCGGGCAGCATCGACAATGTGGCCGCCTGGCTGACCACCGTGGTCGGGCGGCTCAGCATCGACCATCTGCGGTCCCGGTCGGCCAAGGCAGAGGTGCCGTTCACGATGCCGGTCGCGGTGGTCGCCGACGACGATCCGGAAGGGGACGCGATCCGGGCCGAGGCGCTCGGGCTGGCGCTGCTGACCGTGCTCGGGTCGCTGCGACCGGACGAGCGGATCGCGTTCGTGCTGCACGATCTGTTCGCGATGCCGTTCGCCGAGATCGGGCCGGTGATCGGTAGATCCGCGGACGCCGCCAAGATGACCGCCAGCCGGGCCCGGCGCAAGGTGCGGGGTGCGGCCACCGGCCCGGCCGCGGACCGGCGCCGTCAGCGGGCGGTGGTCGAGGCGTTCCTCGCCGCGGCCCGGGATGGGGACTTCGCGGCGCTGCTCGAGGTGCTCGACCCGGACGTGATCTGGGAGACCCACGGGGCGCGGGCGGTCACGGTCCGGACCGGCAGCGCCGAGGTCGTCCGGGCAGTCGAGCGGGGTGGCCGCACCGGATTCCGGGCACGCCGTGTCCTGGTCGACGGGCAGGCCGGCATCCTCGCCTGGAACCCGGCCGGGCAGCCGGTGGGCCTGATGCGCTGCACGGTCGAGAACGGCCGGATGACCCGGATCACCTCACTGACCGACCGGTCGCGGCTGGCGGCGCTGGAGCTCCCGCCCCCGCCGGCAGCGGCCTGACGCTCGTTCAGCGCAGGGACGATCATCCCGTAGGCGGACAACCGGGCCCGGCCCTGCAGGCAGGACAGGTCGGCCGACCGTTCCCCGAGGGGAAACGAGCTGTTGATCATTGGAGGCTAGGTTGGGGGACCCGACCATACCCGTGGAGGATCGACGGATGGCTCACGCGTTCGACTCGTTTGATCTGGGCGGCCTCAAGCTGGCCAACCGGATCGTGATGGCGCCCATGACACGCAGCCGGGCGAAGGGGCGGGTGCCCGGGGAGCTGCAGGCGGCCTACTACGCGCAGCGGGCCTCCGCGGGACTCATCGTCACCGAGAGCACCCAGCCGTCGCCCGAGGGGCAGGGGTTCGCGGACACGCCGGGGCTGCACTCGGACGAGCAGGTCGCGGGATGGCGCACGGTCACCGACGCGGTGCACGCGGCGGGCGGTGTCATCTTCGCGCAGCTCACCCACACCGGGCGGATCAGTCACCCGAGTCTGCTGCCGGACGGGCTGCTGCCGGTCGGGCCGTCGGCGGTCGCCGCGGACGGGAAGGTCTACACCGCTGCCGGGGCGGTCGGGTTTCCGGTGCCGGTCGCGCTCGACGAGGCCGGGATCGCGCGGGTCGTCGAGGGTTTCGAACGGGCGGCCCGGAACGCGATCGCGGCCGGGTTCGACGGGGTGGAGATCCAGGGGTCGAGCGGATACCTGATCCAGCAGTTCCTGTCGTCGAACGCCAACCTGCGCGACGACGCGTGGGGCGGCTCGATCGAGGGGCGGGTGCGGTTCGGGGCTGAGGTGGCCCGGGCGGTGGCCACGGCGATCGGCGGGGACCGGGTCGGGTTCCGGATCTCACCGGACCGGTCGTACCACGACATCGTGGAGGAGAACACCGATGAGTTGTACGCGACGCTGCTCGACGAGTTGACCGCGGCGGGCATCGGCTACCTGCACCTGATCGAGAGCCCGGACCGGGGGCTGACCCGGCGGCTGCGGGACCGGTGGGCCGGTGCGTTCATCCTGAACCCGCACACGAAGCCGACCGGGCCGGAGAGTCTGGCGCTGATCGAGGACGGTCTGGCCGATCTGGTGGCGTTCGGGACGCTGTTCCTGGCGAACCCGGATCTGCCGGCCCGGCTGGCGGCTGGTGGGCCGTTCAACGAGATGGACCGGAAGACCGCTTTCGGCGGCGGGGAGCGGGGATACACCGACTACCCGGCTCTTCCCGCGTAGCGGCGAGCCACGTAGGGTGACCGCCCACAGCCGCCGGAGGACGCGGCACGGACCGTGAGTGGGCAGCCGCTCGCGAGTCGGCCACGGGAGGTGTGGTTTTTCCGGGAGTGCGTAGGTCGTACCCCCAAAGGGGTTTTCTGATTCTCACCCAGGGTGACCGAAACGCTCACAGGTGTTGCACGTCGCAATTCAGGATCTTGCGGGATTCGTCACGTTAGGGCAGCCTCAGAAAGGTAAGGCTTACCGAAAACAAAGGAACGCTGCCCTATGTTCGCCTGCATTTGTCACCGCGTCCGGGAACGGGATGTGCGCGACGCGATCCGCTGCGGCGCCCGCTCCGAGGAAGCGGTCGGTGACGCCTGCGGAGCAGGGACGGGATGCGGCAGCTGCCTGGACCGGATCGCTGACCTGATCGAGGAGGAAACCGCCGACACGCCGCTTTCTGCCGTCGCCTAGTTTGCCAGAAATGTACGATTTCCCCGAGCAATCCTAACGGGGGTAATCGGCATGCAAGGTGACGCTCGTGTCATCGAGTTCCTGAATGAGCAGCTGACCGCGGAACTGACCGCGATCAACCAGTACTTCCTGCACGGCAAGATGCAGGAGAACTGGGGATACACCGTGCTCGCGAAACACACCAAAGCGGAGTCCATCGACGAGATGCGGCACGCCGAGGTCCTCACCGACCGGATCCTGTTCCTCGAGGGCCTGCCGAACTACCAGAAGCTGTTCGCGCTGCGCATCGGCGAGACGGTCAAGGAGCAGTTCGAGTGCGACATGAAGGTCGAGGTGGAGGCGGTCGACCGCCTGCGCCGGGGCCTGGAGTACATGCGGTCGATCGGTGACGTCACGTCGGCGCGGATCTTCGAGGACATCCTGGCCGACGAGGAGCACCACGTCGACTACCTGGAGACTCAGCTCGCGCTGATCGAGAAGCTGGGCGAGGCGCTGTACCTGCAGAACGTCACGGAGCACCCGGAGGCGGGCTAGTACTCGTCAGGCAGTCGCATCCCTGGGCCGCCCACCTGGCGGCCCAGGGGAGTGGCGCGGCCGTGCGGTTTCTCCCAGTGTTCCTGGCGGCCGAGGGCGGTCAGGTCCAGGTACGGGTACTGGTTGTGGAACTCCTCGATGCCGCGCAGGTAGGTCGAGTAGGTGTGGAAGACCTCGTCGCCGGCGCGCAGGAAGACGCTGATCCCGGGCCATTCGCCGTCGTCGCGGGTGGCCAGGTGGTCGCGGTTGAAGCTCTCACCGTCCGACGAGTACCACGGGAAGGTCCAGCCCATCCGCTGCTGGATGGCGGCGATCCTCGGGTAGGCGGCTCGGGAGACGGCCACCAGGGTGGTGTTGCGGGCGTGCAGCAGGCGCAGGCCGGCGATGCCGTCGGCGGCCGAGGAACAGCTCGGGCAGGGGGTCTCCCAGTCCGGAGCGAACATGAAGTGGTGGACGATCAGCTGGTCGCGGCCGTCGAAGAGGTCGCCGAGCGTGACCGCGCCATGCGGGCCGAAGAATCGGTAGTCGTCGGAGACGCGTACCATCGGCAGCCGGCGCCGGGCCTCGTTGACCCGATCACGTGCCCGGGTCAGGTCCTTCTCCTGGATCAGCAGTTCCGCGCGAGCCTTCTGCCACTCCGCCCGCGTCACGATGTCCGGAAATATCGTCATCTAGATGCTCCTTCAGGGCGGCCAGCGGGCCGTCCCAGTCCCGGGCCAGCGCGGCGAGGAACCGCTGCGCCACCCTCATCGGTGTGGAGTCGAGCCGATAGCGGATCCGGCGCCGCTCACCCCGCACCGCCGTGATCAGGCCGGCGTCGGCGAGCAGGCCGAGATGCTTCGCGATGGCCTGCCTGCTGATCGGCAGGCTTGCGGCCAGGTCGGTCGCGGTCGCCGGGCCGCCGGTGGAGAGCGCGGCCAGGATCGCCCGCCGGGTCGGGTCGGCCAGCGCGGTGAAGACCTCCTGGGCGACGAATTCAGAGTCGTCCGTCAAGGTATGCCACCAACTCGCCCAGTTCGTGCCGCCAGCCCTGGGTGTTGCCCGCGTGGGCGCTGGAGTCAGGCAACTGGGCGAAGCCGGTCTCGACCACGATCAGCGTGGTCCCGGCGACGCTGGGCCGCAGGGTGAACTCGACGTAGGTGCGCCGCGGATCGCCCTCCGGCAGGCCCTGGATCCGCCACGTGTAGCCGAAGAACCGCGGCTCCTCGAGGCGCTCGATGGTCAGCGTCGCGGCGTCGCCGCTGTCCCACGCCAGCTTGATCAGCCCGCCGACGCGCAGGTCGACCTCGGCCGAGTGGCCGAACCAGGCGCCCAGCCCCGCGGCGGTGGTCAGGGCCACCCACACCTTTTCGGGCGGGTGCGGCAGGTGCAGAGTGCGCTCGATCCGGTCGGGGAATGCCATGTCACCGACGGTATAGCAACTAATCAGTTGCGACAACCCCGAGAGCCGCGGCCAGCCGGGCGACATCCTCGGCGTCCTTCGGCCGCCTCGGCAGACCCGGGACCCACTCCGGCATGCGTCGCTTGATCTCCATCTGGGCGTACGGGTCGACGACCGCGAACCGGATGCCCCCGAGGGTCGCGGCCGGCCCGTCGAGCATGCCGTCCGGCCACCGTTCGCCCGCCCACGGGCCGCCCGCCACCACCACGTGTCCCGCCTCGTCCCGGTCGACGAGGGCGAAACTCAGGTCCACGCCGTCGCGGAGGAAGTCCAGTTGCTGGTCGTGCGGCGGTTCCGGCAGCAGCGCGTACCCCATCGCGGTGATCTTCTCGATGATCCGCGGGGCGTCGGCGGCCCAGGCGAAGAAGTCCACGTCCCGGAGCGAGTCGTGATCGGATGAGGACGGCACGCTGGACGTCTTTCGCAGTCAGGGTCTGCCTCTGTGGTGATTTCGGGCGCTCAGCACGCCCGTATTTACCACACCACCAGGGGTGTGGTGATTTGGGGCGTCCAGCGCGCCCGTAATCAACACACCGCCAGGGGTGTGGTGAATTGGGGCGTCCAGCGCGCCCGAAATCACCACGCGGACGGGCTTCGCACCCTGACGACGAAACATGTCTAGGGTGCTGGGGGTGTCCACACCCATCGTCGTCGATCACGATCCGCAGTGGCAGCAGGGCGCCGCCTCCCTGACCGGGGAGATCGCCGCCCTGCTCGGCCCGGCCGCCCTGCGCGTCGAACACATCGGCAGCACCTCGATCCCCGGCATGGCCGCCAAACCGATCTACGACCTGCAGCTGAGCGTCGCCGACCTGAACACCGCGGCGGCCGCCTTCGACGGGCCGCTCACGACGCTCGGCTTCACCCGGATGCCGTACCAGCACGATCACGTGCCGGCCGGCTCGGACGACCCGCAGTCGCTCTGGGTGAAACGCTACTGGAACCGTCGAACCCCCGGCCTGCCCCCGGTCAACCTGCACTGCCGCCTGGCCGGCTCCCCGAACGAGCGCCTGGCCCTGCTGTTCCGCGACTGGTTCCGCGCCCACCCGCGGGCGGTGCCGGCGTACGCCCGCTTCAAGCAGTCTCTGGCCGCCGAGATCCCCGACGTCGACGTCTACACCGACCTGAAGGACCCGGTGGTGGACCTGGTCGTCACGGTTGCCGAGGAGTGGGCGGCGGTCACCGGCTGGAAGCCGTGAGGCTCACGATCCGCGGGCGTAGTGCGCCACGGCCGGCAGCAGTCCGACCGCGCCCGCGAAGGCGCCGCCCGCGGTGAGGGCGGACGCCGGGATGTTGCTGCCCGCGGTGAGGACGTCCGCCGGGATGTTGCTGCCCGCGGCGATCGACAGCCAGCCGGCGGCACCGCTGGTGACGGTAGCGGTGGGAAGGACGGGGAAAGGGCTCGCTCAGCCCGGATGACGTCGACGCGATCGCCCGTGCCCTCGGCGCGGGCGACGCGGAACCCAGGCGCTGGTCGCACGGGCGTCCCGATCCTTCGACCGGATGACCGACTGGCGGCCGGCGTCGACAGGCCTGGCCGTGCAGCAGAAGACGCTTGCGGACTGGGAGGCCGGTGCCACCTGCATCCGTGTCTTCGGCCATTCACTGGTGCCCGGGGCGCTGCAGACCCACGGCTATGCGCAACTGGTCCTCCGGGCCTTCCGGCAGTTGGCCGTGCTCACCGAATGCTGCGGAAACCCTGAACCGCCGTGAGGCGGACGGCGAACCAGGTGATCTGGTCGTCGCCGTCGCCGAGCGCGGCGGTCCGGTCCGCCTCGTCGAGGGTGGTGAGCAGGCCGTGCGCGCCGACGCGGAGCTCCTTGTTGTAGCAGAGCCACGTGTGGAACCGCCCGCCCATCGCCTCGTGGCCGAGAACCTCGAACCCCAGGTGTTGCCCCGCGAGCGGCGGGGTGCGGGCGGTCAGGTTGTCGCGGACCGGGTGCGGGTGGTCGAACCAGCCGGCGATCTCCGCGGCCCGCCCGGTCGGCACCTCCACCGCCAGCACCGGTGACGGCACCCGGGGCGGCGTCGCATGCCACGGGCCGAACCACTCCTGCTCGCCCGGCAGGAGGTCGGCCAGGCACTCGCTGGCGCTGACCGCCAGGGCCGGCAGCCCCTTCCACCACCGGGGCGGCCGCCACAGACCGCCGGCCACGAAGCCGGCCGTCACGTACTCGTTCACATCGTCCCTCGTCACACGCTTGCTGACCGTCCGTAGTGGACCGACTCCAGATGCCGATCTTGCTCGCTGGCATTACGGTCGATGAATGTTGCGAAAAGCCAGTGTGATCGCCGCGGGGGCGGCCCTGATCCTCGGGGCCGTCGCCGCGCCGGCACACGCCATCGCCAACGGGGAACCGGTGCCGGACGGTAAGTACCGGTTCTCCACCAAACTCACGATGACGGGCATCCCCACCGCGGACGGGGGCCGCCGGAACAGCGCCTGCTCCGGCGCCCTGGTCGCACCGCAGTGGGTGATCACCGCCGGGCACTGTTTCCGCACCTTCGACGGGGTGCGGCAGGAGTACCCGGTCGCGGATCTGACCACGGCCACCGTCGGCCGTACCGATCTCACCGGCAGCGGTGGGGTGGAGGTCAAGGTGGTGGCGGTCCGGCAGTCGAAGACCGCCGACGTGTCGCTGGCCAAGCTGGAACGGCCGGTCCGCGGCATCAAGCCGATCAAGGTCGGGACGTCCCCGGCCGACGTCGGGGACATTCTGCGGCTCACCGGGTACGGGTCCACCACCAGTGTGAACCCGACACCGTCCACCCGGCTGCTCACCGGCAAGCTGCAGGTCGTCGAGGTGACGGACACGGTGGTCGGGGTCAAGGGCTACGCGCCCGCCGCGGACACCACCCCGTGCCCGTACGACTCGGGCGGCCCGTACTTCATCGAGAAGAAGCACCGCGCCCCGGTGCTGGTGGCCGTGGTCAGCAACGGTCCGAGCTGCCCGCACTCCGCGACGGAGAGCGCCGCCCGGACCGACAACATCGCGTCCTGGATCAAGGACACGGTGAAGACGCAGTGACACGAAACGACCGCGGCCGCCGGAAGAGGCGGCCGCGGTCGTTTTCCGCGTACACGATCAGAGAAGTTCTTCGGAAGGCTCCGGCTGGGCGACCTCACGCAGGTGACGGTTGTGGCGCGGCTCCTGCTTGGTCTTCGCGTCGTTGAGTCGTCGCCGCAGGTCGTCGCGGGCATCCATGATCGCCGCGTGCAGGTCGTCCTCGGACGAGGTGGTGACCACCTTGTCCCGGCCGCTGATCCAGCACTCCAGCGTCACCTTCTGCCCGGCGGCGTTGCGATCCTTCACCGAGATCTCGAGCTCCGTGGCGTCCGCATGGAACGAGGCAAGCCGCGTGTCCAGCGGTTCGAACAGCTCGGTGATCCAGTTCCGGTCACCCTGCGAGAAACCCGTACCGACCCGCAGACACTCCTGCACGGTGGCGGGGTTGGCGACTGCACTCATCAGACCTCCTCGATCCGGCAAATCAGGACAACTGATCTCCTACCCAGAGATGTCAGGGTCGAATCGCCCGAGATCCGGAAGATGCCAGATGAGTCGCCACCCGCGCCAGTTTCCGGGCCGTCTCCGGTCCGATCCGGGTGCCGCCGGCGCGCAGCAGACGGTGGAGTTCCTGCTCCGTGCTGAGCAGGCAGTCAGCCGGAAGGTTGTAGACGCTGAGCAGCCCGGAACCGGCGAACATCAGTACCGCGGTGACCGGAACCGATCGGGAGACCGCCTCCGAGAGGGTGAGTTGCGCCAGGCGGGCGGCCTTACGCACCCGCGGTACGTACGGCGGGCGCTCCTGATCGATCTGCACCACGTCACCGGCCACGCTGGCCCGCGCCGTGCCGTGATCGACCACGGTCACCAGGAAGAGGCCGACCGGTCCGACCACGAGGAACTCGACGTCCTCGCCGGGACGTCGCGGATCCGGCCAGCCGACCACGTGCCAGGCCGGCCCGAGCGGCGCGACGGCGGAGGCGATCATGTCCGCGGCGGTGCGGTGCGCGGACAGGCGCGGACGCGGCATGCGGTGGCCGGTGGTCCGGACAGGGAACGGGTTGCGCATGCCTTCAAGGATCGCGCGCCGAAGCAAATAGTGTCGTTCCATGCGCTTGCAGATCCCCCCGGTCGTGGTAGCCCCGATGGCGGGCGGCCCGTCCACTCCCGAACTCGTCCTCGCCGCGGCGAGCGCCGGTGCGCTGGGCTTTCTCGCCGCCGGATACAAGACGCCGGGCGCGGTAGAGGACGAGTTGCGGGCGGTGGCCGGTTCGCCCTTCGGGCTCAACATCTTCGTGCCGACGCCACCGCCGAGCGACACCGGGCCGTTGGAGCGCTTCCGGCTCCGTCTGCGGAAGGAATTCATCGGGTACGAGCTACCCCTCCCACCCCTGCCGAAAGAGGACGACGACGGTTTCACCCGGAAGGTGGAGGTGGCGGTCGCCTACGCACCGCCTCTGGTCACTTTCACGTTCGGGGTGCCGCCGTCCTCCGTGGTCGGCGCCCTGCAGCGGGCGGGCTCCACGGTGCTGATCACCGTCACGTCGGCGGGGGAGGCGGTGGAGGCTCTGCGGGTGGCGCCGGACGGACTGATCGCCCAGGCGGGCACGGCCGGCGGCCACTCCGCCACCACCCACCCGGAGTCCTACCGGGGCGACTCGACGGCGGCGCAGGTCCTCGCCGAGGTGCGGGCGGTGACGGACGTCCCGGTGGTCGTCGCCGGGGGTGTCAGCACGGCCGCCGAGGTGTCCGCCCTCCGCCGTGGGGGTGCCGCCGCCGTCCAGTGCGGCACGGCGTTCCTGCTCGCGGACGAGGCCGGCACCCGGCCCGTACACCGGACCGCCCTGACCTCGGGGGAGTTCACCGAGACCGCGGTGACCCGGGCGTTCACCGGTCAGCCGGCCCGCGGCCTGCGGAACCGGTTCATCGACGAGTACTCCGCGGACGCCCCGATCGCCTATCCCGCGGTGCACCACCTGACCGCGGGACTGCGGGCCGCGGCCGCCGCGGCCGGCGACACCGGAACGGCGCATCTCTGGGCGGGAACGGGTTTCGCTTCCGCCCGGGAGGCGCCGCTCGCGGATCTGCTCGGTGCGCTGCGCGACGGTCAGCCGTTCTGATTCTGGTTCTGGCCGGTGCCGCCGTCCCCGCCGTCCTCGCCCCCGTCACCCTCCGTCGGTTCGGTGGTCGGCTCGGTGGTGGGCTCGGTCGTCGGCTCCGTGGTGGGGGGCTCGGTCGTCGGTTCCGTGGTCGGCGGGGTCGTCGGCTTCGGGCTCTTCTTGGTCGGCTTGGTGGTCGGCGTGTAGTCGTCCTCGTCGTTCCCGGAGTCGTCCTGGCGCGGCGGTTCGGTCGTCGGCTCGTCGTCGGTCGTGGTGGTGACGACGGCGGGCGGCGTGTCGACCGGGTCGGCCGTGCCGTCGAACGCGCCGGCGAAGGCGGCCACACCGATGCCGAGCAGGCCGACCACGACCACCCCGGCGAGGACCATCGGCCAGCGCTGCGCGGTGTCCGACCCTGCGCCGCCACGGCGGTAGTCGTTGCCGTCGTCGTATCCGGGTGCGGCCAGCGAACCGGTCTGGTAGGCCCCGCCCTGGGCGGCGGGCCGGGGCGGCACGGCCGCCGACGCGGCCCACGGGGCGTTGCCCGGGCGCTGCTGGGAACCGGTCTGATAGCCGGGCTGCTGCTGGGAACCGGTCTGATAACCGGGTCGCTGCTGCGAGCCCGTCTGGTAGCCCGGGCGCTGCTGGGAGCCGGTCTGGTAGCCCTGCGATCCGGTGTTGTAGCCCGGCCCCGGACCGTACGGCTGTTGCTGCTGCGGCCGGGTCGCCCCGCCGAAGCCCTGCGTCCCGGTGCGGTATCCGGCCCCGGGAGCGCCGAACGCCCGCGTCGACGGGTGCGGACGCCCGTTCGCCGCGGCCTCGGCCGCCTCGGCCATCGCCTCGGCGGTCGGGAACCGCTCCTGCGGCTGCTTGGCCATCGCCGTGGCGATCACCGCGAGCACGGCCGGCGGCACGTCCGGCGGCAGCGGCGCGGGGTGGTCCTGCAGGTGCTGCATGGCGATCGCCACCGGGGTCTCGCCGGTGAACGGCGGGCGCCCGGCCAGACAGTGGTAGGCCACGCAGCCCAGCGCGTAGATGTCGACGCCCGGCGTGATCGTCTCCTTGGCCACCTGCTCCGGGGCCATGTAGAGCGCGGTGCCGATGACCTCGGCGACACCGGTCAGGTCGACCGACTGGGCGGACCGGGCGATGCCGAAGTCGACCAGGACCACGTTGCCGTTCGGCTCGATGATCAGGTTGCCCGGCTTGACGTCGCGGTGCACGATCCCGGCCTCGTGGGCGGCACCCAGCGCGCGGGCCGCCTTGGAGATGATCGACATGGTGTCGGCGACGCTCAGCCGGCCCCGCTCGGCCAGCCGGTTGTTGAGCGCGTCGCCGTCGACCCGGGCCATCACCAGGAACGCCTGGTTGCCGCTCGACCCGTAGTCGTAGACCTGCACGACGCCGGGGTGCCGCAGCGCGGCCATGGTCTGCGCCTCGTGCTCGAAGCGGGTGAGCAGGCTGCGGTCGCCGGCGAACCCGGCGAGCAGGGTCTTCACCGCGACCGGGCGGTTCAGCACGGTGTCGGTGGCGCGCCAGACCTCACCCATACCGCCGGCGGCGATCCGGCCGTCCATCCGGTAACGGCCGCCGATCATGTCTCCGGGATTAGGCATGGCATGACTTTACTGATGCGCCCTGTGGATCTTGCTAACCCCCACCCCCCCCCCTTCGGAGCGCTCCCAAAATGATCAACTTCTGGGCTCCCTCCCGGAAGAGGTCATCCGGTCCTGGGGTGCTTCTGAGGGGAGAAGGGGGGAGATGGGTGGTTGCGTACCCCTTGATAGCGCCTGCTACCAAACGCTAAACCTGCGCGCAGATTTTCTCAGCTCGCGGCCGGTTCGCCGACCAGCATGTGGTGGAGCTGGGCTGGTTTGAGTGGGGCGGTGGGGAGCGGGTGGGCGGCCGCCGTGCGCAGCCCGTCCAGCAGGAACGCGACGCTGCGCCGCCAGCCGGGCGCGCCGGTGGACTCCGCGGCCCGGGCGAGCGCCGCGTTCGACGCCAGGAAGAAGATCAGGTCTTCGGTGGTGAAGTCGGGGCGCAGCGTACCCGCGGATCGTGCCCGGTCGATGATGCTCGCGGCGGCCGCCGCGGTGTTGTCGCAGACGGCCATCAGGCGGACAGCCTGGGGGCAGCGGCGGGTCAGCACGTCACCCAGGGCCGGATCGGTGGCCTGTAACTCGCAGACCTCCGTCACGTATCCGGCGAAGCCCTCCCACGCGTCGTCGCAGGCCTGGGCGCGGCGGGCGGCGTCGCCGAGGCGTTTGGCGGCGATGTCGCCGATCACCTCGTCGATCAGGGCCTCGCGGGTGCCGAACAGGTTGTAGAGCGTGCCGTGGCTGACGCCGGCGTGCCGGGCGATCTCCTTGAGGGAGACCTGTAGGCCGCGTTCCCGGCACAGTGCGGTCGCGGCGGTGCGCAGTTTGTCGGCGTTGCGCTGTGCGTCGGCGCGCATGACCCCCCTTATCTTGACCCCGTGGTCAAGATGCCTGCTACTGTTGCCGGGTAACTTGACCTGTGGGTCAGAATACCCCGAAGCCGAGGAGCGGCCATGTCGGAGATCCCGGAGACCACCACCCCGGTCCTCGAGGAGGAACCGCCGGTGGAGGAGCTGCCGCAGCTGATCATCCTCGAGGGCGCCGACGACGCCCCGGTCTGTGAGAACGGAGTGTGCTGGTGACCATCCGCATCGACGTCTGGTCCGATGTCGTCTGCCCCTGGTGCTACATCGGCAAGCGCCGCCTGGAGTCCGGGCTGGAGCGCTTCGAGCACAAGGACGACGTCAGCATCACCTGGCACAGCTTCCAGCTCGACCCGACCATCCCGCAGGGACAGCGTGAGCCGGTCAGCGAGATGCTCGGCAAGAAGATCGGCGCCCCGCCGTCCCAGGTCCGCGCCATGCAGCACCAGGTCACCCAGCTCGCCGAGGCCGAGGGCCTGAGCTACGACCTGGGCAACGCCACCTCGGTGAACACCCGCGACGCGCACCGGGTGGCCCACCTGGCCGGCCAGCACGGCCTCGGTGACGCCATGCACGAGGCGCTGCTCAAGGCGCACCTGTCCGACGCCGCCGTCGTCGACGACCCGGACACCCTGGTCCGGCTGGCGACCGAGGTGGGCGTGCCCGCCGCCGAGGCCACCGACGTGGTGAACAGCCAGAAGTACGGCGCCGAGGTCGACGCGGACATCCGCAAGGCCCGCCAGCTGGGCATCAGTGGCGTCCCGTTCTTCGTCCTCAACGACCGGATCGGCGTCTCCGGCGCCCAGTCCGCCGAGCACTTCCTGGCAGCGCTGCGCAAGGCCCACGCCGAGGCCTGAGCCGTCGTCAGCGGCGGCGGACCCGGATCACGCAGGTCAGCATCGGCAGGGTGAACTCGCCGTTCGCGGTCTCCGGCCGCGACGCCAGATAGCCGCGGATCCCGTCGAGCACCATCCGCCGCCGCACCTCCGGCATGGTCAAGACTCCCGCCCTGGTGGCCAGTGTCGCCACCAGGGCGTCAGCCGTGCGGCGCTGCCCGTGCCCGAACATCGCCCGTTCGACGTCACCGAACCACGATCCTTCCCCGGGTACGCCTGGAGTAGCGTCCCGCCAAGCGGCCGGCGTGTCCCGTGGCCCGATCACGTCCGGACCGGCGACCCGCGCCAGGCCGGCCACCCAGGCGACCCGGTCGTCGACGACGTTCCAGAGTCCGGCCAGTACACCGCCGGGCGCGAGGACCCGGGCGATCTCCGGTCCGGCGACGGTCATATCGAACCAGTGCAGGGCATTGCCGGCCAGTACGGCGTCGACCGCGCCGTCCGCCAGCGGGATCGACTCGGCGCTGCCCGCGAGCGCCGTCACCCGGGGGAGTGCCCGGGTCAGTTCGGCCCGCATCGCCGGGTCCGGCTCGACCGCGGTCACGGTAGCGCCCGTCGCGGCCAGGACGGCGGTGAGTTTGCCGGTTCCGGCGCCCAGATCGAGCACCCGGGTGCCGGGCGCCGGGTTCACGGCCCAGCGCACCGCGTCCCGTGCGTAATCCGGCCGGTGTGCGGCGTAGTCGGCGGCCGCCGCCCCGAACGAGAGCCGTTCCATCTCAGGAGTTGGTGACCTGGGCGGTCGGGTGGATCGACGGGATGTTGACGACCAGGTCGTACGCGTCGACGACCGGGGTCGACTGGTAGCGGTCGAGGACCCGGATCCGGTCCGGGGCGCCGGTGAGTCCGGCCGTGCGCGCGGGACGCAGGTCGAGAGCGCACAGCCGCCCGGCCAGGGGCTCCTCGACGCTGCCCGGTTCCGGCGCGGCCAACTCGGCGCCGGTGATCGCCACGCCGCCGGGGGCGTCCGCGTCCGGCCGGTGCGCGACCGTCGTGCCGGAGGTGCAGGTGACGGCGATTGCCACGTACCCGTCATGAAGTCTGGTGGAAAGATGACGCCCGGCCGCGGAGAGCGCGAAGGCGGGGGTCTGCAGCGGCGTCCGCTGGATGTGACTGTTGTGCGCCGCGACGATGATCTTCGTGTCCGGTCCGAGCTGGTCCAGCAGCCAGAACACGGTCTCGGCCATGCCCCGGTCGCGGGGCGCGAGCTTCGGGTGGACGCCCTCGGTCGCGGCGATGTATTGGCGCATCGCCTGGTCCAGCAGCAGGGCGAGACGCAGTTCGTGACGGGTGGTGGCGTAGGCGTCGTCGCCGGTGGCCTCCCGGTAGTCGGACTCCAGCGCGTCGAAGCGGGTGGCGAGCTCCGCGTAGTCGGCGGTGATCCGGTTCCGGTCGTCCGGGGTCAGCGCGCCGTAGGCGGCGTAGGCGGGCAGGGCATGCTCGCCGGCGAAGACACGGATCGCGGTGATCAGCCGTTCGACGGTGACAATCGCGTCCGGGTCGGCTTTCTGCAGGTAGCGGTGGATGCTCTCGAGGGCGGACAGTGGCGAGGTGGTCGAGCCGGGCACGTCGAGACCGAAGAATCGGGTCGGGGGAGTGGCCGTGCGCAACGATTCGAGATGCTCCCTAAATTCCCGATTTTTGCCCATATTGTATGTGATGCCGGTTTCGTTGATCGCTTCCTCGACCGGGCGTTCGCCGCGCACCCAGGCGTCCACGGCGAGACCCTCGGTGAACCCGGACTCCAGCGCGTAGGCGCCGAACCCGAGACGCTCGGTGAGGAACCGCTGAAGCCGGTGCCGCAGCCGGTAGAACTCGCTGACCAGGTGCGAGTTCTCCCCGATCGCGACGACCCGGGCGCCCGCCAGCAGATCCGCGAACGGTTCGAGATCGTCGAACGGCGCGTGCGGGTCGAGCGTGGCCAGCGGAACCGCGTTGTCCGCGGCGTAACGAGCGAAGTCCATCGCGCCAAGATAGCGTCCACAGTGGAAGCGGATGGACTTTGTTACTTTTCCGGGGTGAGTTCGCAGCTGCGCGCCCGCGGTGTCCTGCTGTCGCCGGCGGAGATTGACGCCCTCGACGCCCGGTGGTCGTCCTGCTGGACCCCGGCTGAGGTGGCCCGGCACCTGACCGGCACGACGACACCGTGGTACGTGGCGGCGGGCTGGGCACTCGACCTGTTCCACGGCAGGCAGACACGCGATCATGGGGACGTCGAGATCGCCGTTCCGGCCGCGCGGTTCGCCGACGTTCGTGGCCGGCTGCCCGGGTACGTGTTCGACGCGGTGGGCAACGGCCGGATCTGGGAGAATGCCACGGAGGGCGAGATCGCGGGCACCCACCAGACGTGGCTGCGCGACCCCGCGACCGGGGACTATCTGCTGGACGTGTTCCGCGAACCCCACGACGGCGACACGTGGATCTGCCGTCGCGACGAGACGGTCCGGTTCCCGTACCGCGACATCATCCACCACACGGCTGACGGCATCCCCTACCTGGCCCCGGAACTGGTCCTGCTGTTCAAGGCGAAACACGCGCGCCGCAAGGACCAGGCCGACTTCACCGCGGCCGTTCCGCACCTGTCCCCGGCGCAGCGTGCCACGCTGTCCGAGCTGTTGGGCCGAGTGCACCCGGGCCATCGCTGGCTGTCCGACCTGTAGCGGCGGTCCTTCGCGGCCCCGGTGCCCGAGCCGACCTCGCACGGCGATTCCCGCCGAGCCGCACCTGGCGCGGCGTTTCCCGCCGAGCCGCACCTCGCGCGGCGTTTCCCGCCGAGCCGCGGTCGATGGTCGGCCACACGCCACAGCCGCATGTCGCGCCTCGCGTCGAGCGACAGTCAAGGGCCGGCCACACGTCGCAGGTCACGTCGAGCTGGGGGTGGTCGAGCAGTGGTTGAAGGCGGTCGCACCCTGTACTTCGCGTTGAGCTGGGCTTGAAGGTCAGTCGCGCGTCGCGTCCCTCCCACCTAGCCATGATCAACGGTCGGTCGCGCGTGCCTGCCGTACGTCGTTGTTCGGCCTCGAGTGTTCAGCCGTCGTCCAGGGCTGGACGATCGTTGTCGGGAGCTGTAGTCGACGACCATTGCTGTCCGCAGTGCCGTCTGGCGTGAGTCGTCGATGGATTGCCGCCGGTGTTCGGGTTGCCCGGCCGTCGCCAGTGGTCGTATGGCGTCGGCTGGGCGGCCGTGGGCTGGGCGGGGTCGTCGGTGAGGGCCGAGTTTGTCGGGGGTCACGGGGGTGACGGTTGCTCGAGGGGGCCGTAGACGACGGCCGACTCGCCCCTGCCGTCGTTGGCGGCTGAGATGAGCATCCAGGGCAGCCGTGGCCGACGGCTCAGCCGGCTGAGCCGTCGGCCACGGTCCATCTGAGACCCGCAACCGACCATGGGCTACGGCTGGGTAGCCCGGAGCCGTCGTTGACGGTCGGTTGATGAGCGGAAAGCAACCGTGGGGGACGGCTGGCAGGTCAGAGCCGTTGTCTATGGT